>JBFOMG010000001.1:0-239948 GCA_040830725.1 Rhizobiaceae bacterium
GGATGAGTTCCTGATGGCCGCAACCGCCCAAAACCTCCGCCGATTGGCCAAGCTGGCGCCAGTCCGGGTGTGAAAACCGCAATCAGATCAGTGCGAGCCTTGCCAACAGCCAATCAAACCCAAGGGTTTTTCAACAGTATCTCCGCATTGCTGACTTACGTGGCCGGTTGATCAGCCGCGTCGGATTTGTCGAAATCGGTCATTCGCTCATATTTAATAATGAGTTCACGCCCTAACAGTAGATCGAACAACAGTACCTGGGAGATATCCGGCGCAGCTATAGCAGACATCGGTTTGACCACCACAAGAGACCGGAGGACGAGCAATAAGCTGCTCGTCCACCGGTCAGTGGCGCCTTCGAGCGCCTTGGGAGAAACCGATCAGGAACAGCTGGGGAACAGTGCGCAGATTTAGCGATCCTGCCGATGGCCATCTCACACACCGCCCAAGCAGACGTATTTGATTTCCAGATAGTCGTCTACACCGTATTTGGAGCCTTCGCGGCCGGTGCCGGACTGCTTAACACCGCCGAAAGGTGCGACTTCGGTAGAGATCAGCCCAGTGTTGATACCGACCATGCCGTACTCCAGCGCCTCGGCCACACGCCACACACGGGAGAGGTCGCGAGCATAGAAATAGGATGCAAGCCCGAAAATCGTGTCATTGGCCTGTTCAATGACGTCTTCAACGGTATCGAACCTAAAAAGCGGGGCGACGGGTCCGAAAGTCTCTTCGGTGGCGACCGCCATGTCTTTGGTGACACCGGTTAGAACTGTCGGCTCAAAGAAGGTGCCGCCCAAAGCGTGGCGCTTGCCACCGGCGATGATGGTTGCGCCCTTGGATGTGGCATCAGCAATGTGCTCCTCGACTTTTGTGAGCGCAGCCCCGTCGATCAGCGGACCGGCAGTGACGCCCTCGCCGAAGCCGTCGCCGATTTTCATTTTGGCAACCGCAGTCGCCAGCTTTCTAGCGAAATCATCATAGACACTGGCCTGAACATAGATGCGGTTGGCACAGACACAGGTTTGGCCGTTGTTACGGTATTTTGAGATCATTGCCCCTTCAACGGCTGCATCAATATCGGCATCGTCGAAAACGATGAACGGCGCATTGCCGCCAAGTTCCATCGAGGTTTTCATGATCTGCTCGGCCGACTGTTTCATCAGGATACGACCGACTTCCGTCGAGCCCGTAAAGGTCAGCTTGCGCACTTTTTCGTTGGCGCAGAACTCGTTGCCGATGGTTGTTGAGGAATTGGAGGTAATGACTGAGAACAGTCCCTTCGGCAGGCCGGCACGTTCGGCCAGCGCAGCCATAGCAAGTGCTGACAAGGGTGTCTGCTTGGCCGGTTTGGCGATGAATGAGCAGCCCACAGCGAGCGCCGGGCCGGCTTTGCGAGCAATCATGGCGTTGGGGAAATTCCACGGTGTGATGGAGGTGACAACCCCCACGGGCTGTTTCAAGACGATGATACGCTTGTCGACCTGATGGCCAGGGATTACATCGCCATAGACCCGCTTGGCTTCCTCGGCGAACCATTCGATGAAGCTTGCGCCATAGAGGATCTCACCCTTTGCCTCTGCGAACGGCTTGCCCATTTCGGCGGTGAGTATGGCGCCCAGATCATCGGCGTTTTCTACCATCAGATCATGCCAGCGACGTAGCACAGACGAGCGCTCTTTGCCGGTCTTGGCCGCCCAGTCCTTTTGCGCCACATAAGCGGCATCGATCGCCCTTCTTGTCTCCGCAACGCCCATGTCGGGCAGTGAACAGACCACCTCACCTGAGGACGGGTTGGTCACATCGAAGGTCCTGCCGCCATCGGCATCCACCCATTGGCCATCGATGAAAGCCTTGTCTACGAGCAGGGACGGATCGGATAGGCGGGAGGAAAGAGCATTCATCGTGTCATCCTTTCAGGCGGCAGTGGCGAGCATGGACTCTTCGATAATGTCGAGTGCTTCGGCGAACACATCGTCAGGAATTGTGATCGGCGACAAGAAGCGAATGACATTGCCGTATACGCCGCAGGTCAAAAGGATCAGCCCGCGTTCCAGAGCCACCGCGCGCACTGCATTGGCAAAATCGGGATTGGGTGTCCCTGAATTTGGCAGATTGAATTCGATGGCATTCATGAAACCCGGCCCTCTGATATCTGCGATCTCAGGGATATCGCCCTGCACTGCCGAAAGCCTCTGCTTCAGCCGCGCGCCAAGCTGATCGGCACGCGCGCAAAGCTGTTCCTGCTCGATCACGTCGAGCACCGCATGTGCTGCGGCGATCCCGACCGGGCTGCCGCCATAGGTACCGCCAAGGCCGCCGGGCCCCGGTGCGTCCATCACTTCGGCCCGGCCGGTAACTGCAGCAAGCGGAAAGCCGCCGGCCAACCCCTTGGCCATCGTCGTTATGTCGGCCGCAACACCGTGATGCTCCATGGCGAACAATTTACCGGTGCGGGCAAAGCCGGTCTGCACTTCATCGGCGATCAGTAGCATGCCATGGTGCTCGCAAATATCACGTAGGCGCGTCATGAAGCCTGCCGGTGCCTCGTAAAAACCGCCTTCACCCTGTACCGGCTCGATAATGATGGCAGCCACACGGGACGGATCGACATCGGTTTTGAACAGACGCTCGAGTGCGGCAATCGAGTCCTCGGTCGATACTCCGTGTAGCTCCACCGGGAAGGGTGCACGAAACACATCAGCCGGCATCGGTCCGAAACCGGCCTTGTAGGGTATTACCTTGCCGGTGAGGCTCATACCCATGAATGTGCGGCCGTGAAAGCCACCGCTAAAGGCGATCACCGCCGGCCGGCCGGTTGCCATCCGAGCGATCTTGATAGCGTTTTCCACCGCCTCGGCGCCGGTGGTAACAAATACGGTCTTCTTGTCGAAGTCACCCGGCAACGCAGCATTTAGCCGCTCGGCCAGATGCACATAGTTTTCGTAGGGTACGACCTGGTGGCAGGTGTGGGTGAAGCTATCGAGCTGGGCCTTGACGGCCTCGATCACTTTCGGGTGGCGATGGCCGGTGTTCACCACCGCGATGCCGGCGGCAAAATCGATATAGCGCTTGCCTTCCGCATCCCAGATCTCGGCGTTCTCGGCACGCGTCGCATAGATCTGCGTCTGCATGCCAACACCGCGCGAAATGGATGCTGACTTGCGAATCGTCAAAGAAGACATTTTACTCAACTTCATTACCTCCAAAGGGATATGGAAACAGCAGTCGGCCAGCGCTGCCCAGTAAAGTGATGCTGGTGCCATTGGAGCCAACTTCCGGCAACTTGCTGTGCTCAATGGGTAAATCCATTCTACTGGCGAACATTTTGCAATTCCCCCAATTGGGGAGGGCTAACAGACCAGCTTTCGAAATTGGAAATGTCATCAAGTGATCGAAATCGACTTGACGGTAAGATACGACTCCATCCCCTCGACACCGCCTTCGGAGCCAAAGCCGCTGGCCTTGACACCACCGAACGGAGCTTCCGGTGAGCCAACGCCGAGGGTATTGGCGCCGACGAGCCCGGCTTCGAATCCCTCTGCAATCTGACGTAGGCGGTTGCGAGACTTGCCGAATACATAGGCGGCCAGCCCATAGGGCAGGGCGTTGGCACGGTTCAGAACTTCATCATCGGTTGAAAACGATGTCAGAGCGGCGATCGGTCCGAACGGTTCTTCGGTCATTACAAGACTTTCGTCGGGTGGGGCCGCGATCACCGTCGGTTCGAAGAAATAGCCTTGATTGCGACAGCGATTGCCACCCGTCAGGATTTCGGCACCCCGATCACGCGCATCAGCCACCAAGGCGTCCAATCTATCAAGTCGGCGGGAATTGGCCATTGGGCCCATATGCACGTCTTCGTCGAGCCCATTGCCTACGACTCGGGAAGCGGCGAATTCGGTGAAACGCTCGGAGAACTGCTTGAAAATGCTCTCCTCAACGTAGAACCGCGTCGGGGAGACACAAACCTGCCCAGCATTGCGGTATTTTCCGGCGGCGAGCGCTTCAACTGTCGCATCCAAATCGACATCGTCCAGCACAACAACTGGTGCATGTCCACCCAGTTCGAGCGTCAAACGTTGAACATTGTCGGCCGCCAGCCGCATCAGAAGCTGGCCGACGGGCGTCGAGCCGGTGAAGGAAACCTTGCGGACAACCGATGAGGCCATGAAATGGCTGGAAAGCTTGGCCGAGGGGCCGAAAACCAAGTTCAGCACATTGGCCGGTAGGCCGGCATCATGAAACGCGCGGACGAATTCCACCGCCGAGGCTGGTGTTTCGTTCGAAGGCGTAGCGATCACGGAACATCCAGCTGCCAGCGCACCGCCCAATTTGCGCGCTAGCATTCCAATCGGAAAGTTCCATGGCGTGATTAATAGGCAAACGCCCACTGGTTCGTGACGGACGTGGAACTCCGTTCCCGATGCACGGCCCGCAATGATCCGGCCGTAAGCGCGGCGGCCTTCCTCGGCAAACCAGTCGATGGTGTCGGCGGAGATCGCTACTTCGATCCGCGCCTCGCCGATAGGCTTGCCCTGCTCTAACGTTAATGCTGTGGCTATAACATCCTGCCGGTCACGCACCAAACTGGCGGCGTGGCGCATTATGTCCGAGCGTTCGATGGGAGTCCGGTGGCGCCATATCTCCAACCCGGCCTCGGCTGAAGTTAGCGCTACGTCCATTTGACCGGTCGAGGCTTGCGGCAATAGTTCCAGAACCTCTTCCGTCGCGGGATTAATCACTTCGCAGGCATCGGAAGTGTTAAAATCCCACTCCCCGCCAACGTAGTGCCCTAGGTGCGAGTAATCCTGTATCATTCGTATCTCTTGCTAGGCCTCGTTTTACGCAGGCTGTTTGATCAGCTTCATCAGGCCGGGTTTCGGCGGATTGTCCGGGTCGGTAATATAACGGAAATCACCGCCTCGCTTTGGGCCGCCATAGGGATCGTCCAGAACGCTCCGCAATCCCGGAGGAGCATTAATTATGTCGCCGGCGGCGCAGATCTGGCCCGCGGCCGAGCCCAATTTGGATTTAAGCCCAGGCTTGATCTTGGCATGGACAGGCATCACGCCGTCGAGGATCACCTCGTCGGCGATTTCGTAGCCATAGCGCTCGGGCTCATAGTACATCAGGATCTTGAAGCTGATCCGCTCCACATCACCATCCATGCCGCGTGCTTCCTGAGTGCAACCGCAGACCGTGCCGGCCTTCAGCATCCCCACTGGGCCACCTGAGTCGACGTCGTGATCCTCGGTGATCGGTGTCCAGCTTTCCTCTACCCGGTCGATGTTGATACCAAGACGTTCGGCCACGGCGGGCAGGGATTCCAAAAACCCAAGATGACCCTGAACGATACCCTTTTCGACCTGGCGGTGGAACTCATCCACTTCCAGCCCCATGCCAACATGAGCGTTGTCACCTGGGCCCATGCCCGACGGATTCATTGAGCGGATTACTTGGACATGTCCCAGATCAGCCGCCATTTTGGCCATGCCAACCACCCAACTATCGAAAATAAAGCCCGGGTTGACTCCGGCACCGGTAATGGTAACGCCATTCTCCTCGGCGACCTTATCCAGAGATGCTGCTGCCTCGGGGTGGCGGATTGTCGGATAGTGCATGACCTCCGACGCTGCTACAACGTTTATCCCAGCCTTCATCGCCTCTTCAAGTTCTGGGCCGATAACGTCAAGGTGCGACTCGGTCTGGTGGAATACCACCTCCACGGGCTCATTGAGGCGCTTAAGGCAATCCTCAAATGAGGATGAAATCGGAATATCGATATTGTTGCCTTCTTCGGGATAAAGATCGCTAATTAGCTTGCCCGTCTTTTTGGGATCCGTATCAACTGCACCGACAATGCGCATGTAGGTGCGTCCTGGAGAGATCGTTTTGATGATGTCGCGGCCTACCTGACCGCAGCCCCAGACAATGCAACGGATCTTGCCGTCTGCGGCGGGTTTGCCTTTGATTTTTGCCATTTCATTTCTCCAATGAATAACCTCTCCTTGAAAAAGAGCGGTGATGAGTTGCAAATATTGCGTCAGGCTCAGGCGACCCTCAGAACTGCCTGCATCAGAATTGCAGTGCTTTCCAGGAAATCGTCGATATCCATAGCCTCGCGTGGATTGTGGCTGCCGTTCTGGTTGCGCACCAGGATCATGGCAGCCGGGATGCCTGCCTTGGCATAGATCGCCGCATCATGGCCGACCGTGGCCATCTCGTGGTAGGAGATGCCAAGCGCCTCAGCTGAGGCACGTAAGGTGGCTCTAAGGCCGGCATCAAGTGGTACCGGCGCACTGCCGACCTGGCGTCCGATGTCGAATTCGACCTTGCGCGAAACCGCAATCTCATCCAGCAGCTGAGCAAAGTGTGCCTTACCGTCATCGATGAATGCCTGAGTTGTGCCGCCAAAGTTGAACGAGAACCGGCATTCGCCCGGAACCACTGTGAGCCCATCCTGATAGATGTCAGTATGGATGCGTCCGACGGTGAGCTGGGTATCAGGCGCACCGGCAGCGATCTGGTCTTTCCAGTAGGCATCGAAGCGGTTGATCAGTTCCGCCACTGCCAGCACCGCATCGCGCCGTTCTTCCAGCGGTTCAGCCGAGGCATGGCCGTAGCGGCCGGTGCAGGTGATTTCCGGATAGCGCGCATTGCCACGGATTGCGGTGGGCACGGCGGCGGTTATGCCGGCGCGGTCCAGAAGTGGCCCTTGTTCAATATGCAACTCGAAATAAGCGAGGGTGTTTTCGGCAGTAAGCCTTGCCGTCCCGGCGCGGGCCATGGCCGTCTCGACATCATAGCCGAGATCCTCCAGATGATCGGGTAGCGATTTGCCGGTATCGGCGCGCACCAGCGTCGAAAGCTCCTCCCAGCTCAAATCGCCCACGGAATATCGGCTGCCGATATAGGCGATGCCGTACCAGACGCTCTCCTCGCCGCGGGTGCCCATTACAGTCAAGTCGCAGCTCGGCGTTACTCCTTTGGTCTTCAGGGCTGCCAACGCGGTCATTCCGGCAACTACACCAGCATAGCCGTCAAAATTTCCGCCGCGCTGAACCGAATCGAGATGCGATGCAATGACGATGCGCGGCGTCGACCGGTCAACGCCCGGGAGAGTTGCATAGACCTGGCCGAGTTCGTCGAATTCCAGTTCCAACCCCAGGGTACGGCTACGATCCGCGACCAATTGGGCGCCGGCCTCCTCAATCTCGCTCCAGCCGGGGCGGGTGACCCCTTCGACGTCCTTGGAGATGTCGAAGTAGCTGTCGAATAGATCTGCAGCGAATTGACGCTGATCTCGGACCGCCGCCCTGAGATCTAGCTGCTCTATCGTGTCATTCATCCGCGCCTACCCGCCATAGGATTCAGTTTCATATTCGGCCATCGCCCCCGCCGACCCAACCGTCTCGACGATATCACGCAACGTGTCAGTGAATTCGTCGATTATTTGGTCGTGATACTGGTTCAACAGTATGTTGAAGCCCTGCGGCTGAACCAGGGGGCCCGTGCGCCAACCCCGCGCGCTCAACTCGCCGCGAACCGCCGCCATATCAGTTTCGTTCTCGCCGACGATACCCATCACGCCCGCCTCCGGTTCGCCAGCGACCTTTAGGCCTGGAATGGTAGAGATCTTGTCAATCATTAGGTCGCGGGCGGCGCAGATTTTCCGCACAAGATCTTCATATCCTTCCGTGCCCAGCGAATTCATCACTGTCCACGCGGAAGCGACAGCGCCTCCGGGGCGCGATCCGGCCACCGTCAAAGCGTCAAAGGTGCCCATCGGCCATTCGTCAAACTTCAGGGTTTGAAATTCTTTGGCCAGAGCTTCGCTGCGCAGCAGAACAAGAGAAGCGCCGCGGGCGGTGTAACCATATTTGTGAAGATCGGCAGACATGGAAAGAACACCTGGGAGCGCAAAGTCGAACTCGGGAATCTCGCGCCCGATACGCCGCGCCCAAGGTAGGAAAAAACCGCCAACGCAGGCATCTACATGCATCCACAGACCATTATTTTCGGCAATTGAGCTCAGTTCAGAAATAGAGTCGATACAACCGAACGGGTAACAAGGTGCGGACCCAAACAATGCGATAGTGTTTTCGGAAATTGCAGCCTCCATGGCCGCGACATCCGACCGAAAATTCACTACTGGAACCCGAATCACCTTAGCACCCAGCAGATTTGCGGCCTTATTCAGTGACGCATGGGCTGAGAATGGCGCGATGATCTCCGGCTGACCGTTCACTGGACCTTTGGCTAGCCGGTGTTCGCGAGCAGCGCGCATGGCAAGGGTGATGCTTTCTGTGCCACCTGTGGTGACGGTTGCAAATCCGTCATCCGGTGCCTGCAACATCTCTAGCGCCATCTTGGTGATGTCTTCGGCCATCTTGTTAAGACTTGGATAGAGAAGATTTCCATAGAGGTAGTTGTCGCCACTGAACATCGTATAGGCGGCCCAGGAGGCTTCGTGCAGTGCTTCTCCCGCGTTGTAGGAAGCCTTGAGATTGCGAAGGTCGGTCCACTTCATGTCTCCTTGACGCAAACACTCGAGCTCTTGCTTCAATTCGTTCCATTCGCGCCCCTGGGCTGGGAACCTGGTGTTCTGTCTGTCAATCATGGTTTCTGCTTCCGCTAAATTTGGGGCCTTGCAATAAATTTCAATTTGTGACATTAAATATGATGTCACAAAAAATCAAGCGTTGATCGGTAAACTAAGTGGCAATGGAACAAGTTTCGCCTGAACGGTCGGAATGTGGAGAAGCAAGGAGGAAATCTTCAGATGAACAGATCACATATTGCAAAAGCCGCTGCGCTGGCCGTTGCTTCGAGTTTGGCCGCGTCAGCCGCACCTGCATTTGCAGAGAACAAGCTCAGCATGGCCGCTACCTGGGGTGGTGGGCCACTCTTAGAAATGCAGGCCAAAGGCTTTGCCAATGACGTAGAGCTGCTGACCAATGGTGACGTCGTGATCGAGGTCTTTCCAGGTGGCACACTTGGTAAGGCTTTGAAGGTGACAAGCACTGTTAAAAAGGGGGTCGCACAAGCGGGTCACACAAATGCCAGTTATGACTGGGGCATCGACCGAACGGGCGCGCTCCTGTCGGGCTTTTCAGGAAGTCTACCTTTTGAGCAAACAATTCATTGGATGTACAAGGGCGGCGGACTGGAAATGTGGAAAGAGTGGCGCATGGCCAAATTTGGCATAGTCGGTTTTCCCTGCGGCGTAATCCCTAAAGAGATATTTGCTCACTCCCACAAGAAAGTCGTGACTCAGGAAGACTTCAAAGGATTAAAACTCCGTACCTCCGGTGCCTGGGCAGAAATCGCTGCCGCACTTGGAGCCTCTACAGTATCATTGCCTGGTTCGGAAGTCTTTCCGGCGCTTGAGCGCGGTGTTGTTGATGCGATCGAATGGGGACCGCCGGCAATGAATGTCGCGGCCGGTTTTCAGCAGATTGCCCCTTACACGATCGTGCCGGGAATACATCAGCCGCTGTCCTTCCAGGAATGCCAGTTCAATGCCGATACCTGGGAGTCTCTTGGCGAGCGCAACCGCAACCTGATCGAAATCGCCGCACGCCGTAGTGTGTTCGACAACTGGATGCAATACGGGCATGACGATGCCGAGGCTTTCAAAAAAATCGCGGGTGCGACCGAGATTGTAGATCTGGATTCTGCGTTCATCGACGTGGCATACAAGGCTTCGGTCGAGTGGGCTGACAAGCAAGCAGCTGAAAATCCTGAATTCGAGAAGGTGTGGTCTAGTATGAAGGCCTACGGCGAAATCTGGAAATCCGCCACCCGCTATCGCTAACTTGGAACTATTGTCGGCAGGTTAGTTTGCCTGCCGACAGTTTTCGTCAAATTTACTGCCCTCATTAGGGTACGGAGTACGGATCAGGTGCGAATTGCACTCCGTCGCCTCAAAGGGAGTTCACATCGATGCCGGCGATTGAAAAACTTGCAGCCAATGTCTCCACGGTTTTAGCTCGGATTGGCGCATGGCTAGTGATTGTCCTTATCATAACAATGGTTTACGAAGTCGCCGCCCGACATTTCCTGAACGCGCCGACCATTTGGGCTTTTGAAGTCGGCTACATGTTGTCGGGTTCGGTCTTCATGCTCGGAATCGCTTTTTGCCAGTTGCACAGGGCCCATATTCGAGTTGATTTTCTCTACAATCGTGGTTCTGCCCGGAAGAGGGCCGTGATCGACATCGCGACATATGTATGTCTGGTAATCCCGGCCTGCGGTTGGCTCACCTACGCTCTGATCGAATATGCCTATGAAGCCTATGTTATCAACGAGCATTCCGGTGCGTCCGCCTGGAATCCAGTGGTCTGGCCATTCCGTACCGTCTGGGCCGTCGGCTTTGGTGCGCTAGTTCTGCAGGCTATTTCCGATACGCTGTCGGCAATCCGGCGATTTCGATCAAACGCTGACGAAGTCAGCGCCTAAGGCGACTCTCGAAAATTAGGTCGAATAATATGGGAATTGAATTCGGACTTCTAATGTTTCCGGTACTGATGCTGGCCATCTTCATCGGCATCCCTGTCGGCTTTTCGTTGATGGGTGTTGGCCTATTGTTTGGCCTAATCCGGTTTGGTGACTCTTTCGTTCATCAAATGGTGTCGAAGGTTGACACTATCACTTCTTACTATGTGCTCGCCGCCGTTCCGCTATTTGTTTTTATGGGGACCATGCTGGAAAAAGCCGGCATTGCCGATGGCCTGTTCAAGGCAATCCACTCGTGGACCTATCGTTTGCCAGGCAGCATCGCGATCACTACTGTCATCCTCTGTGTTATCTTCGCAGCCGCCAGCGGCGTCTCCGGTGCCACAGAAGCTGTCGTTGGCTTCCTGGCCATTCCGATCATGTTGAAGCACGCCTATGACAAGGGGTTGATATCGGGAACCATCTGTGCTGGCGGGTCACTTGGTACGGTCATTCCACCGTCGATTGTTGTCATCCTGCTAGGGCCGATTGCTGATGTCCCTGTAGGTAACCTACTGATCGGTATGATCGTTCCTGGCCTGATGCTAGCGATCTTCTACATGCTCTATATTGTTGTCCGTTGCACATTGCGACCACAGGATGGCCCAGCATCGCCGCCGGAAGATGGTCCGCAAACTGCCGGCGAAAGGCTCAAACTGACCCTGACCTCGCTTGTGCCGCCTGGGATTCTGATCTTTTCAGTGCTTGGAACGATTATTCTTGGTTGGGCGACACCAACCGAAGCCGCGGCTGTCGGAGCGTTCGGCACGATCGTACTGACGATTGCCTATGGCTCTTTTAGTTTGTCGATGATGAACGGGGCGCTTATCAAGACTCTTCAGATTACTGCTATGGTACTTTTCATTCTGCTTGGCGGAACGATTTTCTCGGGAGTGTTCATTGCGCTTGGTGGAATTAGTGCAGTGTCTGATTTGATTTCAGCTCTGTCGATGCCGCCATTTATGACCCTTATGGCATTCTTGTTCCTAGCATTCCTCGCTGGGTTCATCCTCGACATGATCTCAATCATGCTGATCATCGTACCGATCGCAATATCGGTCATTCGAGCTCTTGGCTTTGACGATATTTGGTTCTGTATCGTGTTCTTGCTCGTAATTCAGACAAGTTACCTGACGCCACCCATGGCGCCGGCGATCTTCTATTTGCGCGGAATTGCCCCGCCAGAAATTAAGCTGAATGATATGTATCGCGGTGTAGTTCCGTTTATCGGCATACAGCTGGTCACAATCGCGCTGGTAATGTACTTCCCAGAGCTTGCGGTATGGTTGCCTGATTTGGCCTTTGGGCGATAGAACCGAAAGAGCGTAAGGCGCCGGGGCACGAGCCGTTTCCGGAATTGAAAGGAGACTCACCCTGCTGGAACTGAAACCCATCCTGAATAAAGACACGCTGATTCAACAGATCTATCAAGAACTCCGTCAGGCCCTACTGACGGGTCGGTTCAAACCGGGGCAGCGTGTGACAGTGCGTCAAATCACCGAATTGATGGGCGTTAGTACTACCCCCGTTCGTGAGGCTCTTGGCAGAATCACACAGGATGGCGGCCTACATTTCGCTGGTCCAAAGACGATCGAAGTCCCGGTACTTAGCAGTGAGCAGTTCACCGAGTTGGAGGATATCCGTATTGCGCTGGAGCGCACCTTGGCCGCATCTATCATTGAGAACACAGATGAAAAGTTTCTCAACAAGCTGATTGACGTAAATGATGAATTTGCCAGATTTCGCGAGCAGGGTAAGTATTCAAAAGCTCTGGAAAAAAATCTCGAATTTCATTTTATGCTCTATGAACGCGCGAACAAGCGGTTTGCTGTGCGGCTATTGGAAATTGCGTGGCTCGTGACCGGTCCGATGCTCGGTAAACTCTATCCGCGGTATTCGCGGGAAGAAAGCGGCGTCCATTATCACAAGGCCGCAATCGAAGCGATACGCAGCCAAGACGCAAATGCGTTGGCAGAGGCGCTGGTCGGGGATATTTCAACCGGCTATGCAAAAATACGCGCTGCAGTCGAAGAAGAATTGGCAAGTAGTTGACGGTGGCATCAGGTTACCAACTGCTATCTCGGTGTCACTTGAAGATGGGCTAACATGTAGCCAATAAGGCACGAGAAAGTAGTGCCCAGGATCGATATTCTGCCAAGAACAATTTCAGGATTTGAGTTCAGCAAACTGCAAGAGTTTGGACGCGAGGCATCAAACAAACGCGCCGATACCGGTGATCGCCCGTCCCACAATCAGAGTATTAATCTCTCGCGTCCCCTCATACGAGTAAATGGCCTCAATATCGGCAACAAAACGACCCACCTGCTCCTCCAGCAAAATCCCGTTACCACCGAACAGCTCGCGCGCCAGACCCACCGTGTCGCGTGCAGAAACCGTACAAAACGCCTTGGCCAGTGAAGCTTGCTCCTCGGTCATTTCGCCGGCGTCCTGCAATTGTGCGAGGCGGTGACAGAGGTTTATCGAGGCGGTCACGCCTGACAGCATCTGCACCAACTGGTTTTGAACCAGCTGGAAGCCAGCAATCGGTTTGCCGAACTGATGCCGGCGTTTGGAATAGGCCAGCGCATGTTCAAACGCGCCCATCGCGCAGCCGGCCGCCTGCCACGCAACAAATGCACGGGTCATCTTGAGCACTCGGGCCGCGTCGGCAAAGCTGTTGGCATCCGTCAGGCGGTTAGCGTCCGGAACGCGGCAGTCCGTCAGCGTGATTTTTGAGTTCTGCACCACCCGTAGCGCGATCTTGTCCCGCAAAACCTCGGTCGAATACCCCTCGGTTCCTTTTTCGACGACGAACGCCTTGACCTGATGATCAGCAACGTCACGAGCCCAGATCACATTGATGTTGGCAAAGCTGGCGTTGCCGATCCAGTTTTTCTGACCATTGAGAATCCAATCATTTCCATCGCGCCTTGCCGTGGTGGCGAGACCGCCCGCGATGCCGGATCCAACATCCGGCTCTGTCAATCCAAAGGAGCCAATCTTGTCCAACCGTCGCATATCGGGCAACCAGCGCTCCTTTTGTTCCTCGGAACCACAGAGATAGATAGTGCCGGTTGAAAGGCCGCCATGCACTCCCATGAATGTACCCATGGAAGGATCCACGCGGCTGAGTTCAAGTGCGATTAGCCCGTCCATAAGCGTGGATTTACCAGCGAATCCGTATCCCTTGTAGGAGAGACCGACGACGCCAAGCTCGGCAAGCTCGGGAACCAGTTCGTGCGGGAAGGTGGCACGTGTCCAGTGATCATTAATTACCGGGGCGACACGGTCTTCCATGAACTTTCGGACCCTTGCCAACAACTCCCGGTCTTCTGGCGCCAAGGTCTCCTGGATTCGGTAAAAATCACCCGGCCAGATCTGTGAAGTGGTTCCGGTCATTTTATCCTCCTATGTCCCAGAGGTTGAGCCAAGCGACTACACTGGCTGGCGGAATGAAGGCGTTCTGGGAATTTACGAGTAGTAATCGGCGATAGGCGGCGGCCCGCGTTTCGAGCCGCCGCGCAATGCCTGTCCTACACTCTAGGTTTGCGGGTCATGCCAAAGATGCAAACCGCGCCGCCGATCACGATGGCATAGACACCGATCATTACTTGGCCGGCAAAATCACCTGAGACGGTAGCAGCCTGGGCGATAATCGGGCCGATAGCGATTCCTGCGGCCGAGATTTCCGGACCGAAGGAAGAGGCGTAGCCGGAATGGTCGGCATTCGCGATCGCAGTAAAGGCGCGTGCGTAATACAGATTCCACAAACCGACATAGAGCCCCGCCATGACAAGGTAGGTGGTTGCGTCCTGCGCCTCGGCCATCTGCCAAGCTACCGCGGCATTTACGACGGCGACGATGCCGATGAAGACCGCATGATTCACCTTCTCGTCGAGCCAGGCGGCACCGAAGCACAGGATGATCGCCAATACGGTTCCACCTGCCAACGCTAGGCCGATACTGTCGGAGTCCACACCCTCGATAACGCTTCCGAGAATTTCGACATACGGATAGATGATCCCGAGGCTCAGGCTGTAGATAAAGAACGAGCCAAGGACCAATAGAGCGCCAAACATGTAGGTGCGGAATGTGTGAGCCTCGCCTTCATTGGCCTCAACATTCAAGGCGTCACGCTCAAGCCTGCCGTTGTCAGGATACCAGTAGGCTGCGACCACGACCAGCAAGGATGCGCCTGCATAAAATAGGAATAATGCGGTCAATCCGTAGCTGGCCATGATTTCCGGAACCATAATGAACCAAAACAGCAGCCATACGTTCAAGGCTCCCATCATTAGACCGAAATTACGACCGGGATGTGCCGTGACACTCATTCCAACCAGGCCGAGGGCATAACCAATTCCCTGACCCAGTGCGGCGATCACTCGATACGCCATGAGATCGTTGTAGCCAGTGGCATAAATGCTGAGAATGTTACCCGCAATCAGCGCCGCACCGGCTAAATATAGCAAGATCCGCCAGTTTGATCGCCGCATCAAATAGAGCGAGAACACCAAAGATGCGGCACTCGTTGCTGCAAGCTCCGCGAGCGTAAGCGTCTCAATCTGCCCGGCAGTTAGAGAATAGGTCTCTGCCGCGGCACCGAGCATGAACGGGAGAAAGTTGAATCCATTGGGCGCCATCATCACGATGACTGCCGCCGCGATAATGAATGCGGTACCATTGATATCGCGGAAGGATGTGCTCCGCGTCTCTTCCTGGGCCATGGTCATAAGGCTCCTCCCACATAACAGAGTTTGCGCGTCGTACCGTACACGGCTCGACACCTAGCGGAGCCAGAGTAAAAAATCCGAACCATCGGGGCATTCCCCACAAAGGGTTAACCCGCTCTAAGCGCGCTGATAGCGTTCCAATGGATCCTCATCTGAACCGACCGGAATGGTGGCAAGGGATTCGAGAAACACAGAGAACAGTTCCGATTGCGTTCCAACATCGACCTTTGTGTACAGGTTCCGGCGATGGATCTTGATGGTTTCAGGACTGATGTTGAGTACACGAGCCATGGATTTGCTGGAGTGACCCTTGAGAAGCAACATCATCACTTCCCGTTCGCGATCGGTCAGAAGGTCGCGTCCAAAATTCTTAAATGCATTGTCCAACGATACCGCGAATGTCGCATCACCGCCCGGTTCCCGCGCATGCCAAATCTCCCAGTGCTTCTGGCATATTGCGCTCAAGAGCGGCTCCAACGTTTCCGGTGCACTGATTTGCGGCTCGTCTTCATCGCTTTCGCGTGAACCAAAGGAGACGAGCACATGCGTACTTTCATCGAGGCGCGTGAGAATTCCGATCTCTTCGCGCAATCGTGTGCGACGGTAGTAGACCTCGTAATAATCGCTTTCCTGGAATTCGTCTGGTGCAATGTCGAGAAGTCGATAAACACCGTTTGGCGCACCAGAAGTCATCAAATCATAAAACGGGTCAAGCAAGTATGGTCCAGAAATATATGGTGTAACGGTCAGAGCCTCATCACGCGAGCGAAGATTGTTAAACAGATGGCGTGGTCGCGCACCCGTTCGAAACAACCCAACGACTGTTGACGAACATCTGAAGATCGGTTCACAATTTTGGGCAAGCATGTCGACGAACTCATTTTCGCCGATGGCCGAGACAACTTTTGCGAGCCGAGCGTTTGTTTCGATGTTGTCCGATACTTCCTTTTCCATAATACGCCTATCCGCTGCCAAAATGTAGCAACGCCGGGCAGTATATCAGGTCACGATAAGCATTTGAACGCCATAACCAAAATCGCTGACACGCTGGAACTGGAGTTCAGTCATTTCTGCCGAGCAGGTTTTGTTTAATCAGGCGGCAGTGTAGGTGTTGGTGTTACCTGAATCCTGATCGTCATGGATTGGCTCAGCAAGTCGTTCCGGGACGATGTCGCGGGCAAACACCTCTTCCTGGGTTTCCGGACGTTTGATCCAACAGGCTTCACTGCCCTTGACCAGAACAGTGCCGGGACGCGGTAGGGCATTGAAATTGCACGCATAAGGCTCGATGTACGAGCCAGTATTGAGAAACGCGAGTACGTCTCCGGATTCCAAATGCGGTACCGGTTGCTGTTCTGCCAGGCACTCGTAGTTGCAGGTAATTCCAACGATGTCGACATCCTCGACAGTCTCTGCATCTGCCTTGTTGGCGATCACATAGTCGAAGGGCGGTGTCATGTTCAGACTGCCGACGCTCAAAAATACCTCCGAAGTGTCCGTCTCAGCCCACACTCGGTCAATCGCTGCCGTTTCGCGTTTGATCACTTCGATCCGCGCCAGGTGAATGCCGGTTTCATTGTGAAGCGCCCTTCCCGGTTCGATCTCGAAAACAATTCCGTCGGTACGCATGCCCTGCGCCATCATCGCCTCGCGAAACGTGCGAGTACAAATCTCCGCATACCGCTCCGCGGTTGGCGTTTGATAGTTCGTGACGGCAACGCGACTTTCACGATCAAACTGCGCGGCAAACCCGCCGCCAATCGAAACAAGCTGCGGTGTCCAGTCGCCACCCATACCGGCGCGCACATCGGCGATCATCTTCACAAAATTTCGTATCAGGGACTCCCAAAATTCGAGTTTTTTGCTGTGGCGGCCACTATGGGTGTGCGCACCGATAAGTCTGAGATGCTGCGACTGTGACAGGCGCTCAACAACCGCCGGAAGGTCGGATGCCGGTATGCCGTATTTTACCGTTTGGGTCATATCCCGAATAGTTCGCGCGGGGAAAAAGTCGGACGGCTCATCAAGTTCTTCCAGCCATGGTTTCAGGCGCACGACCACATCTGCCTTTTTGCCGAGACGCCGCGCTTCATCCTCACAGAATTCGAGCTCGCGGATGCTATCGAGAACGATGTGAACGCCGAGTTCGATTGCTCGTCCGATCAATTCCGGTGATTTGATGGAACCATTGAGTGCGATATCAGAAGGTGCGACACCGCCACGAAGTGCCAATTCCAGTTCCCCATGTCCAAAAGTATCGCAACCACAGCCCTCGCGAGTTAGAATCTTGCGGATCGCAGTGATCGGATTAGCCTTGATTGCCCCCATGGTCCGCACGCGGCCTTCAGGCCAATGACGTTCGAACGCGTCCTGGTAATTGTGGTAATTTTGCACGAGCTGAGTCTCAGAGACGACAAACAAAGGCGTGCCAAATCGATTTGCCAGTTCAGCTGCGTCACAGTCCTCAATGAACAATCGGCCGCCACGGATACTGATCGGCGAATGGATGTCGGCAGTTGTCATGGTCTGGCTCCATACTGTCTTTGGTTACTCCTGTTCCACCAGATCCAGCGCTTTTGGCAAATAACCCGCGCGGGGGAGGAAGGTGTTACCGATTACAAGGTGACATTGCCGAATGCCTGTGGCCAATGTGTGGGACGTTGCTCGCCGTTGCGCTGCGCGACATCGGCAGCCAGCCAGCAAAGCAGCTTCCAGCCAAATCCCGCAGCGTAGTAGCCAAAGGTTCGTGCTGGGTCGTTTTGGGGTGCGTATTCCATGATATCGGCTCCAACCAGGTTCACCTTGCCTGATGCTCGAACCTCTCTCAAAACGTCCCACACCCAATTGGCGTCAAGCCCAAACGGTTCCACTGCAGAACTAGCGCTGTTGAAGACCGGATCCAGCCCGTCCAGGTCAATAGTGATGTAGGTCGGACCATCACCGACAACTTCAATGATCTGTGTCGCCATGTCCGATGCGGGCATGCGTCGCGCCTGGTCGGATGTGAATGCAGTTGTGCCAAAAGCCTTTGCGTGGCCACCGACCAATCCGGTCATGCGACCGCGAATACCGATCTGGACATGGCGTTCTGGATCGACGCAACCCTCTGCGTAATTGCGCGCGAACATCATGCCGGAATGATAGGGATAGGGAAAATCGGCGTAGGTCACCAGATCGTAATGGGCATCGAACTGGATAACGCTAAGCGGTCCATGGCGTTTTCCTAGTACATGCATGGGCGCATAGCTGGCGGTGTGATCTCCGCCCAGGCTGAGCGTGGCACAGCCTGCTTCGGTCACAATCTTCTCATAGTGCTCAAGAATGTGCGCAACCTCGGCGCTCAGATCGAACTGTCCATAGGTATCGATATTTCCGTAGTCGACAATTCGCGCTTCATCAAAGGGAACATCGAAATCCCCATCGAGCCATGGCTCCGTTGTTCCCATGAAATTCTTCGATAGCTCGCGAATTACCTTGGGACCGTATTTGTGCGAAGCGTTCATCGGCGCCGATTTCTCCAGCGGCTGGCCGATGATCGCGATGTCAGCGTCGTGCACATCGCGCGAGAAAGGAGCCATGAATGCACCGAGATAGTCTTTATTCAGGTTAGACAGGAACTCGATGCCCTGACCATCTCCCATCTCGCGGACCCGTTCAAGATGTTTGCGTACCTTATCGGCAATACCATCTAGGCTGGTGGCATTATTGTAATAGTCTTTGAGCCGGCGGAGCTTTTCCTCCGGTAGCGGCGGCTGATTCATTGGAGTGTCGCCCATATCGGTCTCCTGAACGTTCAAACAATAACTGTCACAATCCCGCCGCCATACCGCCCGCAACAGGAAGGGCGACACCGGTGACGTAGGCTGCTGCCGGACTTGCAAGCCAGGCGATTGCTTCTGCCACTTCGTCGGGTTCAGCAGGGCGACCAAGGGGGATCGTTGCGTTTTCCAGGTCGGCGGCTTCTTCTACCGTGACGCCTTCGGCCTCGGCAATCGCTTCATAAGCTTGTGCCAACATGTCGGTGGCAATGGCGCCGGGTGCAACGACATTTACGCGAACACCATTTGCTGCGCATTCCAAGGCCAGTTGTTTGGTCACGCCAATCAAAGCGAACTTCGTGGCGGTGTAAGGGTAGGGCATTCCGGCCATTGCACCGAGCCCTGCCAGTGACGCGACATTGACGATCGCACCTCCGCCGCGTGTTTCCATCACCGGCAGCACGGCCCGGCACATCGCCATGGCCCCTTTAACGTTGACGGCGTAATTCAAATCCCAGGCTTTAGCATCATTCTCGGCGAACACCGGCGATCCAAAGCCGACGCCGGCATTGTTGATCAGAATATCGATCCCCCCATGGCGCGATTTGATTTCCGCAATCGCAGCATCAATCTGTTCCGGATTTGTCACGTCTGCCGCAACCGCTGAGATCACGCCACCTTGGTCTTGGAGCGCTGCGACCACATCGCCGGCTCCGGCCATCTCGCTTTCCAAACCGGTTACAACTACAGTTGCACCGCGTTTGACCAGTCTTTCCGCAACCGCCTTGCCCAGGCCCCGCATGCTGGTTGCTCCAGTAACGACGGCGACTTTGCCCTCTAGCTCAGTCATTGACTCCTCCGAAATGGCTACCAATCGCTTAGCGTTGCGCTTCCCAATCGGTACGCAGGCTTTCTTCTGTCCAGCCGTGACGTCCCGCTTGGGTTTTGAAGAAGGGCTCCCAGTGGCTGTCCAGCACCTCGACCTCTTCCGCGTTGCTATTGATGCTTTCCCAACCTTCGATGCCCGGCATGTGTGGGTTGACCTGACCAGGACGCACCGGCGTATCCTCAATTGCTTGCGCTAAACGATCAGATTTCGATTTGACGTTGGCCAGCGGGCCGAATTTTGACGGATCAATGCACAGATAATAACTGCCGCCGACAGAGGCCGTCTCGGCGGATCCGTCGGCAAAGTCTGCTACAGTTGGAATCTCGGGTGCAATGACACCTAGCGGGTTGATGATTGCTGTCATTAACTCATTCCACAAGTTCAACATATAGACTCGCGGGCTGCCAAGTTGCTGAAAGCAGCGTTGGTCATAGACACGACCGTAACCCTCAATGGGAATCGCATAGGGAGCGAGGTCATTACCCAACTCGCCGGTTTCCGGATCGATGACGTAATCGCCTTTCAGCTTGGTGCCTTGCAGAACCGCTTGAGCGGTATCGGCATCGTACCATTCGCAGAGTTTAGTGCTGGTCCAGACCGGCGGCTTTTCGCCAGACGGTCCGATTGCATCAAAAGGTGGCACTGATAGCACATTGCCCATACCGCCGAGTGGTGAACACATCGGCACGGAGTTATTGGAAGTCTGCGCCACGCAATCTGCCTGATGTGCAATCCAAGTATAGGCGCCAAAGCTGCCTGCGTCGTTGTGATTGGCCCCAAAGACAATGGCTATGCCATGTTCTCTTGCCTTGGCAATGGCCGTGTGCGCCATCTTGGTGAGCGTCCAGTATCCTGACGAGCGCTTTCCGTCATAGACTGCCCATGTGGGCCCCTCATTGGTAATCTCGGGCACCGCCTTGATATCCAGTGCGCCAATCTGATGGGTGATGTCGATTGCTTCGTAGACACCCAGTCCCTGGTTTAACTTTCCTTGACGCATACCAATCATCAATGCATCAGCTACCGCATCGGCATGCTCTTGGCTTGCCCCCTCCGCCATCCAAACGCGGATCAAACAGTAGCGAATAAAATCAGCATTTGTCTTTCTGGTCTTGGCGCCCGGCATTTTGGTGCTCCCTTGTTCGATCTTGCGGCCCGGCGCTGTTACTCAGCGGCCAGAATGTCATAGGCTTTCAGGCTCAGTCCAGCAGTGAATCCGCCGTCCACGGCGATGGCCTGACCGTTTACAAAGCCACAATCGTCCGCACATAAAAAATGGATCAGGGCGGCGATTTCCTCTGGCTCCGCGATGCGTCCTAGCGGGACTGCTTTTTCTTCCATCCGCAGCTGCGGCTCGCCACCTTCGGCGTGGGCCATTGGCGTGTTGACGGAGGTCGGGCACACGGCGTTGACGCGAATGTTTCGATGTCCCAATTCCAATGCGGCCGTGCGGGTGAGGCCGATAACTGCATATTTCGATGCGACATAGGGACCCAAATAGGCGACACCCTGCAGCCCGGCTGCCGAAGCGACGTTTACAATCGCACCACCATCATTCATCAGCGGTACTGCATGCTTGATACAATGCGCCACTCCCATCGTATTGACGGACCAGTTAAACGCGAAGTCCTTTATTTCGGTGTTGGCCAACTCGCCATAGCCGGCATTGACGCCAGCATTGTTGACAACAATGTCGAGCAGCCCCAGTTGATCTCGCACAGACTGCAACATTGTCTGCACCTGTTTTTCATTAGAAACATCGCAGACAAATGAATGCGCCCCGAATTCTGATGCCAGTTCCTGCGCTTCCCGCAAGCCAGCGATTGCGACGCTCGCACCGGCTGCTGATAGGCGCTTCGCAGTGGCTAGCCCGATGCCGGAATCACCTCCGGTGACGATCGCCACCATACCATCCAAATTGAAGTGCTGCGTCATGCTTGTTCCTCCCGGTGGCTGACTGTGCCCTGTTAAGCGACGCTCGTATGTTTGACGCCTGATCTACATCTCGGTTTAGTCAAAGACCGCTGTAAGCAATACAACTCCAGAAGCTGGATTCCGCAAATTACCCATCAGGGTTAGCCAATGGCGAATTCCCGGTGAAACCGCCACCTCAGAGCAGCTCATCTTCCGGATCGATGATCGAGGCCGAGCCTTGAGTGATTTCCGCGGCCAATCCGCTTATGTGGCACAAGACATGATCCGCATAGAACCGAGCCGTCGCCAGTTTCGAGCGCAGGAATCGCTCGCTGCCACTTTGTTCGGAGAGGCCCATCGCAGCGGCGGAAGCAGTTCGCAGGCTCACCCAACCACCCAACAGTGTTCCCATCAATCGCAGATAGGGGGACGCTCCGGCGGCGACGACGGATGGCGAATTCGAGTTTTTGAGTATCCAACCGGTTGCCTTGCGAGCCATATTAAGCGCCTGGTCCAATGCGGTAGCGATCTCAACCACCGAATCGCGGCCTGCCTGTTCGGCAATATCCGTTTCGATCATGTTCAGAAGAGTTTCGGCCGTCGCACCCTCGTCCGCCAAGAGTTTTCGGAAAACCAGATCATTGGCTTGAATTCCCGTTGTACCCTCGTAGATCGAAAGAATTCGGGCGTCCCGCAAATATTGCGCTGCACCAGTTTCCTCGATGAAACCGAGCCCGCCATGCACCTGGATCCCGATGGAAGCGATCTCCGTGGCCAATTCGGTTGACCAGCCTTTGACGATGGGCGTCAAGAACTGCGAACTGCGATCGTAATGGATTCTGGTATCCTTGTCGGGATGGTGATGCGCCCCGTCCATGCACTTGCCGGCATATAGTGCCAAAGCGCGCGCTGCTTCCGTTTGGCTTTTCATCATGAGCAACATGCGACGCACATCTGGATGGCCGATGATCGGCACGCCGCTCTCACGGTCGAATGGACGACCCTGAATCCTATCACCGGCATAAGCAAGCGCCCTTTGATAGGCGCGCTCCGCCACGCCGATGCCCTGAATTCCGACCTCGAAACGAGCCCGGTTCATCATGACGAACATGTAGGCAAGGCCTCGGTTTTCTTCGCCAATAATCCAGCCCGTCGCGCCACCTTCGTCCCCGAAACTCAAAACCGCTGTTGGCGAAGCGTGCAGGCCAAGTTTATGTTCCAGCGAGACACAGGTGACTTGATTTCGTTGACCGGGATTGCCGTTTTCATCGGGGATGAATTTGGGCACAACAAAAAGCGATATCCCTCGTGAACCTGCAGGAGCATCTGGTGTTCGCGCAAGCACCAGGTGAACAATATTCTCCGCCAGGTCGTGATCCCCATAAGAAATGAATATTTTCTGCCCGCTGATAAGATAGGTGCCATCGGATTGTTTTTCTGCTTTGCATCGCAATGCCCCCAAATCGGATCCAGCCTGCGGCTCGGTCAAATTCATCGTGCCTGTCCATTTGCCTTCCAGCAGTTTGGGGACATAGGTAGTCGAAATCTCTTCTGAAGCATGTTCCATCAGTGCGGCGGCCGCGCCATATGTGAGCGTTACGTTCAGTGAAAACCCAACATTGGCGCCGTGCCATAACTCGGTGACCGCTGCACCCAAGGTTTCTGGCATGTTCATGCCGCCAAATTCCTCAGGTGCGGTCAGACCGATCCAACCGCCCTCGGTCAATAGGTTGTAGGCTTCCTGTGAGCCTTCAGGTGTCACAACCTGCCCGCCAACCATTTTTGCCGCTTGTTGATCACCAACGACATTCAGCGGTGACAGAACGTCCTGCGCAAGTTTCGCCGCCTCTTCCAGAACCGCGCTTGCAGTCTCCATACTAGCGTCCGAGTGTGAATCCCAATCCTCCAATTCCGCGTAATTGGCCACGTGATCAAGTGCGAAGCGAATATCCTCAATGGGTGCTCGGTATTCTGTCATTTGGAGCTGTGCCTTTCGGTCTCAATCAGGTCGTCAATCCGAACAGAAGCAATTTCAACGATTTGGCGACGACATATTTTATCAGTTCACCTCAAAGAATCGCCGATGAACGCGAATGCGCAAATAACCCGTTAGCGTGATTGAGGGGCGCAGTGGTCGAGGGCTAATCAACGGGGCACGGTGAAACGAGATCCCGCATGAAATCGGGATTTGTTCGCTTCCATTGCGACATAAGTCGGAATCGATGGCCGGCACCACAGAGCCATGCGTTATTCGGCGCAGCAAATTGAAGGGATGGCATTATGAGCGCACCAGCAAACTATTCGGTCGAAAATTTTGTGGATTTCGTTGGACATGATTTCGGTGTCAGCGCTCCAATTATCCTGGATCAGTCACGCGTCAACATGTTTGCCAAATGTACCGGAGATCACCAATGGATTCACGTGGACGAGAAACGTGCTGAGCGCGAAAGTCCATTCGGTACGACCATCGCCCATGGATACCTCGTCATTTCGCTCATTGCCGCCAAGCAGCTTGAATTAGGTGTCTATCCGCCAGACGCCGCGCAAGTAATGAATTACGGGCTGGGAAGCGTGCGATTTCCAGCCCCTGCCAAGGTTGGATCTACGGCACGCATTGCTTGTCGGATTTCCGCAATCGAGCCGAAGGGCGAAGGGCGATTTGCCGTCACTACGATCAATGAAGTTCGGATCGATGGGCAAGACAAGCCTGCCGCCGTCGCCGAACAAATCGCCTACGTAATGGCCTGAACGGAAAGAGGTGGGACATGGTTGCGTCCAAGGACAAGAAGCTACTTGAAATGTTCGTCGCCGACCGGAAGCAATTAGAAGCGATCCAGTCAATTGTAAGTCTTCAACAAAAGGCACTTCTCAATCCGGTCGAATTTTGGGCGAAGAACTCAATGGCTGGCTTCAACATTATGAGTGCTGCGCTTGGTCGGGGTGCCGTCGAGGCAGAACGAGGTGATCGGCGATTTACCGATGATGTCTGGGAGAACAATCCGGCGTTCAAGGCCCTGAAGCAGGGATTTCTGACATGGCGCAAACAGCTATCGGACTGGGTCGACCAGCAGGATTTGAGCGAAAAGGATAGCAAGCGGGCGAAGTTACTGCTGACAACACTTGCAGATGCCGTAGC
The DNA here is from genome assembly GCA_040830725.1 of Rhizobiaceae bacterium. Lineage (GTDB taxonomy): Bacteria > Pseudomonadota > Alphaproteobacteria > Rhizobiales > Rhizobiaceae > JAWKWH01. The sequence continues at coordinate 24,931 of JBFOMG010000001.1, forward strand.
GCCGACAAATACGCTGCTGGGAAATCCAAAGGCGCTGAAGCGGACACTGGAGACAGGTGGAACCAACCTGGTGGCGGGATTTAAGAATATCGTTTCGGATCTTGCGGAGAATGATGGGATGCCGTCAATGGTGGATAAAACCGCCTTTAAGGTCGGTGAGAATCTGGCTGTGACACCGGGAAAGGTGATTTACCGCGAGCCGCACCTGGAGCTGATCCAATACACGCCGCAGACTAAATTGGTACAGACGACGCCGGTTTTTCTCGTACCCCCGCAAATCAACAAATTCTACATATGGGATCTTTCGCCCGAGAGGAGTGTGGTCGAATATCTGGTACAACAGGGATTCCAGGTGTTTCTGGTCAGCTGGTTCAATCCAACAGCCGAGCAGGCCGATTGGGGGCTACAAAGCTATGTTGAAGCACTTGATCGGGCTAGCGCGATTGCGTCAGAGGTGTCCGGCTCCAAACAGCTGCATATGGTCGGCGCATGCTCCGGCGGCATCACAACGGCGACATTATTGGCGTATTGGAAAGCCAAATCGACAGACAGAGCGCGGTCGGTCAGTTTGTTGGTGACCGTCCTTGACACGCAAGACACTGCTGAAACGGCAATCGGCTTGATGACTTCTCTGGAACTATTGGAGCTTGCGCGCGCTGCGTCGCAGCGCATAGGAGTGCTGGAGGGCAAGGACCTCAAGAAGATTTTTGCCTGGCTACGGCCAAATGAATTGATCTGGTCCTATTGGGTGACCAACTACCTGCTGGGTGACAAGCCGCCGGCTTTCGATCTGTTGTATTGGAATTCCGACACCACCTGCCTTAGCGCCAATTTGCACAGCGATTTTATCGATATTCTCGAGGCGAATGCACTGACAAAAAGCGGTGCGCTTTACATTGGTGAATACGCGATTGATCTGGGTGCTGTTGATTGTGACGCACTTGTTGTCGGTGGGACCACCGATCACATAACACCTTGGGAGGGTTGCTATCGAACGCTTGACATGCTCGGCGGAGAAACAAGTTTTGTATTGTCGAACAGCGGCCATGTTCAGGCACTGGTTAATCCGCCTACGAATCCGAAAGCCTCCTATGTGCTAAATACCGGCAATCACAATACGCCGGAGGCATTCCTGTCAAAGGGAGAAAAACACGAAGGTACTTGGTGGGAGCACTGGGCAGACTGGTTACGAGAACGCTCAGATCGAGAAACAAAGGCACCAAAAAGCCATGGGACGACTGAACATGCTCCGATTTGTGACGCTCCAGGCCAATATGTTTTGATGTAGCGGAGTCGACAATGCGAATTCAATTCGCGACGTTTGGGTCGCAGACAATCCGTTACGCCGAATGCGGGCCGGAAAATGCCTCCCAAGCTATTTTATTGTTCAACGGCATCGGCGCGAATGTGGAGACCGCGGCCGCATTTATGGGGCAGTTTCGTGGCACCCGCGTCATAACTTTCGATGTACCCGGTGTCGGCGAATCGCCGACCCCTCTGTTTCCGTACCGGTATTTTCATATGGCTCGGTTGGCTGCGAAGCTGCTGGACCATCTTGGTATCAATGCAGTGGATGTGTTCGGGGTATCGTGGGGTGGTGGGCTCGCACAACAATTCGCCCATGATTTTCGTCACCGGGTCAATAGGTTGGTTCTCGCTGCGACCTCGGCTGGTATGGCCATGGTGCCCGGGCGTGTTCACGTACTTTCGAAACTGCTGACACCCAAACGGTACTCCGATCCTGAGTTCATGACCAGAATTGGCCCTGAAATGTATGGGGGATTGCTGCGCGAAAACGAGGAACTGATGGCTGAGCACCTGGATGCGATTTCGCACTCCAGCCCACGCGGTTATGTGTTCCAACTGCTGGCGATCAGTGGTTGGACCAGCTGGCACTGGCTACCCAGACTGGATATGCCGACGCTGGTCATCATGGGTGATGACGATCCGATCGTGCCGAAGGTAAATGGACAGATCCTGGTCAGTCGACTTCCGAATGCAGAACTCATTTCTATCGAGTGCGGCCATCTGTTCATCGTCACCCTTCCACAGGAAACGGCGAGTCTGGTGGAAGATTTTCTCAACAGAAACGACGTCTCAGCGGGCTGATCTCGGTTTTTCAGACTGATGACTTAAAGGTAAGACCAATGGTTGTTACGGCTTCCGATCAGGGCTCGACACGGCCGGAGCCGTACAGACGGCTTTCACGGCTCGCGACCGGGATCCTGGCCATCCTGACGGTGATATTTGGTTTGACATTGCTAATCTCTGATCCGAACGGCTGGATGCTTTTCCTTCGTTCGGTCTGTGCGGCCGGGATTGTGGGTGGGCTTGCCGATTGGTTTGCCGTCGAAGCCTTGTTTCGCCATCCGCTGCGTATTCCGATTCCGCATACCGCCTTGCTACGCAAGCGCCAGGACATTGCCGCAGAAAACATTGGTCGTTTCATCCAGGAATACATCGTAACTCCGGAACGACTTCGGGAAACCGTTGTCGCCGCGGACCAAGCGCGCGTCATTGGTTCCTGGTTGGAAGAGAAGAAGAATGCCGAACTATGCGCATCCTTGATCATAAAGTATTTGACGCTGTCGCTTGGCCGTAGGCTCGGATTTGCTAGGTCGGGCGATGGGGGGCAAATGGGAGGTTTCTCCTCGACACTCAATTCACTGCTCGATCTACAGCGCCAGCCAATGCATTTCTCGATGACCATCGCCTTGCAACGAGTCGGGAAATCACTCCTGAACGATGAAAATGAAGCGCGGGAGCTGAACGCCCAACTTGGCAATCTGGCGGAAAAGCTCGTCACCGCCAATCGGAAAGGCGTGGGGGACTATGTGGCTGAGACGCTGAAACAATGGGACACGGATGTGCTTGTCGATCGCGTCGAGGCGGAAGTCGGCCGCGACCTTCAATTCATTCGGATCAATGGTGCCGTTCTGGGTGGATTTCTCGGCGGGCTCCTGTTCCTTCTGGAGAAGATCGTCACATTCGGTTGAGTGTGTCATCAGTCCGATGCAGAGAATGAAATCGTCGCATAGCCCTTTTGGGTGACTGTCCGGTGCGTGGGCTCATCGATAATACCCATTCGGCGTGTCGACGATCGACCGTCGCGCGCTCAAGCTATACCTATGGACACTGTACCATGACACCTTTTGCGATCGCCGGAATCCAGACTCATATCTCGGCAATCGGCTCCAATGTTGACCATCTTAAATCCCGTATTGACATCGCCATGCGCCGTTTCGGGTGGATCGACATGATCCTGCTCAGCGAACTCGCACCATTTGGGCCGTTGATTGAGAAGCATCCTGATGACATCACGCCGACATTGGAAGCGTTCTGTGAAATCGCTCGAAATTGGCAAATTTGGCTTGTTCCCGGATCGATATTCGAGAGGCGAGGGGACAAGGTCTTCAATACTACCGTCGTGATCAATCCTAGCGGCGAAATCATTGGTCGCTACGACAAGTTGTTTCCGTTTTTGCCATATGAGGTTGGCGTTGAGGGTGGCAGCCGATTTCTTACCTTCGATGTTCCAAATGTCGGGCGGTTTGGATTGTCAATCTGCTATGACCTATGGTTTCCTGAAACAAGCCGGACGCTGACGTCGCTGGGTGCCGAGGTGATCTTGCATCCGGTTCTGACCGGCACTACGGATCGCGATGTAGAACTTGCGATGGCTCGCGCTACCGCCGCCCAGTTTCAGTGCTTTGTCATTGATGTAAATGGTCTGGGTGCTGGTGGATTGGGCCGATCCTGCATAGTCGGGCCCGGCGGCGATCTCCTGTATGAATGTCGCGCCGAAGAAGAAATTTTTCCAATCGAGATAGATATCGATCAAGTCCGGCATCAGCGCGAGTTTGGTCAAAATGGCTTGGGCCAAGTCTTAAAGAGCTTCCGCGATCGAAACATCGAGTTCGATGTTTACAACCGTGCCAACGCTGACTTCAATGGGCTCGACGCGCTTGGCCCCCTAACGCTCAGAAGCAAGCGACCCGCGCAATACTGACCTCCCCATTTATGGGGATTCAGTCTGAGCCCCTCTGCCGTCCATAGTGCTGGAAACGTCATCACTCGGATTGTTTGCAGGAGGAAACGATGGTCAGACGGCGCCGAAGAACTAGCAGCCAGCATCTGTCAGGATTGCCGGAAATTCGCCGGTACTTTCACCGGAACGAGCAGCCCATTTTTTTCGTCAGCCCAACGAACTTCAATTTGTTGGGCATGGATGAATGGTGTCGTAACTTCAAATTTATCAGTTACTTCGACTGCTATGATGGTCGGCATCCGAACGTCTTTGTGCCGTCTGAACTGCCGCATGATGAATTTGAAAGTATCGAGGACATAAACGGCTATCTGTTGCAGCATAAGGAGGTAGTTGACCTGCTGAACGCATGCACTACGAAGCCGGCGATCGTTATGTTGATGTTCGATGAGCGTATCGAACGAATTTGCAACGACCTTGATGTCGATGTTTGGTTTCCCAAGGCGGCTTTACGCGAGCGAATTGATGACAAGATCGAGACGGTACGAATCGGCGATGCCGCTGGCGTTCCCAGCGTCCCGAACGTCCTGTCCGAAGTCATAAGTTGGGAGCAGTTGCAGAGCGTCTCAAATGGTCTTGGCACCGATCTCGTGCTGCAGACGGCATTTGGGGATTCAGGTCACACGACTTTCTTTATCAAGTCTAGAAAAGACTTCGAACGCGTTGCCGATCAGATCATCGGAAAGGGCGAAGTCAAAATCATGAAACGGATCGACAACCGAGGAACCGCGGTCGAAGCCTGCGTAACATCTGCCGGTACCTTGGTAGGACCGTTAATGACAGAACTTGTCGGCTTTTCGCAACTCACGCCGTATCGTGGTGGTTGGTGTGGCAATGAAATATTTCCCAATGCGTTTGCGGAAGAAGTCCGTCGCACCTGCAGGGCCTATACCGAACAGTTCGGTGAACAGTTAGGCAAGGAGGGCTACCGTGGTTATTTCGAACTTGATTTTCTAATCGATAAAAACACCAACGAAGTCTATCTTGGAGAATGCAACCCACGCGTTACCGGGGCCAGCTCAATGACCAACCATGCTGCATTTGCCCATGCGGACGCCCCCTTGTTTCTTTTTCATCTTCTCGAGTTTTCAGGCCAGTCTTTTGATCTGGATGTTGGGGAGATCAACAATCGATGGGCCGACGAGGCCAATATTGATGATTGGTGCCAAATGGTCATCAAGCACACCGATCCGCATGCTGATATCATCACCGGCGCGCCACAATCGGGAATATACAAGCTGACTGACCAGGGTGAAGTGGAGTTTGATCGGTTTGACTATCACCGTCGAGCTGTTTCTTCAGAGAATGAGGCTTTTTTTCTCCGAATCATGTCCAACGGCGACGTCCGCTACGAGGGCGGCGATCTTGGGATCCTGATAACGAGGGGCGATGCGATGGGTAGAGGTTTTGGGCTTCGAAAACGCGCCAAGCAGTGGATCGCCGGCATGCGAGAGCATTACGAATCCCAGCCGCTACCCGCTGATCGGGAAGTCCGGCCAACATCTACGATTACCAAATTGTCTTGATTACGACGGCACCGGCCATATGAAAATTCAGTTTGAGAGACTTGACGTGCCAAGGTCAGATACGGCCTGGGCACAGAAGTTCACGACATACTGGCCTAAGTACAGAAAATGGTTCCTATCTCAGGGAGTAGCACGTCGCGAGACCTATCTCTCAGGAAGGCGTGCCATTGCTATCTACATGCCAGAATTGCTGCCGATTTATGACGATCTTTGCGAGCTGGCTGGCGGCGGCGATCTCGCCAGCCGCTTTTTAAGTTTCTATCGGCCGCCGCCCTATATGGCAGGTTGCTCGCAGGCCATTTGGTCGGACGGCGTTTGCCGGCTGGTACGCAACTATGATTATGATCTTAACAAGATCGACGCTACGGTGGTGATGAGCCGTTGGGGCGGCCGGAACGTGCTCGCGATGACAGACGGTTTATGGGGAGTTGTGGACGGCATCAACGATGCCGGTCTAGCGGCATCATTGGCATTTGGCGGGCGCAAGATTGTTGGGAAGGGATTCGGTATTCCCATCATTCTGCGATATGTGCTGCAGGTTTGCGTGTCTGTCAGGGAGGCTAAAGCGGCACTGGAACAAGTACCTTGCAACATGGCTTACAGCGTAACCGTCCTCGACAGGATGGGGGACTACGTAACAGCATATCTGTCACCAGAAGAAAAGCCGAAGTTCACTCGGAAGAACGTGGTGACAAATCATCAAGATACGATTGCATGGGCCAAACATGCGAGAATCACGGCGTCGCCACAGCGGCAGCGTCACTTGCTGAATCTGCTTTCCAATAACAATGTTGGTTTTGATGATTTCCGCTCGGCGTTTCTTCAACGGCCGCTTTTTTCGACAAACTACGCGAGGGGATTTGGAACGATCTACACGAGTGTCTACGTGCCGGAAGAGAATCGTTTGGAACTTCATTGGCCCGAAGACTTAACATGGCATCATGATTTTGAGAGCAAATCAAAGTCTGATCAGCTGGTATGCTACCCATCCATATAAAGACATAGGTTCCCCACTGAACGGGATTGTGTAGATTACCAAATTGAATCCATCAAAGCGTGACCCAGACCGACTTCGATTGCATGTTTTCCAGAAGCGAATCGATACATTTATCTCGGCCCTGACCTGATTGTTTCCAACCGCCCCAAGGCTGCGTCATGTCGCCGTTCATGTAGCCATTGATCCAAACCATTCCGCATTGCAGATCACGGGCAAGGCTGTGTGCATTTGTTATGTTTTGAGTCCAAATTCCTGCAGCCAGTCCAAACTCTGAATCATTCGCAATCGAAAGAGCCTGCTCGATACCTTCATGACGAATCAGCGCGCCAACCGGACCGAAAATTTCCTCGCGCGCAATTGTCATGTCGGGGCTTACGTCCGCGAACAGCGTAGGACTCACATAACAGCTATTGTCGAACTGATGGTCCACATCTCCGCCCAGAACAATCTTCGCGCCTTCGCCGACAGCACCATCGATGTAGCCGCGAACACGGGTTTGATGCGCCTTGTTCACAAGTGGTCCCATAGTTGTGGCGGGGTCCAGTGGATCTCCAGGCGCATACTTTTTAGTTGAGGCAGCAACAAATGCTTCTCTGAACTCTTCGTAAACTTCGTTGGCTACCAGGATTCTTGATCCCGCAGCACAAACCTCCCCCTGATTTCCGAATATTCCGTCGACGACCGCCGTCGCACAACGCTCCATGTCACCAACATCTTTCAAGATAATTTGGGGCGATTTGCCACCAAGTTCAGCGCTGACTTTCTTAAGATTGCTATCCGCCGCGTATTTGTACATCAGTCGTCCGACCCCGGTAGAGCCGGTGAAAGATACTTTGTGTATATGCTGCGATCGTGCCAGCGCCTGCCCAGCAACTTGGCCGGTGCCAGGAACGACGTTGAACACTCCGGGCGGCCCACCGGCCACCAAGAACAACTGCCCCAACAGGATGGAGCTGAGCGAGGAATCCTCTGCAGGTTTCAGAACGACCGAATTCCCGGCGGCAAGCGCTGGTGCCACTTTCCAGGCGGCCATCATGAGCGGATAATTCCACGGTGTAATGCAACCGACCACGCCAAGCGGCTGGCGCACAATATAGTGATGAAATCCATCATTTGTGTTGGGAGTGGAACCACCGACCTTGTCGATTGCCTCGGCAAGAAATCGAAATGTCAACACTGCGCCCGGCAAATCGGTGGACTGCATCTCCGACACCGGTTTTCCCATTTCGATCGTGTCGAGCAGTATGAAAGTGTCACCGTTTTCTTCAATCAAATCCGCGAAACGGTACAGAATGTTCATGCGTTCCCGAAGGGGCATGCGCGACCATACGCCTTCTCGAAACCGGGATTCGGCAAGAACAGCGGCACGCTCGACATCATCAGCAGTAGCGCTTGCGATGGAGGCGACCACATCACCGGTGGCAGGGTTTATGCTCTCGAACCGCGCGCCATCTGCACTGTCATAGAGGGAGTCACCGATCAAGAGGCGGGTTTCTGGCTGGAATTCGTCAGCAAGTTTTTGCCACTGCGCGTGCGTGTTCGTCATTCCCTTTCTCCCAGTATCAATACCGTAAGACAATAATCATTGGCTCATGGCGTCGTCAGTCACCCAAAAGGGGAAGAAAACAGGGTGCGCAAAGACTGTTCACCCATAGGGGGGATTGGATCGGAACTACTCGTGACGGATGTAGAAGAGGAGATGATTGGGGAACTTCACGATGCAAACGAGAATTAATTCCGAGCGCCTGTGGAACCGATTGATGCAGATGGCGCAAATTGGCGGCACGGCAAAGGGCGGATGCGATCGTCAGGCCCTGACAGATCTGGATGTTGAAGGCCGTTCGCTATTTGCGACTTGGTGTAGGGAGCTGGATCTGAACATATCCCATGATGCAATAGGCAACATGTTTGCCCGACTGCCGGGGAAGAACCCGGCTCTACCGCCGCTGGTCATTGGCAGTCATCTTGATACTCAGCCTACCGGCGGAAAATATGATGGCGTACTAGGCGTCCTTGCCGGACTCGAGGTCTTGCAGACGATAGGTGAAAAAGCCATCACGCCAGATCGGTCGCTGGAAGTTGCGGTCTGGATGAATGAGGAAGGTGCACGATTTGCCCCGGCCATGATGGGCTCGGGAGTGTTCGCCGGAATGCTCGACCTGGCCGAAATCAGGTCCGTCACAGATTCTGCCGGAATCAGTGTCGGTGAAGCGTTAGACCGTCACGGTTATTCCTCCGGTTCAGATCCAACCGCCAAGGACATGCACGCTTATTTAGAATTGCATATCGAACAGGGCCCTGTCCTGGAGGCGCAGGAAAAATCTGTCGGCGTGGTGACCGGCGCACAAGGTATCCGCTGGTATGATGTGACATTGGCCGGCCAGGAAGCGCATGCTGGGCCAACGCCGATGTCGCTGCGCAGGGATCCGATGGAGTTAGTCCCAGACCTGGTCCGCGAAATCTTGGAAATCGGGAAAATCGATCCGGATGCCCGCGCGACGATTGGTCAGTTTCAGGCCCATCCAGGCAGCCGCAATGTCATACCAGGTTCAATCTCGTTGACAGTTGATCTGCGTCATCCCAATGAAGAAACACTCTCGAACATGCACGACCGGCTGACCGGCCATGTGCAAGGTCTATCGGAGATCTGCGCAGGCACTTCGGCAGAACTGCGCCAGATCTGGCACTCGCCGGTGGTCGAATTCGACGACGACCTCATCCGATCAATACGGATGGGCGCTGAACTATTGGGCTACAGTCACCTAGACATGATTTCCGGCGCTGGACATGATTCGCTAATGGTTGCACGCTGTGTTCCCACCGCGATGATTTTCATCCCGTGTCTTGATGGGATAAGCCACAATGAGGCTGAGCACATCGAGCCTGAACAGGCAGAAGCCGGTGCAAATGTGCTGTTATGTGCTACGCTCGAAACTCTCGGAATTGCTATTCAAGCCTAATGAGATTGGAACAGAGGTTCCTACACGGCCGGACCAGTTGATCGGTCCGGCCGTGTTATCAGCACTGTTTACGCTCCTCGCTCTTCGAGTACGCCGGCGAACTTCTCCCGCAACACAATCTTCATCACCTTGCCGGTAGGATTGCGCGGAATCTCGTCGGTGAATACGACCGCGTCCGGTATCTGCCAGCTGGCGATTTTTCCCTTATAGGCTTCCAGAACTGTTTTCTCGTCGATGTCCCCATCGCTCTTGACGGCAATGAGAACCGGTCGTTCATCCCATTTCGGGTGACGCGCACCGATTACAGCTGCATCTGCCAATCCGGATATCCCTTGTGCAATGCCTTCAAGTTCGACAGAGGAGATCCATTCACCGCCTGATTTTATGATGTCTTTGGATCGGTCGCGAATTGTCATGTAACCGTCCGCGTCAATTGAGGCGACATCACCTGTGGCAAACCATCCATCTTTGGTGGTGGTTGAATCGTCGAAACCGAAGTATTTGGAAACGACCCAATGGCCACGAATGTGTAGATCGCCATAGGCGACGCCATCATGCTCTACCGGCTGACTTTCGGCGTCGAAAATTTCCAGTTCCACACCAAATGGTGGCCGACCCTGGCTTGTTCGCAGTGCGTTTTGCTCCTTGACTGGCAGTGCAAGATGTTTGGCCAATAGTTTGTTAACCGAACCGACGGGGCTGGTTTCGGTCATACCCCATGCGTGAATGGTTTCGACACCGTGTTGGTCACGAAACTTGTCGATCATCGCAGCTGGACAGGCACTACCGCCGACAACCGTGCGTTTCAGGCTCTCCAACGTCGCGCCGGAGGCATCGGCCGAATTCAACAACATCTGCCAAATTGTTGGCACACCAAGCGCAAGGGTGATTTTCTCATCCTCGATCAGCTTAACCAGGCTGTCGCCATCAAGGCCCGGTCCCGGCATGACCATGCGCGCGCCAACCATGGCGCTCGCATAGGGAACCCCCCATGCATTGACGTGAAACATTGGAACGACCGGCAGGACAGTTTCCATGGCCGAGATGTTCAGGCTATCAGGCAAGCTGACGGCGAGGCTGTGCAGCAGGGTCGAGCGATGCGAGTATAAAACGCCCTTGGGATTTCCCGTAGTCCCTGAGGTATAACACAGGCTCGACGCAGTATTTTCGTCGAACTCTGGCCAAGTATAGTTCGTGTCGCCTGTTTCCAGGAACTCCTCATAAAACTCGAGGTTGGGCAGTTGACCCAGGGTCGTATCATCACGAGGGCCCATCAAAATGATCCGTTCGACCGAAGGGATTTCATCTTTCAATCCTGCAATCAGAGGCAGGAATGTCGCGTCGATAAAAATGATCCGGTCTGCAGCATGGTTGATGATATATTTTACCTGGTCAGGGAACAGGCGAGGGTTGATCGTGTGACATACAAGGCCACTACCAGACACCCCAAAATACACTTCCAGATGGCGGTAATTGTTCCAGGCTATCGTGGCGCAGCGATCGCCGTGATTCATTCCCGCATTTGATAAGGCAGATGCCAGCTTACGCGATCGGCCGGCGACTTCACGCCAAGTTGTGCGCGTGATGCTGCGGTCAGTATCGACCGAGGTGATTTCCGCATCGCCGTGATAGCGGGCGGCGTGGTCGACCAATGAATTGATGGTCAACGGCATGGTCATCATTTGTCCAAGCATGGGGTCCTCCCGATTGCGCTCAGTTTAGGTCTGGAAAGATCGCAGGTAATCGCAGGGGACGAATCAGGTAAATAACACAGAAGGGGGAGAGCTGCCGGTTTAGCCAACAGCAGATAACGCCTTGGGGTTACTCACTTCATTCAATGCATGGCGTATGAAGGTGGCATCTATGGCGCCGCCCGCAACTGGTCGACGCCATTCAATTCACCGATTTATGTAACAGACGGTGGGGAACATGGCTTATCCAAAAACGTACTACGCCGCGACCGCAAATGGTGCAGACGCCTTCCCGGCACTTGCTAACAGTATCGAAGTCGATACCTGCATTATCGGTGGCGGTTATGCTGGTTTGTCAACCGCGCTGGGGCTGACGGAACGCGGCCATCAGAGTATTGCGTTGATTGATGCGGAAGGCATCGGGTTCGGGTGCTCGGGCCGCAATGGCGGTTTTGCTTTTGGTGGTTATTCCCTGCATGAACACGGTCTTATTAAAGCCGTAGGCAAAGAACGAGCACGGGAACTTTACGGGTTCACCACCGAGGGGATCGAGTTGATCCGCCAACGGATCAAAAAATATAAGATCGACTGCGATGCAGTCTGGGATGGTGTTCTGCTTTGCAACTGGTTCAAGGATGGCAATATCCTAATCAACCACAAACGTTTCATGGCCGATAATTTTGGCGTTGAGTTGGAATATATCGCACCTGAAGAACTTCGGAACACAGTCAAGAGCGATCGCTACAATGGCGCGCTAGTGGAGAAAAATGCCTTTCATTTCCATCCGCTGAAATATGCGCTGGCCATTGCGGCTGAAGCGAAAAAGCAAGGCGCGCAACTCTATTCCAACACACCGGCAACGCGGATCGAGCCCGACGGTCCGATGAAAACGGTGCACACGCCAAACGGTACGATCAAGGCGAAGCAACTGGTCATTTGTTGCGGAGGGTATCTGGAAGGCTTGTACAAACCGCTGCAACGCGCCTCCTTGCCGATTGCCACCTACGTTATGGTTACCGAGCAACTTGGTTCGCGCCGCGATGAAGCATTTACGTGCCCGCATGCCATCTACGATACACGTTTTGCTTTCGACTATTATCGGCCGCTGCCCGATGGCCGCATCATGTGGGGCGGTCGAGTGTCGGTGAACACCAACGAACCTCTAGATCTTGCCAACACGCTCTACCGAGATCTTTTGAAAGTCTATCCGCAATTGGAGGGCGTGAAGGTCGACTATGCTTGGCAGGGCCTGATGAGCTGGAGCGCCCACAAAATGCCCCAAATCGGCGAAGAACGCTCGGGCGTTTGGTACGGGCAGGCCTATGGCGGCCATGGAGTGGCCGCAACCAATATCACCGGCGATATGCTGGCTGCCGCGATTGCCGAGGGCGATGATCGTTATCGCAAGCTGGCGGACCGGTTCCGTCTGACCACAACATTTGGGCCGCTTGGGAAAATCGGCGCCGAAGCCACCTATCGCTACTATTTGCTGCGGGACAAGCTGAAGGAGTGATGTTCCAGCTATGCCCAGCCGGTGTTTACCAGTCGGGCGTCGATACCACTCACTATTGAAAGTGCACGCTTGATCGGGAGGAAAGACATGGCTGTTCAACTTCCAACGAAAAACAGGACACTGAAGATCACCAAGGGTCACTGCGAGATCATCGAAACGCTGATGCCCGAACCAAGAGAGGGTTTCGTTCTCGTACGCCAGCATATCGCACCGATCTGTATCGAAAACCGCGCTTACAAGATGGATTTCATTGAGTGGTTCGAAACCCCGACCACACTTGGTCATGAGGGCGTGGGGGAGATCGTGGTGACAGGACCTGGCGTAACCGACTGGCAGATCGGCCAGCGCGTAGTGATCTTCCAGGGCTGGGCCTGCGGCAAATGCTGGGTTTGCGAGCGCGGATTGGGGGCTACCCATTGCATCAACGTAAGGAGCCAACTTCAGATCGAAGAGGCCAACGGCGCCCAGTCCGGCGGCGGCGGATATAACGAGTACCGTCTGGTTCCGGTCAACATGATAACTGAGATCCCCGACGATCTCAGCTATAAGCATGCTTCGGCGGCAAACTGCCTGATCGGTTGCACTTATTCGCCGATCCGCGACCACCACGTCACCAACGAACATTTTTGCGTCATCGGAGGGGTCGGTTTCATCGGTCTTGCCACGCTGGTCAATCTCAAGTTCCGTGGAGCCAAGGTGATCTGTATCGGACGCGATGCCAAGCGCATGGAGGCAGCTCGCAAATTGGGCGCGGACTTCATTATCAATTCCGAAGAAGCGGATTGGCTGGAGCAGGTGCAGGCCTGTACTCCTGATGGGCGTGGGGCAGACTTTGCTTTCGAATGTTCGGGTTATCCCTATTACCAGCAAAAATGCCTCGACGCAGTCCGGAACTATGGAACGCTGGTCCTTCTGGGCTACGCCGCACATGAAGGCCCGGAGCTGAAATGGGAGCTCAACACCGAATACGGGCTTTGCTGGTGCCATAAGACCGTCACTGCGCATTTTGATGTAAACTTCAATCACCGGCGCGACATATTGGAGATATTGAGGGAGCCTTGGATTCAGGAGCACCTCGACAAGCTAATCACGCATTCCTTCCCGATGTCTGAGGCAGCACAGGCTTTTGAACTCTTAAACAATCGGAACGCTACAGACGAATTCGTCGGTAAGGTCCACCTGAGGCCCGGGGAATGATGAAGCCCGACCAGAATTTTGATATCCCCCCCTTCACGCAAGCAAAGCTGCGGCTGGTATCACGTATTGAGTTTCAGGGGAAAACCGCCGCTGAGGTATTCGATTTTCTCGGCGATCCGGAGAAAATCGCCGATTGGTACCTGCTGGCCAAGTCCGTGAAAATGCATCCCAAGGTGGATGGCGAAGAGCAAACGTTCAACGTCGAGTTCATTTTCTTCGGCGACGTGTTCGAGGAAGTACTCCATTGGGATCCGCCCAGGCGCTATGTCTATCTCGCCAAAGGCGATGACTTTCCCATCAAGGACTATGTAGCGCGGATTGAGATCGAGGAAACCGGTGCGAAAAGCGGCACGATGCGTTGGGAAATTTATTACGACACAATCGAAGGTGAGCACTACCAGCGCATCCTCCCCGTTATGCTACCGGCGATCAACAAAGCCAGCATGGAAAGCCTCAGCAGATTAATCGGCGGGACATCCTGCGAAGTACTCAATGCCAATTCTCGGCCAATGTGAGAGTCATTGAGGAGACTAAGTACCAAGATGGCTTCCGGGAACCCCAAGCACTTGCTGATACTCTCGGTGTTCAGATAACAAGAGTCGCGCTTAGATGAATGTTGCGGTGTCCACTCTGCAGCATAGAAATCCCAAAGCTGCAATGTCCGCTTTCAGGATTTGGTAGATAACTGACGAATGACCGAAATTGCGGCGCGAAGCTGCCGGAAGTTGATCTAGTGATGGATACGCTTACGCCGAGACGTGCGGCCCCGCAGAGCACAGGGCCGCACGGTCAGATCTCTGTATGCTCAGCGAGCTCCAAGGCATCCTCGATGTCTACCCCCAAGTACCTGACCGTATTCTCGATCTTTGTGTGACCCAAAAGGATTTGTATCGCGCGAAGATTGCCGGTCGCCTTGTAGATCATTGCAGCCTTCGTCCTTCGAAGCGAATGTGTGCCGTAGTCTTCGCGTCGTAATCCAATTGCAGTCACCCATTCATCCACCAATCTGGCATACTGGCGAGTACTAAGATGGTTGGTTGGATTCATCCGACTCGGAAAGGCGAAGTCTTCGACAGTTCCGCCTCTGCGTTCAAGCCACGCGAGCAAGCTTGCTCTCACATCCGCCGTAATCTCGAATTGGACGGGACGGCTAGTCTTTTTCTGGATGACCATGGCACGGGTTCGGACTTCTTGACCTGTGACGAGAGTTCCGATCTTGAGTTTGACCAAATCGCAGCCTCTTAGTTTGCTATCGATTGCAAGATCAAATAATGCGCGGTCTCTCAAGCGTCCCTCTCTGTCGAGGAAGAAGCGGATCGCCCATATTTGGCGCTGCTTCAGTGGCTTCTTGACGCCGACTTTTCGACCGGCATTCCATGCCGGCCGGCCGAGTGCGGCAGGATCGAATTGTGCAATACCCATTAGAGTTCTCCTTCGGCCACTATTGGCCTTCGGGAGAATAGGTGAGCATGACGGTTCACAGGGGCAGCGGGGTATAGTCGACTTGCCGGCGGCGGCCAATGGAAGCCTACATTCTAATCCGTCGTACCCTGCGTCGATCCCAACCCAAAGCCGCCCGTCGGCTCTGCGCCCCCAAAACGGTCGTTCCCAGATCGAAGTCCCATTTCCAGAAGCTGCCATTCGCTACGGCAATTCAAAGGTCACTAATGGTCGGAATGCAGACTCTCGCCGCACTTTTCGAACTTCTGGCGAGGATTGCAATCATATCTTACGCCTGAAACGCTTGGCGCCATCTTTAGGCTAGCGTTTCGTCCGATCCGACAATGGCCCTGAGTTCATCGCTCCAAAAGTTTGCGACTGAAAGGCCGCTGTCAGTGCGGAGATTGCCACCACCACCACACGTCACAGCCACCTAGCTCACAACTTCTGAGAATTTTACACCGATGGTATTTGCGACAACCGTTTTTGCATTCGACACGATCTTCCTTATCGGATCACCAAAGCTTCCAATACTTACATTTTCGTTCGTACTTGCTAAAGAAAATGTTTTGGAGAAAAATCGCCGACGACACCGAGACCTCCTGAACGGCTCAACCCACCAACTATTTTGTGAAGAACAGAGGGAACCATCCATGCCGATGTACGCGCTGGCAGATATTGCACCGAAAACGCAAGGTCTCGGCACTTATTGGGTAGCGCCAGGCGCACATGTTATCGGTGACGTCATTCTGGGCGTCGATGTCGGCATCTGGTTCGGAACGATCTTACGCGGTGACAAGGAGCCGCTTGTCGTAGGCGACCGTTCGAACATACAGGAGTTGTGCATGATCCATGCGGACCCCGGATTTCCGACGAACATCGGACCGGACGTGACAATCGGTCACCGCGCGATCGTGCATGGGTGTACCATTGGACAGCGAACGCTGGTTGGCATGGGCGCCACGATCTTGAACGGTGCTGTAATTGGCAATGACTGTCTCATTGGCGCTGGTGCTTTGGTCACAGAAGGTAAAATCATACCCGACGGCTCGGTCGTGATGGGGACGCCCGGCAAGGTGGTTCGTGAAGTGGACGACAAGATGCGCACGATGATCGCACGCCCAACACTGAATTACGTCAAGAACTGGAAGCGGTTTGCTGACGAGCTGAAATTACTCGACGACGTCTAGCGAATTGTTCAGGACACTGTCATCCCGCCATCAATGACAATGGTCTGACCGGTAATCATCTTGCCGCCGGTCAGCAAGAACGTGATAAGTTCGGCCACATCCTCGGGCTGCACATGCCGCTTGATCAAAGATTTATCGAGTGCAGCCTGCTTTCGTTCCTGTGGCCAGTCAGCCGTCCAGGGCGTGGCGACCTGACCTGGTGCGACCGCATTGACCCTCACTGTGGGTGCAAGGCCGCGGGCCAATGATCTGGTTACACTTACGACGCCGGATTTCGTGGCCGCGTAGGGTGTGCTGCTACCTTGAAGCCCGACGCCCGAGGTAGATGCAGTGTTCACGATGGCTCCTTCGGCCTGCTTGAGCGCCTCTGCAGCCGCTTTTGAGATACGGAACACGCTGATCAAGTTGGTCGTAAGCAGAGCCTGCCACAAGTCTTCTGTGATCCCGTCAAGATCAGAGGCGGGGATCGGGTCTTTTGTACCCGAGATGCCTGCGTTGTTCACAAGATAGTCGAGCCCGCTGAGATCTGAGATCGCCTTTTCCACCATCGCTTCGGCGGTTCCCGGCTCTGCAACGTTGCCTGGAGCAGCGATAACGTCGAGCCCGGCACCTGTCAGACGGGCTATCTGTTCGTCGCCGGCGGGATCACCTTCAAGATGGTTCATCGCAACGCGCGCGCCGCGTTCTGCCAGCATGGTGACCGTGGCAAGACCGATGCCTGATGCGCCACCGGTCACGAGAGCTTTGCGTCCTGCAAGATCTTTTTGTGTCATGTGATTGTCCCGTTACATCTTGGTCTGAACGCTCCCAGAAGGCACCTTTTCGTCGCGTTACAGCAGTCTAATAGACCACTCGACGGTTTGCGGAGTGTCATCAGAAATGTTCGTACTTGTTGTTTGCGCCATTCTATGACACAAAGGTTCAAAGTTCTAGACCCCTTGCGTAATTTATTTTTCGCCAATCACGCTGTCTAGAACGGTCTGACCTATGCACGAGGAGCGATCTAGCCCTCGAAATTAGGTAGGACACTCAGTTGGCGAAAGAAACGGGTCAAGGATTTGAAGGGGTACTTCCCATGAACAAGAAAACCATTCTTACATGTGCAGTTACGGGCAACGCCACGATGCCTTCGCAGAATGAAAACCTGCCCGTAACACCGGCAGAAATTGCGCAGGCGGCCGTTGATGCCGGCAAAGCTGGGGCGGCTATAGCGCACATGCATGTACGCGATCCAGAGACGGCCATAGGTTCTATGGATATAGATCTTTACCGGGAGGTGGTTGATCGAATCCGTGATGCCGGATCGGACATCATCATCAATCTGACCACCGGAGAAGGGCAGCGATTTGTTCCCAGCGAGGACGACCCCAAGGTCGCCGGTCCAGGCACGACACTTGCACATCCGAAGCTGCGCGCCGCGCATGTGAAGGAACTCAAACCCGAAATCTGCACGCTCGACTTCAACACGATGGTCAACAAGACATGGACTGTCATCAACACGCCACCGACGCTTCAGGTCATGGCGGAAATCGTCAACGAAGCGGGGACTAAGCCAGAGATCGAAATTTTCGACTCGGGCGATCTGAACATGGCCAAAGACTTCATCAAACGTGGCCTTCTCAAGCCGCCCGTTATGTTTCAGTTCGTTATGGGAATTAACTTCGGCGCGGCGGCGAACCCGCAAACGCTCGCCTACCTGATTTCACAACTGCCCGAAGATTCGGTCTGGGCCGCGTTCGGTATCGGGAAAATGTCCTTCCCGATGCTGGCCCTTTCCTACCTGATGGGCGGACATGTGCGGATCGGCATGGAAGACACGATCTACATTGCGAAGGGTGAATTGGCGAAGAGCAACGCGCAACTGGTCGAGAAGAGTATCGATATCGTCGACAAGCTTGGCGGGACCATGGCGACCCCAAGCGAAGCGCGCGAGATGCTGAACCTCAGGCCACTATAGCCCACCGCAGCGCTCCCGGGCCGTTTCCTTCCTTACGGCCTGTGAACTTCTCTAACTAGAACAGAGGCGAAACGTCATGGAAGCAGATTTTGTTATCGTCGGAGCCGGATCAGCGGGTTGTGTGCTGGCCAACCGACTAAGCGCCGATCCACGCAACAAGGTCATTCTGATCGAAGCGGGCAAACGCGACCTATATCCATGGATTCATGTGCCTGTGGGCTATTTCAAAACAATGAACAACCCGGCCTACGATTGGTGTTACAAGACGGATCCTTGCCCCGAGTTGAAGGGCAAGGAGGTTCCTTGGCCGCGGGGCAAGGTTCTGGGTGGCAGCTCGGCACTGAATGGCCTTTTGTACGTGCGCGGGCAGCGGGAGGACTACGACCGCTGGCAAGAATTGGGCAACACCGGTTGGGGATGGGACGATGTCCTACCATACTTCAAGAAGTCCGAAGACAACGAGCGCGGCGCCGATGAGTTTCACGGCGCTGGTGGTCCGCTTGGGGTGTCTGATCCAATCTTCAAGCATCCGATTTGCGAAGCCTGGATCGCGGCCGCAAAAGCGGCCGGGTATCCCGAAAATCCCGATCTCAACGGCGTCACGCAAGAAGGCGTTGGTTATTTTCAACTGACGACCCGCAATGGCAGGCGCTCCAGCACGGCCGTCGGGTTCTTGAACCCGGCCCGGTCGCGCAGCAATCTTGAAATCGTCACCAATGCCCATGTATCGAAAATACTGATCACAGACGGGCAAGCGCAGGGCGTCGAGATCGTCCGAACCAACGGGGATGTCCGCAAGGTGACAGCGCGGCGCGAGGTGATCGTTTCGGCTGGTGCTGTCGGCTCTCCTCAGTTACTTATGTTGTCTGGGATCGGCGACGCGACAGACCTCAAGACTGCAGGCATCGAAAGTACCCATCACTTGCCAGGAGTGGGCAAGAATCTTCAGGACCATCTGCAGGCTCGCACGGCCTTCAAGACTAAGAATCCGACGGTAAACGACGCGGTCCGTGGGCTGTTCAGTCAAGCGAAGGTCGCCCTTGAATACGTGCTGCGGCGCTCTGGTCCGATGACTATGGGCGCCAGCATGGCGTTCGGATTCCTGCGAACCTCCGACAAGCTCAACCGGCCTGATATTCAGTTCCACATCAATCCGTGGTCCGCGGACAGCCCGGCCGAAGGCGTTCACCCCTTTTCCGCCTTCACGGCAACGGTATGCGTGCTGCGGCCTGAGAGTACAGGTGAGGTTCGTCTACGAAGCAAGAACCCTCTGGATCACCCGCATATCATTCCAAACTATCTGGCAACCGATGGCGACCAGAAGAAAGCAGTGGAAGGGGTGCGAATCTCGCGAAAAATCGCGCGCCACGCGCCCCTATCTGCAGAAATCAGCGAGGAGTTTCGTCCGCCGGCGGAATTCAACACCAACAATGATTCAGCCGTTCTGGACTGGATCCGCGAAAACTCGACAACAGTTTATCATCCCACGGGCACCTGCAAGATGGGGACGGACGACGCTGCCGTGGTGGATGACCGGTTGCGTGTGCATGGGGTTGGACGGCTTCGCGTGGCCGATTGCTCGATCATGCCTGAAATCGTGTCGGGCAACACCAATGCCGGCGCGATCATGATTGGAGAGAAGGCGAGTGACATGATCTTGGAGGATGCTCATGGGTGAGAACATCACTGCAATGCCCACCGAGGCGCGGCAAGATCCTCCACAAATCGATATGTCGCTGCATCTAAGCCGCGTCGAAGCGTTGCTGGTGCGAACCAAGATCACCACGCCGGTGCGGACATCCTTTGGCGTGATGCATGACCGCCCCACCCTTGTTGTCCGCGTGACCGATCAATCGGGCGTGTATGGTTATGGTGAAGTGTGGTGCAATTTCCCGGTCTGCGGGGCGTCGCACCGGCGCAAGTTGATTGAAACGGAACTGGCACCTCGCCTGGAGGGCAATACATATCAAAGTCCGCAAGAGTGTTACACGGCGATGAATGCGATGTTGCGAATCCTTCGGCTACAGACTGGAGAACCTGGGCCTGTCGCACAGGTGATCGCTGGTGTCGATATAGCGATATGGGACATGATTGCGCGGCGTGCAGGCGTTCCCGTCTATGAGCTGCTCGGATCGGATCGGAACGTGATCCCGGCCTACGCAAGCGGAATAAACCCGGTGGGCGTGCTAGACACGGTTGCTGCGGCCCGGGCTCGAGGGCACCGCAGGTTCAAGATCAAGGTCGGGTTCGGAGATGAGATCGACCGGGAGAACGTGAGCGCTGTCGCGGGAGATCTGAGGCAGGTCGAAGCCTTTATGCTGGATGCCAATCAGGGCTGGTCCTTCAACGAAGCGCTGGACGCGATGGTTTGGATCACACCCTTTGGTCCGCTTTGGATCGAAGAACCCATGCCGGTTGATTTGCCGGAGGAGAATTGGGTTGCTTTGAAGCAGTCAACGAATGTCCCGATTGCCGGCGCCGAGAACTTTCTGACTGGAGAAGAGTATTACGCTGTGATCGAACGAAAGTGGCTCGATGTGTTGCAACCGGATATCGCGAAATGGGGCGGTTTCACCGAATGCGCACCCGTCGCGCGTGCGATCGTTGATGCAGGACTGACATACTGTCCGCATTCTTTGGGTGGCGGAATTGCGTTGGCCGCTTCGGCTCATCTGCTGGCCGCCGCTGGCGGCCCCGGCCAACTTGAGTGTGACGCGAACGAGAACGCTTTTCGTGATGAGGTTTTTGATCTGCCGTTGCAGGACGGATTTGTCACGCTCTCTGAGGCACCAGGCCTTGGCGTCAACACGTACACTCTCGACAAGGCCTTTAGCTAAAGCCACGTGGTTGCCGCAAGCATTGCCACTATCTGTGCAATCGTTCTGATCAAGCGGTGGCTAAATTACGCCTTCAAGGCCCCGTCCACGACATATTCGTGACCGGAGCAGTAACTTGCATCGTCCGAAGCGAGGAACAGGACAAGCCGCGCAACTTCTTCGACCTGCGCAAGGCGGCGCATTGGCACCTTTGCGGCTAGTTCTTCGAACGGTACGCCATGACCTTCCAGCATGGGTGTGTCGATAAAACCGGGGTGTACAGAGTTGACGCGAATACCGTATGGCCCAAGCTCTGCGGCAGCAGATTTGGACATACCGCGCACAGCCCATTTAGTGGCACAATAGGCATGTGCCTTGGCCGCTGTCAGCCCCGCTATAGAGGAGATGTTGACGATGCTGCCGAACTTGTTTTGCTTCATAAGCGGAGCGACCGCCCGCATGCCAAGGAAGACGCCGGTTTGATTGATGGCAACCGACAGGTTCCAGTCGGCAAGCGAGGTTTCTTCAAGCGTGAGGACCCGAAAAATACCAGCGTTGTTGACCAGCACATTTAGCCGGCCGTAGCGGTTTTCGATTTCGCCCACGACCCGCGACCAGTCGTCTTCGGACGCAACATCATGTTTGACGAAGTGACAAGACTCACCCAGGTCCGCGGACGTCTTTTCACCGATCTCGGTATTGATGTCTGTTATGACGACTTGTGCACCGGCTTCGATGAACAGTGCGGCCTCTTTGGCGCCCTGTCCCGCTGCGCCCCCGGTGATGAGCGCAACCTTGCCATCCAGTCTGTTCACGGTTCGCCCGCCTTGTTGCGACAGAGGCGGCGCCCCCGAAAGCGCGGTGCCGCCATAGCTTAAAAAGTCAGTCCATACCTTCCAGAACCGTCTTTCCGACTGCGCCACCGCTGTCCTGATGCGTGAGCGCGGCACGAAGGTTTTCGACGGTCAGTGGTCCGTTGTTCTTGTTTACCGTCGAAATCAGGTCACCCGCATCCAGCATTGAGGAGACCCGATTTAACAGCGAAGACTGTGCGTCCATGTCGTCGGTCTGGAACATGGAACGAGCGAACATGAACTCCCAGCTGAAGCTGAGGGCCTTTAGTTTGAGCGCCTGCCAGTTGATCGTGGCCGGATCGTCGATCATGCCGATATGGCCACGGGGTTTCATCATATCGATGATTGCATCCCAGTGTCCTTCGGTTCCAGTCAATGCCGCCACGTATTTAGGCGCGATACCGAGCGCGGTCATCTCTTCGTTGAGCGGATTGCGGTGATTGACGACGTGATCAGCGCCCATCTTCTTAACCCACTCAATGGTGTCAGGGCGCGATGCCGTCGCGATAACCGTCAAACCGGTGAGCTTCTTGGCCAGTTGGATCATGATCGAGCCAACCCCGCCGGCACCGCCTATCACCAAGAGTGATTGTCCGGCACCTTCGCCTTCGCGAATGCCGAAGCTATCAAAGAGCATTTCCCAGGCAGTGATGCTGGTCAGCGGCATACCCGCGGCATCGGCGAAGCTCAGAGATTTCGGCTTTTTGCCCACGAGGCGCTCGTCCACCGTCTGAAGCTGAGCGTTGCTCCCCGCGCGCGTGAAATCGCCTGCATAGAACACCTCGTTCCCGGGCTGAAAGCTCGTAACTTCGCTCCCGACTTCGCGCACCACACCGGCGGCATCGAAGCCAAGAATCCGAGGTGCATCTTCCGGGGGCGGCCGGTTAGCACGCACCTTGACATCGACGGGGTTAACCGAGACGCCACGCACTTCGACGAGAAGGTCACGCGGGCCAGGTTGCGGATCGGTGGTTTCAAACTCAACCGCCGATCCGGCAGCCGAGATCGGACCGCGTTCAGAATAACCTATAGCTTTCATGTTTCCTCCGGTATGGTCTGATGTATTACGGTTTTGCGCTGTAGTCATAAAAATATCAAGTACCCACATTTTTGTAAGCAATGGCTTTTCAGAAGGGATATTTCCGCCTATGCAAGATAAGGAACTTACTGAAAGGGACATCAGAAGATGGCGCGTAAATACGATTGGAAGACCGGCTGCAACGTCGAGGCGACCCTGAGCGTCATCGGCGGGCGTTGGAAGCCTGTGATCCTGTGCAACCTCTTGGTTGAGCGCAAACGTTTTGGCGAGTTATGCCGTAGCGTGCCGAATGCGACGCAGCGAATGATCACGCTTCAATTGCGGGAACTCGAGGCAGACGGTGTCATCAAACGTCACGTCTTTGCCGAAGTACCACCGCGCGTGGAATACGAGCTTACCGAGTTTGGCCGCACGCTTGAGCCTGTCTTGGAACTGATGCGCTCATGGGGCGCTGATTTCAAGAACAACAAACTCGCTAATGCCAAAGCCTCCGCGAAAGGGGCCGAGAAGGAAGAGCCAATTGAAGCTGATGCATTGAGCATCATCTGACCGTCCCTATGGGTGGTGGCGTTTGCCCGGCGGTGGCAGAGCGGATGATGTAGATCCCTGATGCGACGATAATGGCAGTGCCGACCCAGGTCCACCGATCTGGCAGCTGGTTGAATGCGAACCAGCCGAAGAATGTGGCCCAAAGGATCGTTGTGTATTGCATCGGTGCCACGGTTGCCGCGCTGGCTATCTCGACGGCCCGTATCGTGCAGATTTCCCCAAACGCCGCGAAAAGTGCCATAGCCACGAATGTCACTGCCATCGAGGTCGAGGGAGGTGTTTCCCAGACGAAGGGCAGGGCAACCGAAAGCAACGCAAATCCGACGAGAGCCGTAAATGCCATTGTCGTGACTGCGTTATCCTTCCTTGCAAGAACGCGCCCCATCACCTGACGGGTGGCGAAGAGCGTGGCGGCACAAAAGGCAAGCACGATCGTTGGATGGAACAGCCCCGCCCCCGGGCGCACAATTACCAAGGCTCCGGCAAGACCGATCAAGGTTGCCAGCCACTGCTTGGGTGTTACGCTTTCACCCAAGAAGAACGCGCTGAGCGCAATGACAATAAGCGGTGCGATAAATGTAACGGCGATTCCCTCTGCCAGCGGCACAAAGGCGAAAGCGATAGCGAAACAGAGGGGCGCCATCACCGCCAGCGCTCCACGGGCGATTTGTAGCATCGGATAATGCGTCCGCAGGATCTTGGGGCCGGTTCGCATCGCGATAAAGAGGACTACAAAAACCAGCCCGGCTTGCCGCGCCCAAACGATCTGGACGGGGTGGACAGCGGCGGTAGCCAGCACTTTGGTAAGAGTATCACTGGCCGAGAAGCAGAAGAAACCCAGGGACATAAGCGCAACACCCCGACCGTTGCCAGACGCCGTGGTCATGGAGGATTGCGTGTGGCTCACAGGAACGTCTTCTGCGCAATCGACTTTGGAACGACATAGTGATCAAGGCTTTCTGGACCGCCTTCAACACCATAACCGCTTTCCTTGACCCCACCGAACGGTGTTTCGGGAATCGCGATACCAACGGTATTTATGCCAACCATTCCGGCCTCGAGCGCTTCAGCGGTAGCTGAGGCGCGCTCAAGCGAATTCGTAATGGCATAGGACGCAAGGCCAAGTTCAAGGCTGTTGGCCCGCGCCGCCACATCTTCAAGGTTCGAGAAGCGGGTCATAGGTGCCACCGGTCCGAACGGTTCTTCGGTCATGAGCATGCAATCGTCCGGCGCATCCTTGACGACTGTCGGTGCAAAAAAGTAGCCCCGATTCTCGACGCGCCTGCCTCCGGTCGTCACCTCGGCCCCGCGAGTACGCGCGTCTTCGACAAACTCCACCATCGCAGCCAGACGGCGCGCATTGGCCAACGGGCCCATTTGGGAGGTTGGGTCCATTCCGTCGCCGACTACAAGCTTTGATGCACGCTCCGTGACGGCGTCTACAAAATCAGAGTAGATCGCGTCCTGAACGTAGAAGCGGGTCGGTGAGATACAAATCTGTCCGGCGTTCCTGAAAGCGCCCATGACCATCAGGTCAGCCGCCTTGCCGATATCAACATCGTCCCACACTACAACCGGCGCATGCCCCCCAAGCTCCATGGTTACACGTTGCATCCGCTCGGCGGCAAGCTTGGCCAGTTGTTTTCCGACAGGCACAGAGCCTGTCAGCGAGATTTTCTTGATCACCTCCGAGTTTATAAGGTGTTGCGTTAGCTTTGCGGACGGGCCAAAGACCACGTTGACGACTCCGGGCGGCAGGCCTGCATCCATCAGTGCCTGCGCCAGAAGGATCGCCGAAGCCGGTGTTTCGTTCGACGCCTTCACGATCACCGAGCATCCTGCCGCAAGCGCCGGACCGACCTTCTTCGAGACGGTGTTGATCGGAAAGTTCCACGGCGTAACCGCCAGGCAAGGGCCCACCGGATCGTGGGTCACATAATGGGTTGTTCCCGAAACGCGCCCTTCGACGATACGTCCCTGCATCCGCTTGCCCTGCTCAGCGCTGTATTCAATGATATCCGACACTGTCCCGATTTCCGCCCTGGCCTCGGCCAGTGGCTTGCCGTTTTCCAACGTTATGGCGACGGCGATCTCCTCGGTCCGATCCCGCACAAGATCGGCGCCTTTGATCAGGATGCGTCCACGCTCATAAGATGACATGGCGCGCCAAACCTTGAATCCCTTCGCCGAAGAGGCAAGCGCTTCATCCAGATCGGTCTCGGATGCAGAAGGCAGATCGGCAAGTGTCTCTTCGGTTGCAGGGTTTACGACCGGCAAGGATTCGCCGGTAGACGATTTCCGCCAGACGCCGTCAATTAGTAGGTTCAGGTCTGGATAGGCCTTCATTTTACACTCCCTCGATTTTCCAAGGCGAACAGATAAATAAATGCGGTATAGACATCTGCACGTATATACCTTTAAAGTGATGGTGAGCGCTTCGCAAGAGAGGAATCCCCGTGGAATGGAATTCTCTCGATGGTAGCGTCAACGGAACTGAGACCAGGAGGACAAAATGGTAGAGAAACCGTTGCGCGGGAAAGTCGCAGTCGTGACAGGCGCCGGCCGCGGGCTCGGACGCTCGATCGCGCTCGCGCTTGCAGGAGCCGGTGCGAACATCGCGATCTGCTCACGAACGCAGTCCGAGCTTGATTCGGTCAAAGCCGAGGCTGAAGCCCTGGGCGTAACATGCCATAGCGAAGCGGTGGATCTCTCGAATCCCGACAGCACCGAGACGTTTTGCAAGAACATTGTAGGCGCCTTCGGGCCGGTCCATATTCTTGTGAACAATGCCGGTGCCGAACTGGATATCCGTCCGATCGCAGAGTCTGATCCGGCCAAGTGGTGGAAGACCGTCGAAATCAATGTGCGTGGCCCGTATCTGGTAACCCGTTTCCTGCTGGAGAACTTTGCCGAGGGCGGAAAGATCATCAACGTCACCTCGGGCATGGGCAAACGTGCAGGCAATGACAACAGCGCCTATCACGTGTCGAAGGCAGCGATGAACATGTTCACCAGCGCGCTTGCCAACGAATTGTGGGAACGCAAGATCGACGTCAACAACCTTATCCCTGGACCGGTGGCGACCGGCATGCTCAATCGCGACGCGGTAACGGGAGAAAAATCCACACCCGAAAGCATCCTGAAAAAGTTCGCAAAAAACCCGCCCGAACGGTTCCCACCCTGGGAGCGGCTCAAGCACCCCGACGAGGTCGGCACTTTGGCACTTTATATGGCGACGCTTCCGGTCGGCGGACCGAACGGTCAGGACTTCTCGCTCGCCCGGCGACCCTTGGGTTAAAGTGATTGCGCCAGCGCGGGAGAAGCACAATGCGCAACAAGATTATCAGCGCGGCGGACGCGGCGGCTCTCGTCAAAAACGGAGATACGCTGACAACATCGGGGTTTGTGGGCACTGGTGTACCGGACGAATTGCTGGCGGCCATCAAAACCCGTTTTCTTGAAACGGGTGCACCGCGCGACCTGACCTTATTCTTCGCAGCGGGCCAGGGGGACGGGAAGACCCGTGGACTAAATCATCTTGGTCATGAAGGCCTGCTCGCTCAGGTAATTGGCGGACACTGGGGTCTGATCCCGAAGGTCTCCGAAATGGCGATCGCCGGAAAAATCAAAGGTTGGAACTTGCCCCAAGGAGTCATCAGTCAGTTGTACCGTGACATTGCGGCTGGAAAGCCGGGTACACTCACGCGCGTTGGGTTGGAAACCTTTGTTGATCCCCGCTATGGGGGCGGCGCCATAAACGACATCAGCACTGATCGCCAGGTCGAACTGATGCAATTCGGGGGCGAGGACATGCTCTTCTACCCTGCGCGAAAACTGACAGTCGCCCTGTTGCGTGGCACCACGGCGGACGAGTCCGGAAACGTGACAATGGAGCGCGAGGCCCTTCTGTTGGACAATCTCGCGCAAGCCACGGCAGTAAGGAATTCAGGCGGCGTGGTGATCGTGCAGGTCGAGCGGATCGCAGGCAGCGGTACCCTGCCCGCGCGGGACGTGCAAATACCAAGTATCCTGGTTGATGCTGTCGTTGTAGCCAAACCTGAAAATCATCCGCAAACCTATGGCACACAGTTCAGCCACCCGTTTACCAACCGGATCAAGTCGCCTTCAGGGGAAATCCCGAAAATGCCGCTTGATGCGCGCAAAGTCATTGCTCGGCGTGCCGCCTTCGAACTACCGATCAACGGCGTGGTGAACCTTGGGATCGGTATGCCTGAAGGTGTCGCGGCCGTCGCCGCCGAAGAGGGCCTGATCTCGCATCTGACACTCACGGCTGAGCCAGGCGTTGTGGGTGGGCAACCCGCTTCGGGCTTGAACTTTGGAGCCGCGGTGAATGTCGATGCGATCATTCCGCAGAACAACCAGTTCGATTTCTATGACGGCGGAGGCCTTGATCTTGCCTGCCTTGGGATGGCGCAGGCCGATCGGACCGGTAATGTGAATGTCTCGCGTTTCGGCCCGCGGCTAGCGGGCGCTGGCGGCTTCATCAACATCTCCCAAAATGCCCGCGCTCTTGTCTTTGCAGGTACGTTCACGGCCGGCGGACTTGACGTTCGTGTCAGTGAAGAAGGCCTGAAGATTGTTCAGGAAGGCAAACAGCCGAAGTTTCTCGGTGCCGTTGACCAGATCACTTTCTCTGGCATGCGCGCTGCCAGGTTGGGCCAGAAGGTCATCTACGTTACCGAGCGATGTGTTTTCGAACTGTCCCAAGACGGTCTTCACCTCACCGAGATTGCACCTGGCATCGATCTTGAGGCCGATATACTGATGCACATGGCGGAGAGACCGGTGATGCGCGAGATCGGGAAGATGGACGCACGCATTTTCCGCGACGCCGAAATGGATCTCAAGATCGACTTACTGCATCTGGACTTGCCAGACCGGATCGCACTTCAGCAGGAATACGACCAACTTTTCCTCAACTTTGAAAATATGCGCATTCGGTCCGTGGAAGACATCTCTAAGGTCCGCGATGCGGTCGTTGCTCAATGTGAAAAACACGGACGGCGAGTTGACGTCATCGTCAACTACGATGGTTTTCGTATCGACGAAGTTCTTGAAAGGGAGTGGGTCGAGATGGTTCGCGACGTCACGGCCAAATTTTATGGCCAAGTCACGCGATATTCCGGCTCCGCATTCATGCGGATGAAACTCGGCGAGGTCTTCGAGGATCAGCGCATGCATATCTTTGAGACGCAGGACCAGGCCAGACGATTTCTAACTGGCAGCTAGCGCACCAGTGAGACAACCTATCATACCAGGCGAAGGACGATAAATTGACGGCATTACTTGATGGAAAAATTGCCCTTGTTGCAGGCGCGACAGGCGGGATTGGACAGGCGGTGGCGCGACGCCTAGCTGCCGAGGGAGCGCGGGTCATGGCCGCGGGGCGGAACACAGCGAAACTGGAAGAGCTGAGCGCCGGAAGCGGGGGGATCACGACGTTTAAGGCCGACGTTGCACAGGAAGATGCTGTTGTAGATCTTGTCGCGCAGACTGTTCAGGCATTCGGGCGTCTTGATATCGTCTTTAACGGTGCGGGCATTACCGGGCCGAATGCCCTGATCGAAGATCTGAGTGTCGAGGAGTTTGGCCGCGTCATGGACATCAACGTGACAGGGACATTTCTTGTTTTGAAACACACCATCCCTGCACTGCGGCAGAGCGGCGGCGGTGCGATCATCAACGTGGGTTCGGCGGCATCTGTCCAGGCAGGGCGGGCAACCATGCCGTCCTATTGCGCCAGCAAGCATGCTGTTGTCGGCCTGACACGAGTTATGGCCAAAGCTTATGGTAGTGAGAACATTCGGACGAACGTCATCTGCCCCGGACAGATTGACACCGACATGCTGGCAGCGGTCGAGCAGGACATGATGGAGGCTTCCGGCGGCGATCCAGCAAGCGGCGGCATTGAGGACGCGCGCAAGAAAGTCATCGCGGCCATTCCCGCAGGCCGCTATGGATCGGCTGATGAGGTCGCTGCCCTCGTGGCATTTCTCGGGCGCGACGAAGCCGCTTTCATCAATGGCAGCATCTACACAATCGACGGTGGGTTCACGCCCTTCTGAGTCGCCGCTTGCTGCCTCCTTATGAATGAAAACACTAAGGAACGCGCAAAGTGAACTCTTTCGACCTTGTTGAGAAGAAGACGTGGCTGATGCTGCGCAGCCGAGGGGCGTTGAAGGTGTTGGGCCAGAAGCAGACCAAGGCGTCAGCAAAGGCAAGCGGCTCTGATTATTCGAAGATTGATGCTCAGATCCCGGCGCGGATCTATGGCAAAGTCTGGGCAAATAACCTGACCAATCGAACCGGTCTGCTCGAAGCGCAGATGGCCGCCGGGTAGATGATGACTGGGCTTTGGACAGCATTACTGCTCAGGGGACGGCGGGCCAGCCCATATGCGCCGGACCGGCGCCTTTGCAATAAAAGGTGGGACGAGAATGGTTGGGTCGCGCACGTACTGCTTGCGATAATACTAGTCTTCGTACTACATAGGTCTAGACCTTTCGAAAGCGCAGTGTGAGATGCAATTGAACCTACAGAAAATGCGACGCCAGGATGTCCCGCTGCATGCGGAAGTCGCAGCAGTCCTTAGACATCAGATCCGTTCAGGTACACTTCCGCACGGTGCCCGTTTACCAGCCCTCAGAGAGTTGACGGAGTCGCTTGGCGTCGCTCGCATGACAATTATCCAAGCCATGAATACGCTGGAGGAGGAAGGGCTGATCGAACGCCACTCTGGGCGCGGTACTTTCGTGAAGAAAATACCAACGCAGGACCGGCACACACTACAAATGACCGCCGATATCTCTCAGCTCTATGCGATGGTTTCGCAGCTTGAAGTTGATGTGGACAGCAACAAGAGAGAGCAGGCCGAGTACAGAAAGAAAGATGGCCAGGATTTCCGCATAATTAAGCGCACTCATGTGAAGAACAAGAAGCCGTTCTGCTATGTGGAGCTGGAACTCGATGCTGCGACATTCGAGAAGTCTCCGGATCGTTTTTTGAACGAAATAGCCGTGACGGTCTTGGAAGATCTGAACGTAAAAGTAGCAAACGCAAAGCAAAAGGTTACGATTTCATATGCGGATTTCCAACTTGCGAGCACCCTGAACATTCCGGTGAACTCTGCTGTTTTCCGTGTATCCCGACAGTTCTTCGATAGCGACGGGAAAATCATATACTCTGCACGGCTGGCCTACCCAGGTGAACTGCTTGAGCTGGAAATCGACTTCAACCTGCCGAAGTAGCTCCAAAAACCAATGAAATGACGCTGAGTGTTGCCTGCATGGCGCTATGGAATTGACGAATTCTTTCCATGATGCAAACGTATATACATCTAGATTATTAGATTGATATGGAAGAGGAATTCAAAGAAACTCCAATCGATTGAGATTGCCGCTTTGAACGCTGTCAAATTTGATCTCCGACGGTGTCGACCGTCAATGGAGGCGCGGCAGCAGCTACCGAAGCCTTGCTGGATTATTACCGAGAAGATCTTCGACCGGGCCTATTTGCGTACGAGCGTCTCAAGCACACCGGAATGTTGCCGTTCTCGTTTTGTGCACAAGGCCATCGCGTCGGGAGGTTCGACCGGGAAAACATTCTCACTCGCTGTGGCGTTTATGTTGGCGATGGGCAGACCGATGTGACCCCAACTCACCATGTGGTCTCCAGAAAGGAACCGAGAGATGAGTATTTATCACTATCTTGGCCGCAAATCCGGCGGGTCCAAATGAAGTGTTAGTCCCCATGCTCCAAACTTTCCGCGAAGTGGTGGGATCAGACTGCCCGGTGACTCTCGAGAAGGCGACCTTGCGCCACCTGCGCAACGAGTTCTGCTTCGATGTCCTGGCAATCGAGAATGGACATGTCGACCTGGCAACTGAACCAAGTCCGGTTGGCCTGCCAGACCCGGATATTCTGAAGATCTACTCAGAAGACCTCGAATAATGCCGATTGAGCCCACAACTGAAATGATCGTGGTTATTGCGATACTTGGCTTGACCGTCACGCTTTTTGTGACCGAGGTCTTCCGGATCGACTTCACTGCGATCCTCGTGATGGTCACCCTGGGTATGCTGTCTCAGGTACCCGGCCTTTCCAACCTGGCCAACACATCGACCTTGTTTTCCGGGTTCTCCTCCAATGCCGTAATGTCGATCATTGCGGTTATGATCATTGGTGCCGGCCTCGACAAGACAGGACTAATGAGCCAAGTCGCCGGCACAATCCTAAAATTCGGCGGCTCGACTGAAGGGAGGATAATTCCCATCATATCAAGCGCGGTCGGATTCATCTCTTCATTCATGCAGAATGTGGGTGCCGCGGCGCTTTTTCTTCCGGTAGTCAGCCGAATCTCGGTCCGAACCGAAATCCCCATGAGCCGCCTTCTGATGCCAATGGGATTTTGTGCGATCCTCGGCGGTACTATGACAATGGTTGGATCGTCTCCATTGATCCTTTTGAACGATCTGATCCTGACAGCCAATGCAAGCCTGCCTGACGGTCAAATGATGGAAACGTTCGATCTATTCGATGTAACCCCAATCGGTCTTGCCCTCGTCCTGACGGGAATCCTGTATTTCGTCGTCTTTGGACGGCTGATCCTGCCCGCCCAAACACGAGCAGATGTTGTCAGCGGTGTTTCCATGCATGACTACGTTCAAAACCTCTATGGCATCGACACGGACATATTCGAGGTCATCGTTCCGGGTGGCTGCCCGCTGGCCGGCAAGACCTTCAGGGAAGTTATGTTTGAACAGCACATCTACGTGGTCGGCTCGAATTTTGAAGGCAAGACTTACATGTCGCCTCTCACATCAACCGTTGTGACGGCACCCTGCAGACTGGCGGTTATTGGACGAGAACAAGACGTTCGTGCGATGGCTGACGCAACTGGCCTGCGCGTCTTGCCAAAGCTTGACGTCTTCTCCGACACATTTGCGTCGACCATTGCCGGGGTCGCAGAAATCGTCATCCCGCCAGGTTCCAGCGTCATCGGGAAGACTCCCGTCGAATTGCTGATGCGACGCACCTACGGCACCAATCTTCTTGCCGTTCATCGTGGTTCGGAAACGCTCAGCCTGGTCGAGACAGAAGACCACGCCCCAAGCTACATCGGCGATGTGGAATTGAGGGCGGGGGATACGCTAATTACCTATGTCAGGTGGGACCGCTTGGCGAAACTCACGCGAGATCGCGACTTCGTCGTTGTGACGCAGGATTTCCCGCGCGAAGAGTTGCGCCCCAAAAAAGTACCTCACGCACTGGTTTTTTTCCTGCTCGCGCTCGGGCTTATTCTGTTTACCGACATCCGGCTGTCCCTATGCCTCCTCTTTGGCGCGGCAGGAATGATCTTGACACGTGTTTTGAGCATCGAGGAGGCCTATGAGGCCGTAAGCTGGAGCACTGTATTCCTGTTGGCGAGCCTCATTCCGCTTGGCCAGGCCGTGCAGGCGACCGGCACCGCCGATTGGATTGCGCAGCAGATACTTTCACTTCTCGACGGTATGCCAATCTATGGACTGCAGATCGGGGTTGCTGTGCTCGCCACAGGCTTCACACTCGTAATGTCAAACGTCGGTGCGACGGTCTTGCTTGTCCCGTTGGCCGTTTCGATAGCCGTCTCCGCAGGTGGTGATCCGGCTGTTTTCGCACTGACAGTAGCGATAGCGACGTCAAACTCGTTCTTGATACCGACCCATCAGGTCAATGCCCTGATCATGGGGCCGGCGGGATACAAGGTCGCCGATTTCCTGAAGGCAGGTGGGATTATGACGATCTTATTTTTAGCAGTGTCGATGACAATGATGAACCTCGTTTACTGATCCATGAAGGCAAGGCGAGATCAAAAAACACCATGTCCGCAACCCTGCGCAGGGACGATTCCGTTTGCGCCATTTGATCCGGCAACTCGATGGCCCGCGCGCTAGAACCAATAGTTAGAGGAGATGAGAGATGGCAATATTTGAAGTGCGGATTTACCCGGTCAGAGAAGGCGGCATGGATGAATGGGTTGCATTCATGCACGACAAGGTCCGCCCGTTCATCGAAAAAAAGGGTATGAAGGTCGAGGCCATGTTTCGCGGCGTTGAAGATCCAAACCGGTACATCTTCATCCGCAGTTTCAAGGATGCCGCCCATCGCGAGGCACTGACGGAGGCTGTTTATGGCTCACAGGACTGGCAAGAGAATTACAAGCCGACCGTGCGCCGTCTGGTGGATGTCGAGAACTCGGTCATCCACGTGATGACTGAGACATCCGAGTCGCCAATGAAGTGATCCCTTTGGAAAGAGCGTGCCGCAAAAGTAAATGCGTCTCTTTCATTTACCGGTTTTCCTGGAGAGCGCGATTGTGCCTTTGCTATTGTGCAAGCCAGCCGGCGTCTACAACAATCGTTGTGCCGCGGATCTCCGAGGCCGCTTCAGAGCACAAGTAGATAACTGCTTGCCCAATCTGCTCAGGCAAGACGAAGTTGCCGGATGGGTGTTTTTCCTTCAAGAAACTGGCGTTCGCTTCTTCCGGGGATAAACCTTCCCGTTCGGCAAGTGCATCGATCTGCTTCTGGACAAGGGGAGTCAGAACAAAGCCCGGACTGACCGCGTTGCATGTGATCGCCGTTCTCGCGTTCTCCAGCGCCACGACTTTGGTCAAACCCAGAACCCCATGTTTTGCTGTGACATATGCCGCCTTATGGACCGAGGCGACGTGCCCATGCGCCGACGCAATGTTCACGATCCGACCATAGCGGTTTGCCTTCATGTAAGGGAGCGCGACCTGGATTGCATGAAAATTCGAAGACAGGTTGATTGCCAGGATCTGATCCCATTTCTTGGCGGGGAAATCCTCAACCGAAGCTGTGTACTGGATACCCGCGTTGTTGACGAGGATATCCACTGAACCGAACGCATCATGACAATCATCGACCATTCCCTTGATCTCGTCGGGCTTGGTCATGTCGGCCCCACTGTACCGGACCTCGATGGAGTTTTCCGAAGCCATTCGCTTGACGATTGCCTCGATCTCGGACGCACCACCAAAACCGTTGAGCAGGATGTTGTTACCCGCTTCGGCAAGAGATCTTGCAACGGCTAGTCCTATACCGCTGGTCGAACCGGTGACAATTGCGGTTCTACGAGTCATTTGCGATTTCCATCAATCAAGAGGCGCCAAAATATCCATGGAGTTCGGCAGCCAGAGCACAATATCCGGGAAGATGGTGAGCAATATGATCACCAACACCTCGACGATTACGAAGGGGACGATCCCACGATAGATCGTAGCCATTGACACGTTGTACTTCTTGGCCACTCCGTGGATGACGAAGACGTTGATGCCAACCGGTGGGGTGATCTGTCCCATCTCCATCATGATTACCATAATCACGCCGAACCAGATCGGGTCGAAGCCCAGGCCAACCACAGTCGGGAAGAGGATCGGCAAGGTCAGCATCATCATCGGGATGATGTTCATCACCATGCCGAGGACCAGATACAGAAGAAGGATTAAGAAGTAGATGATATAGCGCGAGACATCGAGCGTGCTCAGGAAGTTCGCGAAAGACAGTGGTAAGTCGGTCAGCGTAATGAAGTAGCCCAGCAGGCCGACCCCAATCAAAATCGTGAAGATCATGGCACTGGTCGTCGTCGCCTCCAAAAGCGCGTCGAAGAGCTTGTGGCGGTTAAACCCTTTTGCAAACAGCGCAATCAAAAGTGCGCCACTAGCACCTACCCCGCCCGCTTCGGTTGGAGTCAGAATACCGGAGTAGATGCCACCGATCACGGCCGCGAACAGGGCGCCAACAGGCCAGATGTCAAAGATCGATTGCGCGACTTGACGTGCCGTGAACTTTTCGGACTTCGGACCAAGACTGGGATTGATGACACACTGCACATAGGCTGCGAGGGCAAAACCGACCGTCAGGATGATGCCCGGAATGATGCCCGCCATGAACATCTTGCCGATCGACTGCTCGGTGATGATGCCATAGACCACGAAGCCAATGCTCGGCGGAATGAGAATGCCAAGCGTCCCGCCTGCGGCGACAGCGCCGGTCGCAAGAGAGTCGTCGTAATTGTACTTCTTCATCTCCGGGATCGATACCGATCCCATCGTCGCCGCAGAGGCCACGCTGTCACCGCAAATCGCAGCAAAGCCTCCGCAACCGGCAACTGTGCCGACCGCCAGGCCACCTGGCAGGCGGCCAAACACCTTGATTCCCGCGTTGTAGAGCTTCGCGCCTATCCCGGCATGAAGGATCAGGAAACCCATCAGCAGAAAGAACGGAATGACGACAAAGAAGTAGACGGCGACTGAGTCATAGGTGTTGATCTTGGCGACATTGAATGCAACCTCGCTCCCGATCAGGTAAAACAGCCCGGTCAGCCCGACGAATGCCATCGAGAAGCCCACCGGGAAACCGAGAAGCAGTATCACCATCAGATATACCGTGTAGAGTATCCCAATCGCCGGAGAACTCAGATCCGGGACCGCCATTTTCAGGAGTATCCCCGAAAAAATCCCGATCAGTGCCACAAAAATAATTCCGGCGAAGACGACCGGGAACCCGCCGCGTTCCTTATAGTGCTGCACTAGGCCTGAGAGGTGCGAGAAGAGCAGTGCAATCAGCACAAGGGCCATCAACAAGGTACCAAGAGCAACAGCCCCATAGAGAACCCAGTAAGGCATGCCGATAATGTCCGATATCTCGTCGCGTTCCAGAGCCTCCCCCGCGCGCGACATAGTGAGTAAACTCATTGCACCGAATATAAAAGCGCCCCAGATATTAAAGACACTTTGAAGAATGCTGTTCACATGTGATTGCAATTGGGATGTGAAAAGATCGACGGCCACATGCTGGTTTTTCAGCATAGTGTACGCGATGCTGAAGAACGCCATGAATACAAGCATGAACGTCTGGAGTTCGATCATCCCGGATAACGGGCTATTGAAAACCAAGCGGCTGACAAGATCGACGACCATTGCAAGCGACATGAGAAGTGTCAGGATGGCTGCCGCGTAACATAGATACCGGCAAACCGGATCCAAAACTCCGTGGGCTGCTATCGCAATTCTGCCGAAAAGGTCCTGTCCTGGTTCAGGTTCCCGTGGCCCACTACTTTCTATCTCAGTAAGGTCGATGACTGGATTTTCGTTTGCCATGGAAACATCCTTCCAGGAATGTGGTTTAGTGTTTCCCCGATCGGCATTCGATCAATTTCTCGGGGTGGTGCCGGACCGCCGCGCAGGCGGCGGCGGTCCAACTAATCAAGGCAGGCATGGGTTACTCAGGGATGCCAGCAGGCGTCACTCCTGCCAGTCGTCGCCCCACCAATCGGCGCCAGTATATTCCATACCCTTGAATTCGGCAGTGTATTCGCGGACAGTTGCTAGGATAGACTCACCGTCAATCCCCTTGCTTTCCATCAAAGCCAGCCACTCGTCATAGGCGGGTTTGGTCTTCGCAACCCATTTTGCCTTTTCCTCGGGCGACAACCGTATGATCGTGTCACCTCGGCCTTCCATCTTAGAAATCGACGAGTTCCGGCGATTGTCGACGATCGCACCGGTATAGTTTGTTAGCTCGTTTTCCATCGACTTGAAGATTTCCCGCTGTTCCGGTGTCAACTTGTCCCACATCTGCTGTGACATGGTCATCGGAAGCATAACGAACGGACCGCCAACCAGAGAGTGGTTGCTCGTATGGTCGGTCATTTTCCATTTGATGATCGGTGCGGTCGGAAACCAGATCCCGTCGATGGCTTTCCGTTGGAGAGACACATATATGTCCTCGAGCTTGATATTGCGTGGTGTAGCGCCAAGCAATTCGCTGTAGGTGATACCCGATTTCGAAAACGAGCCGATTTCCAATCCCTGAAGGTCTTCCAAAGTCTTCACCGGATCGACATCCTTGTGAACGTGCAGGTTAAAAAAGTCCGAGACATGGAAACCGAGCGGTACCAATCCTTCAAACTCTGCCTGGATCTCCGGTACATTGTGATAGAGCTTCTGCAGCACATGGTTCGCTTCGACAGTGCTGTCGAACTGGAACGGCAGTGTCATGACGTGGGTCGCTGGAAAAAGACTTTCTTGGGTGAAGATCGCGGTACCGACAACCAGATCGACAAGCCCCGATTTCAGGCCATCGACGGTCTGCGGAGCTTTTACCAGCGTGCCCCCGTGAAACCATTTGAAGGTAATTTCCCCATTTGTCCGCCGCGTTATCTCTTCGAAGTAGCGAGTGTAAGGGTACTGCACGAGATAGTGGCTTTCAGGCTCATAGCTACCTACCTTAATTTCAAGTGCTGAGGCTGAGGGGGCATACGCCATCGTGACCATCGCCACTGCGGCGGCGCCAAACCAATGTTTCATTTTCATGTCTTTCTCCCTAGTTGTGAAAATTATGAGCACGAGGTTCGTGCGGTTGAGTTCGTCTATTCAGCTCATGGCATGGCCGCCAATTCGCCCTCCAATCGGCCAATTGTGTTCTGAATTTCTTGCCAGCCGGGCTCCCATTCGAGATACCCGGTGTCCCAGCGCCCATTCGCACCAACGAAGTGAGCGAACGGGATCGCATCCTGATAGACCTTTATGCCCGCGAATATCTTAGTGTCCGCCACAAGACCGTAGGGCTGGTCCTTAATCGTTTTTGCTTCGGCGAAGGCATCGAGTATCTCGGGGATCGAATTGCCGTTGATCTGGCGGGCGTGGAAGCCGAACGCCTCCAGCTTTTTCTTGATCGGTTCGACCGCCAATACGTCCGATGTTTTTCCTGTCGCACCAAGGTCGTTGTTGTCGATCACGATTATGAAGTTCGAAAGCTTGTGATGGGCCGCGAACATGAACGCTTCCCAAACGCTCCCTTCGTGCAGCTCGCCATCCGACAGAAGGCAGTATATTCGTTTGTCGGATCCCTTCTTCCGCTCCCCAAGCGCGATCCCCGCTGCCTGACTTACACCCGTGCCTAGAGACCCAGAGGTGATTTCAAATCCGCGGGCGCTTTCAATTGGGCTTTGATCGATGGGCGAGCCGTCCGCACCCATCGTGCGCAGCTCTTCCATGGTGTAGATCCCCATCTCTGCCATCGCGGCAAAGTTGATGATTGTATCGTGCCCGTTCGAGTTCACGAACCGGTCATGGTACCACCCCTTGCCGTCAGGGCGCATCTCATCGAAGTACAAACAGGCCCCGAAATCAGACAATGCAACTCCCTGCCCAGCGTATCCACCGCGCTGCATGCAAACATCGACTACGTTGCGGCGCATCTTCGCGGCCCAAAGCTCGAGCGTTTTGATGCGCTTTTCCGAGTTGCTGGTCATTGCAGAACCCCCTCGATTCGTGCCGCGAGGCTTTCGGCGTCTAGTCCGAAAACACTGCGAATGTGCTTGATCGAGCCACCTGGCGCCCATGTATTGGGAAGCCCGATGCGCGTGATGCGCGGACCGCCTCCGACAGAAGTGACGATCTCGGCCACCAGTCCACCCAGACCGGTGGAGATCTGGTGATTTTCGACCGTCACAATTTGTTCATGCGCAAAGCAGAAATCGATGATCTCATCTTCATTGACAGGTTTCAGCGTTGGCACATGCAGCAGAGAATGATCGAAACCCCGATCTGAAAGAATATCAGACGCTTCAACAGCCCATTGCGACGCGTGCCCGCAAGAGATCACTCCAACCTTCGATCCGGTCCTGAGCGGGTAAGTCTTGCCGAATTCGAACTTGAACTTGGTCGCATCCAGCCACTGTGGCGTTGTCCCGCGATGCCCGCGCATGTAAATCAAACCCGGACGATCGCAGGCGGCATCAAGCGCTTGCGCAAAATCAGTTACATCCATGGGATCGACCACGGTGGCGTGCGCGATAGCGCGTGTCATACCTAAGTCTTCCGTCGATTGGTGGTGGATCGGCGCAGGACTTGAGATGCCGGGCGTGAAGCCGAGGCAGATGCCTGTGTTCTTGCTTGTCCCCATGCAGATGACCATTTGGTCGAATGCCCGGCGCGAGGCGTAGCTGGCGAAAGTGGACGTGATGGGGATAAAGCCTGCCTTTGCCAGCCCAGCCGCGATGCCGACCTGGTTCTGCTCTGCCATTCCGGCATCGACGTACTGGTCCGGCAATTCCTTGGTGACCTTATACAGGTCGCAATACTGGCTGAGATCGGCGCTCATCATGATGACATTGTCGCGCCGTTTGCAAAGTTCAAAACTGATGTCGTCGAAGGCCGACGGCACCATCTCTCGATTGTCTTTTTCAAGAAGCATTACACGCACTCCCATTCGAAGCCGCTTGGTTTAGCGCCGTTGCCAAGGATTGATCAGACGGACCCAGCGACAAAGAATCCTCCCCCGCTGGCGTCGACGAACGCGCCGGTGACAAGCGATGCGGCCGGCGACATTAGCCAAACGGCAATTTCGGCAATCTCATCGCAGGTGCCAAGCCGACCGATAGGAATCGAATCTTCGACCGATTTCTTGAGTTCTGGATTTGCGTCCAGACCAGCGGTCATGGGACTTTCCACCGCTCCGGGGCGCACGGTGTTGACCCGAATTCCCTGGCGCGCCACCTCCTTGGCAAAGCCTTTGGTAAAGACATCGACCGCGCCTTTGGAGGCGGCGTAGACGCACGCACCCGGTCGCCCTCCAATAGTTGCAGCCATAGAGGCGATATTCACGATCGAACCACCGGACCCGCCTCTCTCGGTAGACATAAGCCGCCCCGCTTCCCGACAGCAGATCATCAGGCCCATCACGTTGATATCCAGCATGCGGGCATTGGCCTTCACATCCATATCCAGGATGGTCCCGCCAACAAAAATTCCGGCTGCATGGACCGCCGCCGTGGGCCTGCCGAAGGTTCGGTTCGCCTCCTCGTAAGCGGAAATGATTTGATCTTCGCGAGATACGTCCGCTGCGATGAATTTGGCCTCGCCGCCGCCGTCGCAAATGTCTTTTACAAGGGCATCGGCTGAAGCGCGTTCGTGCTCCAGTGAAAGGATCGACACAGCATAGCCCCTCTTTGAAGCGAGCCGTGCCGCAGACCTCCCCATTCCGCTGGCACCACCGGTTACCACGCAATGCTGTGCCAAAGTTCGTCTCCCATAGCTTTCCTCCGCACGCTCACCGCAGGCGACAGTCCAAGGCGCCTGCAAAGGTAGGAGGTCCGACCTCTCATAAAGGTATGGACTATAATACCTTTAAAGTCAACGATTTTCCTTAAATCGTTGCAGGTTGAACCAGAACGGCTGTAGCTGATTGATTTTTAGAGAGAACTCAGGTGCGAACTAACCAGGGAAGCAGGAAGCCGCTCCTCGGCAACCTTACCAAGTGCTGCATTTTTCGCGCCTGCATTCGGGCGTTCTGCTTCAAAACGTACATCGACGCGCGCAGTGTTGTACCAGGTCACCGAGTAGCTAAGCGTGGTTTGAGTATCGAGCGACGTGCCATACTCGACCAGCAAGACCGGGTCTGCATCGCGAAGACGCAGGCGTTTGGCTGTATCAGGAGGTGCGGGGACAACGGTCAAACGTCCGGTCGCGCGTAACACAGCCCTCTTAAGCTGAGCTTCATAGAGAGCAACCAGAGTGTTCTCGTCCACATCGAAACTTCTTGCATCAAATTCGACACCGTCCACGACGGAGCGGACCACATCGATCGTTCTCTGAATGGGAACTCCATCCGCACAGAATACGCGATCGACCAGCCAGTATTCACTCCCGATGGGCACATCCAAAAGGCCGCCAATTGTCTCGTCAGCAGCGGCGCGTTCGATCGTCAGATCCGTAGCGGACGCTTTTTGCCCGCTCTCCCGGATGAGCGCAGGTGCACTGCGAATGATCGGCAAGCGCACGATCACGGGCGATTTCTCTTCCGGCTTTCGGACGATTGTTCCGACGCCCCACTTTTTTTCGATTAGGCCAGCTTGCCACAGCACCCCAAAGGCTTCCCGCAGCTTTGCGCGGCTGACGCCCAAGCTCTCGGAAAGTCGCACCTCTGATGGCAACCGATCCCCATCGTGAAAATCCGTTTGGATCATATCGCGGAGCTTTGCGGTTATCTCGTTCGGGTCCGGCAAAGGGCTGCTTCCTGTGCAAAATCGGTCAAATCGGTGAAGTCAGAAGAGGTCCGACCTCTTGAGAACTACTCTCAGGATCTCGAGAAAACAAGCATTTTCATTGGTGGACACACGGTTCGGAAAAGGACGAGTGGACCAATATGGTTCTTTTGTTGAAGTGAAAAGTGCAGCAATATCAGGCGCGGCGCGTGGAGTAGTTAGCAATATTGAGTAGAAGCTAAACCTTGAAGGGCGCAACGCGCCTTTTTGTGTCCGCAACATCGCGTCTATCGATCACATCGCATCCGAATTCGGTCGCCGAGGCGTGAATGCAACCAGTGCCGCAATTGATGCAACCCTATGCGATACTCAGAAAACGTGGATTGACGACGCGGCTGAAGCGTATGGAGGGTTCGACATTTTGATTGCGAATGTGAGCGCACCAAGCCAGGGCACAGACGAGTACGCGTGGTAGCAAAGCTTCGACGAGCTTGATGCCGACGAGTGTCCGCTTTCGCCTACATGAAGCCCAAAAGCTGCCAGTCCGGATACGGCCCCATTCCGGTCATTTGATCAAAGCGTAGGGAAAGTCGGTTCTTCGCCCCGTAGTGACGAAAAGCGCGAAATAGAGAATGTTTCAAAGATTCGTACTGTGCCTGTTGGTGCACGGCACAGCGAAAATTGGCAATCCTTCACCTTGCCGGAATGCACTCCCAACTATTGGCTCGGTGGTGTGACTTCCGCCTCTCCGGCAGCCGTTTAAGTCGCTCCTCTGGTACGCATTAGCAGCCGCTTCAATCTCAAACCGGCCAAGAGAATGTACGGCGGCATGGCTAGAGAGTAGTGACCACAATTCAATTCCAGGACATCTGGCCTGGCACCGGCGACCGTCAATTTCGTCACGAACCTCTCCGATAACTGAGGCAATACCACTTTGTCTCTCTTCGCCAGAACAATCTGCAGATCAAGATCTGGGCGCGCCAGCTTGTCGGCGTGGTTCTCCAAACTGATCGGACCCCAGGCCCTTCTGAGTTCGGACAACTCAATCTCTGATTCGAGACTCTGGTGTATCAATCGTGTCGCGCGACCCGTCCAGACCATGTCCGCGAGACTTCCCCCGCTCAAAAATAACGAGGCTTTCGACACTGCCGGGTCGTGCGCCGCAACCAACCCCGCAACCCATGAGCCTAAACTCATGCCGAGAACCGCGATCTCTCCGTAGCCTAGGCTCTTCAACCAATATATTAGCCTACGCCCATCCAGAACCGCCTGCCTCAAAGATTGGAGTGTTCGACCGAGATTCGGACTAAGCATGTAATCAGCATGTGCAGAGCCGGGACGGCTGCGCTCGAAATGATACGGCATAGCAAGCTCGGCCACCGAGATGCCACGGCGCGAGAAGAAGTTGGCGATTTTCGGTTGCCGCGATCTCGCATTCCAATGGTGAAAGACCACTAGAGCCTGATCTAACGCCCCGCTTTCTGTCACTTTTGCCCAAACTACGTTATTTTCTTCGATGTCCGTCGCAACGTCCGATGGAAATTTGAGCCATCCGTCTTTCATTTGAAATTCAGGATCGGCCTCACTCGGCTCATTGAAGAATGTCAGATCTGCTAAGGCTTGGTCCGCGATTGCGCAAAACTCCTCGATACTTGCGATCTCTTTCGCACCCGGAAAAGCGCGTTCCGCATCAAGAACGAATTCCGCTGCTTCCTTCACAGCGTCGCCGCGCTGCGCCTGCCGCTCATCCCACCGATCAAGCCAATTATAATACATCCGGCTTGTGTCCTTGCTCACCCAATTGGGCGGTCCCAAGCCCCGGATCCAATAGGCTGTAAATCGCCAGGAAAACACCAATGCTCAGCAAGATTGAAAACCCGGCAAATGCACCGATCAGCGCGTAGCTAGTGACGAGCAACACTATGATGGCCGACATCTTTGCCCAATGGATAAACATCGAATTTCCAACACCCAATCGGGAAACCCCATACATAAAGACAAAGCACGTCGCTAAAACAATGAGAAGACTGGTGAAATGGTTCGGAGCGATGTAGTCGGCCACGTTGTGGATTTCATCATCAGCACCGAAAATCAAGGACATATCCCTGACCAGCCAACTCACG
The DNA here is from genome assembly GCA_040830725.1 of Rhizobiaceae bacterium. Classification (GTDB taxonomy): domain Bacteria; phylum Pseudomonadota; class Alphaproteobacteria; order Rhizobiales; family Rhizobiaceae; genus JAWKWH01. The sequence continues at coordinate 68,900 of JBFOMG010000001.1, forward strand.
ATGTTCGATCCGATCGATGCCATATAGGTGCTTTGAAGCTTCATGCACATAGCAACGAGGATGCCCAAAACGGTGCATCGAAATATGCCCTGCATCACTGCGATGCCAATCTTATTGATCTTGCGTCGATGATCTGCCCCCCGCGGATGCATTGACGCCGAACGAATGTCCGACAGGTCATTGGCTATCGTATAGAGCAGAATGAGACCTACAAAGAACAGGTAAAAGCAAATACACATGTATAGGTAGGCAAATCCGGTGAACATGGCTGCTTCCGGAACCGTTATTACTTCCGGGCGCTTAATCGCTAACCTGCCCCAATCCGTCGCGTACTCATCACCGCCTTGAATTAAGGGTAGTAATCGGATGCTGATCCATTGAAAAATGCCAGCGAAAATTATGCAGATAATAAAAACTATCCAAAATGTATATGAGGAAGCTTCTAATTTGCGTGTCCAAGCGTCAGAACTTTCCTTCTGACCACCCTGCGATGGGAAATTCAAACGCCTTTCAATTTTCCAATAGGCGAGTATGTCGGCAACAAACGCAAAAAACAGCGGCATAAAAGCAATGAAAACGAATGTCCAATTCGGTGCCCAGAGGAATCCAACCTGCTTGATGTAGCCTTCTGATTGTTCGAAAGAAACGTTGTGAATGCCGAGAAAATACGACGTAAACCCGAGCGCGACGGCACCTGCAAACACCGAGACAGGTAAATTCAAGGGTGAGCCCATGAACAAAGATTCCGACGATGCCGCCAGACTAAAACGCCGCATGCTCCGTTTGGTGTTAGCGTCCTGCGCCGTACCAGCCGGAATGTCTGTGGAGATATCGAGGGGCGTATTCTCCGCTCGATCTACTGATCTTGGAGAATAGCTTTCCACTGTCCTCCGCTTGTTGCGCCTCCTGGAAACAAAATGTGATCGCGCCACACCAAGCGCTGCTTGCCATTCGCTGGTGGCCTCCGGATCGTCGCACCCAAATATCCTCGCCAGCAAACGAGTGTTTTCAGTGCCAATACCTTTGTCATTGTCCTGAAACCAAAGCTGCACTGTTCGCAATTCGATCCCGGAACCCCTTGCATCAATCTGCGTTATCGCGTCAGCAAGAAGATCGGGCGTCCAAGGGCCTTGGGGAAACCCGTCCTTGTCTACAGGCCGACCGGCACCAGCTGAGGTTAGGCGTTTAAAGAGTTCTTTAAAATCACCTCCGTCTTTCGGTGGCGGGACAAAATATTTTCCATTCTTTATCAACTATTTGCGGTCATCCGTTTCGTTTCATTTCGTATCGTTTCTCTTCAATTTCTCTCCTGTGATTGTAAAGATCCAGGGCCCTTCAAGCCGCTGATGTGGCACCGCCCGAGTGGCATCCACTTGCGATCTAAGGCAGCTTGAGGCAACTACGACATCATCGGACAGATCGTGCCATGGACACCGATACTCAGTATTACCAAGTCGAAAAGTCCGCATTGCAGAATTTCAAGCTGGTTCACTGTCGATCGGCTCTAGGACTAGATATACAACTCCGGTCAAGAAATAACAAGAATAAGTCATTCACGATTGGCCGTGTTTGAATACTAAAGATCGTGTTATTTCGTTTACCAATATAATGACCATCGGGGAGCTTGGGAAATGCTTTCAAATGTGACCATCTTGCTGCTTTCGAAGCGTAGTGGATTAAACAATGTCTGTTCTTGCCGTCCCAGACCATTCCCAACTGCTTCTCGTTAATCCCGTGTTGCGATGTTTGCGTCAATTGGAAGATCGCCTTGCCCGACGATTGCCAGAACAGTTCCATAAGCTATCCATGGCAGCCGATCAGGCGCTCGTTCCCCTGTTTCATGCGGTGTCCGAACTCGAAGCTGAACGGGAAGCCTGGCTATCTAGGCCATGTGAAATGAGCAAACCACGAGTGTTCAAGTTCGACCGCGACCGGCCGGTCTGGTCGAATGCGGACTTGTTGGATGCAATGCGACGGGAAGGCCGAGAACAGTTGTTTGTTTGCGGTTTCTGGCTAGATGACGTAGTCACTGCGGTCGCGTTGGAAGCGCAACCCTTAGGTTTCAACACTCATATCATCGTGGATCTCAGCATTGCCTATAGCCGTAAACGGCGCCAGGCGTGTTTCGACCGGCTGAACCAGTACGGCATCGCGCCGATTTCGTTGCAGAACCTGCTCTATGAGTGGATGGCCAAGACGGAAGATGACGACCGCCGACATGAGCTTGAAGTTCTCTGGCAGCAACAGAAGCACCTCGGCAGGAGGAGCGCCTCCGCTGCGCGGACCGGGCTTTCATGAACCGAATCCGCCCGTCTTGCTGAGCGGGCCTGTTCCGGCCATCCGGTTTCAATCCCTGGCGCCTGCCGCGCTTCGCTTGCCCGAAGGTCGCTGACTTTCAGTCAGCGGCTTTATTATTGTCAGCCCCCGGTGTGCGAGGTGAGCGGCTCTCGGGCATAGGCCCACCGCGGTGTCCTGCAACTCGGCCTCATAAATGAGGCTGGGTCCTTCAGTCGTTCCTCCTTCCGGTCCGTCTTCCCCTTCGTTCGACCATGTTCCCAGAGATCTGCGGATGCAGCCCACCTTCGGCCGGCGGGCCTGTCCCTCGTGGTTCGCCGCTCACCCCGCTTCCGGGGGTGAGTGGTGGAGTTTGGACCCAAGAAGGAAGGGACGGTCATGACGACAAAAGAAAAGAAGAAGCAGACCGGCAGAAAGCCGCACCGCGATCTCTACAGGCAAGTTACTGACAAGATCGTCGTGGAACTGGAACAAGGTCGGTTTCCCTGGGTGCAGCCTTGGGATTCCGGATATGCGGTTTGTGCGGTCGGCCTTCCCCGAAATGCCTCCACCGGCAAACACTATTCCGGCATCAACATCCTGATCCTGTGGGGAGCGGTCATCGGGCGCGGCTTTGCCTCGCAGAACTGGCTGACCTTCCGACAGGCGCAGACTTTGGGCGGCACCGTCCGCAAGGGCGAGAAGGGCGAAACCGTCTGCTATGTTGACCGGTTCACGCCGAAGGAGGAACAGCGAAAAGCCGCCGAGAGTGGCGAGGAAGCCGCCAGCATTCCCTTCCTGAAACGCTATCGTGTCTTTAATGTCTCCCAGTGTGACGGGCTGCCGGACAGCGTTTCGGAGATCGCAGCGCTTCTACCGGAACGGGAGATCATTCCCCGCGCCGAGGCACTGGCGATGGCGACCGGCGCGGCGATCCGCATCGGCGGGGATCGTGCTTTCTACCATCCGTTGGCTGACTATGTGCAACTGCCGCCGCAACCGGCCTTCACCGAGCAGATCAACTATTACCGCACCTGTTTCCACGAACTGGGCCATTGGACCGGGCATCGGTCACGGCTGGATCGCGACCAGTCGGGCCGTTCGCGCACCAAGGCCTATGCCCACGAGGAACTGGTGGCCGAGCTTTGCGCCGCCTTCACCTGTGCCAGCCTCGATATCGTGCCGACCGTCCGCCATGCCGACTATCTGGGTGCTTGGCTGGAGGTTCTCAAGGAGGACAAACGGGCGATCTTCCGCGCCGCCAGTCAAGCCTCGAAGGCGGCCGATTTCCTGCTGGCGTTCGAAAGGAAGGAAACCGCCGCAATCTCCGAACGGGAGGAAGCGGCATGACCGGCAAGCCCATCCGCAATCCGCAAGCTGAACCGACCGAGGCGGGCGAGCAAACGCTGGTTTGCGGCGTTCGGCCCGTTACGCTCCGAGACCGGCTTACCGTCATGGCGGCGCGCCCGATGCTGCCCAAGCGCAATCCCAACGCCCGGCAGAAGCCCTGCGATCACGGCCTTTTTGACGAGGCCGCACGGGATCAGATCGACCTGATCGATTTCCTCAATTCCACCCCGTGACCAACCCAAGCCACAGAAAGGAAAGTCCCATGGAACTGCGTCACATCCCACTTGAAGACCTGAAACCCGCCGCCGTGAACGTGCGGAATGGCACTAAGCCGCCAGATGTTTCCGACATCCTACCGTCCATAAAAAAACGCGGAATCCTGCAGCCATTGCTAGTCCGACCCAACGGCAAAGGATTTGAAATCGTCGCCGGGCGCAGGTGGTTCTTTGCCGCGACGACGGCAGCGAAGGAAACCGGCAAGGCCGATTTGATCCCCTGCGCCATCATGGAGAAAGGCGACGATGCGGCGGCGGTGGAAGCCTCGCTCTTGGTAAACATCGCCCGCCTGCCCATGGACCCGATGGACCAGTACGAGGCGTTTGCCCGGCTCGCCAAGCAGGGCAAGGAAGTCGTCGACATCGCCGAAACCTTCGGTATCACCGAGCGCATGGTGAAGCGGGTTCTGGCGCTCGCCAATCTCGTTCCGGCGATCAAGGCGCTTTACCGCAAAGACGAGATCGATGCTTCCACCCTGCGCATTCTCACCATGGCCAGCAAGGCACAGCAGAAGGAATGACTGAAACTCCACAAGGACGAGGAAGCCTACGCGCCGCTCGGTGAGCAACTAAAACGCTGGCTGTTCGGCGGAGACAACATCAGGACCTCCGCCGCCCTGTTCGATCTCGCCGACTACAAGGGCGAGGTCGTCACTGATCTGTTCGGCGAGGACAGCTATTTCGCCGATAGCAACCTGTTCTGGCAGATGCAGGACGAAGCCATCGAAACGCGCAGACAGACGCTGCTCGACAAGGGCTGGACCAGCGTCGAGGTGTTCGAACGCGGCCAGCATTTCTCCGAATGGGACTACGAAAAAACCGGCAAGAAGGATGGCGGGCGCGTATTCGTCACCATCCGCCATAATGGCGATGTGACTTTCCACGAGGGCTATGTGACGCGGCGCGAAGCGCGGGCCATGGAACGGCGGACAAACGGCGAAAATGCCGCAGATGCTGGCGACAAGCCCATGAAACCGGAGATCACCAAGGCGATGCAGACCTATCTGGAACTGCACCGTCATACCTTGGTGCGTGCCGATCTCCTGAAATATCCCGCCATCGCCATGCGACTGGCCGTTGCCCATATGATCGCCGGTTCCGGCCTCTGGACGATTCGCCCTGAACCGCAGCGTGCCCCGAAACCGGAGATCGCCGCATCGGTTCAGGGAAGCGTTTCGCAGCAGGAATTCGACAAGGAGCGTGAGGCGGTTCTAACGCTTCTCGACATGAACACAGATCGAGCCGAACTCGTCCGCCACAATGGCGACTGCTATCCGGCGGCGATGCTGTTCATGAAACTGCTGACGCTATCCGATACGGAAGTCATGCGTGTCATGACCTTCGCCATGGCCGAGACCATGCAATCAGGTTCCTGCATTGTCGAGGCGGTGGGCGTTCATCTGGGCACCGAAGCCAAGGGCCGCTGGCGGGCCGACGGTGTGTTTCTTGACCTTATAAAGGACAAGGCAACCATCAACGCGGTGCTGGAAAGCATTGGTGGAAAACGGGTGGCCGGGACCAATGTCACGGAAACCGGCAAGGTTTAAAAGGGCATCATCGTTGATTTCCAAAAAGGCGAAAACGGCCGCAAGCTGGTCAGTGATTGGACACCGAACTGGCTCAACTTTCCGTTCGAAAGTCAGACCGATACTCCGATCGAAAGCACGGGCATCGGTGCGGAATGGCTACGCGTCGCAGGTATGGTTGATCAGCGTGACGGTGCTGCAGTCCGAACGAAGTGATCGACTCCCGCAGATAGCCCCGCCGCCAGAATGGTGGCGGGGTTTCATTGGCGAACACACTTTCCCGAACTTGGACTTCTGCGTTGGAGCCTTTTCATCGTTCATTGACTGGCGGTAACGACGTAAAACCGGCTTTCAGTTCTATTTCGCTGCAGGCACAAGATTTCATCCGTCAAAGACACGGCTGTCATGCCTCTGCGTCGGCCGCCCAGGTTTGGTGAAATCCGACAACAATGGCGACGAATCCTTCCTTCATCTGCAGAAGCCTGACGTCCTGCCCTCTCTTGGCGAGACGAGACCTTTGTCAGGCGGGTGCAATCGCCGCTGACAGGTTTTTTCCCCGCCGAGATCACCCCATTGCGTGGATGCAATGGGGACCCCGATCATGCGGCTTCCTCGCGCGTGTCGCGTTGCGACCAAAAAACCTGTCGCCGCCGATCCTTCACGTCCGTTGCGGTCCTTCGGATGCATCCGCCTTCCGGCAGGTCTGATCCGTTCGCCGTCAGGCAGGAAGACAGGCTTCCGCCGCAACAAAGAGAAAGGATCAGCATCATGGCTGCAATCGGATATGTCACCAAACTCGAAGACGGCCGCTACAAGGGCGAACTCAAAACCCTCTCCATCCGCGCTGAAATCGTCATCACGCCCAACAGCGACAAGACGAGCGAAAACCAGCCCGACTACCGGGTATTCGCCGAGGGCATCGAAGTCGGCGCTGCCTGGGTCCGCAAGTCGGAAAGTTCCGGCAAGGAGTACGTTTCGCTTGCGATCGCCGCTCCGGAATTCGGTCCCAAGAAGCTCTATGCCAATCTCGGCAAGGCCGCCGGACAGGACGACGACAACGTCTTCGCCCTGATCTGGAATCCGCGAGACTAATCCCGGATCAGTCACCAATCAGCCCTCGCATTACACAATGCGGGGGCCTTTTCATTTCATAAATCGACTCACAAGTTGAGTATTTCGCCACACTACAACCGTTATTATTTACAATAACTGTTGCTTCGGCTGGGAGCATAACGATGCTTGCAGGTCCCATTCATGGGTGCACGCTGTGAAGATTTCGTCGCAAGGATCGGAAAGACCGCCGGCGACTATGCGTATACGGAAAGCCTGACCGACAGCGATTGGGCGTGGGAGTTTTTGCGGCGTAACCCCGACTACCGGGCTGACTATTATGAAAGCCGCGTGCGAACCACAAAGACCGTTTCACATCCGTCCGGTGTTCGAATTCATCGCGCTCGCGGTTATCATCACAATGCGAAAAAGTGGGGTCTGGCCGTCTTTGCCGATCCCGATCTCAACGCGCTGCAAACCGATATCTTCTGGTCACAAGAAGTGCTGAGTCACAGCGTATTGGCGTCTTCCACGATAGTTGAAAGCGCGGAAGACGAAGCCGATCTGGACTTGTTTCGCGATCGGAATTGCACGGCAATCCTGTGCGATCCGGACCGGCAAAAAATCATCGTGCGGTCTCGAAACGCCGCCATCGGCATGAAACTCGTCGGCGTAAGCGTGCTGTTTCAGCCGGTCCAATTGCAGTTCCATCTGCAGGGATTTGCGTCGATTGGCAGCGGAACCAAGGCACTGGTCTGGATCAGAAACGCGTTGAAATCGCTGCGTGCCGCAGACAGACGAGCGCTCACCAATATTACCAGAGCGAACCGAAAGAAGTACCTGGTCGCACTCGATTGTGAGCAGAAGGGTGCGTCACTTCGTGATACCGCGCTTGTATTTCGCGCGCTCCGGCTGACGCGCTTGCGATGGTCCAGCGGTAATGAAGCGCTCAAGAAACAGGTTTGGCGCTGTCGCAACTCCGGCCTCAAACTCATGCAGGACGGATATCGCAAACTGCTCTGACTTTCACGGGTGACGTTTCTTTCGATTCAATCTTCGTCACTCCCGCCACATCGAAATCACCGCCAATCTTCCTTCCGCAAAGCCGACCCACGAGGCGGAACAGGAAGGAAGAAGACATGCAGATCGATGACCAGACGCCACCGAAACCGGTGTTCCTCAATACCAACCAGGCTGCTGAATATCTCGGCCTGAGACCCAATACGCTCGCTAAGATGCGTGTCTACGGTAACGGCCCGAAATACCGCAAACATGGCTTCCGAGTCCTCTACTCCATTGACGATCTGAACGCTTGGTCGGAAGCATCGAGCCGCTCATCGACGTCGGAATCTCCCGATGAATGAGCAATCCATCACCCGACAATGTGCTTGTTCGTCGGTCGTCTTGACGACATTCGGTGTGCTGCTAATCGGCGTTTCAGCGGCGAACAACTTACCGAAGCAACTCATTTGGAATGCATCGGCTAGCCTGCCGACCGGGCTCTATGTCATCCAAATTCGCAGCCCACAGCGAGGTGAACTAGTGGTCGCCAAACTACCAGATTGGGTCCGTCTGGTTGCCGATCAGCGCGGTTATTTGCTCGGGAATGTGCCCGCCTTGAAGCGCGTTGCGGCGCTTGCCGGCGACCGAGTTTGTCGGGCTGATCGAACTATTCTCGTCAACGGCAAGCCGGTTGTCTGGGCGAGAAAGACGGATCGTTACGGACGGGATTTACCGGTCTGGAGTGGATGCGAGACGCTCGATGAGGAGCAGATTTTTCTGCTGGCGGATCACCCGAAATCGTTCGACGGACGGTACTTTGGCGTGACGAAACTTGCGAATGTTCTGGGTGTAGCGAGTCCTGTCTGGACCGGGTCGGAATGATGGATGTGGATGGATTTGTTGTGATTTGTCAGCGGGTTAGAGGCCCGATTAGGAAAGCAAGATAAAACAGGTGGTGCCGTTGGTTTTGTAGTTGCCTGATTTGACTACAGCCTTTTGGTGCCATCCCTGAACAGGCCGTGTCAGTCGTCGTCCAAGTGCCTGAATTCACGATGTAAAATTGACACCATCTTGGCATCTATGACCGGCGACCCGATCTCCTCTGAGACTATCGTATTCTGGAGGATCAACATGGCGTCAGACGACTTCAATCCAAAGCTTGGTCGCATCCGTGCAAGGCAGGGCGCGAAGAACCAGCGCTATCTGAACAAGGTGATACAGACAATGCGTAAAGCGTCAGCCGGCACGCGCACGCCCGGGCGCTCTTCCTTTGTCGGCAGCCGATCCGGGCGGGGCTATTCCCAAGCCACCTCTCTCTCAGCCGGATCCTTCAGACCTGGCCGACGCCGCGTAGTGGTCAAGGCACGTTTCACACGCTTCGCGAACGGCAGCGTCGCTTCAGCCCGTGCTCACCTTCGCTACATCCAACGCGATGGCGTGACGCGAGATGGTGATCCCGGAGCGCTCTACGGTCCTGATACGGATCGCGCAGACGGTAAGACCTTCCTGTCAGAAGCCGAAGGCGACCGGCATCAATTCCGCTTTATCGTTGCGCCGGAAGACAGTGCACAGATGGGAGATCTCAAACCGTTCATTCGAGACCTCATGAAGCGGGCCGAAATGGATCTGAGAACGAGGCTCGATTGGGTTGCTGTCGATCACTTCAACACCGGACATCCCCATACCCATATCGTCGTCAGAGGAAAGGACGACCTAGGTGCCGATCTGGTCATTGCGCGCGACTATCTTTCGCGCGGGCTGAGGGAGCGGGCGCGGGACCTGATCACGCTGGAACTTGGTCCGGAAACGCAACACGAGTTGGACAAGAAGATCGCAGCTGAGATTGAAGCTGACGGGTTCACGCGGATCGACCGGTCGCTGATCAATGATACCGATATGGGCATCCTGACGATTTCGTCGTCACCTGAGCAGAACCAGCAATTCCTGACGCATCGAATGGGACGGCTTCGCAAACTCGAGAGCATGGGCTTGGCCGATGAGTTGAAGCCCGGCGTGTGGCGGATCGCCGAGCGGACTGAAGCCACCCTTCGACAGCTGGGTGAGCGCGGAGACATTATCAAGACCATGCATCGGGTTTTGAAGGAGGCTGGCATTGATCGCGGTGCGGCGGACTATTCGGTTTTCGACGCGAGTAAGCCTGACTTGAAGATTACCGGCAAACTCGTCGCCATGGGTCTGTCGAACGAACTGCAGGACCAGCACTATGTGGTAGTCGATGGCACAGACGGGAAGCTGCACTATGCCGAGATCGGGAGGCTCAGCCAGTTCGATCCACCGGCACGGGATATGGTGGTGAGCCTGCGGGGAGGTGTCACGCGAGATCGCGCCCAACAGAGCCCAAATCGCCAAGCACGCCTGTTCATTGAATCCCATGTACCCTTCCGCGATCTGGCAACTTCGGACGGTGCAACCTGGCTAGACCGCAAGCTTCTATCTCGGCAGCCAGAAACATTCCGCGAGAAAGGCTTCGGCGCGGAGACAAACCAGGCACTCCGGCAGCGTCAGAGGTGGCTGGTACAGGAAGGACTGATGACCGAGCAGGATGGCCGTCTGAACGCCCGCCGCCGGATGCTAGATGAACTCACAAGGCGAGAGGTTTCAAAGGCGGGGTCAGACTTGTCTAAGACGACTGGGATGGAGAATATTGCAGTATCGGAACTTGTACGATCTAGCGCTCAAGTCAGCCGCTTGGTCCGCCTTGCGTCCGGCCGCTTTGCCGTCTTGCAAAAGGGCAAGCAGTTCGCACTTGTCCCGTGGCAACAGGCAATGCGAATGCGGAAGGGCAAGGGGATTGGTGTGGCTGCGAGAGTGGGAATATCGCGTTGAGTGCTTTTCATAAATGGAGGACAGAAACTGGTATCTGCGGACAATCTGCGTTCGGTGGAAGCACTTCAACGATGGATTCCAAACACTTAATAGTATGCCTGAAACCAGTTGTGGCGCACGCCGCTCATTCGCTGTGAATGAGGCTACATTTGACAACTTTGTAGTTTTGGGTCTCGCCCGGAAGTGGGAACGATACCTGTCGCCTTTCGCCTAGGCACCAAACAAGTCTGCAGGCCCTAGATAGGTGAGATCAATCTTCCCGACCTCCTCGCCCACCTGCGCCCGCAGAAGTCCCACTTGTCCCGGGTTCAGCGCGGCCTGTAGACTGCCGAGCAAGGCGCCGTCTGGGGAGAAAACCCGTGGCTGACCATTCCAGTGATAGATTTGGACTGGCGAACCTGATGGTGGTGGGTCTGAAAGCCACGCGACATTAGCCCAGTACCGACGGTCAGCCCAAGTACGATTTTCGTGCGGTGTGAAACCGTGAACGAATTCCGCCCACATCGCCTTTGTCTCAGCCGTCGGCCAGTTGGGCTGAGCATTCCATGCCGCGACGGTTTCAGAACCAAGCCATTGCCGGAGTTCATGCCCAGTTTGGAAAGTGGCCCCTGTGTCGGTGACGGCTTTTATAGCTGCCAGCCTCGAATTGAAACCCGCCTGAATGAGAATGGATGCAGAGCGATTGAGGGTGCCGGTTTCTACGGCCGCCACGGCAAGACCGAGTTCATGATCTTCGAGGGGAACCTCCAGGTCGCCGATCGTGTCGCCGTTGGCAGACGCCCGTACACGGATCGCTTCCATTGCCCATGGAAGGCGATAGACCAGACCGCCCTCTACGAATTGCAGCGTTTCGGACTCCTGTCCCACGGCAATATCGGCCAGTGGTTGACCCAAAAGCCATGCTCGCAAGATGGCCCGCCAGTTGTCAGGCAAAGGATCAGGGGTAAACGGAAAGAAGCCGAACACGCGCTCGGCGAGAGAAGTAATTGCGGTGATTGCCGCTTCTGCATCGTTTTCGAGGATAGCACCATTGGCCTGGACCAAAAGAAGGTTGGCATCGTCCGCAATCGCATCGAGCGCATGCCCGGTCGTCAGCCCTACCCCGGCCAGGAAGTAGCCGCGGCGGCGGGCGGATGTCGAATGGTTCCATATGAATCGGCTTCTTGAAAGAAGTCCTGCCCGCAATACCTGCTGTACCTCTTCGTTCTGCCGCATAAGGCGACGCTGCCAAAGGGACGACTGAAGAATGTTATCCAGTGCCGCTTCAATTCCCTCGTCGGGAATTTCATCTTCTCCGATCAGACTGAGGATGGCGGTGTCGAGTGTAGAGATGTGGCGCTCCCAGTCGGCAAGCGCTCGCTCCCGATCCTCAGGTTTTTCGTTCGCGATCTCCGGGAAATCCCATGCTGCCGCATTGTTGACGACATAGTCGACCAACTGATTGATATCGCCGCCGACGCGTGCGCGCATTCGGGTTAAAAGTGCCGAGACCAGAAGGGCCAGGCCGCTTTCCATATTTCGAGCACCGAGATCGTTGATGAGCTTCTCCCAGTTGCGACGCTTCTTCGCTATGTCATCGAACATCGGGAAGAGGACGATGCCCTCGACATCAACGTAGGCGCGGCCAGCCCGGCCGATGACGTTCTTGAACTCAGATATATCGATAATCTCGCCGCTACGGTGGAGCGAGTGCATGACGACCGCAGTGGCAGACAGATTGAGACCTTGCGCCAAGGTCGGCGAAGAGATGGTCACTTTCAACACGCCGTCGCGCAGGAGCCTTTCCACTTCCTTGCGATAGGCGGTGGGCAAAGCTCCGTGATGTAGCGCCACACCTAGACGAAGGCACCTGAGGATCGGGTTGTTTGGTCCCAACCACTCCTCTCCAAGTGCGATTGCGGTATCGAGAACCGCCGGGTCGACCTCAAGCAGCGAGCGTAACGCTCCCCGCTCATGAAGATCGACGATCACATCGGCGAAGGGCTCGACACTCCGCCGCTCCGGACAGAAGATCAGGACAGTCTGCCCGTCTTCAAGCAGGCGCCACGCCGTTGCGAGACACAATTCACGCTGGTTGTCAGGGAACAGACGCTTTCGGCGGCGTTTCGGCGGAATCCAGGTCGGCGGTTCGGCCCCAGTGAGGAAGCGCGCCACCCACGGACGCTCATCGCCGACACGCAGGTTCAATCGCGCGGTGGGGGAGTTCCACACGACCTCGCCATACCGTAATCGGGTTGGACGCCAGTCATTCTTGACAAGTTCACCAGGATGATCACGCCGGAGCCATGCTGCGAAATCATCAAGCTGATCACCCTCAGGCAATATCGCCGACAAACAAACGATCCGCCGCTCGTGCGCGTCCGGGCGCCGAAGCAGCCTCTGGATCTGCACCTCGTATCGGACTTCTCGCTCATTGATGCCAATCATATGGCCTTCATCGAATACCAGTAGGCCGACGTCGTCGAGGAGTGATGGATCGTTGCGCAGCGCGAAGTCGAGCTTTTCCGGTGTCGCCACCACAATGTCGCGCTCGCGGATCGCGTCCTCGTCAAAACCACTTACGCCAATGCTGCCATAAAGGGCTGAAACCGTCTTGCCGAGCGGACCGAACGTTCTCTGCAGGTTCGTTTCTGTCTGGGCAGAAAGCGCACGCAATGGGGTTACGAAGGCCACACGTTTGCCCCCGGCAAGGCACCGCAGGATGCACAACTCGGCAATGCGCGTTTTGCCAGCGCTTGTAGGCAGCGAAACCACCAGATCATCAGACTGGTCGACTGCGCGCGCTGCCGCCTCTATCTGAGAGGGCCAAAGATCGATTTCAGATCTGGGACGGCATTGGAGCAATGCAACTAATAATTCACGAAGTCGCGGCCAGTCGGCAGCTTCGCCACCCGCCGGCTGTAGTGGCAACCTCTCATGAAATGTGCTCAACCAAAGGTCCGATAAGAGATGGATCGCAATTCGATGTGCCCACCATTGCGGCAAGAGGTTCAATTCGCTGCAGATCGAGAGGCCGGTCTGAAGTCGCTCCAGCGATTGATCGACCAGTGGGCGTTCCCCCCGCTCAAGAGCCAGGAGAAATAGGGATATCGCCGCAAGAAAGCCGTCGGTCAACGCCGTATCGAGGCCATCAAAAATGAAATCGTTACCGCCGTCCGGCGGATCATCGGTAGCTTCGGCCTGATTGAGGCCTGCCTGGATGCTCGCCGCAATCTGTGCGTCGCTGCCGGCACCGGAAGCTCGATAGCCAAACACCTCGGCGCGAAGAGTCGCGAAATCCCTTCGCATCAAATGTGCAAGGACCCGTTCAATCAGCGAGAAATTTTCGTCTGCGCTGACGATGGCAAGCAAGGAATAGGCACGCGCGGAAAGATGCGCCAGATGGTAGCTCGCGGCAGCCATAACAAAGTGGAAGTCGCGATCAACCTCGTCGGGATTGCCCTTTGCATTCACGGCTTCAAGTGCGGTAGCCGCCTGCTCGAAGGCAATGCGCGCCTGTGCTGCGTCCCCTCCGAGTTCTCGCAAACGAAGACCCAGCCCGAGAAGCGCGTATCCGTAGGAATGCAAATCGTAACTTAGCTGTGGGGCAAAGTCCGGCGCGTCGGGCGGTAACACGCCGTCGCGCCAGATGATCGCTCTGGCCTGGCCACGAGCAATCAGACTCCCACGAAATCCTGCCGTCGCGGCCTCGTTGATATCGGCGATTATCGCTTCAGGCGTCGTTGGCATTGGCTATTACCTGATCATATACGGCTCCAATAAAGGCGGCATGACCATCGACATGAAGCCCGATCCCCCATTGGTGAAATTCGCCCGGATAGGCCTGCAGGGAGGCGGTCAACATTGCCTCGGGTGAATTTCCGGAGAATGTGAAGAGCAAATGCCGCACGCTTGCCGACGGTATACCGTGTTTGAGCAATGCGTCATCAATGGCATCTGCCAAGGGCTCGTTGCCGAGTTCCAGGAGGCGAGCCGAAATGAACGATAGGGCATGCCCGGACGGCAGCCCTCCATCTTTGTTGAGATTCTCTCGAGCTTGGGTGACCACCTGCGCAGTCAGAGTTGCACGGCTCTTCGCCTCCGTCTTGAGAAACCGCAATCCCAGCGTCTCCGGGTCCTGGAGTAACGCGATTACATCCTCGCCGCGCATGGCCATATTACGATGGTCCTTCCAGCGCAGTCTCTTGATCGGGGCTTGATAGCCGCCGCTGTGGGCGTTGATCCATTCGGTTGCATAGATTTCGCCGAGATCCCCGGAACGAATTGCCTTCGTTGTCGGCAATTTGCCCTCAATCAGCGCAGCGGCTGCAGGTTTCCCCAATCGGCGAAGAGCTCTCGCGACGTGTTCCTCAGATGCGTAATGCCCAGGAACGATAGCAGCCGTAGTGGCTACGCCTGTGCCAAGATCAGCTGCCCGTCCGGTCATAACCCTTCGAAAATGGGCTCCAACCTCACCATCTACAGCGTCACACCAATCGTCGAACTGCGCCATACATCCCTCTCCGGTGTCAACTTGGAAAGAGATCGCGGACACGGATGAACGGCGAACCAGTTTCCGCAGCACGGCGAACCTTGCGCTCAAGAACCTGAGTCAACGGAAGCTGTCGATCCAGCATTTCATAGAGGTCGAGGCCGTCCATACAGATGACGCGCTTCCCGCGGCCAAATGCGGCTAAGCCATCATTACTGAAACCGCTATTGCTGACAAAAAGGCCGCGCGTCCATGCCGCCTTCTGCTCGATCTTGCCATGAAACGTGTGCAGATCGGCAACGCCTATCGGACGTCCGTGCCACTTGGCTTCCAGAAGATAGACATCGCTGCCAAGCTGGAAGCTGCCGTCGATTTGTTCGCCGCGAAGGCGGAAAGGCTCCTGGGCGGCCAACCCGAAGGCGTCGAACAAGTTCTTGAGAAATGTTTCGTACGCGTAGCCTCGGGCTTGGGGTGCGAGTGATGAAATCAGGAGGAGGTCCGACTTCGCCTTTGTGATTTTCTTGCTGTCGATGGCAGTAGCTGCAGCATTTGTCGCGGCCGATGGCCGGGCGGATTTGCCCGAGAGACGATTGATCAGCGCCTGATAGCGGTCTTCGGCATTGTTGACCGGGTCCCTCGTATCACTGCGGGCAAGGTACTCGACCCGGTGCTCCCAGAGTGCTGCGAGGGTGCGAACTGCTGTAGCATCATCGCAGTGCTGAAGAAAGTATCGCAGGCGCTTGCCTTTCGAACCGCCCTTCACTGAGTATTTCGGGTCATCGATATCGACCTGGAGTTCCGACGCAAAGAACTCGGCGAAGCTCGCATCAGAGAAGTCCAGCACGAAACCCTGCCCTCGGACGAAATCAACGAGATCATCTACTAGACGGAGATCGATGGATCGTATCGAGCTAATTAAGCATCCTCCATAATTCGCTACATTCAGATGACTATCAGTGATTCTCGTTTATTTTTGATTCTCGCAAGTATCGCATTGAATATTCGACGCGTTCAAACGGAGCAATTTGAATGACTGACGCTGAACGATTAACGATCGGCTTTGTCCAGGCACTTCGAGAAAGCCCCTTCAGGATCGCCCCCGAACGCAGTCACGAACTGTTAGCGACAATGGGAGGCGAACCGTGGATCCTGGAGATTATCAATGGCCCGGCGAATTTCGAGGCATTTCCGAAAAGCAAGGAGATTGAGGGGACTCACGCAGCATTGTTGAGCCTCTGGGCCGTGACTGCCTCCGTAAATACCTTATGGCGCCTGGCTCGAACTGCCATCGCATCCGGACAGTCACAAATCGCAATCGAGCCGGGAGGCCCAGGCTCAGAGATCATCGAGCTCAAGAACGCCGCCTTGGCGCTCATACGCAGCGAAGCGTTTTCCTGGAGCGGCGCCCCGGTAGAACCCAATACCTTGGCAGAGCCCGTCTCCCACGATGGCCTGATCAACAATCTATTCTTAGCCGCCGCAAGCGTGGTGATCCTGCATGAGTGCGGGCACATTGCTCTTGGACACCAGGTACACACTACGCTCATGCACCAGCAAGAGCGCGAGGCCGACGTCTGGGCCGTAAAATGGATCCTCGAACAAGCGCCGGGCGAGCCACAACGCGAATTCCGAACATTGGCGATCTGCATAGCGTTCATATGGATCGGACTAATCGACGAGGTGCGCCAGACCAGAGCAACACACCCGCCCGCCTCCCAACGGTTTGCCGATGCTTTCGACGCTTTCGGCGACATCGCAAACGAAAGCACGGCATTGGAGATCAGTCACTATGCCCTGAAGGCCTTCTTCGATCCGACGACCGACCTACCTCAGGCCAACAGCGCAAAAGATGGCTTCATCGATGGGCTGATAGGCTTTGATCGACGCTGATAAAAAGTCTCTCCAACCAAGGCTCAGCACCGGGAAACAGTCAAACAAACGAGGTAATTGGGAACGTGCTAACCGCTTTGTGCTGAGTGCATAAAGTTAGACAGCTACAATTCGAGCGCCAATTACACATAGAATTTGAAGGGTTGCTTTTCTTCACCCTTTGCAGAACCCATCGTCAGCACGTCGCCCACCATACGAGCGAAGCGCACTGTAACCGGAAGACCGTCGTTAAAGTTGCAGGAATTGTAGTTGATCTTCGTGAGGCCCATGATGTCCGCAAGGACCATTCGAATATCCGGCAAGGCGTTTTTGCTTCGCATGACCGTGATGTGCAGCGGGTTCGGCGTCTCCGGACCGATGTAGGTATCAAGCTGCGGAACATACCCGGTCGTCCAAAGATAAGCCGTCTTCTCATCCAACAGCAGCGCCGTTCCACGCAGCACTGGGTAATCACCGTCGCGAAAGAGCTTCATTTCGCCGCCCGTGGTGCGTATTCGAACACCAATCAGGTTTGTCTCTTTTGGTGCCGCTTCAACGAACGCGTTCCACTCTTCGTCATTAAAGTAGGTCTGCCCGTGGATGAACAGCTCTTTCGGCGGCCCGTCATACGTAGAGGTATAGGTTTCCAGGACGAGCTCGAGGAGGTTCTTCGCTGCATCCCTTTTCAAATGAAACTCGTAGTCGCCCGTCTTCCAAGGGCCGTTTGCTCCACGGAAGACGACACCGTCTCCCTCATTGAGGAACATCTGGGCCGCACAGCAGGCGTGGCCATCGGGATCGTTGGGCAGGCTCTTGTAGACCATGCCGATGTAGCAGACTCCCGGCCGCACCCCTGCAAGGCGCCACGGTGGGCGAGGCTGGGTCTTGTAGTAGAGCCCCGTCGCCAAGTTCCATGCGACTGTGGCCGCATCCTGCGTCTTTCGAACCGGATACCCAGCCTTGTTGAGAAACGCTTCTGGTGCAAGTGTCGTCTCCCGGATGAGCTGCGTCGGCGCAATTTTTAGGAACTCTGCCTTGATCCGGCGATGGAAGTCCGGAACGTCTTCAAAGATCTCTTCACCTGACTGATCGATCACGCCCGCGGACGACAAAAGAGGAAGATCTGAACGAGCCTTCTGCTTCTTGCCGAAGTCGCCTTTTTCCATGGGAAGACCGGTTCGTTTCGAACCAGGCCGACATCTTTCATAGACAATTTCCGGCAAGACCAGCACCCAGAGATCAACCGAACCTTCTTCATTCTTGAGATGCTTAGTCACCCGGTCGATGTAGAGCTGTGCAACCTTCTCGACAGCTTCATTGAGATTGAGGATACGGGTCGCCCTCTCGATGTCTTGCCGAGGAATCGAAAGCGCGCTGCATTCATCAGGATCGAACGCGATCCCAAAGGTTTCTTCCAGTCCGGGGAAGTTGGCCAGGTGAAGCCGGTCAGACTTCTCACCCTTTCCGGGCGGTGGAACCTCTACGACCTTTTTGAGCTTGTGGCTCCAGTTGCGAAAATGGCTAATGCCCGCGCTCGTGCCGACGACTCCTACCCTGATATCCCGGGTCTTTTTTGCCTTCGCGTGTGGCCCATACAAGAAAAGACCATCCTTCGGATGCGGACTGTTTTGCCCGAAGGAGAACTCGAGCTCCGGTTCGTGAAAATGTTCGACCTTGAGCGAGGTTTCCGGAAATTTCATGCTGCACCCTCCTCGTCGTCATTGGCGGGTCGGCCCAAGGTGCTGAGATCGGTCTCCTCTTCATCTGCGTCAAGAATGTCGGGAAGCGCTGTACTAACAGGCGACGAAAACAGCACTGGGGCCGCTTCGAGGACAACTGCGGTGACCGAAGACATTGGCAATCGAATGTAGGCAGACTCCCCCGACAGGAGCTCAAGAAATGCCAGCATTCGACCGTACCACTGCTTGTTTCGCCAGCCCTTGCACAGGCTCCTTCTCAGTCGATGAAGCTTTTTTGGGTCGTCAATATCGATCCCTGTCGCAGTACCGTTGTCGGTCGAAAAGAGTACCCTCGACTTCAGCTTGAAATGCCAGAACGGCCAGAAGAAAGGCATTGCCGTTACGCCGAACTGCCAGATGTGGCCTTTGGCGACGTTGCGGAGCATCGAGGAGCGCCGCTCTCCCTGCTTTCCCCATGGGATGCGTTGACCCGTCGGTGCCTGTTCTGCCGATGCGTGGAAGCCCGTTCCGTTGGAATACTGATATTCTAGGAATCCGCATTGCTTGCAGTATGTGTACCAGGCCTTCTTCAACATCGCGATGACGAGGTTGGAGGCCACTTGGCGCTCGATGCCGATCTCCGGTATGCCATTACCAACAAAGTCCAACAGCGGAATTTCGCGCTTCAGCCTAAATCGTCCCGCGGACTCGAACGCCTCATCAACTTCAGCCTGCGCGGCAAAGGTGATGAAGCCAGATCCCTGGAGCGCGCTTGGATACGGGTAGGCATTGATAGCCGCCTGGAGCATGCGGCGGTCGAGAACACCGGACGCCTCGTAGAACCGAAGGACATCGGGAGCTTCAACGACGCGAAGCCAATTTGAAGTCAGACGCTCGGATTCTTCGACTAGCGGGACCGCCCCGCGTCTGCGAAAAATCTCCCAGTTACTGTCGATCGTCGGAGCCTCCGAGCTGCGCGGAACCTTCTGACGCGACAGCGCATCGACGAGTGTTGCTAGCCCCTCGGCCCAGCCGCGAACGAAGTCGACCGGGACCGCATCGCCAATTCCTTTGACTTTTCGTCCAGGTTCCAACCGCAACGGAATGATGAACCGGGTGTCGCCGAGCTCCTTTCCTGTCTCAAGTGCTATGTCGAGGTCATCCTGAACATGTTGGTCGGCAAGCGTTGCGTCCTTGGAGAGCAACAAGACCTTCGCCGTGCGAGCTTGCAGGACAGCGTTAGTTTCCCGACGCCAACGATCACCGGGTTGCAATGTGAGGATGTCAGCGAAAATACGATATCCCTCGGCCTCGAGCTTGGGGGCCAGCCAAAGCGCGAACTCGTCGTCGATCGGCGACGATTTGATCAGATAGATCACATCGCGCTCGACAACCTCGGTACCTTCCTCAATCGGACCGCGAGGCGAAAGCAGACTTGCCAGGACAGTCGGGACCTCGCTCGGTTGGGCCATTGCCTGTTTGACCGCGCCTGAGACGACCTCCTCAAGAACTGTTGTGCTCTGTGCCCAAAGACGTTGGTGGGACTTCTCAATGTCCGGGTATTTTCGGAGGAGAGCATTCAGGTCGTCGGGCCCAAACAAGTCACCCTCGGACAGAAGGGCCGGTCCAATGATGCCCGCCAGGATTCGCTTGTTTTTTGGGGTAAGCGGCGTCGAGGTCGTCAGAAGGTAGCGCTTTGGCTGCAATCGATCGATCGACGCCCTTTCCTTACCCATCTTCGATTTGAGCGCTGAAAATCCAGATCGGTAATAGTGCTTCGCCTGCAGGATGATCGATTCCTCGCTCACACAATGGCGACCGTCCATTCCGTCATCCGGGCCTTCCGGAAACGCTTCGAAGCGCACACCCAGTTCACGCCCCAGCAGGTCGCGGGAGAGATCCTCGAAATCGTGGTGAGAAAGGCTCGAAAAATCATATTTCATAGGCACAGCATGGCGGTACGGATTCAGTAGGGTCAAGCGACACAATCAGAAACAACCGATTCCGACTGATATAGCCCACACAGTTTTCTATTTGCGTGCCAAAGTCGTCGACATCTCTCTGGCGAGCATTACCTTGCCAACGCAAATCATCACACAATCTTATGCTACCGTTATTCTTTGCAGTTCCGCAGCGAATCAGATCGGCGTTCCTGCAGGTATATTATGCATGGGATCACCGATCCTAAATAATCAACCTCACAGGCTTGTGTTTGGCGGAAACACGGAATGACCAACATCCCCAATTCGGACATCGCTTGGATAGCGCAGAGGCATGGTCAGGACTGGCGTGACGAAGCAATTCTAGCGGCATCCGATTGGCTCGAGCAGTTGGTTCTATCCAAGGCCTGGAACGCTCGCGCCGACGCTGTGGAGGCCAAGTTCCAGGCGGCAAAGGAAAAGTGGGCCCTCGGTGATCGCGTCCCGCTTTTCGACCCGGCGGATGAGATCGCGTGGTATCTGCATCAAGCCAGGCGTTATGCCGATCCGGAGCTTCGTCCCGATTTCTTCTTGCCCCAAGGATATCGGATCGTGACGCTGTTCAGGCGGATCGGCCAAATGCTTCCAACGCTCTCTCAGATCGAGGGCGCAGAGGAGAGGGCCGAACGTTTGATGACGAAGAACCTATCGCAACCGGACGATGGGATCTTCGAACTCCTGGTCGCGGCCACCTACAAACGGCGGGGATGGGACAGTGTGTCCTTCGTTCCTGAAGCACCAGGGCTCGGCAAACGCAACGACCTATTCGTCGATCGCGGACACTCACATTGGGCCGTGGAGTGCAAGCGCGCCGGCCGGTCGGGATACGCTCGCAATGAGCGACTGGCTGGAGAACGTATGGCTGAACGAGCGCACGCCAGGTCACGGCAAGCTGGTCGGCCACTCATCATTCTCGTTCGGTTCAAGGAAGAGCTTCATCGCCTCGGTGACGACTATCTGGTCACCCGGGTTGAGACATTCCTCGATGGATATGAGCCGTTTGAATGGGCTGACGATGGAGCGGCAGGTGTCGTCTTTGATGTTAATTGGGCGCAACTGCGCAGCGTCCTGGCACATGACGACATCTACTTCGGATCAAGTCGAATGGCCGAATTGCTGATCGGTGTCTACGAACCAACGATGGACTTTACCATCGAAGGTGAATGGGAGCCGGCCAAGGGGCGGCCGCTCCATGCGACCTGGGTCGACCACGTCAGCCTCGTGGCATGGCGGTCCGATTCCGAGGAAGCCGCCCGTCGAAAGGCGTTGCACTTCAGGGGACTGGTCGCACGTGCCTCTGATCAACTCCCGGGCGATCGCCCTGGCGTCATCCACGTTGGATACGAGGCCGTTGGCGGCAACAGCGCAGACGGACTTCGCCACAAACTGAACCGTGACCAGATGCGAACATTCGACCCCGGAATGACCAGATTGCAAATGGTGTACGGGAACTATTTCATGAACGAGCTTGTCACTGCGCGCAATGAAAGCGCCGCTGTCACCGAGACCATGGCTTGGTATCCGGTGGGATCGGCCAAAGGAACGGGACCACTTCCCAACCATCTGCTCTTCGGCGATGACGAAGGCCTTCCGGGCTCGCATCTACGATGACTCATATAGATCTCGAGCAGTCGTCACTACGAGCCGCGACTTCGCTCCCAGAAGTCGGCACTGAAATTGTTTAGTTGGTCGCGATCATCGGTCTTGACCTCGAACTCGTCAGGAATGTCAGCACCGTTATGCCCTGCGCGAAAGTAATCTCGCACTGACCAATGCGCCAGTTGCTCGAGATGCTCCCATTCGCGGCGCAGCTCATTCTCACGATCCTCAACCAGCTTTCTCGCGCTCGGCTTTCGCTTCGGCTTCGGCTGCGTAAGTGCGTGGGGCTCCCTGCGGGGCCGAAACTTGTACTTGAAGAGAATGGAACCAGAATTCCAATCGTCTTCAGCGCTACTTCGCCAACGATAGCTGACTCGGACACGCATGTTCTCAGTCGGAGTGATTAGGGGCATTGACGGATCGAAAACATGAAATAGCTGGCCCTCACGCTCCTCGACCTCCAATCGCTTCTTCATCTGCCTGACCGCAAATGTCAGATCGCGACCAGCCTTTCGCGCAGAACACAGTGTCTCTTCGCGCTTTTTGGCCGACTTTGCTTTCCGGTAGTCGGCAAGAGCTCGATCGAAGTATCGCAGCTTGCTGGACACATAGTCTCCACAATCGTGGAGCGGTAGATTGCTGAATTTGCCGTGTTGCTCATAGGTGATGGCCTCATCGATCAACCGATCAAGCTCGTCGTGGTCGATCGCGGCGATGGCCCGTTTCTCCCGTTCTTGAAGGTTTATCGGACCCACAAATTCCTCCGTTGACCACGAAACCTAGCGTCACAACCATCGAGTACACCTTTCGCGGCTCAACCCTAACGGCCTCGAGGGTACACTAACTAGTTTGGAAAGTTCTGCAGAATTGAAATGGCATTTCTGTGAGCAGGCGTCGAGAAATAGGAGATGACCGAAAGGAGGCCGCGAAGCAGACTTTCAATTCAAAGACATCAAGACTGGGCCAGAATTATTTCTGGCCCAGCCGCTGCTGCAAACGGGTGTAATGCCTTGGCTAGAAATGCCGCACTTTGGAAAAATTTTGCTTCCGTATTGCTTCCGTGCGCACCGACAGCGAAGGTTGGCATCGTGACGCATAACCGTATAGTATTGATTTTGAAAAGAAATTTGGCGCACCCGACAGGATTCGAACCTGTGACCTCTGCCTTCGGAGTGTGGCAGAAATTATTATGCAGGTATCCGCTGTGGCATCCCCAGTGCCACATCCAATTGCGTCCGCACATCTTCCCAACGAAAATTGTCGAACACTTCAACAAGGTGAACACCGGCGCACTCAAGTGCTCTTTGTTTGACGTTGTCTCTTTCAAATGCGTCCGGTGTGAAGTGTCCGGTTCCTTGATATTCTATCGCAACAACAGGGTAGCCTTGCCTATCGATGATTACGAAGTCACACCGTTTTGAGTTTACACATGCATAGGCCAGCCCATCTTCGGATCCAAGGATTTCGCCCAATGAAACTTGGGCAAACAAGCGATGGTGCCCTGGGCGATCTGCAATCCAATCCTCCAGTAATCTGAAAAGCTGATATTCCTCGCCATTCAAAAGGCGACGTTTGTGGTACTGGCCGTTTTTTACGATCTCGAGCTGATCCCGCCTGGGATCAAGTGGTCGGTCTGCTGACCATTTGCGACCAAACGCCAGGCTGATGATGAATGCCGCGACGAATATCGCTACAAAAACTCCTATGATCCAGAGTAGGGCAGTGGTTATCATATTGAGTTCCTCATGCCACTCCCATGGATGAAGCGATCTTTGCGGCAATCTCATCTGAAGCCTGCCTTAGCGGGCTGGCGTCAAGGTGGGCATACCGCTCCGTGGTTGCCGCCTGTTTGTGCCCCAGTAATGCGCCGACAATTGGAAGTCCCATACCGGCGCTAGCTCCGACAGACGCAAAGCTGTGGCGCAGGTCATGGAGGCGCACATCCTCGATACCTGCATGGCGTCGTACGGCTCGCCATGGTTTGCTCAGGTCGGCAAGGGGTTTGTCTTCTTGCTCTCCGTTTTCGCCCGTCGCAATGAACTCACTTGGAAACACAAAGCTGCTGCTGCGAGGTTGTCGATTCAGGATGTCTTGAGCGAGGTTGTTTAGGACGACTGCACGCGAGCCCGTCTTGCTGTCAGCGAGAAAGAGAAGTCCCCGTTCCAGATCCACTTCGACCCATGTGAGGTGCAGAATTTCCCGAAGCCGGCAGCCGGTGAAAATCAACATCCTGATCGCGTCAATGGCTGAACTGGAGAACACGGTTCGTTGATTTTCTGCCTTTGCCGCATGTTTCGGCTGAACCTGCCTATCGAGGTTTGCCCACGGAATGCCTTCATTCTCAGCCAACTCAAGTGCCTCACCAAGCCGGACAAATTCATGCTCGGAGAGATAGCGCTCGCGCGCCTTCTCTTTGAACGCTTTTATGCCGGATGTGGGATTGTAGCTTTCTTCCACCAGACCTAGCGTTTGGGCATATCGATAAACTGCCGAGATTGTCTCAACCGTTCTGTTGGCGAGAACTTTCGATCTTTGTCCGAGAGTGGCATGCAGGTTCTGTATTTCCGCCCGGGTGATCTGATTCAGCTTCATGACGCCAATCGACGGCGCCGCATGCTTTCGGATGTTGATTTCGTAGTTCCGTCGAGTGCTAGGCTTAAGCCGATTTGTGGCCTCTTCATCGAGGTACCTGTAGGCGAATGTTTTGAAATCGGGAACACGTCGCTCCTTCCTTCGTACTTCGGATGGATCCATCCCGGTCCGGGCGGCTGCCAGATATTCTCTGGCCTGCTTACGCGCCTGATCTGGCGTCATTCCGGTGGAGGGTCCGATGGTAATACGACGTTTGCGAGCCAGCCTGCCGCCGGCGCCAACACGATATTCGACAATGTAGTTTTTGCTGCCTGAAGGATTCACTTTCAATCCGAAACCCTTCAAGGCCTCATCATAAATGAAGGCCGGTTTATCGCCCGGCTCTACAGTATCGACCAGTCTTTTGGTGATCCTCGCAATTGCCATAGGTAGATCCTCTGGTAGCCACCCAGTAGCCACCGTGAATCGAAATCATGGCCATAGTAAGAAATCGATATGTGTCAAAAATCACGTTTTATCAAAGCGATAGAGAACATTTATCCATTTAGAGAAACACGTGGAAAGAGCCCACATTTTGACTCATAACCTGAAGGTCGCAGGTTCAAATCCTGCCCCCGCAACCAAAACCTCAATAAATACAGAAATTTATGCTGCAGTTTGGCTTTGTATTGCATTGCGGCGATAGACCGCTCAGCGTCTTTCTGATGCATCCAATTTGTGTCGCAAATTCGAAACGCTGACCTTGAAAGTTCGGAGATAAACTGGCCGCTTTGCGATCATGTCACCGTGCTGAAGGCATATCGAGGTCATTCGATGGATATCGAACAGCGCGGACGATACAGAAACTGACTTCGACTACAACAGCGCATCGAGTCGCTTAACCACCATCGAGAGATGATTGCGGTGGACGAATCCAACCGATTCGACATCACCAACTTCGAAACACCGTTTTACCGCGCGGATTTCACTGAGCAGATCATCGATTTCGTCCCGCCAGTCGGTCTGCGGCAAAAGGCGAAACCACATTCGGGATGTCTGGTAGAAGAGCTTGTCGGAAATTTCGCGCAGTGGCCGGTTGCGGATAACGTTTTGATATTGCATGTGTAAGCCAATATTGATCTCACCGAATGTGCGGAAGTTTGGGTTGTCTCTTGCTTCAACGCACCGGTTCGCGAGCGAATCCAGATCTGCCATCGCCTCATTGGTGGGCGCCAGCGGCCCCGATGCACCGATAGTCTCTGCCAACTTTATCCGCAGAAAGTAGATGTCTTTCAGTTCCTGGAGGTCGATTTCGGTGACTACCGTGCCATGGCCTTGTTTGGAGAGGATCAGACCGTCGTTCTCCAGTTTCTGCAGAACCCGGCGTAGCGGGGTGCGGCTGACGCCAAACTCTTCAGCAAGATCACGTTCCTTGATGATCTCACCTGGTTTGTATTCGAGCAGGCAAATGCGTTCGCGTAGCTCTTCGTATATTTGCCCGGCTCGGTGTCTTGGCCCGTTCACGTCAAATCCTCAGCTTTTCGGCTCTGTCGCATTGCCCGACAGATTCTTCGCGGCTTCGCGACATGAAACTTCAAACAGCTTCATCTGGTTTTCCATATCATCAAATGAGGTGACCAGACGATAGAGATTGCCACGGTCGCTTGGCCATGAGCGCAGTGATATGCCATGACCGGCAAGGCATTTAAGTAAGCGCGGCGGCAAGAAAGCGAAGACCGCGTTGACATCCGTTGGATGAGCGAATTCTACACCGGGAACCGCCGACAAAGCCCGTCTCGACCGCTTTGCGTAACAGTTTGCCTTTCTTGCATTTGCCAACCAGAGATCATTATCCAGATAAGCAAGAAGTTGCGCCGACATGTAGCGCATCTTTGAACAAAGCAGCCCGGCGCGCTTGTGTAGATAGGCGATCTCATGGGACAGCTCGCGATCGAACACGATGACGGCTTCTGCATTTATGGTCCCGTTCTTTGTTGATCCAAACGACAGGACATCAACACCCGATTTCCAACTCATTTCTGCCGGACTGACGCCAAGGGCCACGAGCGCGTTGGCAAATCTGGCGCCGTCCATATGAACCTTCATGCCGGCTGAATGGGCGATGTCGGAAATGCGCTCGATTTCGCCGATTGTGTAGGTGACACCACATTCCGTCGCCTGTGTCAGACTAAGTGCGCTGGGAATGTGGTGATGGACAGAGCCGTCTGCGATGTGCACCAGGGATCTTTCAGCCCCGGCAGGGTCAATTTTGTTGTGGGAACCATCCAGCAAAGTCAATCTCGCGCCGCCTGAGTAAAACTCGGGCGCTCCGCACTCCGTCGTAACGATGTGAGCCGTTCTATGGCTCAAGACCGTGCCGTGGGGAGGAGTGACCGCGCCAAGCGCCAGCCCGTTTGCTGCTGTTCCCGTTGGCACGGGGAAAACAAAGGCCTCGCGCTCAAACAGGTCGGAAATCGATGCCGTCAATTCATTCGTGCAGCTGTCTGTTCCGTACGCTGAGGCTCTACCAGCATTACAGGCAGTGAGCGCCTGCAGGATCGTGGGATGTACCCCGGCAGTGTTATCGGAAGCAAAAAGAGGCGGTATCATTTCAGTGTCAATCGTGATCGCTGGCAGAGCCTGAGGAAGCCAAGAAACCTGCCAGCATGTTTTGATCAATGTTCCCACCAGACAGGACGGTCACGATGGTTCGCCCGTCCAACGGAAAGACATTCGACAAAACTGCTGCCAAGGCTACGCAACCACCCGGCTCGACAACAAGCTTCATGTGGTCCAATGCCACCGCGATCGCGTCGATGACGGATCTGTCCGAGACCCTCAAACCGCCGGCCAGCAAACGTCGGTTGATCTCGAATGTGATCTTCCCGGGTTGCTCGGTCACAATCGCATCGCAGATAGAATTGCCGCCCGGCCGATTGGCAAGCCGTTTGCCGGCCTCCAGCGACCGGCATGTGTCATCGAATTGTTCTGGCTCCACGCCCCATATTTCGGTAGCCGGTAAATATGCCTTCACAGCGGTCGATATTCCCGCAATAAGTCCGCCCCCGCCAACCGGCGACAGCAGCGCATCAATTTCAATTCCGTATTCATTGAGGTCCTGGACGATCTCCAATCCGACTGTTCCCTGACCTGCAATGATGTCCGTGTCGTCATATGGCGGGACAAGTATTGCCCCTTCATCAGCAGCAAGCTTTGCGGCGATTTCAGCGCGATCTTCTCTGGCCCGATCGTAAAGAATGACATTGGCACCATAGTCGCGGGTTCGCTCGATCTTTATTGCCGGTGCATCATCGGGCATGACGATTGTTGCCCTTATTCCAAACTGACGGGCGGCGCATGCCACCCCTTGAGCATGATTGCCGGAGGAAAATGCCACTACGCCTTTTTTCCGGTCAGCCGCTGTCAGGCGGTTGATCTTGGTAAAGGCACCGCGAAACTTGAACGAACCGGTGCGTTGCAAGGTTTCGGGCTTAATCAGAATCCGTCCGCCAACCCGCTCGTTCAAATGTTCATTTTCCAATATTGGTGTGTGAAAGTGTATACCTCTCAGCGCCTTTGCCGCATCACGAATATCTTCTACCGTGACAGGATCGCCGGTGTTCGGTTCACAAATGCTCATTTTCACGTGCCCACTGAAATTGGCGCCACCAGCCGGCGCAAAGCCGCCAATACACTCAAGGGCGTCATAAGACCCGTACGCGGGTTATCGGGGCTCGGGATGCTCTCAATACTTAGTGAAAATGTCGAGCAGTTAGATTCGACGTGCAGGGATTGCATATTTCTTTCGATGGTCGGGTCGGCAAAAACCTCAATCATCGTGCGATCCGGCCCTATACCGGCAAGACTGACCGCAGCTGCGACATTAACATTCGCAGGAAAATGTCGAATGGCTTCGGTCACGGACCCTTCAAATATTCTCAGTGGCTTGCTCAATCCATCCAAATCAATTTTGTTCGCGGTCACCAGCGGGGCGCCGGCAAGGCTTTTCGGCGGCTTGCGGGTGACAATGCGAACTGATTTGATTTGTCCTTGCACCGCGGCGTTGACCGCATCAAGTCCGATTATCGCTCCGGACGGAACGAGAATCCGTGCGCCGGTCCGCCTCGCCTGATCGATCAGGTCCTGTCTGCCGAGCAGGGCGCCAGCGCTGAGCACAAGCAAAATTCGGCCCTGCTCTATTGCCGGAATGGCTACCAATTCGAATGCGGATGCCGGAAGGCACTCGACAACAATATCTGCGTGAGTGGCTATTTCGGCCGGTGCAACGACAGGAATGTCAACGCCTGCCGGGCCGAGCCGTCTTCTTGCCTTGGCGAGATCACGCGCTGAGATTGCGACCAAGCGCAGGCCCGGGATCTTCCCGTCAATCAACTCGCTAGCGACCGGGCTGCCAATGGCGCCAAGCCCGGCTATGGCAACAGTCTTGACCACTTTTTTTGGCGCTCCGGCGATCCCGTACTCAACCCGCGTCCAGAACGGCATGCAGGAACTGTTTTGTGCGATCGTTCTGCGGATCCCCAAACAACTGTTCCGGTGGCCCTTGCTCCGCAATTTTGCCGGCGTAGAAAAAGCACACACGATCCGAGATCTCTTTGGCGAAGCCCATCTGGTGCGTTACCATCAGCATGGTCAAACTGTGCTCCGAGTTAAGTTGTCGGATCACGTTGAGCACTTCGCCGATCACTTCCGGATCGAGCGCGGAGGTCACCTCGTCGAGCAGCATGACTTTCGGCCGCATGCATAGCGCCCGGGCGATGGCAACCCGCTGTTGCTGGCCGCCTGACAGCCTGGACGGATGCTGGTCCTTCTTGTCAGCAAGGCCGACCATGTCGAGGAGCTCGATTGCGCGTGCTTCTGCTTCATCCCTGTCGATGCCAAGCACCTGAATTGGCGCCTCCATGCAGTTTTTCAAAGCTGTCATATGCGGAAACAGATTGAAGTGCTGGAACACCATGCCAATGTTCGATCGCTGTTTGCGCAGGTGTGCTTCATTTGCCGGCACCAGCTTTCCGTTGCCCGGCATATGAGTGAGCGGCTGGCCATCAACATAGATTACCCCGCTGTTGATTGTCTCAAGGGTCATCAACATCCGAAGAACTGTGGTTTTGCCGGATCCGGAAGGGCCGATAATGGAAACCATCTCGTTGGCCGTGACGTCGAGATCCAGGGAATTTAGAACTGTAAGCGCGCCATATGATTTGGTGACATTGGCAAATCGCACCATTGGCCGGTTTGCATCCGCCAGCTCCAAAGGAAAATTGTGTTCACTCATCTGATTTCCGTTCAAAGATTTTATCTACTCATGCCCAGAGACCGGCGTACCCATGCTTCAAACCAACGGATGCCCGCCGCAGATGGCAGCGAGATCAACAAGAAGATCACTCCGACCATCGTGTAAGGCTCCAGGAACCGGTAGGTTTCTGATCCAAGTGCATTGGCCGTGTGCATCAGTTCGGCGACTCCGATTACCGAAAGCATCGGAGTGTCTTTGAAAATTCCGATGAGATAGTTGCCCATGCCGGGAAGGCTGGCGGGAAGCGCTTGCGGGATAACAACATTGAAATAGGTGTATCTGGTGCTGAAATTGAGCGCCCGGCATGCTTCCCACTGTCCCTTGGGCACGCTGTCAATTCCTGCGCGGTAGACCTCGGACAGATAGGCTGCATAGTGCAGACCGATGGCGATCATTCCGGACGTCCATGGCGACAAACGGATGCCGAATTGCGGACCGACAAAAAACACAAAGAAAATCTGCAGCACCAAAGGCGTCGATCGAATGAATTCGACGATTTCGCGAACAATGATCGTTATGGCCCGGTAAGGTGTGCGCTGTGCCAGAGCGAACAACAGCCCCAGGACCAGTGCGATGGCAAACCCGAGGCCGGCCGCGATGAGCGTATTAACGGTGGCCCACAGCAAACGGGGCATTATCTCGATTACGAAATCCCAACGCCAGTCAAACATCATTGGTCTCCGTCAAGCCCGGCCCATCTGGCGGGCAGTATGTCTTTCGAACCACCGCATGGCTGGTGTGATCAACAGCCTTGCCATGATGTAGTAGATAATAAGGGCGCTGCCGAAGGCTTCGATCGACAGGAATGTCGAGCCGTTGATCTGCTTGGATTGAAACATCAGGTCAGCGACCGAGATCAGGGAAACCAGAGCCGTTGCTTTGAGCAATTCAATCAACAAGTTGCCCCACGGCGGGATCATGATCAGAATTGCCTGCGGCAGGATGATGCGGCGCATCCGGGTCGCAGGTGACATGTTAAGCGCCAAACTGGCTTCATATTGTCCGCGCGGAACCGATTGGATTGCGCCCCGCACCACTTCGGCGCCATAGGCCCCCAGATTCAATCCCACGGCGACAAATCCGGCGACGAATTTCTCCAGCGTCACGCCAAAAAGCGGGAGCACGAAGAAAATCCAGTAGAGTTGCACCAGAAGCGACGTGCCTCTGAAAAATTCAATATAACAGGTTGAAAAGCCACGGATGAGCACATTGCGCGACAAGCGCATCAGCCCCATGACCGTGGCGATCGTCACGGCAAGAAGAATGGCCAGCACTGTCTGTTGAATGGTGACGAATGTACCGCTCAGCAAACGCGGGCTGTGCTCGGCAAGAAATTCAATGAAGTTCATGCATCACCCATCCTCTTGGTGAACACCACAGCCGAATTTTATGGGTTTGCTTGGCTCCGGGCTTCGACCGTCTGGTCAATGGGGGATGAATGGAAATTGTCTCTGGCCGATTCACCCCCCCAAACCTCCTCTCCCAGCCCCCCCGGGGAGGTGGAGGAAAGAGCGGGTGATCAGAGGTCAGCGATTGGCGCAAGCGTACTCGGTCGTCGCGTCACCCGGCAGCTGTGCCTCTGTGTACTGGTACTCGCCAACAGCTTTGAGCATCTCTTCGGAACCGATGTATTTCGCTTGCGCTTCGTTAAAGGCTTTGAGGAATTCGGTATCACCCTTCCGAAAAGCGATGCCGACCCAGTTGAAGGTCCACTCAGGCAACTTGGAAGGATCTGTGACTTCCAATGCACCACCGCTCTCTTTCGCAAGATTAGCTGCGGTGAAAGCGGTCAAGCCGCCAGCATCGGCACGGCCCGACTTGACAGCGGCAAGGATCTCGGTGGGCCCGGGAACCTGCATGATGTTGCCCTCTTCAACGCCCTCCTTTTTTGCGGCTTCAACGACGTTGTATCCGGCGCCGGTAACAAGAACGGCCCCGCTGGACTTAATATCTTGATACGTCTCAATCCCCTTTGGATTTCCTTTGGCAACAAGGAAAGCGTCGCCGAATACGCCCATGGGTTCGGCAAAGTTGACGTTCTCACAGCGGCTTTTCAGGATATACATTCCACCGGTGATGATATCGAAACGATTGGCTTGAAGGCCTGGTATAAGTCCACCCCATTCGGTCACGACCGGCTCAATATTGGTGTATCCCATGGCATTTAAAACGCCGAGCGCGTGTGCGTTGGCAAATCCGATCGGCTTGTTGTTTTCACCGGGATAGGCCCAGGGCACCTCGTTGGCAAAACCAATGCGGATCGGCTCACCGGCATTGACCCTGTCCATAATGGAATCGGCAAATGCGAAGCTGCAGCTGACTGTCAATGCAGCAACCGCGGTAATTCCCGTCATGAATTTGCGTTTTGTGATGGTCATGGAATTTTCCCCCTGAATCAAGCAGACATTTGAAGCCGCCGAAGGCTATTGTCTCGGGTCACCGGCTGGGTTGATTGGTACACCAATTACAACAGTAAATCAATACAGAAACCGAAAATTAGGAATTGATCGCCATGAATAGAGGTCATATCTATCAGAAATTGCGTGATATTTTCACCTATTATTTCGATTTCAAATTTGACGCGATTAACAATATTGATTAGAGATTCGCTGAAAGGTGTACCTTTTATTGAAATAAGCAGGGAGGCGATGATGTCTGGGTATTTCGTATTCCCGACCGAGGAACTTGCTGCGCGTCGCGCCAATGTCAGCGCTGCGTTGGCCGACTGCGGCCTGGACGGCATTGTGATCAGTGTCCCCGAAAATATCTACTACCTCACCGGGCTCGACCATTGGGGTTTTTTTGCCTGTCATATTCTGGTCGTGCCCCGTGAAGGCGAGATGATCCTTGTGTGCCGGGCCATGGAACGGATTACCGTCGAAAACCAGGTCACCAACGCCGGGTTTTTCGGGCATGCTGACCATGAAGACCCGGTCGACTATGTGACCAAAGCCCTGTCGGAACTGGGATTGCAGGGCGGGCGCGTGGGTATCGAAAAGCGCAGCATGTTCATGACGCCGCGCATTGCCGAGGGCATTCAGGAGAAAAATCCCGGCGCCGCATGGTCAGATGCTTCCGGTATTGTCGATGCGCTGCGGCTTGTTAAATCTCCGTTGGAAATGGACTATACCCGCAAAGCTGCAACTGCCGCCGATGCGGGAACCTTGGCCTCCATAGAAGCCATCCGGGATGGTGCGAGTGACTATGAAGTTGCCGCTGAATGTCATCGCGCGATGATTTTGGCGGGCAGCGAATATCCCGGTTTCGGGCCATTTATTCGCCCCACGACCCGCCTGGGCGAAGAACACACAACCTGGCGCGGGGACATATTTCAAAACGGCGACGCGGTTTTTCTCGAGATTGCCGCTGCCTATCGCAAGTACCAGGCTCCGATGGGCCGGCTGGTGTATGTTGGCAATGCTCCGGAAGGCGCAGAGAAATCGGCGCAGCTTGCCATCGACGGCATGAAGGCCATCTGCGAAGCGATCAAACCGGGAGCTAAAGCTGGTGACGCCTACGCTGCCTGGCGGGAAGTGGCGAAGGGAGGCGGACTTGCCGGCTACGAGCGCCATCACTGCGGTTATCTGGTCAGCATAGGATTTCCACCAAGCTGGACCGGCGGCAGCATGGTGACGAGCCTGGCACCCAATTCCGAACTGGAACTGAAATTGGGCATGACCTTTCATGCTCATTCATGGTTCACAAACACCGATTGCGTTGACTACTTCATTTCAAATACGGCAATGCTGACTGAGAACGGATGTGAAGTTCTGACACAGCAAACACCCGAGACGCTGATCGTGAAGTAGCTTCAAAAGAAGCTGGAGTTTGCAACGCGTGGGGTGATCAAGGCGCGTTTGCTATCATGTTCCGAAGCGATCAGGGAGGAGCGCTTGATGAAGGTCGGAGTTTTTCAGTCTGCCTGTGGAGGAATGGATCCTCAACAGCGCATAGCCAAATTGAAACTTGCACTGTCCGATCATAGCGTTGATCTTGTCGTTTGCCCGGAGCTTTTTGCCTCCGGATACAATATTGGAGACGATCTCAAACGACTGGCGCTGCCCGCGAAAGGTGCCTATTTCGAGGCGATCGCCACCTTGGCAAAGGAAACTGGTGCATGCATCGCTTACGGATATCCTGAGCTGGGCGATGGCTGTCTTTACAACTCCGCAGCATGCGTGTCGCCGGAAGGAAACCTGCTCGCCAATCATCGAAAGCGCGCCAATTCGCCGGGCAGCTTTGAGGAAGATTATTTCACACCGGGCGACGGTTCCTCTGCTTTCGATGTCAAAGGTGTAAATGTCTGTCTCCTCATCTGCTACGAGGTTGAATTTCCGGAAACCGTTCGTGAAGCTGCAGCCCAATCTGCCCAGCTGGTCATTGTGCCGACAGCGCTTGTGGCGCAGTGGGACATTGTCGCCAACCGTGTTGTACCGGCCCGAGCTTTCGAAAACGGTGTCTGGGTGGCCTATGCCAATCACGCAGGAGAGGAGAATGGATTTTCCTATCTCGGTGGAAGTCGAATTGTGGCTCCTGATGGCCGTGAAGCGGCAGTTGCCGGAGCTGATGAAGAGTTCATTGTCGCTGACATCGACGTGGAAAGAGTGAAATCAGCCCAGGCGCGGCTTCCCTATTTGCGCGATGTAGGACGTTTCCGACCGGATTGCCGCGCATGATGCCGATGCCCGCACAAGTCGATGTAAGTTGGATGCCTGAACAACCAGAAGAGTCCAAGGGGTAACCGGCAAGAGGCACATAACGGCAAGGAATGTTACGACCTGGCAGAACATTGTGCGTCGCAAAAACAATATCCAACGTGAATCTCTTCGATAGCTTTGTCCGAGTATTCGCCATCCGCTCCAGCGCATTTCTCCAATGAGAGCGAGTAGCCGTCCAAAAATTGGCGGTGCAAGATTGCCTATGCCAACCTCCGCAACCAACGAGAACAAGCGCCCGCGGATTTACAGGCTTGACCGCAGGTTCGGTCTTTTCGTTCCCCGCAAATTTGGACGCTTATTGAACTCTGCGGTGCAGCTTGCAACTTTGATAACATTCCCGGTCCTGCAATTGTTCGTATTCACCCCCTCAGGCAGTCCTTCCTTACCGGTCGAAACCTCTCGCCTGATTGCGAACTTGCCGTGCCGGTCGCCACCGAAGCGCAGACACGCGATCGTAACAGAGCGCCGTTCGCAATGCTGTCTCGTCGCCGATCCGGAAGGGCGACAATCAGTCAACGCTGATTGGTAAAGTGGCGATCAGGTCAATTTGGTGGGAGAAGCGCCAAAACGGGTCTTGAACGATTTTCCAAGCTGAGCTGGTGAGGAGAACCCGCAGGCATAAGCGATTTTGGAGACGCCGCCGCGATCTGGCGCGCCGGCGCCGATCATTGCGCGCGCCATTTCCACGCGAACGAAGGTGATGTATTCCCTGACCCCTCCCAAACTCCTGAAGGCCCGATACAGGGTGGCGCGAGATGCACCGGCATAGGCCGCAATCTCGTCTATGCCAAGCTCCGGATTGGTGATGTTGTCATGGATGTATTCCCGAGCGCGCTCACGAACAATGTCGTACCCGCTGATAGCGGAACTGTTGATGTGATCCTCGAAGACCCTGGATGTTAAGTCGATGGCGATTCGGCTCAACATCTCGCTGTTCGGACCGCCTTCGCGCAGGGAAGTCTGCAAACCGGAGAACATGGCACTGAGGACCTGCGCCACAGGCTCACGTTCACGCACCACAAAAAACTCACCTGAGCGACTGGCAAGACTTTGAAGAATTCCGGCAGGAAAAATCAGACGAACAATCTCGGATTCTGTGATCGTGCTATGAACATCGGTCGATGCGATGAAGTAGATGTCACCCGGGCCGATTCTTTCAAGGTCGGTCCTTCTCCTAATTTCGACATGCCCCTGCTTGATCATCGCAACTTTGACCATGTCAGATCTGAAGTCCGACCTCGGCGATTCAGCGCTGCAGATTTGATAGCCACTTGATTTCATCAGGTGGAGGATGCACCGCTCACCGACCTGCAGATCACCGATATTTATGTGCTGATTGTCCGCACCCAGAGGACTGGTAACGTAGCGGTGCTCAGTAGGCATGGTATTTCCGTTGATGTATTGGTCGAGCATCCGCAACCGCGATCCTCGCGGGTATTGTCGGGTATCAATATCGACATGCGGTAGGCTTTCGAAACTACCAGCTGGATGCCTGGCAGTATGGCTGCCCTGTGTCATTGCTATGCCCCCCCGGGTATCTTCCAGTACCCCAGCGCGGGCACTGCCAGATTTGCGCCAAGGTACTCATTCTGGCTGAATGCACAATACCTATTTTGACGCAACCGCAAGAGATTTGAATCCTTTGTATTCGGGTTGCGCAGCAACTCAACTGTAAGATGCATCCGGAATCCAGTGCCTGAACACTCGCTTGCCGGCCGCCGCGATATTCGAACCGGCTTGCAAATGTTGCCGCTTGTGATCTGGTCAATCCCGCAGGCCGGCCATTATTGCCAGTGTCGCAAGATTGCGCATTATGTCATGCGAAATTGTAGGGTGCCCTTCCTGGCAGCGCTTTGCCAATGACGGAATGCAGTGAGCGAGGTTGATGTGAAACTCAAAACACCATTCGATGGTTCCGGATTGTTTGCAGAGCCACTTGCTGTCAGGTCGCAGGGCGCAGACGGTGTCCAGTATTTGTCCAGTGGATACGAGTTGCCACAAGTGGCGCGGTGTCTGGGTGAATGGCTTGTTCACTGGGTAGAGAAGCGGCCGGAAAAGACATTTCTCGCCGAAAGATCCGGCGAAGGCTGGCGCGAAGTCAGCTATTCACATTTTCTCAACGAGGTTGAATTGAAAGCCGGTTGGCTGCTCGAAGCCGGAGCAAGCGCCGAAAGACCGGTGGCAATTCTGTCGGACAATTCGGTTAACCACGCCATCATGGCGTTTGCGGCGATACACGTCGGAATTCCGGTGGCAACAATTTCGGCGGCTTATTCGCTGATGTCGGCGGATCATGCCAAGTTGAAGTCGATGATTGCATTGCTGGACCCGGCTGTCATCTATGTTGAGGACACGGTGCAATACGGAAAAGCACTTGCCGCGATTTCCAACACACACAACGCCACGACCGTCGCCACAAAGCTTGAGCAGACAAATGCTTATGATGCGGTTCAATTTGACCTGGCAGGCAATGATGAGCAACGCCAGGTTGTGGCAGAGCGATTTGCCGAAATCACGCCCGAGACGACCGCCCGCCTATTGTTCACTTCCGGCTCGACCGGAACTCCGAAGGCAGTGATCAATACGCATCAGATGCTGACAAGCAATCAGGAGGCAAAGCGGGTAACCTGGCCATTTCTGGCTGACCGACCCCCACGAATTGTTGATTGGCTGCCGTGGAGCCACACTTTTGGCTGCAATTTTACAACCAATATGGTGCTGCGCAATGGTGGCTCACTCTTCATCGACGATGGGAAACCGGCACCTCCGCTGGTTCACAAGACGGTTGCCAACATTAAGGACGTCCGTCCCAACATGCTGTTCAATGTGCCGCGCGGTTACGACATGCTCGCTGGTCCGCTGGAACAGGACGAGGGATTCAGGAACGCCTTTTTTGGTGCCGAGCTAATATTCTATGCTGCCGCGGCTCTACCGCAATCTGTTTGGGAGAAACTGATCGGGCTTTCGCTGCAAGTCCGGGCGGAGCCGGTTCCGCTGGTCTCGGCCTGGGGATCCACCGAGACAGCGCCACTAGCGACAGACTGCTATTTTCAGGCGGAGACATCCGGAAATATCGGCCTGCCGATTCCAGGGACAACGCTGAAACTCGTTCCCAATGGCGACAAACTTGAGGTTCGGGTGAAGGGACCGAACGTTACGCCCGGCTATTTCCGGCTTGATGAGATCACCGAAGAGGCCTTTGACGAAGAGGGCTTCTATTCGACCGGCGATGCGGTCCGGTTTGCGGATCCGCAATATCCAGAAAAAGGGCTGTATTTTGACGGCAGGGTGTCGGAGGACTTCAAACTGTCAAGCGGAACCTGGGTTAGCGTGGGTGCGCTGAGGATAGCCGGCATTGATGCGCTTTCACCATTGGCGCAGGACATTGTCGTTGCAGGGCACAACCGCAATGAGGTCGGCTTTCTCATTTTTCCAAATGCCGCAGCATGCCGGACAGTTGCCGGATCAGGCGATGACGCGCCTTTGAGCGAAGTCATTGAGCATCCGGCTGTCAGGCAAAAATTTACCGATGGTCTGACGGAGATGAAAACCGCCGCCGGCGGGTCATCACGTCATGCGGCTCGCGCCCGATTATTGGCGATACCGCCAAACCCGGATGCTGGCGAGATAACTGACAAGGCGTACCTCAATCAGCAACAGATTCTGATCAACAGGGTTGCTGACGTCGAACGTCTGTTCGGAGACAATGAAGACGACCGGATATTAGCCGGCTAATTCGGATTAAAATGACAAAGCATCGGCCGGATAATGGAAAATTGCATTGCCGAATGGCGGGATTTGGCGGAATATACTTTCCATCTCAGAGCGCATATGTATGATAATGCATTAGATGCGATATAGTGCACAAAGGAGGGATTTCATGAATCGTTTGATCGGTATTCTGGCGGGCATTTGTACCGCCGTGACGCTTGCGATGTCTGGGTCAGTGGCATTTGCACAGGAAGTGACGCTGAAAATGCATCACTTTCTTCCGCCGCAGGCCAACGTTCCAAAACTGGTTCTTGATGTTTGGGCCGACAAGGTTGAAGCGGCATCGGACGGACGTATCAAGATTGAGCGCTATCCATCCATGCAACTGGGTGGTCGTCCGCCGGAGTTGATGGATCAGGCGATTGACGGGGTGGCCGACATCATCTGGACGGTGGTCGGTTATACACCCGGAAGGTTCCCACGAACCGAGGTCTTCGAGCTTCCCTTCATGATGACCAATGCGGGCGCAGTTTCGCGCGCATACTGGGAATTGTTCGAGCAGGAGATGCAGGATACCGAGTTCAAGGATGTCAAAATCCTAGCAACGTGGGTGCACGGACCTGGGCTTATCCATTCTGCCGAACCCGTGAAGACGATGGAAGATTTTGCTGGCGTCAAGATCCGTGGCGGATCACGCATGGTCAACAAATTGCTTGAACGGCTTGGCGCAACACCGGTCGGCATGCCTGTTCCTGCGGTCGCGGAGGCACTGTCAAAGGGTGTAATCACCGCAACAACGATTCCGTGGGAAGTGACAACGGCGCTCAAAGTGCCGGAGTTGGTTAAGAACCATACGGAATTCTCCAACAAGGCGCTTTATACACTGACCTTCGTGCTTGCAATTAACAAGGCGAAGTATGACAGCTTGCCGGATGACCTGAAGAAAATTGTCGATGACAATTCAGGACTTGAATTATCGGTGTTTGCCGGCACGACACAGGCTGCCGCTGACGGTCCCGCGCGCGAGAAGGCAGTTGCGGCTGGCAACAATATCATCACACTCAGTGACGAAGAGGTTGCAAAATGGCGTGACGCTGCGCAGCCGGTTTATGATGAGTGGCTTGCCGATATGAAGTCCAAGGGGATCGACGGTGACAAGCTGCTCTCCGAAGCCCAGGCACTCATCGCGAAATACACCGAATAGAACCGTATTCGGCCAACGGGAACAGAACCGGTAAAGGCGGGAATTCCCGCCTTTACATTATTTCGGGCTTAGGCTGAACTCGCAGACGCCGCAGGTGAGACAGCCGGCAGCTCGAGAAGGCGATCCAGGGGGAAGATGTGCATCGTTTGGTAGTGGGATTGGCACGCACGATGGCCGTTGCCGGCAGCGTCGTTCTCATTGCACTGATCATCATGACCTGCGTCAGCGTTGTAGGTCGAATCCTGAATACTCTGGGACACTCTGATTTTCTGACAAACAACTTGTCGTTTCTGGCTTCCTTTGCGCAAAAGTCGGGACCAATCATCGGCGATTTTGAAATGGTTGAGGCGGGTGTCGCCTTTGCAATCATGGCATTTCTGCCGTGGTGTCAACTCAATCGCGGCCACGCGAAAGTGGATATTCTCGCCCAAAAATTGCCGATGAAGCTCGAGCGTTTCCTCATGCTGTGCTGGGAGCTGGTATTTGCGGTCGTCATTGTGGTGCTTGCGTGGCGGTTGATCATCGGAACAAGTGACAAGATTCGCTACGGTGAAACGACTTTCCTGCTGCAGTTCCCAATCTGGTGGGGTTATGCTGCGTGCGCTGCTGCTGCCATTGTTGCGGCAGTTGTAGCTGTTTACTCTGTCTGGCTCCACGCGGTCGATTTATTCAAGGGTACGCCTGAAGAGTTGGTCGAGGGGGGTTCGGGGCATTGACCAATTTTGAAATCGGTCTTTTGTCGCTGCCGATACTACTCACACTCATATTTCTCCGCATGCCGATTGCGCTCGCTATGCTGGTGTGCGGTTTGGGCGGGACCATGCTGGTGACCGGCGGGCCGATCGTGGTGCTGGCGCGGCTTAAGACAGAGACCTATACGACCTTCTCAAACTATTCCTTGTCCATTGTGCCGCTATTTCTGCTGATGGGCCAGTTTGCAACAATCGGTGGCATTTCGACGTCGTTGTTCAAGGCGGCCGAAACCTGGTTGGGGCATCGAAAAGGCGGCGTGGCAATGGCAGCCATTGGCGCCTGCGCCGGTTTTGGATCAATTTGCGGTTCATCGCTAGCAACCGCGGCGACGATGAGTCAGGTAGCCCTGCCAGAGCTTCGCCGCTACGGCTATTCGGGCGGTCTGTCGACAGCGACCTTGGCGGCGGGTGGTACGTTGGGGATCCTGATCCCGCCTTCGATCATCCTGGTTATTTATGCAATTCTGACTGAACAGAACATCGCGAAACTGTTTGTCGCGGCTTTCATTCCGGGCTTTCTCGCCGCACTCGGATACATCATCTCCATCTCGATCTATATGCGGCTAAGTCCCGGCAATGCTCAGGTGCGCGATCGCGTGCCTTACTCTGAACGGTTCAAGGCGATGCTGGGCATATGGCCGGTTTTGCTGATCTTCTTTCTCGTGGTCGGAGGGATTTATCTGGGTTGGTTCACACCGACGGAAGCCGCTGCGATCGGTGCGGCAGGAACCGGGATCATCGCCTGGCTTTCCGGACAGCTGAACAGAAACAGTTTTCGAGACGCGGTTTTGTCAACGGCGTCGAACACTGCAATGATTTTCATGATTGTTCTCGGCGCCGGGTTCTACAATTCATTTCTGGCGCTCACCCATGTGCCGCAGGAAGTATCCACCTGGGTAGTGTCGCAGGGGTTCAGCCCCTGGCTGATCCTGTGCATCATTCTCGGCCTTTATCTCGTCTTTGGCTGCATCATGGACAGTCTGTCGATGATCTTTTTGACCATCCCGATCTTCTTTCCGATCATCTCAGAACTGGATTTCGGATTGACGCCGGAGGAGACGGCAATCTGGTTCGGTATTCTGGTTCTGATTGTTGTCGAAGTGGGACTGATAACACCGCCGGTGGGGATGAACCTGTTCATCATCAATGCCATCGATCGGTCCACGAGAATTGTCGAGACCTATAAATCGGTGCTGCCGTTTGTCGCTTCGGATATCATCCGAACCGCCATATTGGTTGCTTTCCCAAGCATAACATTGCTTCTGCTCAGATTGCTCTATTGAGGTGGAACATGTCCGATAACCAGAATGCTGCAATTTACTTCGTTGACCGCCACGCCTCTTTGCCGACTGCGGACAAGGTTGTATTTCGTGAAGCCGACGGTCTTCAGCGAAGCATGACCTACGGCGAACTTTCAAGTGAATCGGACAAGCTCCCAGCGCTTTTCGCAAAGCACGGGATCAGACGCGATGAGCGGGCAGTTTTGCTCATGCTCGACCAGATTGAGACGCCTGTGATTTTCTGGGGCTGTCTCAAGGCGGGTGTGATCGCCGTTCCGCTCAATACGCTTCTGACCACCGAAACGTACAATGCGATCCTGGAAGACAGCAGAGCTACCGCATTGTTTGTTTCAGAAGCGCTCTATCCAGTTGTGGAGCCGCTTTTAGCCGGCAATCCGCACCTTCGAACCGTTTTCATTGTTGGTAACAAGGCTCCGGAGAACACCGTGGATTTTGGAGCGGAACTGGCGGCATGCGAACCTGGTTCCCCAATCCATGTCAATTCGGATGACAGTGCGTTCTGGCTTTATTCATCCGGCTCGACCGGCGAGCCGAAAGGGGTACGCCATGTTCATGGAAGTATGAAATTTACCGCAGATACCTACGGTGCGGAGGTATTGGGAATCGAGCAGAATGACATCGTCTATTCGGCGGCGAAGATTTTCTTTGCCTACGGTCTCGGTAATGCAATGACGTTTCCAATGTCGGTAGGCGCGACAACCATTTTGCTTTCAGGCCGGCCGACACCGGATGGAGTGATTGACATTATCAATGGCCACGAGCCGACCGTATTTTGCGGCGTGCCGACGCTCTACGCTGCCATGGTTGCCCATGTTGAAAGTGGTAAAGACAGCGTCAAAGCAAAGTTGCGCCGCTGCATTTCCGCCGGTGAGGCTTTGCCGGAAAATGTCGGCAACAACTGGGAAAAACTCAGCGGTTGTGAAATCCTCGATGGGGTCGGTTCGACCGAGATGCTGCACATCTTTTTGTCAAACCGGCCCGGAGATGTTGTCTATGGAACCTCCGGCGTTGCGGTGCCCGGTTACGAACTACGGCTTGTTGATGAATCCGGCGCCGAGGTGGCCGATGGTGAAATTGGTGAGTTGCTGGTCAATGGCAATTCGTCGGCTTCCGATTACTGGAACAAGCGAGAGAAGAGCCGAAATACCTTTGAAGGGGCCTGGACGCGAACCGGCGACAAATATGAGCGGCGTTCGGATGGCCGTTTGATCTATTGCGGCCGGACTGACGATATGTTCAAGGTCTCAGGTATCTGGGTGTCGCCTTTCGAAGTCGAACAGGCGCTAGGATCCCATCCGGCCGTGCTTGAAGCAGCAGTGATACCGGCACTCGATGATGACAGTCTGGAAAAGCCCAAGGCGTTCGTAGTACTGAAGGAAGGTGTCGATAGCGATGGCCTGTTCGAGCAATTGAAGGATCACACGCAGGAACGGATCGGGAAATGGAAATATCCGCGCTGGATTGAGTTCGTCTCGGACCTGCCAAAGACGGCGACTGGCAAGATCCAGCGTTTCAAATTGCGGGACTGAAGGAAACGCGGTGGTGGACTTCGCGTGGAAAGAAGATTCCCGGCAATGGATCGAGGCGGGTGGCAGGCGGTTGGAGGCAAGATGTTTCGGACCGCCGCCCGGCGAGCGGCCGACGATTATCCTGTTGCATGAAGGATTGGGGTGCGTCGATATGTGGCGCGAATTTCCACTTGGCTTGGTAGAGCGGACCGGCTGCGGTGTTCTTGCTTACTCCCGGGCGGGGTATGGTCGCTCGGACCCGTGCGAACTTCCTCGGCCGCAAGATTACATGACAGTTGAAGCCGAACAGACATTGCCGCGAATACTCGATGCCGCCGGAATTCAACAATGCATCCTCTTTGGCCACAGCGATGGTGCAACGATCGCAGCAATCTATGCCGGTTGCAGGCAGGATTTTAGAGTCCGCGGATTGATATTGATGGCGCCACATTTCTTCATTGAAGATGTCAGTGTCGACGCGATCAGCGAAGCACGAACAGAATATCAGACGGGAGACCTTCGCGCTCGTTTGGCCAAATATCATAGCCATGTAGACTGCGCTTTTTATGGCTGGAATGACGCCTGGCTCAATCCCGAATTCCAGGAATGGAATGTTGCTGACGTGATCGACTACTGGCGTGTTCCTTCACTGGTTATACAAGGCCGCAATGACGCATACGGATCCCTGGCCCAGATCAGGGAAATCGAGACGCGGTCTTATGCCCCGGTCGATGTCGAGGTATTTCCCGATTGTGGACATTCGCCGCATGTTGAAAAGCGGCAACAGACAATCAGGGCCGTCGCGGAATTTGTCGCACGATTGGAAAGAATCGAAACCACAGCGGTTGCGATCTAGGTTGGCGAAGTGGGTACGGCGCTCGACATCGACACTTATCCGTTACCAAAAACGGCACATGTACCCGGGGTCAATGATCGCCAATCACAGATGATGTTGCTGGAGCAGGTGGCGGCTCAATCATTGAGCCCGACATCAGACCTGACCTGGCGGGAAAACCCCGCTTGGCTCTATGGTCTTCGATTGCTTCGAAATGGATATTACTGGGAAGCGCATGAAGTTTTCGAGGCGGTTTGGATGAACGCTGTACCGAACAGCCGCGAGCGGCATCTCGTACAAGGAGTGATTCATCTGGCTAATGCTGCATTGAAAGTCCGGATGGACCGTGTCGATGCTTCACTGCGTCTTTGTGAACTAGCTGAAGAGTGCTTTCGCAGGTCTTTCGCGCAGTTGCAGACCGGATGTTTGATGGGGCTGAAGCCGGGAATTTTGTCCGCGGCCGCAATCAAGATTCGCAGCAACCCTCCGGACCTGAGCGGAAGCGGCGAATTGACGTTATTATGAATTATATTTCATTGAAGCGATTGGATATATGCAATATATCTCTTCACATTCGACCATGACGAGGAGTTGATGTTTGGACCAGGTTATTGATTTTCAGACAGATCCCAGCCGCTACCGGCATTGGCGAGTGGAATATGATGGCCCGGTAGCAACGCTTTTCATGGACGTCGATGAATCAGGCGGCCTGTTTGATGGTTATGAATTGAAGCTGAACTCCTATGATCTCGGTGTCGACATCGAACTTGCCGACATTGTTCAACGCATGCGTTTCGAACACCCGGAAATTGGCGCTGTGGTTCTGCGATCCGGGAAGGACAATGTGTTTTGCGCGGGAGCGAATATTCGCATGCTCGGCGGAGCAGCCCATGCTCACAAGGTCAATTTCTGCAAGTTTACAAATGAGACCCGCAACACCTTTGAAGCAGCTGGAGCGGAATCGGGGCAGCATTACATCGCCGCTGTAAAGGGCGCATGTGCGGGCGGCGGTTATGAACTGGCGCTGGCTTGCGACGAAATCTACATGACCGATGACGGCTCGACCTCCGTCGCTCTGCCGGAAGCGCCATTGTTGGCAGTATTGCCTGGTACGGGTGG
Organism: Rhizobiaceae bacterium; assembly: GCA_040830725.1. Taxonomy (GTDB): domain Bacteria; phylum Pseudomonadota; class Alphaproteobacteria; order Rhizobiales; family Rhizobiaceae; genus JAWKWH01. Next base: position 113,854 of record JBFOMG010000001.1, read on the forward strand.
GCTGACGAGAGTCACCGACAAACGAAAGGTCAGGCGCGACAGGGCAGATGTATTTTGCTCAATTGAAGAGGGAATTAAGGGAAAACGGGCAAAGGATTGGCGGCTTGTCGATGAAGTTATCCCAAATTCCAAGTTCGATGCGTTTATTGCCGGGCGCGCAGCGGAATTAGCCGGCGAGGCCAATGATAACGCCGCACTGCAAGGCATCAAACTGGGACCTTTGCAGCGGACCATTCATGCCGACGGATCGCTTTCCTATTCTACCGTTGAAGTGGAAGTTGATCGGGAAAGCGGCATCGCAACGATCAGTATTTCCGGTCCTGATGACAACGCTCCTAATACCGTGGCTGATGTCCACGCTGCAGGAGATCAAATTTGGGCACTGAGAGCGGCGCGCGAATTGGACGATGCGATCCTGCATCTTCGCTTCAATGAGCTCGAACTCGGCGTTATCCTGTTCAAATCGGCTGGAGATCCTGAGAAAGTAGCTGCACATGAAGCCGTATTGATTGCCAATCGGGAGAACGACTGGCTGTCGAACGAAATCCTGCTTTACTGGAAACGCGTGCTGAAGCGGATCGATATGACCTCGCGAACACTGATCGCAATGGTCGAAAACGGATCATGCTTTGCCGGTATTGTGGCGGAAATAGTGTTTGCCGCCGACCGTTGCTACATGATGGAAGGCGAATTCGAGGAAGACAATCGTCCAGCCGCTGCGATCATGTTGACGGAGGCCAATTTCGGATTGCTTCCGATGAGCAATGATCTCACTCGTTTGCAGACCAGATTTTTCGGTGAGCCGGACCATGTGAGCGGGGCCCGAGAACATTTGGGCAATTCACTGGAAGCAGAAAAGGCAGATCAGTTGGGATTGGTGACTGAAGCCTTTGACGAGGTCGATTGGGAAGACGAAATCCGGATCATCCTGGAGGAGCGGACAAGTTTCTCGCCGGATGCAATGACCGGCATGGAGGCCAATTTGCGGTTTGCGGGTCCCGAGACAATGGAGACCAGAATTTTCGGCCGGCTGACTGCCTGGCAGAACTGGATATTCCAGCGGCCAAATGCCGTTGGTGAGAGCGGCGCACTGCAACGTTATGGAACGGGAAGACGCGCCGAATTCGATATGCGCCGTGTTTGACGGCAGACAGGAAGAGAATATGCAACCTATTTCGACAGTCGAGTATGACACCTTAATTCCGAACAATGTCTCGCTGTCTTCGGACAAGCGGGTGCTCAAGGCGCTGGAAAAGTGGCATCCGGGCTATATCAATTGGTGGAACGACCTGATCCCGCAAAACTTCCAGGACAGCCTCGTATATCTGCGCACGGCGATTTCGGTGGACCCAAAGGGATGGGCGAAATTCGATTACGTCAAAATGCCGGAATATCGCTGGGGTATTCTTTTGGCGCCTCAGGCCGAAGACCGGCGCATTCCCTGCGGCGAACATGTGGGCGAACCGGCATGGCAGGAAGTTCCCGGCGAATATCGCGCCATGCTTCGCCGGCTAATTGTTATTCAGGGCGACACGGAACCTGCCTCGGTTGAACAGCAGAGATTTCTCGGGCTAACCGCTCCGTCGCTTTACGACATGCGCAATCTGTTTCAGGTCAATGTCGAGGAGGGGCGGCATTTGTGGGCAATGGTCTATCTGCTGCACAAATATTTCGGCCGCGACGGGCGTGAAGAAGCCGATGAACTGTTGCGGCGTTCTTCGGGCTCTGAGGAAGCGCCGAGAATGCTCGGTGCGTTCAATGAGGAGACACCAGACTGGCTTTCCTTTTTCATGTTCACCTATTTCACCGATCGTGACGGCAAGATGCAGCTTGAATCACTGGCACAATCCGGATTCGATCCGCTTTCTCGCACCTGCCGCTTCATGCTGACCGAAGAGGCGCACCACATGTTTGTCGGAGAGACCGGGGTGTCGCGCGTTGTTCAGCGAACCTGCGAGGCAATGAAAGAGGCAGGAATAGATGATCCCTACGAAGTTGGTAGAATCCGCGATCTGGGCGTAATCGATCTGCCGACAATTCAGAAGAAGCTCAATCTGCACTATTCATTGTCGCTTGATTTGTTTGGCGGTGAGGTTTCGACCAATGCCGCCAACGCATTCAATGCGGGTATCAAGGGCCGCTTCATGGAGCATCGTCTGGACGATGATCACAAGCTGACTGACGCCACCTATCCTGTCGTTCAATTTGTCGATGGCGATATCAAGCTGACTGATGCGCCGGCTTTGACTGCCATCAACATGCGGCTGCGCGATGACTACAAGCGCGATGCCGCCGGAGGTGTCGGCCGTTGGAACAAGCTGATCGAGAAGTCGGGCGTCAATTTCGAACTGAAACTGCCACATGAGGGATTTAACCGGAAAATCGGGGTCTTCGCCAATCAGCCGATTGATCCGGATGGTAAGCTTCTGTCACAGGAACTGTTTGACCAGCACAAGAAGGACTGGCTGCCGGATACGGCCGACGGGGCGTTTATTCAGTCGCTGATGGTGCCATGTTACGAGCCAGGTCAATATGCGGGCTGGATAGCGCCTCCGAAAGTCGGCATCGACAACAAACCGGGCGATTTCGAATATGTGAAGCTGCACATGGCCTGAGGATTTATGACCACGCCGCTCAAACAACATCTGATCGACCCGGAGATTTGCATTCGCTGTTACACCTGCGAGAACACGTGTCCCATCGAGGCGATCACGCATAATGATGACAATGTTGTCGTCGATTTTGCCAAATGCAATTACTGTATGGATTGCATTCCCGTGTGTCCCACCGGATCCATCGACAATTGGCGCGTGGTCGAAGTTCCCTATTCGCTAGATGAGCAGTTTGAATGGATGGAACTGCCCGAACAGGCAGATTTCGATGCAGGATCGAACGAAGCCGCCACCGGGCTTGAGGCCTTTGACGAGGAGATCGTCAAACTTCTGGCTGATGCCCACGCTGGTGGGGGCGGCAAGGCGCGTGCGCCGGCTTCTGCTTCCAAGCCGTCCATAAACCTCTACTCGATCGCCAAGCCTGCAGAAGTTACCGTTCAGGGGAACTACAGGCTGACCGACGACGTGGATCATGACGTTCGCCATATCATACTCGACGCCGGTACATTGCCCCTACCGCTGCTTGAGGGCCAGTCAATTGGAGTAATCCCGCCGGGCACACGCGAGAATGGAGAAGCACATCTACCGCGTCTTTACTCGATTTCCTCTCCTCGCGACGGTGAGCGGCCGAATTACAACAACTTCTCTTTGACCGTGAAACGCGAAGAGGGCGGCATATGCTCAAATTATGTCTGCGATCTGCAGCAGGGAGACAAGGTGCGAATTTGCGGACCGTTCGGATCGACATTTCTCATGCCGAACGAACAGGATGCAAGATTGCTGATGGTTTGCACTGGTACCGGCTCGGCACCGATGCGCGCATTCACCATGAACCGGCAGAGGACTTCCCCTGATGCCAACGGGAAACTGACGCTCGTCTTCGGCGCGCGTGCGCCAAAGTCACTTCCATATTTTGGTCGACTGGAAAAAGTTCCTGATACTTTCCTTGAAAAGCACCTTGTATTTAGCCGGCTGAACGGTGAGCCAAAGCGTTATGTGCAGCATGAACTTCGCGCCATGGAAGACCAGATTTCCGAAATGCTCGCCGATCCTAAAACGCACATCTACATCTGCGGGTTACGAGCGATGGAGGAAGGCGTCGAAGCCGCATTTGAAAACATTGCGGAGAGCACCGGACATTCATGGCGTGCGCTCAGGGACACAATGCGCGATGAGGGCCGATATCACGTGGAGACGTATTAGTTGGCAGCTCCAATTCCGTTCATACACGAGATTACCGTTCGCTGGTCTGACTGCGATCCGGCTCAAATTGTCTATACCGGCCGGATACCCAATTTCGCACTTGAAGCAATCGATGCATGGTGGGAGGCGGTCACCGGAGAGGACTGGTACCGGATGAATGTGGACCGTGATATCGGTGCGCCTTTTGTTCATCTGAGCCTTGACTTTCGAAAAACACTCACGCCACGCCACAAACTGGTTTGCGAAGTTATTCTTTTGAGAGTTGGAGACAGTTCTGTGCGCTTTCGCGTGCACGGATATCAAGATGGTCAACTATGCTTCGAGGGCGAGTTCGTCGAAGTGTTTGTCAGAGCCGATGCACATGTAAAAATGGCTGCTCCGGAGGAAATCCGGGAGACGCTGTTGAATCGCTTGTCAGCCGAAAAATCAGCCGCCGCGAGCGACATGGGTGGAAAACGAAAACCGACAGCATTGGCAGAATAACGTCTTGGGCGTGCGAGGAGACATAAACAAAAAAACAACGTCACGGGGCGAGGCTCGATCCGGCGAAGACCAGGCCGAGAGATTTGTCGCCTTGGTTGGCCAACGGGTTAGGCAAGCACGGCAACAAAAGGCGATCTCGCGACGGGCGCTTTCAGAGCTTTCGGGTGTGTCGCAACGCTATCTTGCACAACTGGAGAGCGGAGCGGGAAATATCTCGGTCGCTCTTTTGTACAAAATATCGAGCGCACTTGGATATACGCCGGACAGACTTCTGGGTCCGGACGATCCCTGGGATCCGGAAAGTGCAGATTTCCTGCGATTGTTCCGAGCCGCGGGAGCGGATCAGCGCCAGAAAGCGATGGCCATTCTAAACCCCGTCGGACCGGCTGAATCCAGGCTCGCTCGCGTCTGTCTCATTGGCTTGCGGGGTGCCGGCAAGACGACGCTTGGCAAGCATCTGGCCCAGGATCTTTCCGTCGAATTTGTTGAGCTCAATCATATCATTGAGGAACAAAGCGGCATGCCCATTGCCGAGATCATGGCGCTCTATGGTGAGGAAGGATATCGCCGTCTCGAGCGACAAGCGGTCGATTCGGTCATCGACAGCCATGACAAAGTCGTTCTGTCTGTGGGCGGAGGAATAGTATCCAACGCAGAAACTTTCGCCGGACTGCTGAGGCATTTTCATACCTGTTGGCTCAAGGCCCGACCGGAAGAACATATGAACCGGGTATTGAAGCAGGGCGACAGGCGGCCGATGGCAGGGAACCCTCAGGCCATGGAGGATCTCAAGTCGATATTGACCAGCCGCGAAGCACTCTACGCAAAAGCAGATGTGATGGTCGATACGAGCGAACAATCTGTGCGGCAAAGCCGCGCTGACCTGCTGGAAGCGGTAACACAGCTAATCTTGTGAGCTCAGTTCTCCTGTGTGGATCAGTTCAAGTGTCCGCCGGCAAAGATCGCGTTTAGGGTCGTTCAGATCGAGAATGATATCGAAATGGTTTCCGTCGCCAATCTCAAACGAGTCGCATGGAAAACCCAAACTCTTCCAATCGTTGGCAAAATCATGGCTCTGACGCTTGAACTCATCGGTCTCTGTTCCGCCCCAGCATACCAAGATGGGGCAACCCGCGGTGGGAAGGTGTCTGATTGGGCTATTGCGCATCGCCGCAGCGGCATCGAGACCAAGCCAGTCGTTCGGGTGGCAAAGCCGGACAGGCTCCAGATCAAACAGCCCGCTCGCCAGCATCGCGCCGGCCACCATGTGATTGGGCATCCCGAAACTTTCGCACCAACCGTCGCACAGAGTCATTGCCGCCAAATGAGCACCTGCTGATGACCCGGCTACGAATACGCGGTTGCGGTCGATTTGCAGTTCGTCTGCTTGCTGCCAGATATACGCAATTGAGGCACGGATTTGACGAACAATTTCGTCGAGCGAAGCCTTAGGTGCCAGCGAATAGTTTACTGCCGCACACGCCACGCCATGGTGAACGAAATTCTTGGCAAAGAAAGCCGAGTCATCTTTCGATAACAAACGCCAGTAACCGCCATGAATGAAAACGAACAATGGGGCGTTGGAGCCGGCAGGAAAGAAATCGAATGTCTCATCTTCTTGGGGGCCGAATTTAAGGTTGGGCCTCACTTCCAGATCGCTGCGCGCCTCGGCACTTTGCTCGGCATAGCGTTGCAAATACGGGGCAATGTCATCGACAGTCGCGCGTGCATTGTATTGCCGGTCGAGCTCGTCGCGATCCATCCCCCGGTAAAGTTTCTCTGTCATGAGACTGAACTCAAACTCCGAGATAGCGTTGACGCAGGTCCGGCTCAGCCAGAAAAGCCGGGTGGTCGCCTTGCCAGCAGGTCTTTCCCTTTTCGACGATTACGTGCTCGTCGGCTATGCGTGACAGCTCATCGACACTCTTGTCGACAATCAAGATGCTCTCACCGTCCGCTTTCAATCCTTCAAGGCAGTCATAAATCTCCTGGCGAATAATTGGCGCGAGACCCTCGGTTGCTTCATCCAGGATCAAAAGCAGGGGGTTGGTCATCAGGGCTCGGCCTATAGCCAGCATTTGCTGTTCACCGCCTGAAAGCGAACTGCCCAGCTGGTTTTTTCGTTCGTTCAGCCGCGGAAATAGTGAGTTCACGCGATCAATGGTCCAGGCCTTTGCGCGTTGGTGGCGATTGGATGCGGTAGCGACAAGGTTCTCGCGCACGGTAAGTGTGGGAAATATCTGCCGCCCTTCTGGTACAAGGGCGATCCCCAGCCTGCCGATGTGGTGCGGCTTCAACCGCGCCAATGGCTGTCCATTGAAAGTAATTGTTCCGGATAAAATCGGTAAAAGGCCGACGATGGTCCTGATTGTCGTGGTTTTGCCCATTCCATTTCGGCCGAGCATCGTCACAACACGACCTTTGGCGACTGAAAGATCGATGCCAAACAGGGCTTGGCTGCGACCGTACCCGGCCTCCAGAGCGTGAATCTCAAGCATCGGTTTCTCCACTGCCGAGATAGGCTTCCTTCACACCTTGATCTTCCCGAATGAAATCGGGATCCCCGGTCGCGATGACGCGTCCGTAAACCAGCACTGAAATACGGTCAGCCAATGCAAATACCGCGTCCATGTCGTGTTCCACCAAGAGCATCGAGATGCTTCCCTTCAGGGAACGCAACAATTCGATTATTCTGGCAGTTTCTTCGGCGCCCATTCCGGCCATTGGCTCATCAAGGACAAGCAGCTTGGGGTGACGCGCCAGGGCCATTGCCAATTCCAGCCGCCGCTGCTGACCATGCGAAAGGGCATGGGCAACAATATCGGCCTGTTCGGCCAATCCGACCTGGTTGAGGCAAGCACGTGCAGGCTCGGACAGATTTTTGTCGTCAGCTGCTGGCGTGAAGAAGTGAAAACTGTGCCCGGCGCCGAGTTGAACGGCCATGGCGACATTTTCCAGCGCCGAAAATTCGGGAAATATCGAGGTGATCTGAAAGGAGCGGACCAGACCCATATCCGGACGCAAGTGTTGCGGCATATGGGTAATGTCGCGCGATTCGAAATGAACACTACCTTGGTCAGGCGCGAGTTGGCCGCAAATCTGTGCAATCATTGTTGTCTTGCCGGCACCGTTCGGGCCGATGACTGCGTGCAGTTCACCCCTTTCAATAGCCAGATCAATTCGGTCGGATGCCTTTAGCGCACCAAATGTCTTTGTGAGACCCTGAATGGATAGGATTGCTTCACCGGCCATCGGTTTGTCCTCGCACGATCAGCGAGTGAATGCCGCCACGGGCAAACAAAACAATGACGATCAAAATCGGCCCGAACACAATTCGCCAATGTTCCTTCCAGTCGGCCAACCCCACCGTTTCAAAGGCGACCGGCAAAAACTCTTCAAGCAGCAGAAAGGCAGCTGAACCGATGATTGGCCCCGTCAAAGTGCCGATGCCGCCAAGGATCACCATGATCATCAGGTCACCTGACTTGGTCCAATGCACATAATCCGGGCTGACAAATTCTGTTAAATTGGCGTTGAGCGCACCGGCCAGTCCGGCAACGCTGCCGGCGATCACGAAGGCGACCAATTTGTACTGGGTGGTGTTGCAGCCCAGCGCCCTCATACGGTCTTCATTCTGCTTGCACGCTCGCAACACCCTGCCAAATCGCGACTGGATCAGCCTCGACATCAATAATGAGAAGCCAATCAGGAAAGCCAGGCAGACATAGTAAAATGCTGTGTCGTTCCCGAGGTCGAGTCCCGGCAGCGTGTTGCGGCCATTATACATGATGACACCGTCATCACCGCCGTACTGCTCAAGCGAAACGAACAGAAAGAACAGCATCTGAGCAAACGCCAGGGTGATCATGATAAAATAGGCGCCGCTGGTTCGCAGGCAAAGCGCTCCGAGCACCAGCGCAAACAGGCCCGAAATGGTAATCGCCAGCGGCAAGGACAGCAACGCAGCGTCGGTTCCTGCAAATCCGAAGATTGTGCTACCGTCAAACACGTGAAACGAGGCGATGCCGACTACGTAAGCGCCCACGCCGAAATAGGCCGCATGACCAAAACTGATCATTCCGCCGTAACCGAGAATCAGATTAAGGCTCATGGCCGCGAGTGCGTAGATGACGATTCGCGTTGCGCTTCCGATCAAGTATTCTTCACCAGCCGCGGTCAGCAAGTATGGCAGGGCGATGGCCAATATCGTGAATAGCGCCGCAATGAGAACCCGCCCCGAATTCATCGTCAGTGCCTTGCCGTTACCACGGGAAACAGGCCGTTCGGTTTCAGTACAAGAATGATAGCCATCAGAATGTAAATCGACATTGATGACAGGCCGGCACCGATCCCGTCTGCCGAAGCCGGGTCCATGAATGTCTTCAGTATATCGGGTATGAAAGCCCTTCCAAGTGTATCCACGACGCCCACCAGGATGGCGCCGACCAGTGCACCGCGCACCGATCCGATGCCACCGATCACCACAACGACAAATGCAAGGATCAGCTGTTGTTCGCCCATTCCGACTTCAACGGAAATAAGCGGACCAGCCATGGCGCCCGCCAAGCCGGCAAGAACCGCACCGAACCCGAACAAAAGCAAAAACAGTTGCGAAATGTTGACACCGAGAACGCCGACCATATCGCGATTTGTCGATCCGGCGCGAATAAGCATTCCCGCGCGGGTGCGGGCAATGATCAAATAGAGCCCAACCGCGACCGCAGCGCCCACGGCAATGATGAACAGGCGGTAGACAGGATAGATGATGCCCGGAATGATTTCGATTGAGCCGTTAAGATAATCCGGTGCCGAATAGAACAGCGGCGTTCGGCCCCAAATCATGGCGACAAGTTCGTTGGCGAACAAAATAATGCCGAACGTCGCCAGCACCTGATCAAGGTGATCGCGATGATAAAGATGCTGGATGACCAGGTACTCCATAAGCATGCCGACCAGACCGGCCGCAACAATGCCGCCGGCCAACCCGATGAAGAATGAACCGGTCGCTTCTGTCACCGTTGCGGCCAGAAATGCACCGACCATGAACAGGGATCCGTGCGCCAGATTGATGACACCCATGATGCCGAAAATGAGCGTCAGGCCGGCCGAAACCAGAAACAGGAAAACGCCGAGCTGTAACCCGTTTAACAGTTGCTCGAAGAAGAGGGTCATCGGTCCGCCGTTCATGAATCGGGCGGGATTGCACTCGGCAATCCCGCCCGGCTTCTCACATTCTCACTGTTACTTTAGAGAGCAATCGGATGCGTAGGCGTCTGCGAGACCTTCGGCAACCACCTCAATTGTTTTGTTGTAGTAGGTGCCGTCGTCTGCCTTCTCAACAACGCGTCCCACCCAATCGTTGATCGGATGATTGTTGGTGTTGAATTTGAAGTTTCCGCGCACAGAATCGAAGTTGGCAGCTTTCAGGGCTGCACGGAAGCTGTCAGCATCGTCCTTGACCTTGCCACCGGTTGCCTTCAAAGCGCTGGCGATCAGTTTTGCGGTGTCATAGCCCTGACCTGCATAGACAGTCGGATTACGATCATACGTTTCACGGAAACCTTTCAGAAACGCTTTGTTGGCTTCGTTATCAAGATCGTGGTTCCAGTGTGACGACGACTTCACACCAAGCGCAATCTCGCCGACCGCTTTTACAATTCCGGCATCCATTGATGCCGAAGAGACCACAATCGGGATTTCATCCTTGAGCCCCGCCTGCGCATATTGTTTGAGGAAATTGATGCCCATGCCGCCAGGCAGGAAATGAAATACCATCTCAGGCTTGGCGTCGCGAACCTTGGCAATCTCTGCGGCATAGTCGGTCTGGCCAAGCTTGGTATAGGTTTCGCCGACAATCTCACCTTTGAAATAGCGTTTAAATCCAGCCAGCGAATCCTTGCCTGCCTGATAGTTGGGCGCAAGAATGTAGGCGTTCTTGTAGCCCAATTTCGTGGCGTAAATACCGGCGCTCTCGTGCAGGCTGTCATTTTGCCAAGCGACCGCAAAGTAGTTCTCATGGCATTGGCTGCCGGCAAAAGTGGAAGGCGCGGAATTTGGTGAGACGTAAAAAGCGCCCGCCTTCAGCGCCAAGGGAGCGACCACCGGCGAGATGTTGGAAAAGATCACGCCGGTGATGATTTCAGCGCCTTCCTTGTCGAGGAATTTGTCGGCAATTTGCTTGCCATTGCCCGGCTTGCGGCCGTCATCTTCAACCATGACTTCGACATCGACTCCACCAAGCTTGCCACCCTCTTCCTTGACTGCAAGCAGAAAACCGTCGCGTACGTCCTGACCGAGATAGCCAGCGCCGGTCGAAAGAGTGGTGATCATGCCGATCTTGACCGGTTCTGCACTGGCCAATCCGGTGCCGCCGAGCACTGATGCTGCAGCCAGTGAAATCAGATATCGTGCTGAGCTTTTCATTCGTTCCTCCCAGTTATTTTAAACTTAAAGCTTTTTTCGAGAATACATTAGCGGTGACGAGAGTCAACAATGCAGGACGCCGACCCAGCTCCGTTTGCTCCAAGGATTCTCATTTGTTTCATTGTCAATTTATCGTCCACCTTACCGGCAGATGTACAGGGCCGCGGAACGATATGTTGGGCGGGAATTCCAGTTGAGCATCCGACTGGAGTTCCAATGTTTTGAACCGGTCCAGCATGCTGACCAACATGGTTTCCATCTCGATTTTCGCAAGCGGGCGACCAAGGCAGAGGTGAATACCAATGCCAAACGACAGATGATCGCGCGCGCGTTCGCGCTGCGGATTGAAAAAATCGGGCTTTGGGAATTTGTCCGGATCGCGATTTGCAGCGGCGAGCGAAATCATGATTTTTGCCCCCTTCGGCAGCATGACTCCACCCAACTTGGTTTCACAGGTGGTGATACGGCGCCAGGCAATAACTGAAGAGTCGTGGCGCAAGCTTTCCTCCACGACGCCTTCGACAAGATCGCGATTGTTACGTAACTTCTCCCACAGACCGTTCTCAAGTATCTGACGCACACAGTTGGACATCTGGTTTGTTGTTGTTTCGTGACCGGCAAAGCTCAAACCAAACAAGATACTCGCTAACTCGCGGTCACTCAGGGGTTCGCCATCTTCATCGTCACCCATAAGATCGGTCGTCATGTCGTCCGCCGGATGGTTCCGGCGGTGGGCCACATAGTCAACGCAGTATTCCCAGAACGCCACCATGGTTTCGGCGGCCCTGATCTGATGTTCCTTTGTCGGCCGGCCCCAGTTGACGATCAGTTTATCGTTGCACCACTCCTTGATCTGGTCAGCGTCTTTCTCGGGGAATCCTACCATCGAAAATATCGTCAGGGCCGGGAGCGGGTAACACAGCGCCTTGGCGATATCGGCCACGCCATCTGCCTCAATCCGGTCAAGGATTTCGTCGCACCGCTGCTTGATGATTGGCGTCAAAACACGCATGCGCCTTGCTGAAAATGCGCGCGCGAGCTTGCGGCGTATGCGTGTGTGGTCCGGTTGATCAAGGTTCGACATGACCGGCTGGATGTTGAACCGGCCCTTCAGGATTTCGACCGCCTCGTCACACAAGGGCAATAGCGGCGCCTGAACGATCGCGGCCGAATAGATATCGTGGTTTCGAAACACGGTTTGGACATCTTCCCACCGGGTGACGATCCACATGTCGAGATCTTCACGATAAGAAACGGGCGCCGCCTCACGTTGACTGGCGAGAAGGGGATAAGGGTCGGCCAAAAAATCTGGCGATAGTGGATCAATTTGAGCAGGTACAATCATCTTCGAACCCCAGCCAAATTCCCAGACACCCGCACCTGGTTTGAACGATCAATCCAACACCACCCAACCTTCCGGTGGCTTGCCCTTACCAGGGTGCAAAGCACCACAATTAGGGCAAGTACGCGCTTCCTCGTCATTGTGAAATGCGTCATAGATTTTGGGGAGTGCAGTGACGATGCCGCTCGGGTCGTTCAGGGAAACTTCGGCCCGGTGCACACGGTGCTTGCACTCGAAACAGTACCATTCAAATCCCTCTTTCATCCCTGCCATTCTGGGAGACTCAACGACGATTCCAATGGAGCCTTCTTGCGGACGTTGTGGGGCGTGTCGAACGTGTGCCGGCAGCATGAACACCTCGCCTTGGCGAATGGGGACATCATAGATTTCGCCATCTTCGGCGATCTTCAGCATCATGTCGCCTTCGACCTGGTAGAACCATTCTTCAACCGGATCATCGTGAAAATCCATGCGCGTGTTCGGGCCGCCGACAACCATGACAATCATGCCTGAATCGCTGTGGAGCAGCCGATTGGCAACAGGTGGTTTCAACTTGTCGCGATTTTCATCGACCCACTTTTCAAAGTTGAACGGCTTGAGTTTGGGATGGATGGTCAAGGCGGGCCTCGCTTTCGGAAGTTCGCTTCGATTGAATAGAATTGAATATCGCTATTCCATTCAAATGAATTTAGCTGAATTTGTTATTGCGATATCGAATAACCATGCGCCGATAACGTGCACCGGGTCAATCTGCGGTGGCACAGGCGAAGCGGTTTGAGATTGGAACCATCAACGACGTGTCAATCCGGTTGGGTATTCGGGCGAATTATATCTGATTTTGATATTTGTAATTGAGATTTCACCCGAATTGAATGAGCGTGCAAACCGACCGGGAAGATCAAAGAACCCGACTTCGAAGAGAAATCCGATGAAATACAAAAAACATGAAGCCAAGGAATATTCGCGCGAGCATATGCGAGGCATCTGGGCGGCGGCGCTCAATCCGATGCTGCCTGACTTCACCATCGATGAGGCGGGATTGCGCGCAAACATCGATCACTGGATTGAAGATCTGAAAATCCGCGGTTTCTTTATCGCCGGCAAGCAGGGTGAGTTCTTTTCAATGTCGCTCGATGAGCGCAAACGGAACTTCGAGCTGGCTGTTGAAGCTTGCAGTGGCCGGGCTGGAACCATCATGTCGTGTTCGGACCAGAATTTCGACGCTGTGATCGAGCTTGCAAAACATGCGCAGAATGTCGGCGCCGACTATATCGTCGTTCATGCGCCGGTCCTGCATTTCATTCATGATCGCGATGACACGCTTTTCAACTACTACAAGGAGATTTGCGATCGTGTCGACATCGGTATCGCCATGTGGAGCCATCCTGATTCCGGTTACCTGATGAGCCCTGAACTCTGCGACCGAATTGCCGATTTGCCCAATATCATGGCGATCAAGTACTCCGTACCACGGGACATGTATGCCAAGCTGACAGAACTTGCCGGCAACAAGATACTGGTAAGCACGGCTTCTGAAGATGAATGGTTCGACAACATCGTCGAACTCGGCTGGCAACTCTACCTGTGTTCATCGCCGCCCTATCTGCTTCAAACCCGGAATGATCTGAGAATGCATGAATATACCGAATTGGCGATGGCGGGCGAAGTGGACTGGGCACGCAAAATTCGTGACAGCCTCGAGCCGGTTCGACAAGCGTTGAAAAATACACGCCCAGGCGGCAAACCGCAGGCGCATCAGAAATACTGGCAGGAACTGCTGGGGCAGGCTGGCGGCCCCGTGCGCCCGCCTCTGCTTCAGCTTACCGATGAAGAAAGGTCTGTGACCAAAGCAGCGTTTGAGAGCTGCGGATTAAGGATTTAATGGTATGCGCAAGCCGGATTGCGACACTAGCGGTGATACAGTCCCCCGTTAACATCAAGAGTAGCACCGGTCATGTAGCGTGACGCGTCACTGGCCAGAAACAACACAGCGCTGGCTATATCGGCTGGCTCTCCCAATCCAAGCGGAACCCTTTTCGTCGCCTCGTCGATGCGCGAACCAAATCCCTTTTCCAACATCTCGGTTCGGATCATGCCGGGCGCAACGACATTGACGGTGATGCCGAAAGGCGCACCGGTATAGGCCAGTGTCTGAGCGAGGCCCGACAAGCCGGCTTTTGAAGCGCTGTAGGCGACCGCTCCTGCCGGCGCGCCACGCTGGCCGGCGGTGGAGCCGATCATGATGATGCGTCCGCCATTTCCCCTGTCCCGCATGATAGCCAACGCAGTTCGCGAACACAGGAAGGCGCTGGTCAGGTTGTTGGTCAGGACATCGTTCCACCCTTCCAATGAGGTTTCAAAGACGTCCTTGTTCAGAAGAACGCCGGCATTGTTGACCAATATATCGAGCCGGCCATGGCGGTCTGCAATCTCACCGAGATTTTCTTCAACCTGCGCTTCGACACTTGCATCGAAAGCCAATCCCTCCACCGAGTTCTCATCAGTGCGCAATTTTTCCACCGACAGATCAAGCCGCTCCCGATTGCGGCCGCTCAAAAGGACTTTCGCTCCGGCTTTGGTCAGGCATTCTGCGATTGCAAAACCGATTCCGCGCGATGCACCGGTAACGAGCGCGACTTTACCTTTCAAAGAGTCCATTAGTCATTGCCTCCAATTTCAGCTCAGCAAGCATAGGCACAATTGTCGATGGGTTCGACCTCGGCCGAAGCCGTCGATGAGTTTGAGCAAGAGATGTGGTAGTCTCGGCTCCCTGGAGGAGGTAAAATGACGCTGTCGCTGCACCACACCGCGATTACCACCAACAATTATCCGGAACTTGTCGAGTTCTATGTCGACGTTCTGGGAGGAGAGCTGGTGCGAGAATCCCAGTGGGAAAAGGGCCAGGTTGAGTTGGACGCCCGGACCGGGATGAATAACAGTGCGGGACGGGTGGCACTGCTTCAATTTGGCGACGGCTTCTTCGAGATATTCGAGTTCAAATCGCCGCCCTATCAGCAGCGGGACCGCGCGACACTTGCCCATTCAGGTCTTACGCATTTCGCGCTCTCTTGCGAGGATTGTTTCGGGGAATATGAGCGGCTCAGCAAGGCGGGAATGAAGTTCAATGCGCCACCGTGGCGCACGCCAGCGGGAGGTGTGTTCACCTTTGGGTTTGACCCGGACGGCAACACAATCGAGATTATTCAGCCGGCTCCACAATCAAAATAGGATATCGGAAGGACCGAGTGCTCAGTCAGCCGCTTCTTCAGATATATGCAATGCCGGGTATGGGATCGACTCACACTATTTTCATACTGTGGGAGATGTTTTTCACAATTGTGTAGTGATGCAGGCCTTCATCGCCGCCTTCACGACCGTAACCGCTTGATTTGACGCCGCCAAACGGTGTTTCCGGTAGTGAGGCTTCAAGGGTGTTGATGGAAAGATTGCCCGCCTCGATACCGTCGGTCAACCGGTCGACATTGGCGGCCGAATGGGTGAAGGCATAAGCGGCCAACCCATAGGCAACGCTGTTGGCTTTTTCGATGCCATCTTCCAGATCCGACACGGCGTTGATGATGGCGATTGGCCCGAAAGGTTCCTCGCGCATGATCAGTGCATCATCTGGAACATCGCACAGCACTGTTGGCTGGAAGAAATAGCCTTCGCCGGCAATCTGGGCACCGCCGGTGACGAGATTGGCTCCGCGGCGCACAGCATCGTCGACGAATTTTTGCAGCGCTTCAAGTCGCCCCTTGTGTGCGACCGGACCCATCTCCGTCTCCTCATTCATCGGGTCACCAACCTTGATCGAATTGACCTGATCAACGAAGCATTTCGCGAAAGCGCTATGCAGTTTCTCATCAACGAAGAAACGTGTCGGCGAAGTACATACCTGCCCGCAATTGCGCATCTTGCGAACCGCTGAACTGACGGCAGCGGCCTTCGGATCGACGTCGTCGCAAACGATGACCGGCGCGTGGCCGCCAAGTTCCATCAATACGGGTGTCATGTTTTGCGATGCCAGCGTGGTCAGATGCCGGCCGACGGCTGTGGAACCGGTGAAGGCGACAAGCCGAATTTGTTCCTTTGGAATGAGATAGCCCGAAATGTCCGCCGGCTGTCCGAATACCAGGTTCAGGACTCCCGGCGGCAGACCCGCATCTGCGAATGCTTTGGCGATATGAATGGCGCCGGCCGGTGTTTCCTCCGCCGGTTTTAGGATGACAGAACAACCCGACGCCAGCGCGCCGGCTACCTTTCGCGCCGGTTGGCTCATCGGAAAGTTCCACGGCGAGAAAGCCGCAACGCTACCGATCGGCTGACGAACCACCACATATCGAATGCCAGGCGCACTCGGGATGACCCGGCCATAGAGACGTTGGCCTTCGGCGGCATCCCACTCGAAGAATTCACAACCGCGTATGACCTCAAGGCGCGCTTGTCTGATTGGTTTCCCCAATTCCAGTGCAATCGAAAGGGCTATCTCTTCCTGCCTGTCGCGCATCAGCTGTGCGGCTTTCAGGATAATTTGGCCGCGACGCATTGGAGAGGTCTGACTCCAGATCCTGAACCCTTCCTCGGCGGCGGAAACCGCGTCATCCAGATGATTCTTGTCCGCGACAGGGAGAAGGCCGATCTGCTTCTCATCTGCAGGATTCAGAATTGGCAGAGATTCATCTGCTTTGACCCACTGGCCGCCAATGAACAATTGGATCTGCGGGTACGCGTTCATCGAACAGCCTCGTCAAATTGCCGGTAACGAGCTCAAAACTCTGCAGCTTGGTTGATTGTTCTGCATTATTTCTGTGCTGGCCAGCGTTTCAAATGAATTGAGTGAAGTTTGATATCAGGAATTCGGATAGCAAATTTTTGGTGTCCGGTTGCAGACGAAATCTTGCACCTGACTTCGCCGGGATTCATCTGATTTGACTCAATGCTCCCAACAGCGGTTTACAGGGAATGTGACTGTGACGATGTTTGCTGACGATTGAACAATAGCGGGGTGGTCATTCGAGATACCAGAAATTTTTACGTTTACGTAACTCCCATTTTACTTAACCGATTGAATTCATTGATGCCAAATTAATGAGTTGAATTTTTCTCGGGGCATCGTTAAGCGAGAAGTGAGATTCCGGCCATCTGGCTGGCGACTGACAACAAGCGGTTTACCGGCGGTTTTTCGCTCTGCGGACCAAGCCGTTCAACAAGGGACAATATTTCCAATATGGCAAGAAACAAGATTGCGCTGATCGGGTCGGGCATGATCGGCGGTACACTGGCGCATATGATCGGTCTGAAAGAACTCGGCGATGTGGTGCTGTTCGACATCGCCGAAGGAATTCCGCAAGGCAAGGGCCTCGATATCGCCGAATCTTCGCCAGTCGATGGATTTGATGCCAGTGTGACTGGCGCCAACAGCTACGAGGCCATCGAAGGTGCGGATGTTTGCATTGTTACTGCGGGCGTGCCGCGCAAACCGGGAATGAGCCGCGACGACCTGCTTGGCATCAACCTGAAAGTGATGGAGCAGGTTGGCGCAGGAATAAAAAAATATGCGCCAAACTCCCTTGTTATCTGCATCACCAATCCGCTTGATGCCATGGTGTGGGCACTGCAGAAATTCTCTGGCATGCCGAAGAACATGGTTGTCGGTATGGCCGGCGTGCTTGATTCAGCCCGGTTTCGCTATTTCCTTGCCGATGAATTCAAGGTTTCGGTTGAGGACGTCAGCGCCATGACGCTTGGCGGACATGGCGACGACATGGTTCCGCTGATACGTTACTCCACGGTCGGCGGCATCTCGCTGCCGGACCTGGTCAAGATGGGTTGGACGAGCAAGGAAAGGCTCGATGCAATCGTCAATCGCACCCGCAAGGGGGGCGGTGAAATCGTCGGTTTGCTGAAAACGGGTTCTGCCTACTATGCGCCGGCCGCATCGGCGATCGCCATGGCGGAGTCCTACCTGAAGGACAAAAAACGTTTGTTGCCATGTGCAGCGCATCTGAACGGCCAATATGGCGTGAAAGACATGTATGTCGGTGTACCGGTGATTATCGGCGCCAATGGTGCGGAGCGCATTATTGAGGTCAATCTCAATCGTTCAGAGCAGAAGATGTTCGACAAGTCTGTCAGCGCCGTGCAGGGCCTGTGCGAGGCGTGTCTGACAATTGCTCCCAATCTTGCAAAGAAGTGAGGTCCGCTGATCCATGAATATTCATGAGTATCAGGCCAAACAGGTTCTGAAGGGTTTCGGTGCGCCGGTGGCTGCCGGTGTTGCAATTATGGATGCCGCGGAGGCGGAAAATGCCGCCAACCAGTTGCCTGGACCGCTCTTCGTCGTCAAAAGCCAAATTCACGCAGGTGGACGCGGCAAGGGCCGGTTCAAGGAACTGGGTGAGGACGCCAAGGGCGGTGTGCGGCTGGCGAAGTCAGTGGAAGAGGTCGTCTCCAACGTCAACGAAATGCTCGGCAACACGCTGGTCACCAAGCAGACCGGTCCGGCAGGCAAGCAGGTCAATCGCCTTTATATCGAAGACGGCGCTGATATCGACCGGGAACTTTATCTCTCCATCCTCGTCGACCGGACTGTCGGTCGCAATGCATTTGTCGTCTCGACGGAAGGCGGAATGGACATAGAGGCGGTTGCCCACGATACGCCCGAAAAAATCATCACACTGCCAATCGACCCGGCTTCAGGTGTGACGGAAGCAGATGCTTCGGCTCTCTGCGATGCGTTGAAACTTGACGGGGCAGCCCGCGCCGACGGCATGAACCTGTTTCCGATCCTCTACAAGGCGTTCTCGGAAAAAGACATGAGCCTGCTGGAGGTCAATCCGCTGATCGTGATGAAGGACGGACATCTGCGCGTACTCGACGCGAAAGTGTCCTTCGACAACAATGCCCTGTTCCGCCATCCCGACGTGATGGAATTGCGCGATATCACCGAAGAGGATGAAAAGGAGATCGAGGCCTCAAAACACGATCTCGCCTATGTCGCCCTCGACGGCAATATCGGCTGCATGGTCAATGGCGCCGGCCTTGCCATGGCAACGATGGACATCATTAAGCTCTACGGTGCTGAGCCGGCAAATTTTCTTGATGTGGGTGGCGGCGCTTCCAAGGAAAAGGTCACCGCGGCTTTCAAGATCATCACAGCGGATCCGAATGTGAAAGGCATTCTGGTGAACATATTTGGCGGCATCATGCGCTGCGACGTCATTGCCGAGGGAGTGGTCGCTGCAGTCAAGGAAGTCGGTCTGCAAGTGCCGCTGGTCGTGCGCCTGGAAGGCACGAATGTTGAAAAGGGCAAGGCCATCATCAACGAAAGTGGACTCAACGTGATTGCTGCAGACGATCTCGATGACGCGGCGCAGAAAATCGTCAAGGCGGTGAGCGGGTGATGCGACCCGTTCGCGGCCAACTGCCGGCTTTGCTCGTTGGAACTGCTATCATGGTCATGGCCAGTTCGACTTTTGCATCTGAACAGGCTTCAGAAATCGACCCGGTGCATGTCTTCAACGAGGTCTGCTACTCGAAAGTTCCGGTGGTGGATGCCATTCGGGAAATGGCGACTAGGCTTGCGTGGAATCCCATCTCAGGCGATGACCTGAAGCGATTTACCGCGCTTCAGGACCCCGATCTGCTTGAGGGTTGGGACATGCAGGTCGGCGAGCGCCTGTTCCGCCTTGGCGTGGTGCAGTCACCGCCAGCTCGCGGAATGGCGAAGACATTTCCTGATTTCGCTAATGGGACAGCGACATCCTGCACATTGATACTCGATGGGCAGGACGATCCTGACTCCCTTGCAGTTCGCATGCAGGCGCTTGCGGGCAAGGACCCCGAAAGCCGGGATGTACCGGATGGAAGTCTGAATACGACGACCTGGGCCGGCGGCAATGCCGACTTCAAGGTTTTTCTGTTCTCCAAGCTCGACGCGATCGGCGGCGGGCTGTTGAACGTCACCATATTGGCGAAGTAGCAAGACAATGGCGCCACGAAAGATCAACCTGCTCCAATCCGCAGACCGGCAGATCAAAGAGGTATTTCATCCCTACATTGCCGGCGATGTGAACGATGCGCAGGTGAAGATCGCCAAGTTTGGCGAGGTGTTTGATTGGCACAGCCACGATGCAGAGGATGAGGCTTTTCTGGTTCTTCGCGGTCGAATTGCGATTGATTTTCGCGATAAATCTGAAGAGCTTGGCGAAGGCGAATTCATCGTCGTGCCGCGAGGTGTCGAACACCGGCCGCGATCTCTGACCAAGGAGCCGGTGGTTTTGATGTTCGAACCGGCAACCACGCTCAACACCGGAGACGCAGACAGCGACCTGACCGTCAGCGAACTGGATTACCTCAAATAAAGAATTGCCGCGACAAGGAAAGACATGTCCACACTGATCAACAAAGACACCAGGGTTCTCGTACAAGGTCTGACCGGAAAGACCGGTACATTCCATACCGAGCAGGCACTTGCCTATCACGGCACGAAAATGGTCGGCGGCATTCATCCCAAGAAGGGTGGCACCACCTGGGAGGGATCCGGCGGCGACAAACTGCCGATTTTCGCGACGGTTGCAGAGGGCAAGCAAGCCACAGGCGCGGATGCATCCGTCATCTATGTGCCGCCTGCCGGGGCAGGAGCGGCGATCATTGAAGCGATCGACGCCGAGATTCCATTGATCGTCTGCATTACCGAGGGCATTCCGGTTCAGGACATGGTCAAGGTCAAAGCAAGGCTGGACACTTCAGCTTCGCGGCTGGTCGGGCCGAACTGTCCGGGCGTCTTGACCCCTGAGGAATGCAAGATCGGCATCATGCCGGGTAACATCTTCAAGAAAGGCTCTGTCGGCATTCTGTCACGATCGGGAACACTGACCTACGAGGCTGTTTTCCAGACCACCAATGAAGGGCTTGGCCAGACGACGGCGGTCGGTATCGGCGGTGATCCGGTTAAGGGCACCGAATTCATCGATGTGCTTGATCTGTTTCTCGATGATCCGGAAACAGAATCGATCATCATGATCGGCGAAATCGGCGGATCGGCTGAAGAAGATGCCGCCGAATGGCTGATTGAACAGGCAAACCAGGGCCGCAAGAAGCCGATGGCCGCATTCATTGCGGGCCGCACTGCACCTCCGGGAAGAACGATGGGACATGCAGGTGCGGTGATTTCCGGCGGCAAGGGCGGCGCGGAAGACAAGATCGCAGCACTGGAGGCGGCGGGAATCCGCGTGTCGCCATCGCCGGCGCAGTTGGGAAAAACGCTGGTCGAGGTCCTCAACGGCTGAGACCGGCGCCAAGAATTCGGGCGGAAGAACCGTCCGGGATGGCCGGCATCAGGCCGGTTGCATGGTAGGGAGACGGCGTGCCTGAGCGCGCCGGATGGAATATGGCACGGTCAAATCAGGCCAACGACGCCTTTGCCGCAACATCATTTCTCTATGGCGGCAATGCAGCGTATGTCGAACAGCTGTTTGCGGCCTTCAAGGATGATCCGAATTCAGTAAGCGATGAATGGCGCAACTATTTTTCGTCGTTGCCGGATGATGGCGCTGACGCGCGAAAAAATGCCGATGGTGCATCCTGGAAAAAGCCGAACTGGCCGATCGCTTCAAATGGTGAGCTCGTAGCGGCGCTTGATGGCGACTGGGCGCCGACTGAAGCTGAAATGAGTTCCAAGCTGAAAGACAAGGCCACGGCGAATGGTGTTGCCATTGATGCCGCCGACCTGGAAAAATCTGCGCGGGAATCGGTTCGTGCGCTGATGATGGTCCGCGCCTATCGCATGCGAGGCCATCTGCATGCCAATCTCGATCCGCTCGGCCTTGCTGCCAAGAAGGAGGACTATAACGAACTTTCGCCCGAGGCCTATGGTTTCACAGCTGAGGACTATGACCGCCCAATATTCATCGATCACGTACTTGGGCTGGAATACGCGACCATCCGCGAGATGCTTGCCATTCTCAAGCGGACTTATTGCTCCACAATCGGCATTGAATTCATGCACATTTCAGACCCGGCCGAGAAAGCCTGGTTGCAGGAGCGTATCGAGGGGCCGGAGAAAGGCGTTTTCTTTACCAATAACGGCAAGCTCGCCATTCTGCAGAAACTGATCGAGGCTGAGGGTTTCGAACAGTTTATCGACGTCAAATACAAGGGCACCAAGCGTTTTGGCCTGGACGGCGGCGAAGCGCTCATACCGGCGCTTGAGCAGATCATCAAGCGGGGCGGCTCCATGGGTTTGACCGATATTGTACTCGGCATGGCGCACCGCGGCCGGCTCAACGTGCTTTCCCAGGTGATGGCTAAGCCTCACCGAGCGATTTTCAACGAATTCAAGGGTGGATCGTTTGCACCTGATGATGTCGAGGGATCAGGTGATGTCAAATATCACCTTGGTGCATCGTCGGACCGGGAGTTTGACGGCAACAATGTACATTTGTCGCTTACAGCCAACCCCTCGCATCTGGAAATTGTCAATCCGGTGGTGATGGGTAAGGCACGTGCCAAGCAGGATCAGGTCTTTGGCCGTACCAAAGAGGAAATCGTACCTATTGAGGAGAGGGCAAAGGTCATGCCCCTGCTTCTCCACGGCGACGCTGCGTTTGCAGGCCAAGGTGTTGTCGCGGAATGTTTGGGTCTTTCGGGACTGCGCGGCCACCGGGTTGCAGGTAATCTCCATTTCATCATCAACAACCAGATCGGCTTTACAACCAATCCCCGCTTCTCGCGTTCGTCGCCATATCCATCGGACGTGGCAAAGATGATTGAGGCGCCGATTTTCCACGTCAACGGTGACGATCCAGAGGCGGTGGTCTATGCGGCCAAGGTCGCTACAGAGTTCCGCATGCTGTTCCACAAGCCGGTGGTCATCGACATGTTCTGCTACCGGCGTTTCGGTCACAACGAAGGTGATGAGCCGGCATTTACCCAGCCGATCATGTACCGCAAGATTCGCACCCACCCGACCACGGTACAGATTTACGGCGAGAAGCTGATCGGTGAAGGGGTGGTCACTGAGGCTGAATTTGAGAAAATGAAAGCCGACTGGCGCGAACATCTGGAAGCCGAGTTTGAGGCCGGGAATTCCTACAAACCCAACAAGGCCGATTGGCTTGACGGTGCCTGGAGTGGAATACGGCTGGCAGACAACCAGGACGAACAGCGCCGTGGTAAAACCGCAATGCCGATGAAAGCCCTTAAAGAGCTTGGACGCAAACTGACGGAAGTTCCCAAGGATTTTGAGATCCACCGGACGGCGCAGCGTTTCATGGACAACCGTTCCAAGATGATCGAATCCGGCGAGGGTATCGATTGGGCGACCGCCGAAGCTCTGGCTTTCGGTTCGATCCTGGCAGAAGGCCATCCGGTTCGGCTGTCCGGACAGGATTCGGAGCGAGGAACTTTCTCGCAGCGGCATTCGGTTCTCTACGATCAACGCGATGAGAAGCGATACATCCCGCTTAACAATCTCGGTGCGGGACAGGCCCACTATGAGGTCATCAATTCGATGCTGTCGGAGGAGGCAGTGCTCGGTTTCGAATATGGTTTTTCCCTGGCCGAACCCGATGCGCTGACCCTTTGGGAGGCGCAATTCGGCGACTTCGCCAATGGCGCCCAGGTGGTTTTCGACCAGTTCATTTCCTCTGGTGAGCGAAAATGGCTGCGAATGTCGGGCCTCGTTTGCCTGTTGCCGCATGGTTACGAAGGACAGGGCCCCGAGCACTCGTCTGCGCGGCTGGAGCGGTTCCTGCAACTTTGTGCCGAGGACAACATGCAGGTGGCCTATTGCACGACGCCTTCCAATTACTTCCATATCTTGCGTCGGCAGTTGAAGCGCGATTTCCGAAAACCACTGGTGCTGATGACGCCAAAATCGCTGTTGCGCCACAAGAAGGCAGTTTCGACTCTTGCAGAGATGTCAGGCGAATCGTCGTTCCATCGCTTGCTGTGGGACGACGCCCAGCTGCTCAAGGATTCGCCGATCAAGCTGGTGACGGATTCTAAGATCCGCCGTGTGGTGATGTGCACCGGAAAGGTCTATTTCGACCTCTATGAAGAGCGGGAAGCTCGCGGGATCGACGATATTTATCTGCTGCGTGCCGAGCAGCTCTATCCATTCCCCGCCAAAGCGTTGATCAATGAATTGTCGCGCTTCCGCAACGCGGAAATGGTCTGGTGCCAGGAAGAACCGAAGAATATGGGTGCCTGGGCATTCGTCGATCCCTATCTGGAATGGGTGCTGGCTCATATCAACGCAAAACACCAGCGCGTCCGCTACGCGGGACGGCCGGCTGCCGCATCACCAGCCACCGGGCTGATGTCGAAGCACAAGGCACAGCTTCAAGCATTCCTTGAGGATGCGCTTGGCGAATAAACTGAATTCAACGCGAAACGGAAACGAGGACCATGGCAACTGAAATTCGCGTACCGACACTGGGAGAATCCGTCACCGAAGCCACGATTGGCCGCTGGTTCAAGAGTGCCGGCGAAGCAATTGCGGTCGATGAGGCGGTTGTGGAGTTGGAGACCGACAAGGTGACATTGGAAGTCCCTGCACCTGCTGCGGGCATGCTGCAGGAAATTGCGGCCAATGAAGGCGACACCGTCACCGTCGGCGCGCTCTTGGGCCTGATTGCCGAAGGCGCCGCCGAATCTGATGCTGCCGCTGCACCGGCTCCTGCAAAACAACCTGAAGCGGCTTCTGATCCAGCCGAACAGAGCGATGGCGAAGACGTGAACTCTTCGCCCGCGGCGGCAAGGATGATGGAAGAAGAAGGCATTGATGCCGCTTCAATTGAGGGCTCGGGCAAACGCGGCCAAATCCTGAAGAGCGATGTGATCGAGGCACTTGAAAAGGGAACTGCAGAAAAGCTGGGCGGAAGCGAAGCCGCCCCGGCACTGGCTGTGGCGCCAGCACCCGCCCCGGCACCTGCACCGGCTGTCGCCCGTGCGCCCTCGCCGGCAGATGATGAAGCGCGTGAGGAGCGGGTGCGCATGACACGGCTTCGCCAGACCATCGCCCAGCGCCTGAAGGATGCGCAGAACACCGCGGCAATGCTGACGACCTTCAACGAGGTCGACATGGGCGCGGTGATGGATTTACGCAAGAAATACAAGGACTTGTTTGAGAAGAAGCACGGGGTGAAGCTCGGCTTCATGGGCTTTTTCACCAAGGCGGTTTGCCATGCGCTGGCGGAGATTCCGGCGGTCAATGCCGAGATTGACGGCACCGACATCATCTACAAGAATTTCTGCCACGTCGGTGTCGCTGTGGGCACCGACAAGGGGCTGGTGGTGCCTGTGGTTCGCGATGCCGACCAGATGACCATTGCCGAAATCGAAAAGGAAATCGGCAGGCTTGGTGTGGCTGCCCGCGACGGCAAGCTCTCGGTTGCTGACATGCAGGGCGGCACGTTCACCATTTCCAATGGCGGTGTCTATGGATCGCTTATGTCGACGCCGATCCTTAACGCGCCGCAATCGGGCATTCTTGGCATGCACAAGATCCAGGAACGGCCAATGGCGATCGGCGGACAGGTCGTTGTCAGGCCGATGATGTATCTGGCGCTTTCCTATGATCACCGCATTGTCGACGGCAAGGAGGCTGTGACCTTCCTGGTGCGGGTCAAGGAGAGCCTTGAAGATCCCGAACGTCTGGTGCTTGATCTCTGATAATGGAGGGTGACAGCAAAACCCTGCTCATCACTGGCGGGTCGCGCGGCATCGGGGCTGCCTGTGCGCTTCTGGGCGCGGAAGCCGGCTACCGGGTCGCGGTCAATTACGTCTCCAACCAGGATGCTGCGGCCAAAATTGTCGCCGAAATTGAAGCCATGGACGGAGAGGCGTTTGCTGTTCAGGGTGATGTTTCGGATGAGGCCGATGTACTGGCAATGTTCGAGGCGGTGGACCGGCACTGGCGCCGGCTTGATGCGTTCATCAACAATGCCGGCGTCGTTGACGTTGCCACACGCGTCGACCAAATGAGCGCTGAGCGGCTCGAGCGGATGTTCCGGATCAACCTGACAGGTTCATTCCTGTGCGCGCGCGAAGCGGTTAAACGGATGTCGACCAAACATGGCGGTGACGGCGGAGCGATCGTCAATCTGTCATCCGTTGCGGCGACGATTGCCAGCCCGAACCAGTATGTGGATTATGCGGCCGCCAAGGCCGGTGTTGATGTCATGACCAAGGGTCTGGCGCTTGAAGTGGCCGAGGAGGGCATTCGGGTCAATGCGGTGCGTCCAGGCATCATCGATACGGAAATCCACGCTTCGGGCGGCCAACCGGATCGTGTCGCGCGGCTGCGGAGCGTCGTACCGATGAAGCGCGAAGGATCGCCTGAGGAAGTGGCACAGACTATTCTGTGGCTGTTGTCGGACGAAGCTTCC
Organism: Rhizobiaceae bacterium; assembly: GCA_040830725.1. Classification (GTDB taxonomy): domain Bacteria; phylum Pseudomonadota; class Alphaproteobacteria; order Rhizobiales; family Rhizobiaceae; genus JAWKWH01. The sequence goes on from JBFOMG010000001.1 coordinate 140,310, forward strand.
TACATCACAGGTGCGGTTCTCGACGTTACTGGCGGGCGGTGATCATTGAAGGTAGATTAAATAGGTCCTGATCCTCAGGGCTGGCTGAGCGGAAACGAGGATTTGTCGGTATGGCGTATGATGTAATTGTGATTGGCTCCGGGCCGGGTGGCTATGTGTGCGCGATCAAGGCGGCGCAGCTGGGACTGAAAACCGCCATTGTCGAAAAGAATCCAACCTTTGGCGGCACCTGTTTGAATATCGGATGTATTCCCTCAAAGGCTCTGCTCCACGCTTCCGAGCAACTTGCGCATGCAGAACACCAACTGGATACGCTTGGGGTCAGCGTCGGCAAGCCCAAGCTGAACCTGAAGAAGATGATGGCTCACAAGGACGCAACCGTCGAAGCCAACGTCAAGGGTGTTGAATTTCTGCTGAAGAAGAACAAGATCGACGCGCTGCGGGGAACCGGCATAGTGCTTGGCGAGGGTAAAATCGCTGTGCGCGGCGAGGAAGGCAAGACAGAAGAGCATGAAACCAAGAACATTGTCATCGCCACAGGGTCGGATGTGGCGGGCATACCGGGTGTTGAAGTTGAATTCGACGAAAAGGTGATCGTGTCATCTACCGGTGCCCTGTCGTTTCCGAAAGTGCCAGGCAAACTTGTCGTCGTTGGCGGCGGCGTCATTGGCCTGGAGCTTGGTTCGGTTTGGGCGCGGCTCGGATCGAAAGTTACCGTGGTCGAGTATCTCGACACACTTCTTGGCGGCATGGATGGCGAGGTTGCGAAGCAGTTTCAGCGTATTCTCGGCAAGCAGGGGATGGAATTCAAACTGGGTGCCAAGGTGACCAACGTTGCCAAATCCGGCAAGGGCGCGTCGGTGACATTTGAACCGGCAAAAGGGGGCGGGGAAGCGACTACGATTGAGGCCGACGCGGTTCTGGTTGCAACCGGCAGGGTGCCGTTCACCAAGGGATTGGAGCTTGAAAAGGCAGGTGTCGTACTCGACGAAAAGGGCCGGATTCGCATTGACAGTCATTTCTGTACGTCAGTGACCGGTATTTACGCCATCGGTGACGTCGTTGCGGGGCCAATGCTGGCGCACAAGGCTGAGGATGAAGGTGTAGCTGTTGCCGAGATTATTGCCGGAAAGGCCGGTCACGTGAATTACGATGTCATTCCAGGAGTGGTCTACACCAGTCCGGAAGTCGCTTCGGTGGGCAAGACCGAAGAAGAGCTGAAGGCGGCGAGTATTGACTATGTTTCCGGGAAGTTCCCATTCTCGGCCAACGGCCGCGCCCGCGCCATGCAGGCATCAGATGGATTCGTCAAAATTCTCGCCGAAAAGAAAACCGACAAGGTGCTGGGAGTTCACATCGTCGGATTTGGTGCCGGAGAAATGATCCACGAGGCAGCTGTGCTGATGGAATTTGGCGGCTCAAGTGAAGATCTGGGCAGGACTTGCCATGCCCATCCGACCATGAGCGAAGCGGTCAAGGAAGCCGCTCTGGCTACCTTCAGCAAGCCGATACACATGTAGAAAAAGCCCGGCTGATGGGCAGCCGGGCAAATTCAATCAGCCATTGATCGCGAGAAAATTACTCGGCGGTTTCAGACTCGGTGTCCTCAATCGCGCCCGTGGTCAACTCGTCAACTTTCACTTCCTCGGTGACAGCGCTGTGTGCTGTCGACATTGGCGTTTCGGTTTCCTCAAGTGAGGCAACCGACATGGTTTTATACTCAGCCGACTTCATGAACTCGCAGGCGCCTGCGGACGTGGCTGCAAACGCAATTACGGTCATGCTGGCAAGGATCGTTTTCATGAAATACTCCTTCCATTGGCGAGTGGAAGAAGTCTAGCACAGTCTCAAACCGAGGCCAGTAAACTTTATCTGACTGCTCGTTGCGAAGGTTTTATGCTGTTTCAGTCTGCTTGGGTAACCCGATATCCGGTGTTCCGCAGAAGCTCGACGATGCCTTCCTCTCCGGGCAAATGCAGCGCACCAACGGCGATGAACGCGCCGCCGGCCTGCAGGAACGGTTCGGCGTTCTCGACCATTCCGTGGTTACGGGTTGTGATCATCACGCGTTCAAATTCACCGTAACCTGCGGGATCATCGGTCGGCAAAATGGATTTGAACAGCGGCCAAACCATGCCGATTTCGCCGTCGAGGTAGAGCACAATCAGCGTCTCGAACATGTCATTGATGCGATCGCCGAGTTTCAGTGTCTGAACCAGACCCTGCAGGTGAAGATCCATTGGTAGTGAAGCCATCGCCTGCAGCTGGCTAACGCCCGTTTCCAAACCGGCAATCTCCTTGCCCAGTGCTTCGGCGTCATGGGCCAGTTTGGCGTCGAGGACCGACAATCCACCTTTTCGCCTGGCAAATTCACAAGCCGGGATCGAGATCGTCGCCGTCAGCAGCCAGGGTTGCATCTTTATGACGCTGCCGAGCGGAATGCCGCGTCCGTCGAGTGCTTCTGTGACGACTGCCAAATCCTCCGCTGACAATAGGGTTCGCAGTGAATCGCTTCCCGGTAGCATCATCAGCTCTGGATGCGCCAACAAGGCCATCGCCGCCTTTCCTTCATCCAGAATGTCGGTTGTTTCGATGACGACGGTGTTTGCTTGCTCAAACGCTGTACGCGCCTCATCTGTCAGATCCGTAACCCGGTCGTCGGTCAGGTGCATGGTTCCAAAAAGAAAGGATGGTTCGAGACCATCCTTTTCGATGCGCCACAGCAGGCCTTTACCGTTTAGCGTTCGGTCTGCCTCGTGTCTGATCAACTCGAATTTGGCCGGGTCGCTGCGTTCCAGTTCGGCTAGCAAGTTCTGTCCGGTACAGGCAGCTGCCTGATCTGCCCTGGCATGTGAACTGCCGACCAGCAGGAGGATGATGAATGAAAGCACAAACAACAAGTTGGCCAGCGCGATCAACCCCAGCGCAACGCCCGATGCCTTGTCGGCAATTGTGATAATCCTTGCCATGACGCGTTTCATAGCTGGAAATGACGGAGATTCCGTTAATTGGCCATGGTGAATTGTCGACATCTCTATGCCCGAGGATGGGCGGAATCGTAGACCTCAAGCAGACGCGCGGTGTCAACGTCGGTATAAATCTGGGTGGTCGACAGACTTGCGTGACCGAGCAACTCCTGAATTGTACGCAGATCACCACCGCGACCCAACAAATGCGTGGCGAACGAATGCCGAAGTGCATGGGGTGTGGCGGTTTCCGGAAGGTTCAGCGCCGATCGTAATTTCTGCATGGCGCGCTGAATGATGGCCGGCTGCAAGGCGCCACCGCGCGCGCCACGGAACAGTTTTGCACCGGGATGCAGATCAAAAGGGCAAAGTCTGCGATATTCCAGAACAGCCTGTACCGCCACCGGCAATAGCGGCGCCAGTCTGGTCTTGCCGCCCTTGCCTGTGATCCGAATTGACTGGCAGTCAGCGGCAGCAATTTCTCTGGCATCCAGGCCAAGCGCTTCGGATATGCGTAACCCGGCACCGTAGAGCAGTGTCAAGACAGCGACATTTCGAGCAGCGATCCAGGGTTCTTCTTCCAGCTGCGCGCTGGCAGATACGGTTTCGAGCGCGTCGGCTGCGGTCAGTGGTTTCGGCAGCGATTTGGGTTGCTTTGGTGCGCGAATTGCCGATGCTCCTGCTGCATTGGCCAATCCCTGCTTCTCAAGGTGGCGAATGAGCGAGCGAATGCCGGCCAGACCGCGGCCAAGTGTGCGGGTTCCGGCGCCGCCGTTGCGCCGGGCGGCCAGAAAAGCGCGAAAATCTGCCGGTCGCAGCTGGGCGAGGTCGCCGATTGCTGCGGGACGTCCAAGATGGTCTGTCAGGAAGTTGAGAAACTGGCGGCTATCCCGCTCATAGGCCTCTACCGTGAGCGTCGCCAGCCTGCGCTCATCGGACAGTGAGGCAAGCCATGCGTCTCGCGCGGCGGCGAGTTTCGGTGTCATGTAGACCAACAATTTCTCAGTGCCGCTCTTAGGCAAAGGTCTGTTCCTTGCGCTTACTTCACCAATTTAGTGTCGATCGGTTACGGAGCCGTTGACGGCTGTTTGTCTGCAAAATTCGTTGCGGTAGGCGATCCCCGGCGCTATTCCGCCTGACAATGAGCAAAACAAGATCGTCAGATCAGGACAAATCACATGCCTGCAAGGTGGTTCTCGGTGTCGGCGGCGCCCCGCATGGCATCAAGGGCGAATTGCGCATCAAGACGTTTACTGATGATCCGCTGGCGATCGGAAATTATGGACCGCTGACTGGCTCCGACGGGAAAAGCTATGAGGTCACATCGGTACGCCCGGCCAAGAATGTCGTGGTTGCGCGACTGAGGGGTGTGACCAGCCGCGAAGCTGCTGAAGCACTTAACGGTGTGGAGTTTTCCGTGTCACGCGAAGTGCTGGGTGATGACGAACTTGACGACGACGAGTTCTTTCATGCCGATCTGATTGGGCTGACCGCCATTGACGAAGACGCGAACCGATACGGAAAGGTCATGGCAGTTCACAATTTCGGAGGCGGTGACATGCTCGAACTGACGGATGGCGGACGCACAAGCGTTTTGATACCGTTTAGCGAAGCCGCTGTGCCAATCATCGACATTGAAGGTGGTACCATAACTGTCGAACCCGTTGCGGCAGGTCTGGTTGACGATCCCGAAGAAGGTCGGCAATGAGCTTCGCAGCAACCATCCTGACACTCTATCCGGAAATGTTTCCCGGTCCGCTAGGCGTTTCGCTCGCAGGAAATGCGCTGCAGCGGGGCGACTGGTCCCTTGAAACTGTGCAGATCAGGGATTTCGGCGTTGGCAAACATGCAAGTATTGACGATACGCCAGCGGGTGGCGGTGCCGGAATGGTCATGCGGGCAGACGTGCTTGCCGGCGCAATCGACGCATCAACCCGGCAGGATGATCCGCGGCCGAAACTGATGATGAGCCCACGTGGCAAACCGTTGACGCAGGCAAGGGTGCGCGATTTGGCGGCTGGTCCCGGCGCGATCATTGTCTGTGGGCGTTTTGAAGGCGTTGATCAGCGTGTCATCGATGCCCGCGGGCTTGAGGAGGTTTCAGTCGGAGATTATGTATTGTCGGGCGGTGAGCCTGCAGCGCTTGTGTTGCTTGATGCCATTGTGCGCCTTCTGCCCGGCGTGATGGGTAATGAAGATTCCGGTACGGACGAAAGTTTCGAAAACGGCCTGTTGGAACATCCGCACTACACGCGGCCACAGGATTTTGAAGGGTTGACTATTCCCGAAGTGCTGACCTCTGGAAATCACAGAAAAATAGCCGAATGGCGGCGGGCAGAGGCCGAAAAACTGACCGCCGAAAGACGGCCGGACTTGAAGCGACAAAGGGAGCGATAGCGGAATGCTGACGCCGCGCATTGGAAGCAGCGACATCAAGCTTGTACTGGCAAAGGAACAAGATAAGTCCGAAATTCTAACAATGTTGTTGGCGTATCTATCTGAAATGCATGAGATTTTGGGACTCAGCGACAAAGAGATTCTTGCGCTTGGTGATTAACCTTGGTTTGACGCCTATTGGACTGAGACAGACCGATGGCCATTTTTCTTTGAAGTTGCCGATGTTCGAACGGGATTTTCATTCGTTCGAAGAACATCATGCAAGGTAATGGAAGTTTCGGAATTTTATATCGTCCCCGAGTTCCGACATTTAGGTGTTGGTTTTCTAGCTGCACAATCGCTATTTCATTGCTTCGGCGGAAAGTGGCAAATTTCCGTATTCCATAAAAACATTGCCGCCGATTCATTCTGGTCTCAAACGATTGGTCGAATCTTGGAAATTGATCATGTTAAATCCACGCTGCGGGATGACAAGCGCGTCTATGAATTTGCTACTAGCGGTACTGGCTTATGATCTTTCGCTAAGATGGAGGCCTCAAGGATGATAACCCTGTTAAGGCTGGAAGGCTTGGCCATCGCGCTCGCCGCATTGGTTGCCTATCACCTCTCCGGCTCAAGCTGGTGGTTGTTCGCCATATTAATTCTCGTACCCGACCTTTCGTTTGCGGCGTATAAGGCGGGTCCGGTTGCCGGAGCATACGCTTATAATGCTTTGCACAGCTGGATCGGACCTGCCGTCCTGATCGGCGGCGCCTTGCTTTTCGGATGGCCCCAAATTCTGGCGATCGGACTGATCTGGGCTGTCCACATCGGCGGTGACAGGGCGCTTGGATATGGGTTGAAGCATTTGAGCGGATTTCGCGATACCCATTTGGGCCGGATCGGAAAGGATTGATGGTGGCCGCAAGGGGTGACAAACCCTGTCAACTGGTGTATGTGCCCGCCAAAACCGGATGAACCGGTTCAATTCAAAGCAACAGATGCGTGCATCCGCCATGCCGGAGATACAAAATTCCGGCCCTTGAACGCGGTTCCCGGCACCGGGTCAACTTCGCAAGGCAGGCGCTCTGACGGTCAAAAGAACAAGGAAAATTGACCGATGGATATCATTCGTCAGCTTGAGGCCGAGCAGGCCGAAAAAATCAACGCCAAACGCACCCTGCCTGATTTCTCACCAGGCGACACAGTTCGCGTGCAAGTTCGTGTTACTGAAGGAACCCGGACCCGTGTGCAGGCTTATGAAGGTGTCTGCATCGCGCGTTCAGGCGCCGGATTGAACGAAAATTTCACCGTTCGCAAGATTTCTTACGGCGAAGGCGTTGAACGTGTGTTTCCCATGTACTCGCCGCTGGTCGAAGGTGTGGAAGTGGTTCGCAGGGGCAAGGTGCGCCGCGCCAAGCTTTACTATCTTCGCGATCGTCGCGGTAAATCCGCGCGCATCACCGAAAATACCGGTTCGCGCGCCAGGAAGCTGAATGAAGCTGAACGTCAGGCACTTGCCAATGAGAAAGCGCGTATCGAGGCCGAGAAGATAGCCGCCGCTGAGGCGCTGGCCGCTGAAAAGGCTGCAGAAGAAGCCGCAGCAAAAGCAGCTGAGGCGGAAGCCGCGCAGGCTGAGGCAAGTGCAGCTGAGGATGACGCGTCCTCAGAAGGTACCGACAAATCATAACCGCTTGAAAAATCAGGCGGTCATTGGCCGCCACGGAATTCGATGGAATTTCAGGAAGCGCGGCTCGGAGCCGCGCTTTTTGTTTGTGTGTGTTCTCCGCAGCATAAAGAGGAGACCAAAATGATTACCGGCAAGGACCTGATTGACGCCGGGCACAAGCCGGGCAAGTGGTTTGTCGTGGCGCTTGAAAGGGCCAACAGCGCTCTCTCTGAAGGTGCGAGCCATGAGCAGGCACTCGCGCTTGCTGCGGAATTCGCACCGCCGCCGGTTATCGAACTTGACCGTGTCGGCTCGAAGCCGCTGCATCTGAACATCGACGCGGAGACAGAAGAGGAAGACCAAAACATCGCATCGGTGCGGCACTCGATGGAGCGTTTGCTGCGCACACCCGTGGTCAAATCCGGAGCGGTAATGCCGGATGCCTGCCCGGCAGGTCCGGACGGGACCATTCCTGTCGGCGGCATCGTCGCTTCTTCGGAGATCCATCCGGGAATGCATTCGGCTGATATCTGCTGTTCGATGGCGATTACCCGATTTGGCAAGGCGGACCCGAAGAAACTGCTCGATATGGTGCAGGCGGTGACACATTTCGGACCGGCGAATCGAAAAAATCCGGTCCCGCTGCCGGCTGCGATCGGACAGGCGGTTGATGGCAACAAGTTTCTGCGGGAGCACGGTGACATTGCCCAGCGTCATTTCGCGACGCAAGGTGACGGCAACCATTTTGCCTATGTCGGACAGTCGAAAGCAACTGGCGAGACCATTTTGGTCACGCATCATGGGTCGCGCGGCCTTGGCGCCAGATTATACAGTGCCGGGATGAAGCTCGCGGACCGCTACCGCCGTGAACTGTCGCCGGAGACGCAGAAGCAGAATGCATGGATTCCGGCCGACAGCGCGGACGGCGAGGCCTATTGGGACGCACTGCAGATTGTACGTGATTGGACCAAGGCCAACCACTTTGCCATTCACGATCTGGTCGCCGAACTGTCAGATGAAGCCGCATCAGACCGTTTCTGGAACGAGCATAATTTCGTTTTCAGGAAGCAGGACGGTCTGTTCTACCATGCCAAGGGCGCCACCCCGGCGTTTGATGGCTGGGCGGATGATGCCACGGACCTTACAATTATCCCGCTCAACATGGCCGAGCCGGTGCTGATCGTGCGCGGTAAAGATGCTGGCCATGGTCTTGGTTTTTCGCCGCATGGGGCAGGGCGGAATATGTCGCGAACCGCCCACAAGCGAAGGCTTGGTGACCGGCCGGAATTGGATGTCTTTGCCGAAGAAACTGCCGAGATTGATGCGCGTTTCTTTTCCGGTGAGATCGACGTATCCGAACTTCCGTCGGCCTACAAGAATGCCGCTGCAGTGCGGGGTCAGATAGAAAAATATGACCTGGCCGAGATTGTCGATGAAGTGTTGCCGTACGGCAGCATCATGGCCGGCGACTGGGAGCGCAACGCACCGTGGCGGAAAAAACGCGAAAAGAAAAAGACATAACGGTCATGCATGAGGCCCATATCGCTCTGGTTGGGTGAAGATGCCTCTATGCACGGCTGGTTCTCTCCCTGATTTGGCTAAATTTTAGCATGACTAAAGCTTGAGTATTGAAAACAGCGAATCCTTGATTGTTTGCCGATTCTGCCGCTGACAATTGCCGCCAACTTGTTTTAGGCTGACAGCAGTTAAGTTGGAGGAAATTTCGTCATGTCAAAGTTGAAAACTGCGCTAGCCCTTGTTGCAGCAATGCTAATCGCTCCCGCCGTTGCGGCCGCGCAATCATTGCCTGACCTTGGCGGCCGCGATGTCATTGTGGTGACCGAAAACGCCTATCCACCGCTGCAGTTCGTTGATCCGAAGACGGGCGATGCAATCGGCTGGGAATATGATGCGATGAACGAAATCGCCAAGCGGCTCAACTTCAACGTGGAGATCCAGAACACCTCATGGGATGCGATGATCCAGGCGGTTTCCGACGGACAATATCACGTCGGTATGACCGGCATCACGATCAAGGAGGAGCGAAAAGAGAAGGTTGATTTTTCCGATGCCTATATGCGCTCGGAGATGTTCATGCTGGTTCGCGGCGATGAGGATCGGTTCACAAACGCATCGAGTTTCGCGTCGTTCGACGATGGGCTGGTCGGCGCGCAACCCGGTACCACGCCGTTTTATGTGGCGGTCTACGACATGCTTGATGGCAACGAACAGAACCCCCGTATCAAGTTGTTTGAGACGTTCGGTGCGACGGTTCAGGCGCTGAAGGCCGGGGATGTCGATGTCGTATTGACGGACGGGACGGCTGGCAACGGGTATGTCGAAGCTTCCGACGGCGGCTTGAAGATGATTGGCGATCCGCTCGGAACCGAAGACTTCGGCTTCATATTTCCCAAGGGATCCGATCTCGTCGAACCGATCAATGCGGCGATTGCGGCCATGAAGGCCGACGGTACGATCGATGCTCTAAACAAGAAATGGTTCCTCGATTACAAATTCGGCCAATAGGTCAGTCTGGCGCGGGGCTTTCCCGCGCCATCCACGCGCTTTCAGATGAATCCGATCGTCACCGCCGAACCCGACAAGGAATTTCCTTGGTGGTTGGTTGCTGCCGGGACCATAGGCGCGGTGATTGCGGTCACCATTGCAGCCAACAGCCTCTACACCCAAGTGTTCACGATTGTCTCGAAGGGTGTGCTGATCACCGTATTCGTTACCGTCGTCGGATTTGCACTTGCTTCGGCAATCGGTCTCGGTGTCGCCCTCATGGCATTGTCGGGTTCAAAATTCCTGCGCCAGACCGCCCGTTTTTATGTCGAGATTATCCGCGGTGTGCCGATTCTCGTCCTTCTATTTTACATCGCCTTTGTCGGCGCGCCCGGTTTCGTCGCCGGTTGGAACTGGCTCACTTCGCCATTGCGGGACGCCGGTTTGATCGGCGAAATGAAGGTTCGCGACATTTCATTGCTGTGGCGGGCGATCATCGCGCTCACCATCGGATATTCGGCTTTCATTTCCGAGGTTTTCCGAGCCGGCATTCAGTCGGTTGATCCTGGACAGATCGAGGCAGCCAAGGCGTTGGGTCTGTCACGTTTTCAGCGATTTCGCCTTATTGTCCTGCCGCAGGCCATCCGGACGATCCTTCCGCCACTCGGCAATGATTTTGTCGCTATGGTCAAGGATTCATCACTCGTATCCGTCCTTGGCGTGGCCGACATCACCCAGATGGGCAAGGTCTATGCATCAGGTTCTTTCCGGTTTTTCGAAACCTATTCGATCGTCGCCTATATCTATCTGATCCTCACCGTCAGCCTGTCGCTTGCGTTGAGGAAGCTGGAAAAGCGTATGCGGCAAAAGGGAGAGATGCCGTGAGTGATCCGCTTGAGGCTGTTTACGCCGCCGCAACCGATGAGGAACTGGCTGAAGCTTATGCAAGGTGGGCAGCAGACTATGATCGCCAGACCGCCGAAATGGGCTACTGTCTGCCATGGGTGATCGCAGCGTGGGTTGCGCGTCATGTTCCCAAGGGCGATGGACCCCTGCTCGATGCGGGCTGCGGTACCGGATTATCAGGGCTCGCGTTACAGGCGCTCGGTTATGATCAATTGGAAGGCCTGGATTTGTCCGAAGAAATGCTGGCTATTGCCGGCAGCCGGAATAGCTACAACGAACTCAAGCCGGCGGCGCTCGGCAAGGAATTACCGTGGCCTGATGACTATTTTCTAGCCTTTTTCTCCACTGGTGTCTTCACAGAGGGGCATGCGCCTGCAGCGTCGCTTGATGAACTTGTCCGAATTACGCGGTCAGGCGGAATTGCCATCCTCACGGTACGAGACACCGTTTTCAAAGCAAACGGATTTGCAGAGAAGTTCATCGAACTTGAGCGAACGGGAAAATGGACACCGCTTGAGGAAAGTCCACAATTCAGAGCGTTTGCGATCGCGGAGCCAGAGCTGCTGGTTCAGGCTTTTGTTTTCGGGATTCTATAGAATTTCAGAACTTACCGGACCTAATGACCTCTACATCAGACCTGTAGACGACGATGCCATACTCATCGAGCAATGGTTCGAGTACTTTAATCATTGAATCTGCAGATTCCTCGGATGTGACCGCAGAGAATATGACTTTGGTCCCCGCCCCGCCGGTGATCCGGTCATCAAACCAGCGGCCTTCCGTTCCGCCGCCGCCACGTGTCGGCAAGATTGTGAAATGCTTGACGCCGGCCACCTCAGCAATTTTCTCAATTCGCGACAGGAGCGGCATGTCGACCAGAACTTCTATGCGTTTGCGTGAAAAAGTCTTGGCCATGACCTATCCTGTTACGATTGTTGCGGCGAACCAAGCATAAATCGGAATACCTGCAATGACGTTGAATGGAAATGTAACGGCAAGCGACAAAGTCAGATAGAGGCCTGAGTCCGCCTGCGGCAGCGCAAGGCGCATTGCAGCGGGAACGGCGATGTAAGAGGCGCTGGCGGCGAGAATTCCAAGCGCCGCGGCCGAACCGACATCGAGTCCGATCAGGGCACCCAAGGCAACGCCGATCAGGCCATTTGCAACCGGGAACAAGATCGCCAGAAAAACCAGCCTGCCGGTCAGCGAGCGCGCTTCGCGTAACCGCCGCGCCGCGATCCGACACATATCCCGCAGAAACAGGCATAAAATTCCGCGAAATCCAGCTTCAAACACGGGGGCGATCGGCTCAAATCCCTCCTTGCCAGCGATGAGCCCAATCACAAAAGCACCAGTCAGCAACACGACAGAGCCGTTCAGCAATGTTTCCCGAAGCAGCTCAGTGCGATCCTGATTTGCACGATGGATGCCAAAGCGACTGGCAAGCACCAGACCTACTATGATCGCGGGCGTCTCCATCAAAGCCAGCACGGCCACCATGTAGCCGGCGGAGGGCATTGCCATCTGTGTCAACACTTCCGTTCCAGTCACAAATGTCACGACAGATACCGAGCCGTAATGCGCTGCGACCGCGGCGGCATTCGTCGCATCGAGCCGCCCGAAGCCGGTCAGTGTAAAAAACATCACCACCGGGATTGCACATGAAAGGATCAAGCCTGCAATGGCTGCGGCGATCAGCTCAGTGGAGAAGCCGGCCTCGGCAACCTGTACTCCTCCTTTCAGGCCGATCGCTGCCATCAGATAAAGCGACATACCCTTGGCAATAGCCTCGGGGATGGTCAAATCCGAACGGAGGAATGCTGCCAGCGCTCCCAGAACAAAGAACAGGATAACCGGTGAAGTAAATGTTTCCATGGTTCGCTTGGTTGTGTTGCCTCTGCGACCATATCGGTCAGCCGACCCCGGGGATCAAGGTCGAAATGCGATCTTCTTGACCTGCTGATATGCCCAAAGTACACCTCCGCTGAGTTTAATCACCTTTCATAATGGACGCAGAAAATGGCAGGCAAGGCCCGTACGCTTTACGACAAGATCTGGGACGATCACATGGTGGATCAGCAGGAGGACGGTACCGGCCTGCTCTATATTGACCGCCATCTTGTTCACGAGGTCACCAGTCCGCAGGCCTTTGAGGGATTGCGCATGGCAGGGCGCAAGGTACGGCATCCGGAAAAAACGCTTGCGGTCGTCGATCACAACGTACCCACCACCGACCGCTCGCACGGTATCGCTAACGAGGAAAGCCGCATTCAGGTCGAAGCGCTGGCCAAGAATGCCGCTGATTTCGGTGTCGAATATTTCGATGAGGTCGATCGCCGGCAAGGCATCGTCCATATTGTCGGACCCGAGCAGGGCTTCACACTGCCTGGCATGACCATCGTCTGCGGCGACAGCCATACGTCGACCCACGGCGCCTTCGGTGCGCTTGCGCACGGCATTGGCACATCCGAGGTCGAGCACGTGTTGGCGACGCAGACGCTGATCCAGAAAAAGGCCAAGAACATGCTGGTGCGTGTCGATGGCAAGCTTCCTGAAGGTGTGACCGCCAAGGACATCATTCTGGCGATTATCGGCGAAATCGGAACAGCCGGAGGAACCGGCCATGTGATCGAATTTGCCGGCGAGGCAATCCGCTCCTTGTCGATGGAAGGCCGGATGACAGTTTGCAACATGACCATCGAAGCCGGTGCCCGCGCGGGCTTGATCGCTCCCGACGAGAAGACATTCGCCTATATCAAGGATCGGCCTCGCGCACCGACGGGCGAGGCCTGGGACATGGCGCTGGCCTACTGGAAAACACTTCATTCCGATGAGGGTGCCCATTTCGATCAGACGGTGGTTCTTGATGCGGCAAATTTGCCACCAATTGTTTCCTGGGGATCATCGCCGGAAGATGTGGTCTCCGTGACCGGCGTCGTTCCCGATCCGACGCAGATCGAAGACGAAAACAAGCGGGCCTCAAAACAGCGGGCACTCGACTATATGGGGCTGGCCGCCGGTACAAAAATCACGGATATTGAAATCGATCGCGTGTTTATTGGCTCATGCACAAATGGCCGCATTGAGGACCTGCGCGCAGTGGCCAATGTCGTTGGCGGCAGGAAAGTGGCCGACCGCGTCGATGCGATGATTGTTCCCGGTTCCGGCCTGGTCAAGGAGCAAGCCGAATCCGAAGGGCTGGACAAGATCTTCATCGAAGCCGGCTTTGAATGGCGCGAACCCGGCTGCTCCATGTGTCTGGCCATGAACGACGACCGGCTCAAGCCCGGAGAGCGCTGTGCATCGACATCGAACCGGAATTTTGAAGGCCGTCAGGGCTTCAAGGGCCGTACACATCTTGTTTCGCCAGCGATGGCGGGAGCTGCAGCCATCGCCGGACATTTCGTAGACATACGAGAATGGAAATAAACATCCGGCCAGTTGAATGGAAACCGGCCGGATGTTCCGGAAGCTGATTTTTGGCCGTATTGGCGAAGTGTAAAGGCCAATCAGCGGCAATATTTGTTGACGTAGACTGCTTCGCCCTTGTTGACGCCGTAGGTGAAGGCACGACCCTTCAACACGACACCATACGGAATGCAGGTCGCTCCGTCTGTACGATGCATTCGGCTCGTACCGCGATTTGAACTGCGTTCGACATAGCCTCCGCCATGGTGGCGCGGATGATGATAAATGATTTCCGGCTCGCCGATTTCAGCTCGGACCTCGTCGGCCAGATGGCCCTTTCCGACGATTATCTGTTTATAGCCGCTGGGATTGTGAATGATGAGATTGCCGAAAGCGTCGGCGTAGACGCGCTGATGCGCGGTTGCGACTGCAGCGGAAGTAAACAAAGCTGCTGCAGCGATGGGCAGAGCCATAATCTTGAAACTGAAACGCATGGCGCGTCCTCCTTTGAACGGACTTTACGAAAGTCCGAATCGGGATGGTCGCAGCCTCCTCGAAACTGAATTTAATCTTTTGTTAACGATTGTTAAGTGCGCGAATTCGCCCGCATGCCAAATTCAACAACTATGGTTAACGGGTTTCCGGCGGCTAAGCCGGGAACGGACTACTGGGCGGCAAGCTTTGCTTCCTCCAACCGGTCCCGGGTGGTCTGGATCCACTCTATGCGCGCCGGCGCCAGCAATTCTTCTTCTCTAAGTCGCTCCAGCAACTCGAGCGCCTCTGTGAAGTATTTCACGCTTTGGTCCGTATTGTCGGCAATTCGCCACAGCGCCACATAATGCCCCCATTGACGCTCCTCATCATCGGGATGGGCAGCGGCCAACCGGCGGGAAAGCTCCAGATTTTTCTCATAGATTTCAAGCGCATCGTCGTTGCGTTCGAGCGCAACATAGGTATCGGCGACCCGTTCATAAGAAACCGTCAAGTCGGCCAGCCATGTCCGGTTTTCCGGCTCCGCGGCCAGGAGCTTTTCGATCAGTTCAAGGCTTTCAATATAGGTTTGCAAGGCTGCCTCGGTCTCTTGCAGTCCGATCTGGGCATCGCCGAGTTTGATCAACCGGACCTGGCGAACCCGCTTGAGTCCCAAATCTTCCGGATGTGCTTCGATCTGGGCTTCCACCAATTCGATACTGGCCAGGATATGCTGCTTTGCGCCCGCATAGTCCTCCTGATTCAGCAGGTTCGCGCCAATGTTTTCGTCGTCCATGCCATCGGCAACAACCCCACCTCTTTTCGCATTTTCCAGCTGTTCCCTCGTTGCCTGGATCCATTTGCGACGGTTGGCTGCCAAAAGGCCTTCGCGGTCCAGCCGCTCGATAAGGTTCAACGCCTCAGTGAAGTACTTGACCTTTTCCTCCGTATTGTCCGCAATGCGCCACAGCGCAACGTAGTAGCTCCATTGCCGGCCGGCATCCGTCGGATTTTCCTCGGCGAGCCGCTTCGACAAGCCAAGATTATCCTTGTAGATCTCCAGGGCATCTGCAGACCGGCCAAGCGCGACATACGTATCGGCTACCCGTTCGTATGACAGCGTCAAATCACCCAGCCATTGCAAATTATCCGGCTCAACCGCCGTCAACTCGTTCATGATGTCTAGGCCGTCGAGAAAACTTTTCAGCGCCTCGTCATTTTTCTTCAGCAAAACCTGAACGTCACCCAGCTCGATCAGTCGAGACTGGCGCGTGCGCTTCAGATTCAGGTGGTCCGGGTTTTCAGCAATCTGTGCCTCAACGAGTTCAACGCTCTTTCTCAAGTGTTTTCTGGCGCCTGCGAGATTGCCGACTGCCTTCAAGTTCTTGCCTATGCGCTCGTCGTCGGCACCTTTTGCGCTGATCCTTCCGGCACGAGCATCTTCAAGACGCTCGCGGGTAGTCTCAATCCACTCTTGCCGATACGGCGCCAGCTTGCCCTCGGCGTGCAATTTTTCGATCAGCGCCAAACCCTGCTCAAAATGCTCGACTTTCTTCTCGGTATTGTCGGCAATTCGCCAAAGTGCGACATACCATCCCCATTGCCGCTCGACATTAGTCGGATCGGCAAGTGCCAGTTCTCGCGAAATGTCGAGGTTGCGCTGGTAAACTTCCAACGCCTCATCATGTCGCTCAAGCTTGACAAATGTGTCGGCGACCCGCTCCAGGCTGACTGTCAGATCGGATTTCCACTGCTGGTTAATGTCGTCAGTGGCAATCAGCGCTTCAATGATGCTTTGTCCCTCCACGAAAGCCTCGAGCGCTTCTTCGATTTTGCCCAATTCGATGTAGGTTTCGCCGATCTGGTTCAACCTGATCTGTTCAGTTCGTTTCAGGTCCGTGTCGCCCGGGTCGGCGTCGATCAGAGGAACGATCCGGTCGAGGCTGGCGCGATAGTGTTTCAGTGCTTTCTCATATTTTTCGCGCGCATCGAAAATGTCACCCATACGCTCATCACTAACCGCCAGATCCCGTTGCCAGTAGGAATTGCCGGGATCGAACTCGACCAGCGATTCGGCGATTTCCATCGCCTCAAGATAGGCCGCTTCGGCTTCGTCGATCTCAGCCTTCATCATTTTCAGGTCGCCGATCTTGTGAAGCGTTACCAGGACAAAGCGGGCGGTCTCGTTGTCATTTGGATCGGCTTCTGCAAATGGCACCATTCGCTCATAGGTCGACTGGTGGAACGCAAGGGCGCCGTCGAAATCGCCCTGTGCCCGCAGGACGTTGCCCATTTTCTCTTCGCTGACAGCGAGATCGGTTTGCCAGCCCAAATAATCGGGGTTTGATTCCACTAGTTCAGTTGCGATCTCAAGCCCTTCGCTATAGGCAGCCCGTGCACCATTGAGATCTCCCATGATGGTCAAAACATTGCCGATGCGGTTGAGGCTGACCTGCCGGTTTCGCTTGGCGTTCAAATCTTCAGGATCGGCCGCAATCATTTCCTCTGCAAGATTGCCAGCCGCCCGGAACAACTTCAGTGCTCTTCCCAACTGGCCTCGCGCCAGCACGATGTCACCCTGCCCGTTCGCAGCCCAGTAACGATCGGAAAATGATCCTTCGTCACGGGCGATGGCGCTTGCTTTGCGGTATGCCCTCAGCGCTTGCGAAGTATTGCCGATCGTTGCCGATACCGACGCCAAATCCATCCATGTCTGATAGTCGTCAGGGTCGAACTCAGTTGCGCGCTGAAAATATTTTGCCGCCTTGGCAACATCCTTCGGCCTGGCAAGTGCCGCGATATGGCGTGCCGCTTCAGCAGCTTTGCGATTGGCATCGGCGCGACGTTCAGCGGCCTCAAGTGCCGCTGCTTCCGCTTCCGCCGCACTGGCACTGATTACTTCTTCAAACAGCTTCTCGGCTTCCGATTCGTTGCCCTCCTTCAGGGCAGCCAGGGCCCGCTCGCCTTCCGCGTCGTTTCTCTGCGCCAGGGCTTTGCTGGCACCGCCGATCTCGCGCAGAATGCGTTTGCGTTCCTCCTCACTCAATTCCTTTGCATTTTCGATGCCGGTAGAGCGCAGATAGGCGGCGCCGATCTCGGCCAGTTCCTGACTGCGCAGATTATCCTCGGTGAGCGCTGCTATCTCGCGGCGAAGCACTTCAGCCTCGGGATCGATGCCGCAGCCCTCTAATGAAAGGCAGGTTTCCGGTGTGCCTCCCCGAATGAGAATCTCCGGGATTTGGGTGAAATTGTCCTCGGCTGTCTGTTCGATGACCCGTTTGGACACCCGGCCGAACAACTGATCAAACTTGATACGCGGCTCCTGCTCCATCCAATGGAAGAGGGCTTTTGCAAACGGTGAATGCGTGCCCGGCTCGCCGTCACGGGCAACCTGTCCGTTCAACGTCGACGTTATCAGCAGGAAGCGTGAGACGCTGTCGGGCACTGCGAACGACCCAAACGACAACGGGCGCGCACCGCGCGCCAGACATTGCTGTGCCTTGAATGGATCATTGCGGCAGGCGTCCAGGATGACGATTTTCTCCCGGGCCCCGGACATGGATTCCAAAACGTCGTCAAGCAGTATCTCGCGTTTGGCTTTCCAATTGTCGCAAGAGATCTTCATGTCTACCGGAGCGAGGACGTTACCCTCAGCGGTTTGCAGGCCGTGTCCGGCATAGAAAAACAGCGCAACATCGGCCTCGTCCGCTTCATCCTCGAAATCCTCAAGTGCGTCGCGCAAATCTCCACGATCAAGGTCAAAGCAGCCCAGAGTCTCATCTTCACATCTCATCACATCGAAGCCATAACCTTCGAGCAGTTTCGCCAGTCGGGCCGCATCGCTTCCGGGATTGTTCAGGGATGAGAGGTTTTCGTATTCATTGTTGCCAATGACGAGTGCAACGCGATTGGCAGCATTAGCCACGCCTGCTGCCGCTGCAAGGCAGCCAGCGAAAACCATCGCACCAATCAGCGTTCGCAAGAACATCATGACCACGTGCCCATACCAACCCGAAGCTGAGCATAACCCTAAGTGAGCATTGAGAAAAGATTGAGGCGGCAATTACGTCTGCTGGTTGATTTTGAGTGATGTTTTCGGTTAGTGCACGCGCTGGCAGTAAACGGGCGAACGGGTTGGGCGTGGGAAAAAAACGAATTCTCAGTACGGGTATGGTGGGTTTTCTTGCGGTTTCGCTCGCCGGCTGCCTTGGGGGCGGCGGGGTCGACACCGTTTTGCAGCAGACTGCTTACTCTGTTTACAGTTGTGGCGAAGATGGAAGGCTTTCGGTTCGCCGGCTTTCAGGGGCGATCGAGGTTCTCAGTCCCCGCGGAATCGAGGTTCGCTTGCCTGCGTCACCGCCAGGACAGACTGCGCGATATGGCGCGCCACCCTATGCGCTTGTGTTCGATAATCGCGAAGCGCTTTGGTTTGTGACTGGTAAGAGGCCGCTTTCCTGCCGCAGATAGAAGTCGAAGCGTTCAATGTCAGCCTGAAATCAATGATAAATCGATTTAGCCTGTTGTTACGGACAAACCCCTACGAATTGGCGAAGAAATGATACGTCAATGGGCTTTGACGCGGCGCAAAAAGAACCATAGAAAAGAGCCGACTCTGCATTTGCAAACCCTCATTGACGGTCAGCCGACAGGAGCATGAATTGAGCAGAAATTCCGCTTTGCGGCCGCGTCCATTGTCACCGCATCTGTCGATCTACAAGCCAATTCCGACGATGGTGATGTCGATATTGCACCGCATGACCGGCGCCGCACTGTATTTTGGCACGTTGCTGGTTGCTTGGTGGCTGATTGCTGCCGCGACCTCGCAAAGTGCATTTGAGACGGCAAACTGGTTTTTCGGATCGATCATCGGCCGCCTGATACTTTTCGGCTACACTTGGGCGCTGATGCACCACATGCTGGGCGGCATCCGCCACCTGATCTGGGACACTGGCGCACTTTTCGACAAGGAAACCTCCACCAAGCTTGCCTGGGCGACACTGACCGGTTCAATCGTGCTTACGATCCTGATCTGGATCGCCGGCTACGCGATGCGCTGAGGGACGGATATGACAGACTTACGCACTCCGCTCGGTAAGGTTCTGGGATCCGGCTCGGCAAAAGAGGGGACCGAGCACTTCTGGCGGCAAAGACTGACCGCAATCGCCAATGTGCCTTTGGTTTTGTTCTTTGTCGGGCTTTTGATCTCGATGACGGGCGCGGATTATGAGTCTGTAACCGGAGTTCTGGCCAATCCGCTCGTTGCGATCCTGATGATCCTGATGGTTGGCTCGGCTCTTTATCACATGCGGCTCGGCATGCAGGTGGTTATTGAAGACTACGTGCACGGCGAGGGCATGAAGATCAGCCTGCTGATCCTGAACAGTTTTTTCACGGTTGCGGTTGGCGCGGCATGTGTTTTCTCACTTCTCAAACTGGCCTTCGGAGGCTGACTCCCTGAAATGGCAAACGCGAATTCACCAGCCTATTCCTATGTCGATCATAAATTTGACTGCGTTGTAATCGGCGCCGGAGGCGCCGGGCTCAGGGCAACGCTCGGCATGGCGGAACAAGGGCTGAAGACAGCCTGCATCACCAAGGTATTTCCAACGCGAAGCCACACCGTTGCAGCCCAAGGCGGCATCGCTGCATCGCTGCAGAACATGGGTCCCGATTCCTGGCAATGGCACATGTACGACACCGTCAAGGGTTCGGACTGGCTCGGCGATGTCGATGCCATGCAGTATCTTGCCATGGAAGCACCAGCGGCCGTTTATGAACTTGAGCATTATGGTGTGCCGTTCTCCCGCACCGAGGAGGGCAAAATCTATCAGCGTCCCTTTGGCGGCCATATGCAGAACTACGGCGACGGCCCACCCGTGCAGCGTACATGCGCGGCTGCAGACCGGACCGGCCATGCGATTTTGCATACGCTTTATGGCCAATCGCTGAAAAACGACGCGCAGTTCTTTATCGAATATTTTGCCATCGACCTGATCATGGAAGATGACGGGCGCTGCACCGGTGTTTTGGCATGGAACCTTGATGACGGCACGATCCACCGCTTTTCTGCCAAGATGGTAGTGCTGGCGACCGGCGGTTATGGCCGCGCCTATTTTTCATGCACCTCTGCCCATACCTGTACCGGCGATGGCAGCGGCATGATCGCGCGGGCCGGGTTGCCGCTGCAGGATATGGAGTTCGTGCAGTTCCATCCGACCGGCATTTATGGTGCCGGAACACTGATTACCGAGGGTGCGCGCGGTGAGGGTGGCTATCTGGTCAATTCGGAAGGCGAGCGCTTCATGGAGCGATATGCGCCGTCGGCCAAGGATTTGGCCTCGCGCGACGTGGTTTCGCGTTGCATGACGCTTGAAATCCGCGAAGGCCGCGGTGTCGGCAAGAATGCCGATCACATTTTCCTGCATCTGGACCATCTCGATCCCGCAGTGCTTGCCGAACGCCTGCCCGGCATATCGGAAAGTGCGAAGATCTTCGCCGGTGTTGATCTGACCAAGGACCCGATCCCCGTGTTGCCGACGGTCCACTACAATATGGGCGGTGTGCCGACCAATTTCTGGGGCGAGGTGCTGAACCCGACGAAAAAAGATCCTGATGCCGTTTCGCCCGGCCTGATGGCGGTCGGTGAGGCGGGTTGTGCTTCCGTGCATGGCGCCAACCGGCTGGGTTCAAACTCGCTGATTGATTTGGTGGTCTTCGGCCGGGCGGCCGCGATCCGGGCCGGAGAGGTGGTAAATCGTTCCGAACCGGTGCCGTCACTCAATGAGGCGGCCTGCGACAAGATCATGGACCGGTTTGACCGTCTGCGCCATGCTGACGGCGGCACTCCAACCGCTGCGCTGCGCGACAAGATGCAGGCGGCGATGCAGGAGGATGCGGCCGTATTCCGTACGTCGGAATCGCTGAAAAACGGCTGCGAGCGGGTATCGGGAATTTGGGGTGAACTGTCCGATGTGAAGGTCTCCGACCGCTCAATGATCTGGAATTCCGATCTGGTGGAAACGCTTGAACTGGAAAACCTGATGGCAAACGCCATCACCACAGTGTACTCGGCCGAGGCGCGCAAGGAGAGCCGCGGCGCCCACGCGCATGAGGATTATCCCGACCGCGATGACAAGAAATGGCGCAAGCACACGCTTTCCTGGGTCGATGACAAGGGCAAGGTCAAACTCGATTACCGGCCCGTGCATACCGAGCTGATCGCCGACGGCATTGACTTGAAAAAAATTGCCCCGAAGGCACGGGTTTATTGACCTGTTGTTAACCCTGTCACCTTCGATACAGCCCCGAATTTCCCGCCAAAGCCAGATTTAATGCAATTCTAAGCGTTTAGCGGCCAAAACACTCCCGCCAGTGGTGTGGAGTTGAGACCTTTGCAATCGGAATCCCAGGCAAAAGAAAAGCGCAGCGTCAGCTGGCTCGCCGGTCTGATGATCGTGGCGTTTGCGATCCCTTACATGATCTTTTCCATCAACTGGGCAACCAGCCTGTTCCACTTCCAGATGACGATGGCGTTTTCGGTTGTCCTCTATCTGGTACTGCAGCGTTTCGCGCCAAAAGCCGGTTCGTATTCGCGCGGGTTCCGACCGCCCTTGATTACGCTGCCGACGCTATTTTTCGGCGTGTGGGTCTATATTTTCTACATATTCGGCTATTTCGGGCTGGAGCCAATCCTGTTCCACCTGCAAGTCGGCGCTGAATCTCGCGATGTTACCCACGGCATGCTGATGGAGACGCTGCCGCAGATCGGCATCATTGTCGCGTCCATCGCCGGTGTGTGGCTGCTGATCGCTTCAGATCGGCGGCTGCAGTGGTTCGACCGTTTTGCCTTCTTTCCGCTGATTGTTCTCAATCCGCTGGTCCTCGACGGCATTGCTTACGCCAAAGACGCCTATACGGTCGCCGATGTCGATCTGGTGGAGCGCTATGCCGACGTCATGGAGGCCAAACCACCTGCAATACGGCCAAACATCCTGCATATTTATCTTGAGAGCACCGAAGCAACGCTTCTTGACCGAAAATTGTTCGGATCGGCCATGGATCCGCTCATGCCCTATATTGAGCGCGGTGTCAGCCTTGAGAATGTGACCCAGATCGCACACACGCAATGGACACTTGCAGGACAGGTGGCCAGCAGCTGTGGCGTTCCGATGATGTCGATCGGGATCAGGCTGGCCGGCGATGTTTCCGTTACGGACGAAGGCTTGCTTCCGGAAGCGGCCTGCCTGTCCGACCGCCTTGCCGCAGATGGCTACGACACGACCTATCTGACCATCGGTACGCTCGATTTCCAGCGCAAGCGGGAGTTTGTGGCTGCGCACAATTTCACCAGCGGGATCGGTTATGAGTCACTGCGGGACAAATATCCCGCCGGCGGCAACATGTTCGGCCTTGATGACGAGGATATCCTCAATGAGACCAGGGCATTGGTTCGCGCGAAGGCCAAGGACGACAAACCTTACTATCTTTCTGTGACGACGGCGGCCGGGCATATGCCGAATGGTTATACATCGCGCTCATGCGTCGGCCGGCCATCAGTGGAAAGACTTGGTGACACCACGCTTGAAGCAATCCGGTGCACCAACGAACTTATCGTCGAGATGCTGACAGAATTCGAGGCCGAGGGGCTGCTGGAAGACACGCTGGTGGTCTTGCAAAGCGACCACTGGGCGATGCGCAACTCGATCTACAATGATTTGCAAAAGCGGCGGCGCAGCAATCTGTTCGTCGCTATCGGCCCGGGTATTCAGCCCCAACGGATTACGAAACCACTCTCGATTATCGATGTGTATCCGACAATTATGGAACTCGCGGGTTACGAACTTGTGGATCATGGCGCTGGTCTGGGCGTCTCTGCATTTGCCGACAGACCCAGCCTGATCGAGGAATTCGGGCTGGAGCACACCAATGTGCAAATCCGCCGCGACAAGAAGCTGCGGATCAAGCTATGGGGCTTGAAAAACAAGGACCAACGGGTAGAACCAAAGGCACAATCCTGACAGGAGCGTCCGTGCGATGGTTGAACTTACCCTCCCCAAGAATTCCAGAGTGGTCGAGGGCAAGACGTGGCCAAAACCCGAAGGCGCAACGAATATCCGCGAATACAAGATTTACCGCTGGTCGCCGGATGACGATGAAAATCCGCGCATCGACACCTATTACGTCGATCAGGACGATTGCGGGCCAATGATCCTTGATGCGCTGCTTTGGATCAAGAACAAGATCGATCCAACGCTCACGCTGCGGCGTTCCTGCCGCGAGGGCATATGCGGGTCATGCTCGATGAATATCGACGGCACCAATACGCTGGCCTGTACCAAGGGCCATGACGAGGTGGTCGGTGTGGTCAAGGTTTATCCGCTGCCGCACATGCCGGTGGTCAAGGACCTGGTTCCGGATCTGACCAATTTCTATGCCCAGCACCGCTCCATCGAACCATGGCTGAAAACGGAATCGCCCG
The DNA here is from genome assembly GCA_040830725.1 of Rhizobiaceae bacterium. GTDB lineage: Bacteria > Pseudomonadota > Alphaproteobacteria > Rhizobiales > Rhizobiaceae > JAWKWH01. Next base: position 164,089 of record JBFOMG010000001.1, read on the forward strand.
AACCGGCCAAGGAATGGCTGCAAAGCCACGAAGACCGACAGGAACTGGACGGGCTTTACGAGTGCATCCTGTGCGCCTGCTGCTCGACCTCATGTCCGTCCTATTGGTGGAACTCGGACCGCTATCTCGGCCCGGCAACACTATTGCAGGCCTATCGCTGGCTTGCCGACAGCCGTGACGAGGCGACTGGCGAACGGCTCGACAATCTGGAAGATCCGTTCCGGCTATATCGCTGCCATACGATCATGAACTGCACACAGGCTTGTCCGAAGGGCCTGAATCCCGCCAAGGCGATCGCAGAGACCAAGAAGATGCTGGTCGAGAGGAAGCTGTAGCCAGCCGCTTTCGAGGTTCCTTTGCTTCGGGCTTTATTTCGGAAATCTCTTGCTGAACGGTTTTGGATGGATCCGCTAGCTTGCGTGCCGTAGACGCCCCTGATCCAGCACTCGCTGCATTCTTTCCCGTGACGGTTTGCCAGCCTGGAATGACTTGTTGATACCGGTGTCGGCGGATTGCACATCAGCCGAAAAACTGACCCGGTTGCGGCCTTCATTCTTGGCGGCATAAAGCGCTTCGTCTGCACGTTTGAATGATTTGTCGAACCCGTCATCTTTTTCGACAGCAGCAACGCCGAAACTTGCCGTCAGACGTTCGTCTTCCGGCATTCCCGGAAATGTCCGCAGTGAAAAAGCCGTGCGAATACCTTCGGCGGCCAGTCTTGCCTGTTTGTCATTGGCTCCTGCCAGAAGGATTGCGAATTCCTCGCCTCCCAACCGTCCAGCCACCACGTTGATCTCACGAAACAATTCTGCAAGCGAAACCAGCGCGGCGTCACCCACGGCATGACCCCAATTGTCGTTGACCCGCTTGAAGTAATCGATGTCGCACAAAATCAGGTAAGATCCATCCCCGGCTTCTTCGACCCGGCTCGCAAATGCTTCACGATTCAATAGGCCGGTCAGCGAATCGGTTTGTGAAGCCAACCGGTAGTTCGAGGCTACGGTGTCGAGCATGCGATAGACCATCAACAATGAGAGTGTCAGGCCGGGCAAGGCCATGACAAGAATGGTCAAGGTTGCAAACCTCGAACTCTCGATATCTGAGTAGGACGTTACGGGATCGAACAGATACGCAAAACCGATCCCCCGAACACCGAACAGGACCACCATGACCATCAGACTTGCGGCAATTGCCAGATCAACAGGTCTCTTCGGTTCCTGCCGGAACATTCGCCAACCCGCCTCGAACAGGGGTGCGCCGCAGCCGAAATGAAACGGAATCGTGTTGTAGACGAACGGATAACCGGCAACTGCGGTGCCGACGGTTCCACCTGCCAGTACGATCGCAAGCGGCAGCGTTGCCGGGAACTTCCGCTTTGCGTTGGTCATCACCAGGATGGTCTGGCAGGTCAGCGTGGCTGACATCGTATACAAGACCACCACGGAAAGCAGTTGAATGTCTCCGTTCTCAAGCAGGAATCCGGAGGAAAATCCCAGTATCATGCTTGCAATGGCCAGCATCATCCAGTGCAGGTAGCGTTGGCGGGGATAGTGACGGTGCAGCAAGAGTGCTAGCAACAAGAAAGCTGCCAGCACTATCGATAGTGTCGCAAATATGGCGTTGAGCTGCGTCATCCGGTCAGTTAGCTGGTGCCCCGTTTGCGTCAGTATGCTCTAATTCGCGAAAACATATGGTTAATACGCCAATAATTTCCGGTTCCCTGATCGACGGGTCCGCCGATCCGTCGAACGCAACCGCCCTCATCATGATCAGTGGGCAAATAATTGTCCGCATTCTTCCCCGGTGATCCGGCGTCAAACCTCCAGCTGAGCCGGATAACGCAATTCTCACAATCTCGTGTAATGGTTTGATTTCAAACCCTTAGGTTTGCGCTCTAGGTCTGCAATGAGGCCTTTTGAGGAGAAATTTCACCCATGATCCGATCATCCGTAGCAGCGCTTGCCGTCGCAGCAATCACATCTGTTTCTACCCCCGTTTTCTCAGCTGATACCGAGACGGCAATCTTTGCCGGTGGTTGCTTTTGGTGCGTGGAATCTGATTTTGACGTTGTCGATGGAGTGATTTCGACCACATCCGGCTATATCGGCGGTAAAGGAGAGAATCCAACCTACTATGATCATTCCAGCCGTGGTTGGCGGGAGGCGGTACGAATCGAATTTGATCCCGCCAAGGTCAGCTATTCCCAGCTATTGGATTCGTTTTTCCGTTCGGTTGATCCGACCGACGCCGGAGGTCAGTTCTGCGATCGTGGCCATTCTTACACGACTGCCGTTTATGCGACGAGTTCGGAGCAGGCAAAAGCTGCCGAGATGGCCAAAGACGCCGCGCAGACCGAACTTGGTAAAGCGGTTGTCACGCCGATTGAGACTGCAACCAAATTCTATGCGGCGGAAGATTATCATCAGGATTATCACAACAAGAACCCGCTGAGGTACAAGTACTACCGCTACAGCTGCGGGCGTGATAAATCAGTCAAAGCACTATGGGGAACCGCGGCGCGGCGGGGGCTTGGATCGTAACCCAACCCGGGAGGGATTCATGTCTCTGAAACTTGCCATGGCGGCGGCGCTTGCCGTCACCTTCGCCAGCACTGTGTTTGCTGCCGACGGATGGATCACCAAGAAAAGCAATCATGACGTGGCAACCACGGCTGATAACCTTGTTGCGGCAGCAGAGGGTGCCGGCGCCACGGTTTTTGCCCGTGTCGACCATCAGAAAGGTGCGACATCGATTGGTAGCGAAATTGCGGGCGCCACGCTGGTTATTTTTGGTAATCCGAAGATCGGTACGCCGATCATTGCCGAGAACCCGGAAGCAGGACTTGACCTGCCGATCCGGGTGTTGATCTGGGATGATGGCGGCCAGACAATGATTGGCTACCTGTCACCCGACGAGCTGGCCGACCGGTACGGATTGAGCGAATCCGCCGGTGCGCTGAAAACCATGGGCGGCGCGGCCGGAAAGCTCACTGACAAAGCCGCCAACTAAGACCTGACTGACCGGCGATCAGCCCTTTTCAATGCGAGCCTTGGCCATCGCGAGGGCAATCTCGTTTGTCGGTTGATTGTCTGTCTCAGCCTGTTGGAAGATCGAACCGAGTGTTGTGGGTATTTGGGCGATTTTGGCGATGACTTTCGCCTTGTCGTAGCCGTCCGGCTCGACTTCGGCTGCGACATTCATCAAACCACCCGCGTTGATCACATAGTCTGGTGCGTAAAGAATACCGCGTTCCTTGAGCGCTGCAGCATCTTCGTGGCGCAAAAGCTGATTGTTGGCCGAGCCGGCTACGATGCCTGCCTTCAGATCCGGTATTGTCTTGTGGGATAACACACCGCCAAGCGCGCATGGGGCAAGGACATCAACTTCCGTGAACAAAATGGTATCCGTTGATACAATCTCCGCACCAAACGCTTCCTTGGCTTCGACGCATCGCGCTTCATTGATATCGGCCACAACGAGCTTGGCGCCAGCTTTGCTCAGCTTCTCAGCCAGCGACCAGCCTACAGAGCCCAAACCCTGTATTGCAATCCGCCGGCCGGTCAGGTCGTCGCTGCCGGTTTTGTGCTTTAGCGCTGCCTTGACGCCCAGAAAAACGCCTTCGGCGGTAAATGATGAAGGATTGCCGCTGCCGCCGATCGTCGTTCCCGCTACATTCGCGGTGCGTTCGCGCAGATAATCGGCATCGGCCAGCGTCATGCCTACGTCTTCTGCGGTAATGTAGGTATCTTGCACATGCGCCAGCATCTCGGCGTAGGCGTCCAGCAATTGTGGCGTCTTGTCAGATTTGGGATTGGCCCGGATAACCGCTTTTCCACCGCCAAGCGGCAGGCCGGCGATGGCCGCCTTGAAGGTCATGCCGCGAGAGAGCCTCAGCGCATCCGTGACGGCTGAATCGAAATTGTCATGCATCCAAATTCGCGTGCCACCGAGTGCGCGGCCAAGCGTTGTATTATGTATGGCGATGATGGCTGTAAGCCCGCGTTCGTCGTCGCGGCCGAGTATGATCCGCTCATGATCGTCAAAGCCGCGAAGCTGCGAAGCTGATTTGGTGATGTCTTCCACCACCAGGCTTGAATCGCTGGATACGAACGGCCTTTTGGCCAAAACTGCCTCGGCGTACATCATTGCTCCTCCAGATGCGGTCCTTCCATATATTTAGGGTCGCCGGCGCGACTTTTGGTGTCGAATATTGCCCGCATTGGGTACATCCATTGCAAAGCCTGTGCCCAAATGATGAAGAAAATGTCTCTGAAGCTGCAGATTACCGGGCATTTTTCGCTAAAGCGGAATGAAAAGAGCGAGAAAGGCTTCAATAATTCCAGCCGGATAAAGGCGTTGTTGCGGTTTTGAGGAAACCGCAAAACGCCCTGGTTAACAGCTTAATCTGTTTGGAGATTCAAGATGATCGCACTTCGGCAGCTGTGTGGCAGGCCCCGGATCATATCAGGGAAGCGTATCTGTTCCGCCGTTGAGCGCGATCTGCATGATCACCGTGTCGAGCCAGCGGCCATGTTTGAACCCCGAACCGGCAATCGTTCCGGACCGGGTGAATCCTGCCGCCTCGTGAGGCCTGACCGAAGCCGGATGATTGGTGCCGTCACCGATAACCGCGATCATCTGACGGTAACCGAGCGCCCTGACCTCCTCGACCAGCCGGTCGAGGAGTTTCCTGCCGATACCCCGGCCCTTGAATGCCGGGTCTATGTAGACCGAATCTTCGACAATGTAACGGTAAGCGGGCCGTTCGCGAAACGGGCCGGCATAGGCATACCCTGCAATCTTGCCGTCAGATTCTGCCGCCAGATAGGGCAGGCCACGAGCAATTATCTTCTCGAACCGCTCTACCATTTCAGCTTCGCTGGGAGGATCGAGCTCGTAACTCGCGGTGCCGTGCAGCACGGCATCTCCATAAATTGCTGTAATCGCTGGAATGTCTGTCAGAACGGCAGGGCGGACAACCATGTTGCTCACTACAATGTAGAACTACAAACCAAAATTGACCGGCGCTTATTGCCTGACTGCAGGCAAAAGAAAAGGGCGGTTTTGATGAACCGCCCTTCGGATAATTGAATTTCTCCAGTCCTACTCGCGATTGCCAAGGAACTGCAGCAGGAACATGAACAGGTTGATGAAGTCGAGATAAAGCCTCAACGCGCCCATGATTGCCTTACGGCCCATTACGGCTTCGCCGTCGCCTTCATAGTACATTTCCTTGATCGACTGCGTGTCATACGCCGTAAGGCCAGCGAACACGAGCACGCCAATGCCGGAAATCGCAAATTGCAGGGCAGACGATTGCAGGAAGATGTTGACGATCATCGCGATGATCAGGCCAAACAAGCCCATGATCATGAACGAACCCATGCCAGACAAGTCGCGTTTGGTCGTGTAGCCCCATAGCGACAGGGCACCGAACGAAGCAGCGGTTATGAAGAACGTACGGACGATGCTTTCACTGGTGAAGACCAGGAAAACGGTCGAGAGCGACAAGCCAACCAATCCGGCGTAAACCCAGAAGGTGGTCTGAGCGGCCGGTACGCTCATCTTGTGAACCCGGAAGCTCAGGAAGAACACCAGCGCAAGTGGTGCAAGCATCACAACCCATTTCAGCGGGGTTGTCCAAACGGTCACGCCAAGCTGGGTCAGATAGAGACCTTCCTTGACCTGCGCAACGCCTGCAGCCGGATCACCGGTTGTGGCAAGATTGAAAAAGCCGAGCGCTGCCACGCCCGTGATCGCCAGACCCAGCGCCATCAGGTTGTAAACCCTGATCATATAGGCGCGTAAACCCTCATCGATGGCCGCATCACCACGCGCAGCAGTGGCAACGCGAGCCTGATAGTTTCGAAGTTCAGCCATGTTTATCCTCTTATTGCTACGTCCCGTCGGGTGTCGAACCGTGTTTTGGACGCACGGACAGGCGCCGCTGGCGGGACTCCAGCATGCCTCAAGCCAAATATGTGCGTTCTTTGCGGCAAGGACAAGGGCCTTTAGCGTGGAAATCGCAGGATTCTTGGGTTCAAAAACCCGGCAATCCCGACCTGAGCACTGATGGTTAATGTCCGGTTACCAAATCGGCTCCAATTTTAGAGATTTCTCAGCACAGGAGCCGCCTTGTGCCCCAATACGCGCCACGTACCGAGCAGACCGAATCCGACCGTCAAAACGAGCGCTGTGGCAATCGTGGCAACGGCTATTTCCGGCAGAAATGCCGACGGCAGGGTCATGATGCGGGTGATGACGAACCAGGCCGCGACACCGCCGGCGGCCAGCGCAAAGATGGCTGTCGCGAGCCCAATGAGCAGATATTCAAGCGAAAAGGCGGTGATCAGCGTTTTTCTGGTTGCGCCAAGCGTTTTCAGCACAACGGCATCATGAATGCGGGCGCGATTTCCGGCAGCAAGAGCCCCGGACAAGACAAGGACCGACGCAACCAGCGCCACCGCGGCAGCCGCACGTATGGCAGTCGCCAACTGCTCGACAACGCGATTGACAATATCAAGCGCATCCTTGACCCGAACTGAAGTTACCGCCGGGAAGGTTCGCGTAACTGCGTTCAGCACCTTTGCTTCCCGTTCCGGGGTAGCCTTCGGATCGCTGAGTGTCGCCAGCCAGGAGTGCGGCGCGCCTGCAAGCGTGTTTGGCGAAAACACCATGACAAAATTGATGCCCAGCGTCTCCCATTGAACATCGCGCAAATTTGCGATTTCGGCGGTTATGTTACGCCCGAGGATGTTCACAGTGACCGTGTCGCCGATTGTCAGGCCCAACTCCCCGGCTTCTTCGGCAGAGAAGCTAACCAGTGGCTTGCCGGCATAATCTTCCGGCCACCACTCGCCCGCAGCAAGGGTTGAGTTTTCAGGCACGTTCTTTGCGTAAGTTATGCCGCGGTCTCCGCGCAGCACCCAGCCCCCTTCGGCCGGTATTTCCATCTTGTTGACGTCAGTGCCGTTCAGTTCAACCACGCGGCCGCGCAGCATCGGCACGCGTATGATTTTTCCTTCCGGCGCCTCGCTTGCGATCAAATCGGCAAATTCCTCCACTTCGGTATTTTGAATATCGACGAAGAAGAAATTCGGTGCGATTGCCGGCAGCCGGCCGATCACCTGCTGGCGCAGATTGCCGTCGATGAGCGCCAGGGTGACCAACAGTGTTAGTCCAAGACCCAGTGACAAGACGACGGAAGGCGTCAGTGCTCCGGGGCGATGGATGTTTCCCACGGCAAGGCGCAGGGCGGTCGAGCGAACGCGCGGCGTTCTTTTGGCAATATCCTGAACGAGTTGTGACACGGCTCGCAGAACCAGGAAGGAAAAGGCTACGGCACCGATGAAGATCATCGCGATGTTCTTCTGATAGGAGAACATGATCGCAAGTCCGGCGAGAACCAGAACGATTGCCAAAGCTGAAAGTACGTAAATCAACTTCGGTCGCCCGCGTCCTTCAAAGCCCATCTCGCGAAACAGTGCGGTGGCGGGAACATCTCTCGCCCGTCCAAGCGGCAGTAGCGCGAATGCAAGCGTCACGAGAACACCAAAAACAGCTGCCAATCCCAAGGCACCAGGATAAATCCCCACCGAAGACGGCAATGGCAATACTGAGGCCAGGAATGTGCTCGCTACGAGCGGCATCGCAGTGGCGATGGCGAGCCCTGCCAGTATGCCAAGCCCGGCAATCAGCATGATCTGGACGAGGTAAATTGTGAATACGAGATTGCCTGACGCACCGAGACATTTGAATGTTGCAATCACCCCACGCTTACCTTCCAGATAGGCGCGAACGGCGTTGGCGACACCGACCCCGCCGACAACGAGCGCCGTCAGCCCAACAAGGGTCAGAAACTGTGAAAACCGTTCGATATTGGCAGCCAGCGCCGGTGCAGCGGTTGAGCGGGTTCGGATACTCCAGCCGGCCTGCGGGAAGCGTTCATTGGCTTCCGCCTTGATTGCCTCGATATCGGCATTGCCGGAACCGGGCGGAAGTTTCAGCCGGTAGCGGTGTTCGACCAGGCTACCGGGCTGGATCAGGCCAGAGGCCCGCAAACCGTCAAGCGACATCATCAGGCGAGGTGCAAAGCCGAATCCGTCAGACACCAGATCGGGCTCGGTGATTACCTTGGCGCGTAGTTCGAACCGCAGATTCCCGAGCCTGATTAAATCGCCGACTTGGACCCCGAGCCGTTCATACAGGATCGGGGTTGCAGCGGCCCCGAATGTCCCGTTGTTCTCGGAAAAAAGTTCGTCAAGAGAAAGCTGTGGTTCCGTGACGAACCGGCCATAGAGCGGGTAGGAATCATCGACGGCCTTGGCTTCAACCAGCGTTTGGTCCGACCCATCGTCCAGCCGGGCCATTGAACGCATTCCGGCATTGATGGCGAGATCGCCTTTGGTGCGCAGGTAAGCCAGTTCGTCTTCGTTTGCCTCGCGTTGAACCAGTTCAAAGCGCATGTCGCCGCCGAGCAGTGCCTGACCCTCGCTGGCGACACCGGTGGTGATGGCCTGCGCGACAGAGTTCACGCCGCCGATAGCGCCGACACCCAAGGCGATACAGGCCAGAAAGATGAAAAACCCTGAAAGACCACCACGCATTTCGCGCAGCGAGAAACGGATCGCAAGCCTCAGATCGGATGGATTTGTCACGCCGGCACCGCCTCAGCTCCGGTGTCGATACGCCCGGAAAGCATAGCAATTTGCCGGTCGCATCGTGCTGCCAGCGTGGTGTCGTGGGTCACGAGCACCAAAGTGGTGCCGCGGTCTCGTGCGGTCGTGAACAAGAGATCAGCAATCTGCCGGCCGGTCACCTGATCCAGGTTTCCGGTCGGCTCGTCGGCAATCAGGATCGCCGGCTCTGGCGCCAGCGCACGGGCAATAGCCACACGCTGCTGTTCGCCGCCCGACAGCTCGCCTGGATAGTGGGTCAACCTTTCCGACAATCCAACCGCCGCCAGCTCCGCCTCGGCAGTCTTGAAAGGATCGCGATGACCGGCCAGTTCCAGCGGCACGGCGACGTTTTCAAGTGCGGTCATGTTAGGGATCAGGTGGAACGACTGAAAAACGATGCCGACGGTTCGGCCGCGAAAGGCAGCAATCTCGTCTTCGCTCTTTCCGGTCAACAGAAAATCATTAACGGTCACTGTTCCGGCATCGACGGTTTCAAGACCGGCGATGACCATGAGCAAGGTCGATTTGCCCGAGCCGGACGGTCCGACAATTCCTGCATTCTGACCTCGCGCAAGGTCCAGGGAGATGCCTTTCAGCACGTGAACAGATGATGCGCCTTCGCCGAGTGTCAGGGAAACATCGGAAAGTTGAATGACGGGTGTTGTCACGGAAAATTCGTCCTATATTCGGGATAGTTCGCCACCTCCTCGCCGGGCGAACATTCAGGCAGATATGGTGACTACGCTATGGCTTTCAATCCGGATTGGCGAATTCAATTTTCGCAGCGTTGGGTGACCGTCCTGTTAACGGCCCTGATATTGCTGTTTGCAACCGTCGCCGGCCGTGCAGAACCGGTCAAGATTGTAGGGTTTGGCGACAGTCTGATGGCCGGATACCAGCTGGGTCCGGGAGAGGGCTTTACCGACCGGTTGCAGGCGGCTCTGACGCAGCAAGGACACGATGTGGAGGTCGCCAATGCGGGAGTCTCTGGAGATACAACGACTGGCGGGTTGGCGCGGCTCGATTGGTCGGTACCCGATGAAACCGATCTGGTGATCCTCGAGCTTGGTGCCAATGATGCACTTCGCGGCATATCGCCGGAGATTACCCGGCAAAATCTGGACACCATGATTGGCAAACTGACAGGCCGTGGCATCAATGTGCTGCTGGCGGGCATGCTGGCGCCGCCGAACATGGGCAACAGTTATGGGTCGGCGTTCAATGCGATCTTTCCGGAACTCGCGGACAAGCACAATGTGGTGCTCTACCCGTTTTTTCTCGATGGAGTTGCCGCGCAACCAGACAAGCTTCTGGCAGACGGGATGCACCCGAATGCCGCCGGAGTAGAAGCAATGGTCACCGGAATTTTGCCGCATGTCATTGGCCTGCTTGGGCAATTGTCCCAGTAACCGGTGCTTGGTGCGATTTCCTCTTGCCGTCAGGCCAAATCAGTGATTCGCTCACAATATCGGGGACCGATTCGGGGAGATTTCAGATGCCACGACTGTTCACCGCTCTTGAAATACCCCATGACGCTGCCTTGTCCCTGTCGCTGCTCCGCGGAGGCCTGCCCGGTGCGCGCTGGATCGACACAGAGAACTATCACCTGACTTTGCGGTTTTACGGCAATATCGAGGGTCATATCGCCGATGAGATTGCCGGTGCACTGGACCGGGTGCGCAGACCATCGTTTCAGTTGCAACTTTCGGGGATTGGCGTCTTTGGCTCGAAGAAGCCCCGCACTTTGTGGGCCGGCGTTGCGGCCTCACCGGATCTTGCTGCGCTTCAGGCGGAGATAGAACGCATCAGCCAGCGTTACGGCCTTTCAGCCGATCCGCGCAAATTCTCACCGCATGTGACTCTTGCGCGATTGCGCGATGTGAGTGCTGCTGAAGTGGCAGGCTGGCTGTCGTCGCGGGGTAATTTTTCTTCGAGCCCGTTCAAGGTTTCGCGTTTTGTGATGATGTCATCGCGAAACTCTCTGGGCGGCGGGCCCTATGTCGTCGAGGAAAGCTGGCGGTTAGGCGATGCCGGTTCGTCCGTTCAGACAAGCTTCGCGACAAGCGATTCCGAGGCGGCGCGGATCGTCCGGTAAACTTTGTCGAATCCGTCCGGTCCGCCGTAATAGGGATCCGGAATGTCGGTTGCTTGTCCCGTTGCAAATTCCAGGAACAAATGGATCTCGCACGTTGCGCCGGCCGGCATGGCGCGCCTCAGATTGGCGACGTTGGACCGGTCCATGCCGAGAATGTGGGTGAAGTTTGAAAAATCGCCGGGCCGGAATTTTCTCGCCCGCTGGCCGGTCAGATCGATGCCATTGCGCGCGGCCACTTCTATCGAACGTGGATCGGGCAGGTCGCCCTCATGCCATGCACCGGTACCGGCAGAATCAATGATGAACCGGTCATTCAATCCGGCATCTGCCGCCACATGCCGAAACACACCTTCCGCCAGCGGCGACCGGCAGATATTGCCGAGGCATACGAAGAGGACGGCAGTTTTGGCATTCATGGCGTTTGCCCTATCCTGCGGGGAATATCGAAACAACCGGGAGAATACACATGCGCCGCGAGAGATTGATACCCGATGCCATTGCAGAAGCTCTGGCGGGGCTTGAAGGCTGGTCGCTGGATGAGGATGGCACTGGCATCAAGAAATCGTTCAAGTTCAAGAACTTCAACGCAGCGTTCGCATTTATGACGCGAGTAGCAATGGTGGCCGAAAAAATGGACCATCACCCCGAATGGTTCAATGTTTACAACAAGTTGGATGTGCGGTTGTCGACCCATGACGCCGGTGGCGTAACAATCCTGGATGTCGAAATGGCAAAGAAGATGAACGGTTTTGCGACTGGATGAGCGGACTTTTGCGTTCTTCAGATTTGAACACCCGCGACTGGATACCCACATTTATGTAAATTCGAGACGGAGAACCAATACATGGACGACGTCAAGATCGGTGAGATTCTCGCGCCGGTCGACGAGGCCGAGGAGAAAAAGCGCGAGGAACGGGTGCGGACCAAGTTGTGGCGCACAGCCCGGCGGGCTGCGCGGCAGGTTCCCTTCATGGATGAAGTGATCGCGGGCTATTTCTGCGCACTCGATCCGCAAACGCCAACGAGGGTGAAGGGCGTGCTGCTTGCCGCACTGGCTTATTTCGTGCTGCCGCTCGATTCCATTCCGGACTTCCTTCTCGGCTTCGGATTTACCGATGATGTTGCCGTGCTGACGGCGGCGCTGACGGCAATTCGAAGCCACATTACCGATGCCCATCGCGATGCGGCGCGTACGGCATTGGAGGAAAAAAAGGACGGCTGATCCAGGGCGTTTTTCGCTGAATCGAAATGAAAAGAGCGGAAAATGCTTCAATGGTTCCAATCGGATAAAGGCGTTGTTGCGGTTCAAAGAAACCGCAGAGCACGCTATCTCGGTTCAAACAACCGGCTTGTTGATCGGTGACAAAGTGCGGCTGAACGGCGATCGTTACGATAGCGTGGTCAACCCGGATCGAGTGCGATGAAAAAGCCTGCAAACCCCAATTCTGTCAAAACAAGCCAACCGGTCGCATCGGCACCGCTACCGCCTGAAATTCTGCGCAAACAGACCGATGCGGGTATTTTTGATCAGAAGGCCCAAGCTGGATCTTCCAGGCTTGTGGGACAAGCAAGGGCGTTGGATGCCATTGATCTGGGGACCGCCATTGGTGGGCCCGGTTTCAATATCTTTGCCATGGGACCGGAAGGCACAGGCAGGCACGCCGCGATCCGCTCGCTGTTGGAACAACGTGTGGCAAACGAACCGGCACCGGATGACTGGGTCTATGTCAGCAATTTTTCCACTCCGCACCGTCCGCGCGCGATCCGCCTGCCCAACGGACAGGCCGTCAAATTCCGCGATGCGATGGATGAGATGCTCAACGATCTCGGTGCGGCGATACCGGCGGTGTTTGATTCAGAGGAGTACAAGGCGCGGGCGGGCGCTCTCAGCCGCGAGATCGAGGAGGCAAATGAGACCCTTTTCAAGGATTTGAACGACAAGGCCCGGCAACTCAGCATCGCCGTCATGCGCACCCCAATGGGTTTCGCCTTCATTCCGCAAAAGGACGGAGAGACGGTAAAGCCCGAGGAATTTGAGAAACTGGATCAAGACGAGCAGACCAGGATCCAGGAAGATATCAATTCGCTGCAATCTGATTTGCGATCAATTCTGGAAAACATTCCCGGCTTGGAAAAGAACCGGCGCGAGAGGCTGCGAAAACTGAATGAGGAGATGGCGAGCCGGACCGTAACGGCCGAAATCTCGGAGGTTGAGAACGCCTTGGGAGCGATCGACGGCATCAGTGAGTTTCTCGCCAGTGTCGCAAAAGACGTAATCAAGAATGTCGCGGTGTTCATGGAAGCGGAGGAAGCCGCCCAAAACGCACCGCTACCCCTCGGCGATTTGGAGCCCGGGCGCGATCCACGGCTTCGCCGTTACGGTGTCAATGTCATGGTCGGAAATGACACGAGCAAGGAAAGTTGCGCGCCGATCGTCATTGAAACAAATCCCACTTACCAAAACCTGATCGGGCACATTGAGCACATTTCGCAGATGGGTGCCCTGGTAACGGATTTTACGTTGATCAAACCCGGCGCGCTGCATCGGGCCAATGGTGGCTATCTGGTGATTGATGCAAGGCAGTTGTTGATGCAGGCCGGCGCCTGGGAGGCGCTGAAACGGGTCTTGAAGGATGGAGAAATCAAAGTCACCTCGCTGGCCGAACAGTTCAGCCTGGTCAGCACGGTGTCGCTTGATCCCGATCCCATTCCCCTTTCGGTCAAGGTGATCCTGGTTGGAGACAGATCAATCTACTACCTGCTCCACTCGCTTGACCCGGATTTTGCCTCGCTGTTCAAGATTTCGGCTGATTTCAACGACCACATCGAACGTTCCGAAGAAACAGCGAAGTCGTTTGCGTCGATGGTCCGTCTGATCGGTGAGCGGGAAAAGATAAGGGAAATATCGCCGGGAGGGATGGCCAGGACAGTAGACGAGGCGGCACGGCTCGCATCAGACCAGACGAAACTATCGCTGAGAATTGAAACCATCGCCGACATTTTGAGGGAAGCCGACCATTGCGCAGGCAGAAACGATCACAAGGCAATTGAAGCAGCGGACATCGCCGAAGCTGTCGCGCAACGGCGTCACCGGGCCAGCCGCATTCGCGAACGCATGCACGAATCCATTGCCCGCGACATTGTCCTGATCGACACGGATGGCGGCGCCATAGGCCAGGTCAACGGCTTGTCTGTGCTGTCGCTTGCCGATCAGCCTTTCGGCACAGCAACCCGCATCACCGCTCGCGTTCGCATGGGGTCGGGCAAGCTGGTGGACATCGAACGGGAAGTCAAACTTGGTGGTCCTATCCACTCGAAAGGTGTTCTGATCCTGTCGGGTTTCCTGTCTGCCCGCTATGCGCTCGATGTGCCAATGTCGCTCTGGGCAAGCCTTGTCTTTGAACAATCCTACGGTGGTGTCGAAGGTGACAGCGCCTCGTCGGCTGAATTGTACGCAATCCTGTCCGCCTTGTCGGAAGTTCCGGTCGACCAGTCATTTGCCGTCACCGGCTCGGTCAACCAGATGGGTGAAGTACAGGCGATTGGCGGCGTAAACGAGAAAATCGAAGGGTTCTTCGACATTTGCGCCGAGCGCGGTCTGACCGGGTCGCAGGGTGTGCTGATCCCGGCGTCAAACGTTGAACACCTGATGCTGCGCGAAGATGTTGTCAAAGCTTGCGCAGATGGCAAGTTTTCTGTTCGTGCCGTCACCACCATTGATCAGGGATTGGAAATATTGATGGGACGCGCCGCGGGAGAGCGGGACAACGATGGCAATTTTCCCGAAGGATCGATCAACGGGCTTGTTGAGAAACGCTTGCGGGCGTTTGCGGATTTGCGCCACCGGTTTGGCAAGGAGAATGGCGAAGGAAACGACGCGCGTGATGAGGTGTCGCAATGAAATCACCTGCATCAACCTCGATCAGGATACGCATGCTGCTATCATCGGAGAGCGAAGCCGGCAGCATGGCGGCGACGGTCAAGCTTTTGAGCACCGGCAGCGAAATTGATGTTGAGGCGACGTTTGCTGAAGAGTTGCGGCTGGCCTGCCGGCTGCCGGTCAATAATTTGGTTGGGTATTCGGGCGAACCGCTTGGACTCACCGATATCGACATCGACCAGATGATCGAGCGCGAAATATCAAGATGTCGCCGCTTGTTCGAAAAACAGCTGCCTATGCATCCTGTACGCTGGGCGTCGATGACGGCGCAAAACGGGGATGGTAGAAGCGAGTCCGAGAGTATCGAAATTGTCGCCGTGGCGTCAAAGTCAACGCTGGCCGGGCGAACTGCGACCAAAGCGCTCGAAGACGCACTTGCAGCCGGGAAAGCTGTTCTTGCGATACCGCGCGATTTGCGTGCACTAAGGACAAATGTCACGCTCCTGACAAGCGGGGAGCGGCCGTCTCAGAGAGCGTTGGAGTTGGGCCGTAGACTGTCGGATCAGGCGCAGAATGAGCTGGAATGGCGCCCGGCACACGCCTCTTCAGTGATTTCGACACTGATTTCGGGCGGAAACGACGGGTTGCTCATAATCGAACTTGCATCAGGCGAATTGGGTGGCGAGACCATCGACCGGATTTTGACCAGCGCGAAGTCACCGGTTCTGCTGCTGGCGCGCGAATGAAGAATTGCGCGTTATGAAACCTTCTGGCGATGCTTGTCATACCCGGCTTCCAGTTCACTGCGTAAAAATTCGCCGAAGTTAAGCGGCTCGAACGCGGCGGGCCGGTCAGGTGTGACGCAACAAGGCAGAGGTGCGATCTTTGTCGCCACATTGGGATCGTAGAAGAACGGGCACGAGTAGCGTTCCCGGCCGGACCGGTTGATGACCCGGTGGGGCGTTGATAGCAGAATCCCGTTCGACCAGCGATGCAGCATATCGCCGACATTGACGACAAACGAGCCTGGTATTGCCGGCGCATCGACCCAGTTGCCTGCCGGTGTCTGTACTTGCAGTCCGCCAACATCGTCCTGTGCGAGGATTGTGAGACAGCCGAAATCGCGATGCGGCGCAGAGCCGAACAAATCTTTCGGCGCCAGTGGCGGTGCAGGTGGATAGTGCAAGAGACGCAACCAGGTCGTCGGCCTCTGGAAGGCAGAAAGGACATCAGCCGGGTCGGCGCCTATGGACAATGCAGCGACCTTCATCAACTGGTGGCTTAGCTTGCCAAGCGCGTCGTGATAGGTGACGAGCGCCTCGCGAAATCCCTCCAGATGCGGCCAGAGGTTTGGTCCGGCCAAGTAGGCGCCGGCCTTAATGTCAGGAGAATCGGGCCCGTCCTCCCGCATCATCATGAAGGATTCAGACTGGTTCGGCTTCTTGACCTCGGCAACTGAGGAATTGACATCGGTCGATGTGTTGATGGGAATAAATCCGCGGTGAATTTCATTGAGCTCCACCGCCATTTTCTCTTCATGCGGTAGCGCATGAAACCGGCGCGAAGCCTCGAATACGTTGTTGATCAGCGACTGATCGATGCCGTGATGGATGATGTAGCCAAATCCTGCAGTGCCGTAGGCCGCACGGAATTCAGCGGCGATCGCTCTGTCTCGAGAAGGCTCGCCAAGCCCTGAAACATCGACGATGGGGATCTCGGTAAACTCGGTCATGCGAATTCATTTCACCGCAGCTTCTGCAGCTTTCCCGTCACTGGAAATTTCCTCGCCGGCCCTTTCGGCTTTTGGCGCCCGCCCCTGCCACAGCCCTCCAAACAGCAGAAAATATCCGCCGGGAACAAAGAAAAGGGTCAGCACCGAGGCGATCATCAGACCGCCAATCATCAGCGTCGCCATGGGTTCGAACAGCGCACCACCGGCAATTGCCATCGGTGTCAGGCCGAATATCGTTGTCAACGATGTCAGCAGGATCGGGGTGACCCTCTTGCGGGCGGCTTCGACCACTGCTTCTCTCAATGCCTTGGTTTTCCGCTCGATATCGATTTGATCGATCAGAACGATAGCGTTGTTGATGATGATACCGGCCAGCGAAATCATGCCCAGAATGGCGAAGAAAGACAGCGGCCTGCCGGTTAGCATCAGCGCGATTGGTGCTCCGATGATTATGAGCGGAATGGTCATGAAAGTAAGGAGCACCCGGCGGATCGAGTTAAACTGAAAGACCAACGCCGCCAGCATCACCATCAGGGCTGCGGGCATGCCGCCGAGCAGCAGAGCGTTGACTTCTGAACTGTTCTCGGTTTCACCACCGATTTTCAGCACTTCATCGCCATTCATCTCAAGCGCGGCCAGTTTGGGAGCCACCATTGAGACAACTTCATTGGCCGCCAATGTATCGCTTTTAGCCGAGATCTTGATTTGGCGAAGCTGGTTTTCACGTCGCAACTGCGAATACTCGAGCCGGGGCTCGAACGTCGCGACACGATCCAGGGATATCAGTTGACCGTCAGCGGGGATGGAGAGGTTTGCAAGGTCCTCAATGGAATCGCGAAAGCCTTCCGCCGCGCGCACAACAATCGGAATTGATTCAGTCCCCTCTCGATAGGTCGAATAGGAGGTTCCGGAAAAGAAGGCGTCCATGACGTTCGAGATGTCTTCCGATGTGACCCCAAGCTCGCGCGCCTTGTCCTGTGCAACATCGATGACGATTTTCAGCGTCTTGTTGCCCCAGTCATTCTCGTTTTGAACGATGCCGGGCACATCTGCGAAAATGGTTTCAACATTGCGGGCATGGGTGAGCAGCCGTTCGGCGTCTCGGCCGGTGATCTTGATTTCGACAATTCCGGATTCGCCGCCGCCCATGGAGAGCCGCTTTATCTTGAAGCGGGCAGCAGGGTGGTTTTCGACGACGTAACGTTGTGTTCGCGCTGCTGCCGCCAGTGTACCCTCGTAGCTTTCCGTGTTGATGAGAATGAAGGCGCTCGCCGGATTGGTGTCTGCCGGGTTCAGCGCCAGATAGAAACGCGGCCCGCCATCGCCAACAAAGACGGTCGTGTTGGCGATTTCCGGATTGACTGTTTTGTCGGAAAGCCAGCGTTCGATTGCCAAGGCCTCCTTTTCCGTTCTGGCAATCGACGTGCCTTTTGGCATGTCAAGGTAGATCAGATACTCGGCACGCTCTGCCAGCGGGAACATTTCCGATTTTACCTGCGAGAACAGAGTGGTGGCGCCATATACCGCCACATAGGCGCCAATGATGATGATCGGTGCAACCACCAGCGACTTGTCGACGATTGCCCCATATGTCCGCACCAAAAGATTGGGGCCCTTGTCTTTTTTTTGTGATGAGGTCGTCCCGGCGAGCCAGACACACAGCGCCGGCAGGATATAGAGCGCCGTCAACCATGACCCAAGCAGCATGACGCCAACCACGGCACCCAGTGAGAACGCAAATTCACCTTCGACCCCGTCAAGGATCAGCATCGGGATGAAAGCCGAAACGGTGGTGATTGAAGCCACACCAAGCGGGATAAAGAACTGTTTCCCAGCGCCAGCTGCGGCCTCTTCCGGCGAAGCACCTCTTGCCATTCGCCCCTGGATGTCTTCGACGACGACAAGGCCATTGTCGACCAGAAGTCCGAGCGAGATGATCACAGCTGCAATCGATATTTGCTGCAGGTCTATCTCTAGATAACCCATACCGATCAATGCAAATGTGACAGTAAACGGGACAATCGCTGCAATGATGAGTGCAGCTCGAAAACCCAGGAAAACCAACATGACCAGCACCACCACACCAAATGTCTGTGCGACATTGGACAGCGCACCATTGATCGAGGTGGTGACGTTGGTTTCCTGATAGGTGGAGAAATTGTATGCGATACCGATCGGCTGGGTGTTCTCAAAGGTTCCGACGGCTTGTTGCAGCGCCTTGCCGATCTTCTGAATATCCTCCGTATCGTTCATTTCAATGCTGACAATGACCGCGGGCTGGCCGTTGTAGTAAACCGGTTTGTTCTTTGGAGACTCGTAACCGCGCCGCACGGTCATCAGGTCTTTCAGCCGAACGAATCCCGACTGGCCCTGCACCTTGGTCAGGAGATCGCCAATTTCCTCCACAGATTTTAGGTCGCCATTGGCTTCCATGATCAGATTGACACCGTCCGCGTCCAGCTCACCAGCAGGCAAGATGACGTTTTGCGCGCGTAAATCATTCAGCACCTGGTTGATCTGCACCCCGACCGCGGCGAGTTTTCGCGAATCGATCTCAAGCCAGATTCGCTCTTCCTGGATCCCGAACAGGGATACCTTGGACACACCGTCGACCGTGTAAAGGTATTCGCGCAGATCATCGGCCGATTGCTTTATTTCAGCATAGGAGAATCCCTCGCCGGTTACCGCCACCGTGGCAATCGACACATCGCCATAGTTGGTGTTGACGAAAGGTCCTTGAGTTCCCGATGGCAGATCGTTCTTCAGATCCTCCATCTTGTTGCGGATGTCCTGAAAAATTCCGTCGAGCTGATCTTTGGGAACCGAATCATAAACTGTCAGCGTTACCACTGCCCGTCCGGTCGAAATCAAGACATTGATATCCTCGATCTCGCCGATCTCACGTGCAGCCCGTTCTATCGGAACAACCAGAAGGTCTTCCATCCGGTTTGGTGCCATGCCGGGAAATGTGACTGTCACAAGTGCATTGCGAATGGTTATTGCGGGATTCTCGCGCTTGGGCATACCGGCATAAACAAGCAAGCCCTGAACGATCAGGCCAATCATCACGAGGATCGTCAGGCGGGACCGGCTGATCCCGAAACGGGTTAGAAAGTCCACGACCGTCAGCCCTCGTCATCCGGCAGAAGTTTTACTTTCAGCCCGTCACGGAGAAAGGAGACACCAGCGGATGCGACACGCTCACCCAACTCAAGGCCATCGACAGCAATCAGGCTATTTTCCCTGACCCCTCCAACCTTGATCGTTCGGCGCATGACTGTGCTGGTTGGCGGATCGAAGACAAAAATGTCAACTTCGGCAGGCTCGTTATTTCCGTTCGGTGGCTTGATCTGACCCTCAAAGGGCAGAACCGACAGCGGCAAGGTGTAGCCCTGACCGCGCGGAACCGGAAACTCCAGCGTGATTTCGACCGCCATGCCCGCTTTCATTGACGGATCGACTTCCTCCAGCGTCACCACAACCGGAAAGGATGAGACCGTGTCGGCACGCGAACCCAGTTCGCTCACAAATGACTGCAGAACGATGTCGGGACTGTCTGCCAGGCGAATTGTTGCTTTCTTGCCGACCGCAAGCTGATTAACAACGTCAAAACTGACAGAAAATGCGGCTTCGAATGTATCGGCAGCGTAGAGCGTAATCACCGGTGACCCTGCAGCGACATTGGCAAATGATTCCACCTGTACCGTATTGATGATGCCGCTGAATGGCGCTTTGAGCTCCGCCTTGCCGAGGTTGCTCTCTGCGGTTTCAACCTGCTTTTGTGCCTGGTCAACCTGGGCGGCGGAAGTCTCCATTGCCGTCCGTGCCTGATCAACGGCCGCCTTGGTTGTCACGCCCTTCTTGAACAGTTCCTCTTTGCGCTCGAAATCCTCCTTTGCGTTCCGCGCACTGGATTGAGCTTGCTGCAGGGCAGCCTGGGCGCTTTCTAGTTGCAGTTGTAGCGACGTGGTATCAATTTCCGCAATCAGGTCGCCGACCTCGACGCGCTGCCCGACATCAAGACTGACTTCCTTCAACCTTCCGGAAACTTCAAATGACAACGTTGTCACTTCCGCCGGCTGCAACACGCTTGGATAGCGCCGCGCGGTCGTTTCCTCGGATTCCTTGATCAGGACTGTTTTCAAACCTCTGACAGGCGGCTCTGTGTCTTCCGCGACCGTACCGCTGTCGCTGCAACCACTGATAAATGTGAGCAACAAAATGACGGAAAATATCATTCTCATCATGGGAATCCGAGTTGTGTCGTCGTTCATTCAGGTCATAAAAAATTATGAGCCGGGTCGATTCAACCACCTGTAGAACATTTTTCGTTCAAGCGGAATCGATTTGGACGAAAAATGCTCCAGTGATCCGGCTTGATTGAGACGCAGTCACTGTTCCGCGTAAACACGAAAATCCTCGGTGACAAACTGTTGCCGTTTTCGTCCCTATTTTCTGTCAATCGAATAATCGTGCCGAATGTGGTGCGGCGGGCAAACATCGGTGCGGGAAATTTCCATCCTTCACTGTTTGGTAACCCAAATTAATTCAAAATGAAGGTAATTCGGCGAGCTTGTAGAGCAGCCAACCATTTTCGATGCGGATGACACGGAAACCAGTTGCAATCATGCGAATCCTGATCTCGACCCTTATAGCCCTGGCTCTGGCAGGTGTTCCTGCAGTGGCACAGACGGCGAAACGTATCTCCCAGCACAAGGATTGGGCGACATACAGTTACGACGCCAATTCGGGCAAAGTTTGCTACGTTCTTTCAGTTCCGTCGGCGAAAGAACCTTCCCATCTCGATCACGGCGACATCTATTTTTCCGTGAGCCAGAAGCCAGGGCAGAACGTGGCGTTTGAGCCCCAGTTTATCGCTTCGTACAACCTCAAGGAGACATCCAAGGTTACGGTGTCGGTTGATGGCAAGAAGTTCTCGATGTTTACCAAGGGCAAGCTTGCCTGGTTGGAGAACGCAGCTGAAGAGCCGACGCTGGTCGAGGCCATGAAAGCCGGCTCGAAGATGCAGGTGGCAGCGACCTCTGGCCGGGGAAACAACACAAGTTACATGTTCTCACTGAGCGGTATCACAGCCGCGCTGAACTCAATCAAAACCTGCAAGTAGTCAGACTGAACAGGCTCAATTCGCTTGAAAGGTCACCTGTCGTTAAATCCGGCGGCCAGGTCGTCTACCCATTGATCCTGAAAATCCTGCAGTCTTCTTGTGGGCTGTTGGGCACTGATGCGTTCATGCATCGGATCATCGATCCGGACAGGTGAACCGGACAACCGTTCGATCACCAGATGGCCGCAAAACGGCACGTAGACTTCCGAATAGCCGCCTTCGTGCGCCATGACGATTTTACCGTTGCACAACCGGTCGGCTGTCTCCATCAGTTTGACGGTCATCATTGCAAAGGTCGTGGCTGAACACAGCATGCGGGCGAGCGGGTCTGTGCTGACCGCGTCAAATCCGCTGGCAACAATAATTACGTCCGGCCGAAATCGCTCCAATGCCGGCACGACAATTCGCTCGAAGGTGCGCAGATACGTTGAATGGCCGCTTCCGGGCGGCAAAGGGATATTGATATTGCAACCTTCACCAGTTCCGGAGCCGGTTGCATCCGCTCCGCCACTTTCCAGCGGAAAGCAGTTTTCCTGATGCATCGAGATGGTCAGAACGTCACCGCGTTCGTAATATACCGCTTCGGTACCATTGCCATGATGGACGTCCCAATCGATGACCGCGACGCGCAGATCAGGGTTTCCACCCTTCGCTGCTTCGATGGCAATGGCAATGTTGGCGAGCAGGCAGAATCCCATCGGGCTGTCTGGCAAACAATGATGTCCCGGCGGCCGCGACAGCGCATAGGCGTTCTTCAATTCACCTGCCAGAACTGCACTCAAAGCGTTATTGACCAAGCCTGCGGACAGGGCCGCAATTTCGAAACCACCCGGTCCGAAAGGAGCCCGGGTGCCAAGCTCGCCGCCGCCAGCATCGCTTAGCCGCTTGAACTCGTCGATGTATGCGGCCGGATGTACTCGCATCAGGTCGTCTCGCGAAGTCGATGCCGCTGACCGGCACTCAAGCTCATTCGACAAACCGGTCACGTCGAGCAGGTTCTTCAGCCGCCGCTTTGTTTCGGGATTTTCGGGCAGACCGCCGGCGACTTGCGGCTGTACAAGTCCTCCGACTGGCAGAACAGAAGCGTAGTTGCCGCCAAAATGCCAAAAGCACTTTTCGTCATGAAAGAAGCCGGTTTTACCCATTAATGTCTCCACACCTGCTATGAGTTGTCATCGGAGACGCCGTCGGTATTGTCAATCACCACTGTTGCGAATGCCGATGACGGCGGCAATCCATTGTGCTAACAGCGCCGCCGAAACAGGCTGACCGGAATTTGTATGCCAATAACGCTTGACATTGAACACGCATCCAGCGGACCGCCACCGCCCGGACGGACCAGCAACGATTGTCAGTCCTTGATCGGTTTGTTGCGGGAGGAGATGGCTGAAGTTCTCGGGGAAGTTGGCGTGACTGAGCGTCAAAGACGCATGCGTGTGTCTCAACTTTGGCATTGGTTATATGTGCGCGGCGTGTCGGACTTTGACGCAATGCGGAATATCTCAAAAGATTTGCGGCAGAAGCTCGCCGAGCGTTTTTCAATTGCCCGACCGGAAATCGTTGAAGAGCAGATCTCGGAAGATGGTACCCGCAAATGGTTGTTGCGATTTCCTTCCCGCGGCGCCGGCAAACCGGTAGAAGTCGAGACAGTCTATATTCCTGAAGAAGGCCGCGGGACTTTGTGCATTTCCAGCCAAGTCGGCTGCACTTTAACCTGCACATTCTGCCATACCGGGACACAAAAACTGGTGCGCAATCTGACGGCGGGCGAAATCCTGGCGCAGTTGCTTGTCGCCCGCGACCGGCTCGGGGATTTTCCTGACCGCGATACCCCCGATGGCGCGATAGTCCCTACAGAGGGGCGCAAGATCTCCAACATTGTCATGATGGGAATGGGCGAGCCGCTGTATAATTTCGACAATGTCAAAAAGGCGTTGTTGATCGCATCAGATGGCGAAGGTCTTTCATTGTCGAAGCGTCGGATCACCCTGTCGACTTCCGGTGTGGTTCCGGAGATTTATCGTACCGGCGAAGAAATTGGTGTCATGCTGGCGATTTCGCTTCACGCAACGACCGACGAACTGCGTGATGTGTTGGTGCCAATCAACAAGAAACATCCAATCAGCGAACTGCTGCAGGCATGCCGCGACTATCCGGGCCTTTCCAACGCGCGACGCATCACCTTTGAGTATGTGATGCTGAAGGACGTCAACGACAGTCTCGAAGACGCCAAACGTCTTGTGATGCTGTTGAAGGGAATTCCGGCGAAGATAAACCTGATCCCGTTCAATCCCTGGCCAGGTTCGAGTTATCAATGCTCGGACTGGCGGACGATTGAACGCTTTGCGGATTTCGTTAATGCGGCCGGTTATGCCTCCCCCATTCGCACCCCGCGCGGGCGCGACATTCTCGCTGCCTGTGGACAGCTGAAATCGGAATCTGAGCGCCTGCGCAAATCCGAGCGACTGGCGCTGGAAGCATTGATGATTGCCGGACACGGTGAGGCATGAGTCGGTTTGCGGTGCTGGCCATCCGGTTTGTAATGATTGTCATTGGTTTCTGTGCTGCCGCGTTTGTGGCAAGCGCGTTCTTCGTTGTGCTGACGGCAGGCAGTGCGGGAATTGAACTCGGTGAACCTGAAGAGATGGAGAGAATCGGGCTGATCGTTGCGACCGGCCTCGGCGCGCTGTTCATCGGCTACTATTCATTTCTGCCGGCAATGGTCGTGGTCGTCATAGGCGAGATTTTCGGCAGTCGCGACTGGCTGTTCTACGCAGTGGGCGGCGGGTGCGTAGCCGTAGCCGGTGTGACCATATTCTTGAGCAGCGGAGGCCAATCAGAAAATCAGACTTCGATGTTTGCGCTGGCGGCTACGGCAGGGGTTTGTGGTGGTGTCACCTATTGGCTGGTTGCCGGGCGGGGAGCCGGTTCATGGCACCTGCCAAGAGACGCGGATAACTCTACTTCGAATCCGTCAGCAGAATCTTGACCGCGAAGGCCGAGAACACTCCTGCAAACAACCAATCGATAATTCGTGTCACACGCGGATTGCGTTTCATCATCGACGAGAAACTGTCGGCAGCCAGTATCATTGGTGTGACGACTGGAATGGCGATCACCACGGAAAGCACGCCCAAGAAAAGAAGTTTCCCCGGTGCATTGGGATCGTTCACCGATACAAATTGGGGAAGAAATGTCATGAAAAACAATATGATCTTCGGGTTGAGCAAATTTATGCCAATTCCGGTAATCCAGTTTTTCAACAATGGCCGCGCTTTGTGCTTCTCGGTTTCCGGCGAAAATGCCGATCCGTGCCGGATTGCCTGAACGGCTAGCCAGACCAGGTAACCTGCGCCAGCGAACTTCAGCGCGAGAAATGCGTTTGGCGACGCGAGTATCAACGCCGACAATCCCAACGCAACCATTGCCGTGTGCATCAGGATGCCGGTGGATGCTCCCAACATGCAGGCAAAACCGGCCGCACGGCCTTCAGAAAGCGTGCGACCGACAAAAAGTGTCATGTCGGGGCCGGGCGTTATTGCGAGAACAAAGACTGCGACCGCAAACTGCAGAATGACCGTTATATCTGGAATAAAAGGCAATCCGGCGCCCCACGCAAAATCTGACTTCTGCAAGGGTTACCCGATGATCGTCTTATCCGCCACGCAATTCTTCGACGATGGGGGGCTGGTATGAACCGCCCATCCAGCTCCAGATAATTTCATCGCCGTCAAAGGTCAGAGCGACGAGATTGGGCCAGCCCTGAGATTGCGATTTCGGATCGATGTGCATTGACACGCCTTCGGTTTCGTAGACTCTCGTCCAGTCATCGTTGCCGGATTGGGCGTGTATGGTCATGTTGCAGCCGGAGTTGCCATAATACCAACTGGATCCGCAAAGCGTTGCAAACAGCAGTCTGCGGCCGCCATCAACCGGTTCCAAGGCAGCGGCGACAGATGGCGCGCTTTTGGTGGCAGAGCGGAACGCCTTAATTTCGTCGGCCAGCAGTTCGCGGGCAAGCGTTGCTTCCGGATTCAACTCCCCGGGCAGTATTGCCTTGTAGGCTGACATGTCTCGCTTTGAGCAGCGGGGTGCAATCTCGTCGATGGTCCGTCGCGAACCGATCAGCGAAAATCGCGCCCGATGATCGATCTCGCCACCGGTAACAGAAACATCCATGCGAATTCCCGCGCGAAGCGGCGGGAGCGCATCGCTCGGAAGGTCAACGGCGACAGAGTTGCCGTCTCTCTTTGCAGCTGTTTCGAAACGTTCGGAACCGACTGAAGTTATCGCCCTGCGGTCGCCATTGGCGCCTTGTGCTTCGGGCATAAGCGCCAAAATGAGCTGCCATTTCTGCTCGGCGCAATTCAATTGGGCGCTATCTATGGTTTTCGTTCGGGTAGGTGGCGGCAATTGAGCGGTTGCCTGTCCTTCGACTGAAGACCATCTTTCGGCAGCCAAGGCCGATCCAGACACTGAAGCAAGTAGACAGGCAGAAAATATGGCTGCCGGCCAGGATGAACTACGCATTGCAAACTTCCAGGACCCCGAATACTGGCTGCAATCTGGCTTAAAATTCTTAAGAATTACCTGAAACAGGCTGACAAAATCCGCTTCTTCGCCGTTCACCTTCAACCTGCCACTTGACGGAGCGGTGATGCGACGACACGTTCCCCAAACTGGAAAACCGGGATGCGTACCGTTGCGATCGACAGCACTTCACCTTGTTTCTGGCCTGTTCGCTGGCTTGTTCTTGCTCACCGTTGCGGCGACCGGCCCGGCCTCGGCGCAAACCGGCGTCAATCTGACCAGCAATGAACCCGCAAACCCGGAAATAACCCTCCCCGACCCGCTAACTCCCGAGGCGGTGCGCGAATTGGTCAGCCGGCTCAGCGATGCAGAAGTGCGGCAATTGCTGCTTGAGCGGCTTGATGCGGTTGCGGCCGACCAAGCCAAGGACGAGCAAACCGCTGGTAATCTTCTGGCATTCTTATCTGAATCGGTCGTAGGTGTGTACGAAGCTGTCGCCGATGCTGTCATTCGGGTCCCCCAATTGGGATCGGGGATGCAAAAGGGATTTTCAAATTTCCTGGACCGGGTTGGATGGGGTGGCTTGTTTGCGCTTTTGGGTACGCTGGCCGCGATACTGGCTGTAGCGCTATTGGCGGAGTATGGTGTCAACCGGTTAACCCGAAGATGGCGCAGCATTTTCGAAAACGCCGGCGAACCTGGCTCTCTTCTCGAGCAGTTACAGTTATTGGGCCGCCGTCTGTTGCTGGACATGCTCGGCCTGATCGTGTTTTTCGCCGTAGGGCGAGCCCTCGGTCAATTCCTGATTCCCGCAGACGCAGCCCCGCTGGCCATTGCCATTATTCTCAACATGGTCGCGATTCCTCGGCTGGTGGCCGCGTTTTCCCGCTTTCTTCTTGCGCCTTACAAGCCGGAACTCCGGTTGCTCTGTACTGATGACTGGAGTGCGCGCTATTTACACCGGTCGCAAATCGGATTGGCGATACTGGCGGGGTTCAGCATCTTCATCGTCGGATTCATGGCGGCAAATGGTGTCCCCATGCGCGAGACCCGCCTCGGATTCTGGCTGAACACGGCGATATTCATCTGGCTTGGCGTTATCGCGGTTCGCGCGCGACGGGGTCTTGTGATGATGGCGCGGGGCTGGGATCCCGATATCACACCGATGGAAGACCGGGTTGCCCGGGCCTATCCGATGGGCACACTGATGATAATTGTGCTGGGCTGGACCGTTGTCGAAATCATCGTTTCGCGCGGGCAGTTCCAGCTGTTACAGGGCGGACGCCATTTCATCACACTTGGCCTGTTGATCATGTCGCCAGCCATGGATACGGCGATCCGTGGCCTGGTAAAGCATCTGGCGCCGCCGATGCAGGGTGAAGGGGCAGTGGCAGAACGGGCGTGGCGATCGACGAAACGGTCCTACATCCGTATCGGGCGGATCATCGTTTTCGGTCTGGTCATTCTGGCTCTTGCCGGAATCTGGGACATCGATTTCACCAATTTGGCATCGGCAGGTGTCGGTGCGCAATTTGCGGCAAAGCTGATCACCGTTTCAATCATTCTGGCGACAGGTTATCTCGTTTGGGAAGTTCTGACGCTGATCATCAATCGCAAGCTCGCCAATGAAATGACAGCAGCGGGCATCGATCCGGAGTCTGAGGAAATCGGCGGCGAGGGCGGCGGCGCAGGTGGGTCGCGGCTTTCGACTGTTTTGCCGCTAACCCGGCTGGCGTTGCAAACGCTGGTGATTTCGATGACCGTTCTGATCGCACTCGGCAATCTGGGAATCGATGTTACTCCCCTGCTGGCCGGCGCAGGGATCATTGGTCTGGCCATAGGATTTGGAGCGCAAACGCTGGTTCGCGATATTGTCTCCGGCCTGTTCTTCCTCATCGATGACGCTTTTCGAATTGGCGAATATCTCGTCATCGACAATACGGTGGGCACCGTCGAGAAAATCTCCATTCGCTCATTGCAACTGCGCCATCACGAGGGGCCGGTCCATACGATTCCGTATGGCGAGATACCCCGCGTCACCAACAATTCGCGTGACTGGGTCATCGTCAAGATGCGTTTCACCGTGCCGTTCGAAACGGATGTCAACAAGATCAAGAAGGTGTTCAAGCAGATCGGCAAGGACGTGATGGAGCAACCATATGCGGAGGACATTATCCAGACCTTCAAGTCTCAGGGTGTGAACAGTGTTGACGATGTTGGCCTGATCGTACGCGGAAAATTCATGTGCAAGCCGGGAAAACAGTGGGTTATCCGGAAGGATATTTATTCGCGTGTGCAGAAAGCGTTTGCTGAAAACGGCATCGAATTTGCCCGGCGGGAGGTTCGCGTAAACATTCCCGGGCTGAACGACGCCTCAGATCTTGACGAAAATGCCAAAAAAGCCGTGGCTGCGGCCGCGAATGAGGCGGCGCAGGCTGGATCAGAATCCAAACAATGACACTGTGGTGCGCGCGATACATCATCGCAATCTGGGTCGCGCTGTTTTTGGCCCCGTATGCCAATGCAGCTGAAAGGGTGAGCTTTCCGGCGTCTGCAAAGTGGCGCGGAAAAGCAGTTGAGATTGGCGGCGAATTCAGCCGCCCCGGTGGAAGCAAAAAGGTACCGGCAGTAATTTTGATGCACGGCTGCGGAGGGCTGGGTTCGGCAGTACGTGCCTCATTGCGTACCCATGCGAGATATCTGGTCCGAAATGGATTTGCTGTGCTGATACTCGATAGTTTCGGCCCGCGCCGTATCGCAGGTGGATGGGTGTGCAAGGGACTGGACCGGCTTGCAGATGCACGAAACTATCGCCTTGCCGACGCCCGCGACGCTTCAAAATGGTTGCTGACGCGATCCGATATCGATGGCCGGAACATTTTTATCATGGGCCAGAGCAATGGCGGCAGCGTCGCGTTGCGGGCAGCGGCCGCCGGTGGTTTCCGCGCTGCAGCTGCCTATTATCCGTGGTGTGGGGCCGCTTCCGCAAATCGCGCGCCGCTGATTGTCTTTGGCGGCGGGCTTGATGATTGGGTGCCGCCCAAGACGTGCCGGAATCGACCCCAGTCAGCCAGATATCAGTATGTTCACTATGATGACGCAGCACATTCCTTCGATGTGCGCTCCTTGCAAAACAGCTATCTTGGATACCGTCTTGGTTACAATAGCGCTGCAACAAAGGATAGCCGCGCTCGCATGATTACCTTCTTCCGCAAACATATGCGTTGAGCAGTATTCATTTCTGCTCTAAGAGGCCGTCAAATTCTACACTAGCGGAGTGGCGTTCGTGTCCAAACTCGATGGCGTAAAGAAAGTCGTGCTGGCCTATTCGGGCGGGCTTGACACCTCGATCATTCTCAAATGGCTACAGACCGAATTGGGCGCTGAGGTGGTGACCTTCACAGCAGACCTTGGCCAGGGAGACGAACTGGAGCCGGCGCGCCAGAAGGCGGAAATGCTCGGCATCAAGGAGATCTATATCGAGGATCTGCGCGAGGAGTTTGTCCGTGATTTCGTCTATCCGATGTTCCGCGCAAATGCGGTTTATGAAGGCATCTATCTGCTCGGCACCTCGATTGCTCGGCCATTGATCTCCAAGCGTCTCGTGGAGATTGCCGAGGAAACCGGGGCTGACGCGGTTGCTCATGGCGCGACCGGCAAAGGCAATGACCAGGTCCGCTTTGAACTGTCAGCCTATGCACTCAATCCCGATATCAAGGTGATTGCTCCCTGGCGCGACTGGTCGTTCAAGTCCCGGACCGATCTGATCAATTTTGCACGTGACCACCAGATCCCGGTTCCCAAGGACAAGCAGGGTGAAGCGCCGTTCTCGGTTGATGCCAACCTCCTGCACTCCTCATCGGAGGGCAAAGTTTTGGAGGACCCATGGCAGGAAGCGCCGGAATATGTCTACCAGCGCACGATTTCACCCTTTGATGCGCCGGATCAGGCAACGGAGATCACGATCGGTTTTAAGCGAGGCGACGCGGTATCGCTGGACGGCAAGGGGTTGTCTCCGGCAACGATGTTGCAGACGCTAAACGATTTGGCTCGCGACAACGGAATTGGCCGTATTGATTTGGTCGAAAACCGCTTCGTCGGCATGAAGTCGCGTGGAATCTACGAAACACCGGGTGGGACAATCCTTCTGTCGGCACATCGCGCGATTGAATCCATTACACTTGATCGCGGCGCGGCGCATCTGAAAGATGAACTGATGCCCCGGTATGCGGAGCTGATCTATAACGGCTTCTGGTTTTCATCCGAAAGAGACATGCTTCAGGCTGCCATAGACAAGAGCCAGGAGGATGTCGAAGGTGAAGTCAGGCTAAAGCTTTACAAGGGAAATGTTCTTGTAACCGGAAGGCAATCGCCAAAATCATTGTACTCTGACGAGCTGGTTACATTCGAGGATGATCGTGGAGCCTACGACCAGAAGGATGCGGAAGGGTTCATACGCCTCAACGCATTGCGGCTGCGCACCCTGGCAGCGCGCAACCGCAGTAATTCATAGATTGCAGTCCAGGGTTTACCCGTCGATCTGGGCTGCCATTATGGCAATGGCCTTTTGATATACGGTTGCGGCGTTCCAGCCCTGAATGGCGCGGAAATTGCGCTGACCCGGCTGATAACCGCGGCCCTTTTTCCATCCGTGAGCCCGCAGGAAATTGGCCGTTGACGCCAGCGCGTCCGCCGTCGAGCGAGAAAGATCGAGACGGCCATTGCCGTCGCCGTCCCTGCCATACTTTGCAACACTGCCCGGCAGAAACTGGGTTTGGCCCCACTCGCCGTGCTTTGCGCCAACCGTGGACGATGACAGCACGCCGCGATCGACCAACTGCAGTGCCGCGTACAAGTGCCCTGTAAAGAACTCCGACCGGCGGCAATCATAGGCCAACGTGGCGGTGGCCGATATCAGGTTGGTATTTCCCTGATAGCGACCGAAGGCGGTTTCCATTCCCCAAATCGCCATCAAAACACCTGGCGGCACTCCATAACGCGCTTCAAGATTGGCAAGCAATTTTGCATGCCTGCGTTTTTGCGAACGTCCTTGCTTGACGATGGTTGCCGCACCCCGCACCTGCATGAATTTCTGCAGTGAATATTTGAAGCTCTTCTGCCCGCGATCCGCCTTGATCGTTGAGGTCGAATACCGTGTTTTGGCCAGCGCTGCCAAACCGCGCTTGCCAATCCCATTGGCCCGAGCTTCGGCCGCGAATTGCTGTTTCCAAGTCTCAAACCCGCGTGAAGTGTTACCGCATTTGGCAGCGTGCGCCACCGTCAGCGAAACGGCGAGGGCGACAGTTACGCCCGAAATGACCTTGATACCCCTGGCAAACAACATGCCCGCTCCTCAATTTGTCAAACAATGTTTGCGTTGCGCGGCACAATGCCAATAGCGCGTGCCGATGTCACCAATTCAACATTAGAATGTTCAAATAAGGTGAACGCGATTTGCTTGGCAATATTTAGGCGCTAAGGCATCGTGCACTTGAAACTAGGCAAATCCGTGTTCGACCAAGCTTTTCCCTGATGCAATGGCAGCATCCTCAACGGGAATGAACTCAATACCGAGCGCTTTTCTGGTTGCGCTATTATCGAGTTTACGATCAATTCCAAGCTCCGGCACCGTCAGCTTCGCTGTAGAATCGAACAAAGCCACGAGCTTGACCATGAAGTTCGGAAGCTCTTTTTTTGGCGCCTTTTTCGCCTTCTCTCCAAGTCCCTTGTGAAGTGCCTTGCCGACCTCTACGAGCCATGGCATTTCGGCGCATCCAAGATATCGTCCACCTGAAGGCTCTTTGGTTTCGGCCGCCAGCAGGTGCATCTTCGCAATATCGCGAACATCGACACACGGCATCTTCACCCGTGGTGCGCCAGGGAATTTTCCCTTCAAAAACATTTGCACCAGTTCGAGCGAGGCACCGAAATCGGAATCGAGCGGCGGGCCCATCACCAGACCCGGATTAACCGTCGAGAAGTGCATGTCGCCGCCCTCTTCGGCGATGAAGTCGCGCGCAGCCTTCTCAGCCAGCGTCTTGGATTTGTTGTACGGGCTCATTCCCGGACCATCGACAACCGACCAGTCATTTTCGTTGAAATTCAGTTTGTCGGGTGGGTGGCCGAACATGACGGCAACAAGTGAGGATGTCTGAACGAAGCGCTTGACACCGGCGGCCTTGGCAGCACGTAGGACCCTGAGGGTTCCCTCAACGGCGGGTTTGATCAGCTCATTTTCATCCTTGGGCTGCGCCAACGGAAATGGTGAGGCGACATGGGCGACCACATCACAACCTGTCACCGCTTCTTCCCAGCCAGCATCTGATGAAAGATCCGCTTCAAAAATCTCCACTTCCGCCTTGCCGAAATGCTTTTTCAATGTTTCGACGACCTTTTCGCCCTTGGCTTTCGATCGCACGGTACCGCGAACCTTGTAACCCGCTTTCAAAAACTCAAGCGCCACGTGTTTGGCGATAAAACCGGAGATGCCGGTGATGAGAACTGTTTTTGTCATTTTGGATTTTTCCTTCCCTCGAATAATTGGCGATCCGTTCACACAGACCGGCCTTAATCTCCAACCAAGCCGAGTTCGATCAGTCTGCGGCCGGTCGCAACAACTGCTTCTTCGGCCGCGATGAACTCGATTCCCAACGCCTTTCTCGTCCGGGTGGTATCGTAACGCCGTTCCAGCCCGAGATCCGGGATTACCGATCTTACTGCCGGGTCGAATTTGGCGACAATGCGCACGACAAAATCGGGTAGTACGAACTTCGGTGCCTTGCGGGCATCACTGCCAAGCGCTTTTCTCAGTACCCGCGCCATTTCGATGATCCAAAGTGAGTCAGACGCAGCGATATACCGTCCTCCTGATGGCTCGTTCGTTTCCATGGCGAGAACATGCATCCGGGCAACATCGCGGACGTCGACAACCGAAAAGTGAAGCCGTGGAGCGCCGGGATATTTCCCTGCAAGCAACATGCCGATGACTTCAAGCGAGGCGCTGATATCTTCGTCGAGGGGTGGTCCGAACACATAGGACGGGTTGATGCTGGCATAGTGCAAATCGCCTGCCTCGCTTACCACAAAGTCTCGCGCGGCACGTTCGGCAAGTGTCTTCGACTTGACATAGGGGCTGGACCTGGGGTGGTCGAGATCAGACCAGTCGTTTTCGTCAAGAACAGTCTTGTCGTGACCGGCCGCGATCGCCGCAACCGACGAGGTATGGACAAACCGCTTGGCGCCCGCCTTGTGCGCAGCCCGCAACACCCGGAGCGTTCCTTCCACGGCCGGTCTGATGAGTTCATTTTCGTCTTTCGGTTGAGCAAGGGGAACAGGTGAGGCGACGTGGGCGACGCAATCGCAATCCTCTGCTGCCATATCCCAGCCGTCATCAGAAAGCAGGTCGGTCTCGGCGAAATCCAGGTTTGAGACATCTGTGTGCGCGGCAAGCGTTTGCCTGACCTGCTCTCCCTTTGCCGCCGTCCGCACGGTTCCGCGGACATGATAGCCAGCCTTGAGAAACTCCAGCGCGACCTGCTTGGCGATGAAACCTGTGATCCCGGTCACGAGAACCGTTTTCATTGCCATGTAAACCCCTTACTGCGACCAAGACGTGCATTCGGACATATCTCATTATTCGAAATCGCCGTACCATCAAATGATATTTTTTAGCACTTGGTCAAATGATTAGAGTGAACTACCACTTGCCGAATGATCGACCCCTTCCGCCCGATCTGGCTTGCTACCGGGTTTCTGGCTGTTGGATTGGGTGTAGCGGGAGTTTTTCTGCCGCTGCTGCCAACCACGCCGTTCCTGCTGTTGGCCGCATTTGCCTTTGCGCGATCCTCGCCGCGCCTGCACGACAGGCTGGTCAATCACCGGAAATTCGGTCCGGTGATCGAAAACTGGCGTCAACATGGCGCCATTTCAAGGCGTGCGAAATTCGCTGCCGTGGCGGCCATGATTGCAGCCGTTGTGATTTCAGCGTTGATGGGTTTCAGCTCAACGATCATCATCATTCAGCTCGTTGTGATGGGATTTGTTTCGGTTTTCATTCTGACCCGGCCCGATGTGCCATTCGATTAAGCACATGACCGTTGACTTCGACTGGGTTTTCCTGTTTACACGCGCCGAAATCCGCGACGAGTCATCTACTCAGAGCGCCGACCGGGACCCGACAAAGGTGTAAACAGATCCCGGAGGTCAACACCCGGCAGCGCGTTGCGCCCCCGGGTGCAAAAGTGCTTTGAGCGATTGAAATTGCCGCGGACCGACACGACCTTGGAGCACAGACCTGTTCCAACGGACAAAGGAAAGACATGTTTGAATCGCTGCAGGAACGCCTTGGCGGCATATTGAACGGACTGACCGGGCGCGGTGCGCTGTCGGACAAGGACGTCGCCGCTGCGCTGCGCGAAGTGCGCCGTGCCCTGATCGAGGCCGATGTCGCGCTCGAAGTGGTTCGTGGGTTTACCGACAGGGTGCGTGAAAAGGCCGTTGGCGCTGAGGTTCTCAAAAGCATCAAGCCCGGTCAGATGGTCGTCAAGATTGTCCATGACGAACTGGTCGAAATGCTGGGTTCCGAAGGGGTCGCCATCGACCTTAATGCGCCCGCTCCCGTCGTTGTCATGATGGTCGGTCTGCAGGGCTCCGGTAAAACGACCACGTCGGCAAAAATTGCCAAGCGGATGGCCGAGAAACAGGGCAAAAAAGTCCTGATGGCTTCGCTCGACACGCGGCGGCCGGCGGCCCAGGAACAGTTGCGCCAGCTTGGCGAACAGACAGACGTGCCGACGCTGCCCATCGTCGATGGCCAGTCGCCGGTCGATATCGCCAACCGGGCTGTGCAAGCCGGCAAGCTTGGCGGTCACGACGTCGTCATTCTCGACACGGCCGGCCGCACGCATATCGACGAGCCTCTGATGCTCGAAATGGCCGACATCAAAAAAGCTTCCAGTCCGCATGAAATATTGCTGGTTGCCGATTCGCTCACCGGTCAAGATGCGGTGAACCTTGCAAAGAGCTTTGACGAACGCGTCGGAATCACTGGTCTGGTCTTGACGCGCATGGATGGTGACGGGCGTGGCGGTGCTGCGCTATCGATGCGCGCGGTAACCGGCAAGCCGATCAAGCTGATTGGCACCGGCGAGAAGATGGATGCGCTGGAGGAATTCTATCCGAAGCGCATTGCTGACCGCATTCTTGGCATGGGCGACATTGTTTCGCTGGTTGAAAAGGCTGCCGAAACCATCGACGCGGAAAAAGCCGCCGAGATGGCCAAGAAGATGCAGTCAGGCAAGTTCGATCTGAACGATCTCGCCGACCAGCTTGGCCAAATGCAGAAGATGGGCGGAATGGGCGGCATCATGGGTCTCATGCCCGGGATGGGCAAGATGAAGGACCAGATGGCGGCCGCCGGACTGGATGACAAGATGTTTGGCCGCCAACAGGCCATCATTTCCTCCATGACCAAATATGAACGTGCGCATCCCGAAGTGCTCAAGCACAGCCGCAAGAAGCGGATCGCTGCCGGCTCCGGAACCAATGCGGCGGAAATCAACAAATTGTTGAAAATGCACCGCCAGATGGCCGACATGATGAAGGCGATGGGCGGCGGCAAGGGCAAGGGTGCCGGCATGATGCGTTCGCTGATGGGTGGACTTGCTGGCAAGATGGGCCTTGGTGGCGGGATGCCTGACCTATCCAACATGGATCCGAAACAGCTGGAGAAACTTCAGAAACAGGCAGAGGCCGCAGGTCTGACCAAGGATGGTGGAATGCCGCCACTGCCGGGCGGCGGTGGTTTGCCGGGACTTGGCGGGCCAAAGCTGCCGGGGCTTGGCGGCCCTTCGCTGCCGGGATTGGGCAAGAAGAAATGATCCCGGCGTCCAACATTGTCCCAATTCTTGAAACCGAACGGTTGGTCCTGCGCGGCATCGAGCAGCGTGATCACAAACCTTTTGCGGCATTTTACGCCACTGAAGCGACCAGCTTTGTCGGCGGTCCGATGAGTTCCGAGTTGGCCTGGCGAAAACTGGCGGGTTACGCGGGCGGCTGGCTGCTGCGCGGGTTCGGGCAATTCGCGGTGGAAGAAAAATCCACCGGCGATTTTGTCGGTGTCGTTGGGCCCTACCATCCGGAGGGCTGGCCCGAACCGGAGATTGCCTGGTCTATCGTGACGGATTTCCAGGGCAAGGGCTATGCCAAGGAAGCTGCCTTGCGCTCATTGCGATACGCTTATGAGGACCTTGGATGGCAGAAGGCTTGCTCCTGTATCGATGCTGAAAATACTCCCTCGATCCGGCTTGCCGAAAGTCTCGGTGCGGTGTGCGAAGGAGAAACCGAAATCCGCCCCTTCGGCCCAGCGTTGCTCTACCGGCACAAATCGCCTGCCGAGATACTCGGTTCGAATCATCTGGGGAGCGCGGCATGAGCGATTCCGAAAATGCCATGGCGTTGCTGAAAGAATATCGCCAATCGATCGACAATTTCGACGCCATGCTCGTTCACACCTTGGCCGAGCGTTTTCGCTGCACCAAAGCGGTTGGCGAATTGAAAGCCAAGCATGATCTGCCGCCAGCCGATCCCGCACGTGAAAAGACGCAGATTGAGCGGCTGCGGCGCTTGGCAAAAGAATCGGATCTCGATCCGGACTTTGCGGAGAAATTCCTGAATTTCGTCATTCAGGAGGTGATCCGCCATCACGAAAGAATTGCCGCCGAAAGCGGCGCAAAAGACGACGATTGAAATTCAACGAACAAAGCTCATCAGGAGAAAATGTAATGGCACTGAAAATCCGGCTGGCACGCGCTGGCTCAAAAAAACGACCCTATTATCATGTGGTTATCGCCGATGTACGTTCGCCGCGCGATGGCCGGTTTATCGAACAGGTGGGTTCTTGGAACCCGATGCTGCCAAAGGACGGCGAGCGGGTAAAGCTTAACGAAGAGCGCATCAAGCACTGGCTCGGCCATGGAGCCAAGCCAACCGATCGCGTGCTGCGTTTTCTGGATGAAGCAGGTATCGCCAAGCGTGAGGCGCGCAACAATCCCAATAAGGCCCAGCCGGGCAAGAAGGCGATGGAGCGCATAGAAGCTGCCAAGCAGGCAGACGAAGAGGCAAAGGCCAAGGCCGAGGAGGAAGCCGCAGCCGCGAAACAGGCTGAGGAAGAAGCAAAGGCTGCTGAGGCCGAAGCTCCGGCCGAAGAAGCCCCGGCCGAAGAGGAACCGGCCGCCGAGGCGCCCGCTGAGGCGGAAGCTGCTGAAGAGGCACCGGCAGAAGAAGAAGCGAAGAAGGAAGAAGCTGCTTCCTGATAGATCTGCATGCTTCGCGTCATCAACGGCGGGTCAATCGATCCGCCGTTTGTTTTTGCAACCGACAACAATGAATGTCATCGTGCGGGTTGTACCTGAAGGATCGACCGTTGTTACCGCCAATCGAAAAAACGAGGACACTCCCGTTTCCGGTTTCTAAGATCTACGCCGCATGGACATCGTCGGAGACGGTCATTCCACCAGCTACATCAATGGAGATCGATCCGCAGATCGGCGGTGATTACCGGCTCATCATCAATACGCCGGATTTCAAGGCGCGTTGCGAAGGCACCTTTTTAGTTGTCGAACCTGATAACCGGCTTGTCTACTCGTGGTCATGGGAGGGCGATGACAATGTCACCCAGATCGATGTTCAAATTGCCGATGACCCGGATGGTGCGAAAGTTACTCTCTCCCATTCGGGCTTTTCAGATGAGCAGAGCCGAACCAATCACGATCATGGCTGGGACAGTTTTTTCACCGGGTTTGAGGCTTTTCTGGACGATCAGTGATTGGCTACTGACAGTCTTTCATCTGGCCGGGTTCTGCTGTAGAAGCGCGGCAGATTCACGCAAATCCACTGGCTTTGCAAACCGCTTCCCGAAAGAAACCCAATGTCCCTTCGCAATATAGCGATCATCGCCCATGTCGATCATGGCAAAACAACGCTTGTCGATGCGCTTCTGAAACAGTCCGGCGCGGTGCGCGAAAATCAGCGTGTCGAAGAACGAGCGCTTGATTCAGGCGATATTGAGAAAGAGCGCGGCATCACCATCCTGGCCAAAGCGACGTCAGTGGTCTGGAAGGATACAAGGATCAATATTGTCGATACCCCCGGACATGCCGATTTTGGCGGTGAGGTCGAGCGCATCCTCAATATGGTGGACGGCGCCATTGTGTTGGTCGATGCTGCGGAAGGGCCGATGCCGCAAACCAAGTTCGTCGTCGGCAAGGCACTCAAGGTCGGGTTGAAGCCGATCGTCGCCGTCAACAAGATCGACCGTCCGGATGCTCGCCCCAGCGAGGTCATCAACGACGTGTTTGACCTGTTTGCCAATCTGGATGCGACTGATGAACAGCTTGATTTTCCGATCCTTTATGGCTCTGGCCGCGACGGCTGGATGAGTGCTGAAGAGGACGGTCCGCGGGACCAGGGGCTGGCAGCGCTGTTTGATCTCGTGCTTGACCACGTGGCGCAACCGAAGACCGGCGACGGACCATTCCGGATGATCGGCACGATCCTGGAAGCCAACCCTTATCTCGGGAGGATCGTCACCGGCCGTATCGAAGCCGGTTCGGTAAAGCCGAACCAGACCGTCAAGGTGCTCGGGCAAGATGGTTCCGTCGTCGAGCAAGGCCGCGTGTCGAAAATTCTGGCGTTTCGCGGTCTCGAACGCCAGCCGATCGAGGAGGGTAAAGCCGGGGACATTGTGGCAATAGCCGGATTGTCGAAAGGCACTGTCGCGGACACTTTCTGCGATCCCGAAGTCGAGCAGCCGATGGCAGCGCAA
Organism: Rhizobiaceae bacterium; assembly: GCA_040830725.1. Taxonomy (GTDB): domain Bacteria; phylum Pseudomonadota; class Alphaproteobacteria; order Rhizobiales; family Rhizobiaceae; genus JAWKWH01. Next base: position 202,952 of record JBFOMG010000001.1, read on the forward strand.
CCGATCGATCCACCGACGGTGACCATGTCGTTTATTGTCAATGACAGTCCGCTCGCCGGAACCGAGGGCGACAAGGTCACAAGCCGTGTCATTCGTGAGCGTTTGTTTCGCGAGGCTGAAGGCAATGTCGCCTTGAAGATCGAAGAGGCGGAAGACAAGGATTCATTTTACGTTTCCGGCCGGGGTGAGCTGCAACTGGCAGTTCTGATCGAAACCATGCGCCGTGAAGGCTATGAGCTAGCGGTTTCGCGTCCTCGCGTCGTGATGAAGACCGATGGTTCCGGCAATCAGCTGGAGCCGGTGGAAGAAGTGGTCATTGACGTTGACGATGAACATTCCGGCATCGTGGTGCAGAAAATGTCGGAACGAAAAGCCGAAATGGTGGAGTTGAAGCCATCAGGCGGCGGCAGGCAGCGGCTGGTTTTTCATGCGCCCACAAGAGGTTTGATCGGATACCAGTCTGAACTGATGACCGATACACGCGGCACAGCCGTCATGAACCGGTTGTTCCATAGTTATGAACCCTACAAGGGTCCATTGCCAGGACGCACCAACGGTGTGCTCATCGCCAACGAGCCTGGTGAAGCCGTGGCCTACGCGCTGTGGAATCTTGAGGACCGCGGTCCGATGGTGATCGACGCCGGAGTGAAGGTTTATGCCGGGATGATCATAGGTATTCACTCCAGGGATAACGACCTTGAGGTCAATGTCCTGAAAGGCAAGAAACTCACAAATATTCGTGCAGCGGGGAAGGACGAAGCCGTTAAACTGACACCGCCAATCCGCATGACACTCGAGCGGGCGCTTTCATGGATACAGGACGACGAACTGGTCGAAGTGACGCCAAAATCAATTCGTCTGAGAAAATTCTATCTTGATACGCACGAACGCAAAAGATTTGAGAAATCGCGCGCCGGAGCCGCTTGACAAAATTGCGCCAACAGGAAAATTGGCGTTTCACAGCGGACAGTCTGAGATGACCCCCATCAATGTCGCCCATTGGCCTCGAAAGAGCCAGTATCTGTTTTTTCGGACCTATCGTAACCCGCACTTTTCAGTAACGGCGGACGTTGATGTGACGCGCCTGATGACCGAACTGAAGCCGAAAGGCGTACCGGTGTTCAATGCATGTCTTTTCGCAATAACCGGTGCGGCCAACGATGTTCCGGAGTTCCGCACCCGTTTTGACGCGACTCACGTCTATGAATGCGAAACGGTTGGCGCGTCGGTTACCGTTCCGATCGAAGACCGCAAATTCGCCTTTTGCGACATACCATGGCAGCGCGACTGGCTGATGTTTGATGAAGCGTGCAAACGTGAAATTGAGCAGGCGCGCCAGCAGACTGATCTGAAAAACAAGGTCGCCGGACAGGGAAACTGGATCTACATGACGTGCCTGCCATGGGTTCATCTAACGGCGATGACCCACCCGGTCAGTGGGCCTGATGACTGCATTCCCAGGGTTGCCTGGGGAAAGATCTCACAAACCAATGGCCGCTGGAAGATGCCGGTCGCCGTCCAGGTTCACCATGCATTGGCCGATGGTCTGCATGTCGGTCTTTTCTTTGACGCGCTCCAGGCGCGATTGAACACGCTGCAAACGTAGGACGCTATCTCGCCATTGCGTGATATTCCCGGTTCGGCTTCATGTCCGTTGCCGCGGCGACGCGGTTCGACATGTTGAAAAATGCGGCGGTAGCCGCAATGTCCCAGATGTCACGGTCCGAAAAACCGGCGTCGCGAAGAGCCTGCCGCTCTGTATTGGCAATCTTGTCTGGCGCTTCAGTGAGTTTGGTGGCGAATTCCAGCATCGCAGTCTGCCGCTGATCAAGACCGGCGCCACGCCAATTATGCGCGATCTCTTCACCAAAACCCGGGTCGCCCGACAATTGCCGGACTGCTGCCCCATGCGCGGCGAGACAGTAATGGCAATGATTGATGGCCGAGACAGCGACGGCGATCATCTCGCGCTCCAACTTCGACAGGCCTGAATCGCCAAGCATCAAATCATTGTAAAAGTCGGTAAATGCCCGCAGTTTCTTTTCGTTGAAGGCGTAGGCAGCCAGCACATTAGGCACCAGTCCAAGTTTTTCTCTGCACTTGTCGAAATAGGCTAAAGTGGCTTCACTCAATTCGTCTTCGGGTTCGATGTTGAGTGAGGTAATTTGCATGTCGGAACTTTTGGCCAATTGTTTCACTCCAGTATTTGACGCCTTTCTGAAGCGCCGTCGCAATCAAGACGTCGCCATGCAGAAATTTTCTGTTACGATAGCTTAAAAATGAGCCAATGCGAGGGAGAAACGCGAATGGCCGCTGCCAAAAAAAAGAGTGCTGGTAAATCTGCCAAATCCGGATCTGAAAAATTCTCCAAACTTTTATTCGACCGGGCCCCCAAAGAAGATATTTCCCGATACGACAAGAAGTCGCTGTCCATCACCGCCGAGTGCGCTTTCAAAGCTGTCAAACAGCACAAGCGGGGTAAGAGCGTCGTTGTCAGCCATTCACAAGCCGGCGTGAGTTGTGATGGCAGACCGGTGTCCATATTCACCATCGTCAACGACAACATGCCGTTCCTGTTCGATTCGGTGATGGGAGCGATAACCAATGAATTGGGTGAACCTTCGCTTGTTCTCCACCCGGTGATCGAGGTCAAGCACAGCCGCTCAGGGGTCTCCGAACTGATCGGGATTGCAAAGCCGGGTGTCAATCGGGAAGGCATTGACAAGATCAGCGTCTTGCACGTCCACACCGATGCCGTTGACCGGGAGACCAGCGAGCGGCTTGTCGATAACCTGGACGCAATATTGCGGCAGGTCAGGGACGCAGTGAAGGACTGGCGGCCAATGCTGGCCCGCCTCGAGCAGGCAATCACCGAATACCGCTACGCTCCTCCACCGCTCAGGTCCGAAACACTCGATGAGGCGGTGTCGTTTCTCGAATGGCTGCGCGACGACAATTTCACATTTCTGGGGATGCGTGAATATCGTTACTCCGGATCGGGCACTACCGGGAAACTCAAAAGGGCCGACAAGCCGGCTTTGGGAATACTGTCCGATCCCAACTTACGCGTGCTGCGCCAAGGCGACGAGGCGCTCTCGACCACACCGGAAATTCGCGCGTTCCTGACCGGTCCGGAACCGCTGCTGGTGACCAAGGCGAATACCAAGTCGAAAGTCCACCGGCAGACCTATATGGACTACATCGGGATCAAAACATTCAATCAACGCGGTAAGCTGACCGGGGAACTGCGCGCTGTCGGTTTGTTCACATCGACCGCCTACACCCGTTCCGTCATGCGCATACCTTATCTGCGCTCCAAGTCGAAAGCCGTCATTTCCAGACTTGGCTATGATCCGGCCGGCCACCTCGGCAAGGCGCTGACCAATGTCCTGGAATCCTATCCGCGCGATGAATTGTTTCAGATCGATCTGCCGACGCTGACCAAGAACGCCGAGGCGATCCTGGCACTGAGTGAGCGCCCACGGGTTCGCGCGCTCATTCGCGCTGACCAGTTCGACCGCTTTGTTTCGGCGATCGTTTATGTGCCGCGCGATCGCTACAACAGCCGAAACCGGGAGCGGATAGGAGACTACCTGAAGGAAATCTTCGTCGGACGCCTGTCTGCCTATTATCCGGCGTTTCCGGAAGGCAGTCTCGCCCGGGTTCATTTCATTATCGGCCGCAATGCCGGCAAAACACCCTACGTGCCGCAGTCGGAGATCGAAAACAAAATTCGTGAAATCGTGCGCAACTGGGACGACGCTTTGGCGCAAGCCGCGTCGGATGCCGGTGTTGACCGGTCTCTGGTGCGCATAGCCGGCCGTTTTCCGGCCGACTACCGCGAAAGCTTTCCTGCCGACCAAGCACTTGCCGATGCGCAACGCGTCGGTCAGGTCTCGGCGGAAGATCCAATTGCGATCGATTTCTACCGATCCGGTGATCAGGGTGACAACGAAGCTGCGCTCAAGATCTATCATTGCGGCGCACCGGTATCATTGTCGCGCCGGGTCCCGCTGCTCGAGAACATGGGTTTCCGCGTCATCAGCGAGCGCACTTTCGAGGTGTCCGATGGCGATGAAAACCCGGTTTTTCTGCATGCCATGCACCTGACAAGCGCTGACGGCCGGACGATCGATCTCTCGGACGATGGGAAATTGTTTGCGGAATTGTTCCTCTCGGTCTGGTTCGGTTCTAACGACAATGACGGATATAACGCGCTCGGTCACGCAGCCGGATTGCGTGCCGACGAAATCACAATTTTGCGCGCCTATGGCCGATATCTGCAACAGGCCGGAATTCCGCAGGGCCAGGAGTTCATTGCAGCGGTGCTCAGCCGCTATCCGCAAATCTCAGCTGATCTGTATGCACTGTTTTGCGCTAGGTTCGATCCGTCGAAACAAGCCACGGCTGAAAAGCAGACGGCCGATCTGCAGGCGGCCATCAACGAAGCACTTGAGGCGGTGCCCAACCTTGATGAAGACACGATCATTCGGCGCATTGCCAATCTGATCGAGGCAACGCTTCGGACCAATTGTTTTGCGGCACCGGCGACAGCGCAACCGCGGTCACTTGCCTTCAAGCTTGAACCGCGCGCTATCGACGGCCTGCCCGAACCCCGACCCTGGAGAGAGATTTTCGTCTACGGCCCGGAGGTGGAGGGTGTTCACCTGCGATTTGGATCGGTTGCACGCGGCGGCTTGCGGTGGTCAGATCGTGCACAGGACTACCGCACCGAGGTGCTCGGCCTCGCCAAGGCCCAGCAGGTCAAAAACGCCGTTATCGTGCCTGTCGGTGCCAAGGGCGGGTTTTATCCAAAACGGCTTCCGGTTGGCGGGTCGCGTGATGAGGTTTTTCAGGCCGGCCGGCAGGCATATATGAATTTTATCGCCAGTCTGCTTTCGGTCACCGACAATCTTGATGGTGATAAAATCAAAGCTCCGAAAGATGTGGTCCGTCACGACAATGATGATCCTTATTTTGTTGTCGCCGCGGACAAGGGAACAGCCACTTTTTCCGATACCGCCAACGGTATAAGCCAGGAACACGGCTTCTGGCTGGACGATGCTTTCGCCTCAGGTGGCTCGGCTGGCTATGACCACAAAAAAATGGGAATTACCGCGCGGGGCGCCTGGGAAGCGGTCAAGCGGCATTTCCGGGAGATGGACCACGACATTCAAACCCAGGAGTTTACGGCGATTGGTGTCGGCGACATGTCCGGCGATGTTTTCGGCAATGGCATGCTGCTGTCCAGACACACCCGCTTGATTGCCGCTTTTGACCATCGCGATATTTTCATCGATCCGGATCCTGATGCGGAAAAATCTTTTGTTGAAAGGGAGCGACTGTTCAATCTGGGCCGGTCCAGCTGGCAGGATTACAACGAAAAGCTTCTGTCAAAAGGCGGCATGATCATCTCGCGTGCGACCAAATCGGTCAAACTGAGCAGTGAGGCGTCCAAGGCGATCGGATTGGGCAAATCCACGGCTTCTCCACAAGAGATCATGCGCGCGATCCTGAAAAGCAATGTCGATCTCATGTGGTTCGGCGGCATTGGAACCTATGTGCGGGCGAAGACGGAATCGAACCAGGATGCCGGTGACCGGGCCAACGACGCGATACGCATCATCGCAAGCGAGGTTGGCGCAAAGGTTGTTGGTGAAGGCGCAAATCTGGGAATGACCCAGCTGGCCAGAATCGAATTTGGTTTGGCTGGTGGGCGCTGCAATTCAGACGCGATTGACAATTCCGCCGGCGTCAATTCATCCGACGTCGAGGTGAACATCAAGATCGCCCTGGCAGCTGCGATGAGGGATGGCAGCCTGACGCGGACCGCTCGCGACAAGCTGCTGGCCCAAATGACCGACGAAGTTGCATATCTTGTGCTGGCTAACAATTACAAACAAACCTTGGCTTTGTCGCTTGCGGAACGGCGGGGCCTTGCGGACATGGGCCATCAGGGCCGGTTCATGAATGCGCTGGAGGACCGCGGATTGCTGGATCGGGCGGTAGAGTTGTTGCCCGATGACGGCGAGTTTGCTGACAGGCAGTCGCGCGGCGAACCGCTGTCCAGGCCTGAACTCGGAGTACTCTTGGCCTACGCCAAGATTGTTTTGTTCGACGAATTGGCCGCCAGCGATCTACCGGACGATGCTCATTTCTCGGAAGATCTGTCCGGTTATTTCCCGACCAGAATGGCGAAGAAGTTTTCGGGTCAAATCTCCGGTCATCGGCTTCGCCGTGAAATCATCGCGACCTTGTTGGCCAATGATGCCATAAATCGCGGTGGCCCGGCTTTCGTTAGCCGGCTGCAGGATCTGACAGGCAGAAATTCCATCGATATTGTCGAAGCATTCGTGCTCGTGCGCGACGGGTTCGAACTTGAACAGATTTATGCGGACATTGATGCGCTCGACAACAAGGTTTCGGGAAGCGCGCAGATCGACTTCTACTCCGAAGTCGGCCGCATCGTGCATGGCGCGACGGGATGGTATCTGCGTCAGGTCCAAAGCCAGCAGTCATTGGCAGACTGTGTCGCCGCTGTTCAACGTGCCCGCAGCGAACTTGAGCCGAAGCTTCACGACATGATGCCCGACTTCATGGCTGAAAAGCTTGACGAACGCGTGGCGAATTTCAAGGCGAGCGGTGCTCCAGAGGGCCTTGCACGCCGGCTTGCCTTGTTGGGTATTTCCGACGCAGTGCCTGACGCAATGTCGATCTCGGAGAGTTCCGGTTGTCGCCTTATTGAGTCTGCCCGCGTTTACTACGCTGTAACAAAGCAATTCCGCATCGGCAAAATTGCGGAAGCCGGCCGCATGATCAGCACACATGATTATTATGACGGTCTGGCGCTTGCGCGGGCGAACGAGACGATAGCCTCCGCCCGGCGGAGAATTTCGATTGCGGCATTGCAGACCCATGGTAAAGACAGCGATCCGGTGGCCGCATGGCTAACCAGCGGCGGCCCGCAAGCAGCAAGGACAACAGAGCGAATGCGCGACCTCATCGAAGGTGGTGACATGACGCTGTCCCGTCTGGCCGTTGCTGCCGGGTTGATGAACGATTTGGCCAGCCACGGGGGTTAACACGAAACAATGAGCGATGCGGCAATATCCGGCGAAGCTCCAAGAGCGAGCAGGCGTGGCATATGGGGCTGGATGTTTTTCGATTGGGCCGCGCAGCCGTTTCATACGCTGATCATCACATTTGTCTTTGCACCCTATTTCGCTTCCTCGGTTGCCTCCAATAGCGCCGAAGGACAGGAATATTGGGGTTATGCAACAGGATTTGGCGGGCTGCTGATCGCCATTATGGCGCCAATCCTGGGTTCGATAGCCGACGCTACCGGTCCACGGAAGCCGTGGATTTTCGCTTTCTCGATATTTGGCGTTGTGGGCTGTTCGATGCTTTGGCTTGCCACGCCCGGAATGGAAAGTCTGGCACTGCCGATGTTTGCCGTCATGCTTGCGCTGATTGGCATGGAATTCGCCGGTGTTTTCAATAGTGCGATGATGCCCGATCTTGTGCCCCGTTCAGAGCTAGGCCGCTTGTCGGGCTCGGCCTGGGGGTTGGGGTACGTCGGTGGTCTGATCAGCCTGATCATCGTGCTAGGACTACTGGCCGGCCAACCGTCGACAGGAAAAACACTGCTCGGCCTTGATCCTTTGTTCGGTCTCGATACCGAAGCACGCGAAGGGGACAGGGCATCAGGACCGCTGACTGCAATATGGTACGTGATCTTCATCATACCGATGTTTTTGTTCACGCCGGATGCGCCGAAAAGAAAAGCGGCGAAGGGTGCGATTGTTAACGGACTGAAAGCTCTTGGTGCGACGCTTCGTGCCCTGCCTCACGAAAAGAGCTTCTTCAGTTTCCTGCTCTCCAGCATGTTCTACCGGGATGCGCTAAACGCACTCTACAGTTTTGGTGGCATCTATGCCGCTGGCGTCCTGGGTTGGTCGATCACACAAATCGGCATTTTTGGTATCCTTGCCAACATTACCGGAGCAATCGGGGCCTGGCTTGGAGGCAGGATTGACCAGCGGTTTGGCCCGAAGATCGTCGTGGCCGGCTCAATCATCTTGCTGACATTGTGTTGCATACTGGTGATCTCGACGACCAAGACAGAGATATTGTTCATGGCAATTGCCAGTGAAGGATCCAACCTGCCGGACATAACATTTTATGTCGCCGGCGCGATTATCGGCGCTGCCGGAGGATCGGTTCAGGCTGCTTCAAGAACCCTGCTGGTCGATCAGGTCGAGCGCGAGCGGGTGACTGAAGCATTTGGTCTTTATGCGCTCTCGGGCAAGGCTACCGCGTTCATCGGACCGTTGGCGATTGCTTTTGCGACGGCGTTTTTTGCCCGTGAAGCACTCGGGTTTTCTCCGCAGGACGCACAACGCCTCGGTGTCACGCCGGTCGTCTTGTTGTTTGTTGCCGGGCTGGTATTGCTGCCGTTCGTCAAGAGCAAGCATCAACAACAGATTACAGCGGCCTAACCAGCCTTGGCATCGATCCGACCAGCTTTCAATTAAGGTAAGGAGCGGACCGGAATCCGCTCCTGCTGGGCCGGAACAGGTATCGGTGCTCCAACATCGTGGCCTGGAAGAATTTTCTCTTGGCAGCTTTATTGCTTGGCGCGGTCAATCGCCTCAACAATCATGCGCCTGGCATCGTCGGCGCCGAGCCAATCACCGATCTTTACCCATTTTCCAGGTTCCAAATCCTTGTAATGCTCGAAAAAGTGCTGGATCTGCTTCAGCGTGATTCCTGGGAGATCGGTCGCATTGTGCACATCGCGGTAGCGCTGCGTTACATGCGGAGAAGGCACCGCCAATATCTTCTCATCCTGCCCGGAATTATCTTCCATGATCAAAACCCCGACCGGGCGGACATTGATGACGCAGCCGGGAATAAGCTCCCGGGTGTTACACACGAGGACATCGATCGGATCTCCATCATCCGACAATGTGTGCGGGACAAACCCGTAATTTCCGGGATAAGCCATTGGCGTATAAAGAAATCTGTCGACGACCAGCGTACCGGCATCCTTGTCGAGTTCATATTTGATCGGCTGACCACCCAGCGGAACTTCGATGATTACGTTGACGTCCTCTGGCGGGTTATCGCCGATGGAAATAGCGTCAATGCGCATGATATCGCTCCTTGCGAGACAAATTTCGCAAATCGATAGTCCACCGCATGCTGCATTGCAACATAGACTTGTTACCCATGAGCAGCCGGAATAGCCGCTCCAGCGCCGTTGTAATGGATGCCCAGGTGCTCGGCCACCGTCGCTCCGATATCCGACATTGCTCGTTTGCCGCAAAACCCGGGCCCGCCGGACCGGTGGATCAGGATCGGGACCTGTTCCCGGGTATGATCCGTGCCGTGCCACGTTGGATCATTGCCATGATCCGCTGTCACGATCAGCAGATCATCAGATTTGAGTTTATCCAATAATTCGGGCAGGCGCTGATCGAACTCCTCGAGCGCGGCGGCGTATCCCGGTACGTCACGTTGATGACCGAATTCGGTATCGAAATCGACGAAATTGGCAAACAGAAGTCCACCGTCGCGCAAATCGTCAATCGCCTTGAGTGTTTTGTCAAAGAGGGCCATGTTTCCAGGGGCCTTTCGCACCTCATCCAGCCCCCGATAGCTGAATATGTCGCCGATCTTGCCCATACCAATTGTGTGGCGGCCAGCGGAATGAGCATAGTCGAGGAGCGTATCTTCCACCGGTTCGACGGTATAATCCTTGCGATTTCCGGTGCGCTTGTAGCCAGTTGACCGATCCCCAACAAAGGGTCTGGCGATTACCCGTCCGACACGCATGGGTGCGGTCAGTTCGAAGACAGTTTTGCACAGATCGTAAAGCCGCTGCAGACCGAAATGCTGTTCATGGGCCGCTATTTGGAAAACCGAGTCGGCCGATGTGTAGCAAATCGGTTTACCGGTGCGGATATGTTCCTCTGCATGTTCGTTGATCACCGGGATCCCGGATGCATGCTTGTTTCCGAGTATTCCGGGAAGATTGCCTTTTTCGATGATACTTTTGGTCAGATCGGCCGGAAAACTGGGCTCGGTATCGGGAAAGTGCATCCAGGGCTCCGGAACGGGAAGACCGCAAATCTCCCAATGCCCGGAGGGTGTGTCCTTGCCCGCCGAAGATTCCGTCCCAATCGCCCATTCGCCTTCCGGCTCGGCACCAAGATTGTCGACAGAGCCGGCAACAGAGGCATTGGCAGCAGCTCCCAGACCCATTGCGGCAAGATTGGGCAGGTTGAGCTTTCCACTACGCAGGCTATCCCGGTCGCCTTCGCCGATGGCACATTTCTGGGCAATATGGCCGAGCGTGTTGGCGCCTTCGTCGCCATATTTTGCAGCATCTGGCGCGCCGCCAATACCAACAGAATCCATCACGATCAGTACAGCTCGCGTCATGGCGGGGCCTTCCACCTAGCTGACCAAATTTTCGAGGTAGCGCTTCAGAAGCTTTGTCAGCTTTGCTGCGCCAACGGGCGCCATCGCCTTTGTATGCTCGTGGCTGATGTTCTCGTCGCTCAGACCTGCGCCCATATTGGTGATCGACGAGATGGCGCCAATCTTCAATCCCAAAAACCGTCCCAGGATCACTTCCGGCACGGTGGACATGCCAACCGCATCACCACCGAGGTTTTGGGTCGCACGTATTTCGGCTGGCGTCTCAAACGAAGGCCCGGAAAACCAGGTGTAAACCCCGCTTTGCAGTTCGACACCGGATTGTTCAGCGGCAGTTTTCAGGCCATTTGCGATATCGTCATCATAGGCGTCTGTCAGCGGCACGAATCGGCGGTCGGTTTCCTCGCCGATCAGCGGATTTGTTCCGGCAAAATTGATGTGATCGGAGATCAACATCAGATCACCGGGCCCAAGCCCGTTGCGAACCGAACCGGCGGCATTGGTCAAGAGCAATTGCTTCGCACCGAGTGCGGCAATCGTCTCAAGCGGTCCGCGCATGGCGTCCGCCTGGCCCTTTTCATAGTAATGAACGCGTCCGCCCAGGATGGCCACCCGGGCATTGCCCACCGTTCCGAGCACCAGGTTGGCCGCGTGCCCGGAAACACTGGAATCCGGAAATACCGGTAATTCCGAGTAGTCGATTGATACGCCGTCGATCTGGTCGGCAAAGCCGCCGAGACCTGAACCCAAGACCATTGCTACATCGACTTGCTCGAATGGCATTATTGCCCTGATGATGTTGATGGTGGCGTCGAGTGTCATCTGCGATATTCCTGCCCTGATAGTATCAGCAATTTCGATAGCATGGATATGTTCACACGCTTGCAAAAATGTTGAAGTGCCAATCGGCCACAAGCAAACTGAAATATGGTGGAGCCGAGGGGAATCGAACCCCTGACCTCGTCATTGCGAACGACGCGCTCTCCCAACTGAGCTACGGCCCCTGAAGGATTCGTGGCGATTTAGGAGGATGGCCGGATGGGTGTCAAGCATATCAAAAACACGCCAACGGCTAGTTGAGAATACTTGCCGCGGACACCTCCAGTGTCTAAATGTCTGTCTGATTTCAGGAGAAACAGATGCAAGCACTTTTGCTGACGATTGATCTCGCGCTCGGGATTTACATGTGGCTCATTATCGCTTCGGCGATATTTTCCTGGCTGTTTGCTTTTAACGTTGTCAATTCCCGCAACCAGTTTGTCGGCATGGTCGGTGATTTTCTGTATCGTGTGACCGAACCAGCTCTGCGGCCGATCAGACGGTTTCTGCCTGATCTTGGCGGGATCGATATCTCACCGATAATTTTATTGCTGATCATATTCTTCCTGCGGAATCTTTTGTGGGCTTCAATAGCGCCTGCGGTTCTCTGAATAACCCCTCCTGAAGTTCCTCCGCCACTTCGCCTCAGAGGTGACGGATTGGCGAAAGCGGCGAAAACGCTTAAGGATGCGCTCAAACGTTGGCGATCAACGCAGGAGTGAACATCCATGACCAAATTGCTCATTCGAGCTACAGGATTGCTTTTCCTGCTGGCATTCATCGCGCCGCTCAGAGCCGGCGAAATCTCAAGTGAATATACCAAGCTTAACACCGAAACGGATTGCACGGTTTTCAGTTCGGCGTCTGAAGGCGACGGTGACTGGGCCAATCTGACGTGCAACGGATATCGCGGCTATCCAATCCTGATCTATTATTCCGATCTGCGAGAAAGCCTTCATTATGGCTTTCCACCGTCAGGTGATCTGGCGCCGAAGTGGGAGAGCTTCGGCGGGTTCAATTCGACCAGCGGCACGATCGAATGGCGAATTGAAACGGATGAAAGTGGACCCCGGCCTTTTGCCACCATTCACCGCTGGACGGTGTCTGACGTGAATGGCGACGGGGAGATTCAGGTGCTGGTGGTCGAAAAGGTTGCCGGTCCGGGAGGCGACGGCTGCGTTGTCGGCTACGTCGTGGCAACCGGCAACGGCAATGCCAATCAGGCCGCCAGGGACGTTGCGGACGACTATGCGCGTGATTTTTCCTGCGGTTTTGATGAGACGGTGGTCCACGAAGGCAGTGTTGCATTACCTCCGGTATTTGTCTCCGAACAGTAAGTTGTCATTGTCGGAAAATCGGGGCCTACGTTGTGCCGTGCCCGGACTGTCCGGGCCTGGTATCTCGTCAGTCGCAACAGAGTGAGAAGATCGCGCATAATTAGCGCGATCATAACACGTCAAACAAAAGCGGTGATTGATCTATCGTGGTGTTTGCGCCAAGTCGCAGAACAGTTCGGAATTTTGGTATTCTATCGGCGCTCGATATTGCATGTTCCGGCCGTGAGCGTGTCCGGAGGAGAAAAATGAAAATCGGATTTATCGGACTTGGCAATGTTGGCGGCAAGCTGGCCGGCAGTATCCTTCGCAACGGGTTCGAGCTTACGGTGCGCGACCTCAACCGCGATCTGGCCGAACCGTTCCTGGCCAAGGGTGCGAACTGGGCCGACAGTCCGCGGCAGATGGCGGAAATTTGCGATATGATCATCACCTGCCTGCCGTCTCCGGCTGCTTGCGCCGCGGTGATGGAAGCCGATGACGGAATTCTGGCCGGCCTTTCTGCAGGCAAAATCTGGGCGGAAATGTCGACGACCGACGAAGCCGAGGTCAAGCGGCTTGGCGCGCTGGTCACCGGCAAAGGAGCCGAGCCGGTCGATTGTCCGGTCTCCGGTGGTTGCCACCGCGCAGCGACCGGAAATATCTCGATTTTTGCCGGTTGCGAACGGACGACCTTTGAGCGCGTACTTCCGGTACTGACCACCCTGGGACGGAGAATTTTGCACACCGGTCCGTTGGGATCGGCCTCTGTCCTCAAAGTGCTGACCAACTATCTGGCAACGGCCAACCTGGTCACGTTGTGCGAGGCGCTGGTGACCGCCAAGGCGGCGGGCATGGATCTCAACTCGACGTTTGAGGCTATCCGCATTTCGTCCGGCACTTCGTTTGTGCATGAAACCGAGAGCCAGGTCATCCTCAATGGTTCGCGCGACATCAATTTTACCATGGATCTGGTGGCCAAGGATATCGGGCTGTTTCAGGAGGTTGCTGACAGGGCAGGCGTGCCGCTGGATGTCTCGCCGCTGCTGATCGAGATTTTCCGGGACGGGATCGCCCGCTACGGTGAGCGCGAATGGTCGCCAAATATTGTCAAGCGGCTTGAGGAAGCGACGGGGCTGGATATCCGCGCGCCGGGATTTCCCGCGGAGATGGTCGATGACGAGCCGGAGGAACCCGGATACGAGGTCATTCCCACCGGCAAGACGATACGGCCGGCGGCGGAGTAGGGCGCTCAATCCTTGAACAGGTCCCGATAGGTTTCCCGCAGAACGTTTTTTTGAACCTTGCCCATTGTGTTGCGTGGCAATTCGTCAACCAGCACGATTTCGCGCGGTTGCTTGAACCGGGCAATGCGGTCGCGAATTGCAGCCTTGATCTCGCCGGGGTCAATTAGTGCCTCAGGCATTGCGACAACGACACCGACGACCGCTTCACCGAAATCGGCGTGCGGAACACCGATGACCGCCGATTCCAAAACGCCGTCCTGTTCGTCGAGCAGCAGTTCGATCTCCTTCGGATAGATGTTCAGCCCGCCGGAGATGATCAGGTCCTTGCCGCGGCCGGCAATGCGGATATAGCCATCGTCATCACGCGAGGCCAGGTCGCCGGTGATGAAGTAGCCGTCAGGCCGGAACTCTTCGGCGGTTCTCTCCGGCATGCGCCAGTAGCCTGAAAACACATTCGGGCCTTTGACTTCGAGGATGCCGATTTCGCCGTCGGTAACCTCGCTGCCGCTTTCAGCCTCACAAATGCGCACGTCGACGCCGGGCAGCGCAAAACCAACCGTGCCGGCGCGGCGCTCGCCATCATAAGGGTTGGAGGTGTTCATGTTGGTTTCGGTCATGCCGTAGCGCTCGAGAATGCGGTGACCGGTGCGGGCTTCAAATTCGACATGGGTTTCGGCCAGCAGCGGCGCGCTGCCGGAAATGAACAGCCGCATGTGATCGGCCAGTCGGCGATCAAAGCGCGGGTCGGAAAGCAGCCTGGTATAGAATGTCGGCACACCCATCATCGTGGTTGATTTCGGCAGGTTGGCGATGATCGCGTCGAGATCAAACTTTGGCAGGAAGATCATCGACCCGCCGGCAAGCAGCATGACATTGGTTGCGACGAAAAGGCCGTGAGTGTGATAAATCGGCAGCGCGTGCAGCAGCACATCATCAGCCGAAAACCGCCAAAAGCCGACGAGGGCGGCCGCGTTGGACAACAAATTGTCCTGCGTCAGCATGGCGCCCTTGGAGCGCCCGGTGGTTCCGGAAGTGTAGAGGATCGCGGCGAGATTATCGCCGCTGCGCGCGACCGTGTCGAATTCGGCCGGTTGGGCTTCCACGCCGTCGGCCAGCGTTCCGGTCTCGTCGCCGTTCAGCGTCATCACGATTGCGCCGCGGGCAATTTTTGCAATTGCTGTTTCCGCAGCAGCGTCGCAGACGATCAGCGCCGGTTCGGCGTTGCCGATGAAGTAGTCCAGTTCGGAAGGTGTGTAGGCGGTGTTGAGCGGCAGAAACACCGCGCCCGCGCGAACGCAGGCGGCATACAAGGCAAGCGCCGTTGGCGATTTTTCGACCTGGACGGCGACACGGTCGCCCGGCCCGACGCCGGAGGCGCAGAGCAGATTGGAAATGCGGCCGCTGGTGGCGATGAAGTCGCGGTAGCTGATCGCGCTTCCGGCCTTGTCGACGAGAAACGGCTTGGGGTTGTCCGCATGTGGCGCAAACAGCGCATCATAAAGTTTTTTGGCCACCGGTCCGCCTTTGCATTTCGTTTGATCGCGTCGGACATGCACATGCCACCGCAGCAAAGGCGAGGCAATATCTGGCTGGCGGGAACTGGCACTCCCAAGGGGACTCGAACCCCTGTTTCCGCCGTGAGAGGGCGGCGTCCTAGACCACTAGACGATGGGAGCGTGCCGGACCGGGAGGATATAGGCCGCCGGGCGGGCGAATGCAACGGCGATCTCGGATGGCGCATTTCAGCCGGCCCGCTCGATCAGGTCCCATTTGTTGCCGTAGAGATCCCTGAACACGGCAACGGTTCCGTATTCTTCATGGCGGGGCGCTTCGAGAAATTCCACGCCTTTAGAGACCATGGCCGCGTGATCGCGGGCGAAATCGCCGGTCTCCAGGAAGAAGGCGACCCGGCCGCCGGTCTGGTTGCCGACCGCCGCCAGCTGGTCGTCACCATCGGCTGAGGCGAGCAGCAGCTGGCACGAACCGGCCGACGCCGCCACGACAACCCAGCGCTTGCCGCCGCCAAGCGCGGTGTCCTCGATCAGCTCAAACGACAGGCAATTGCGAAACCAGGCGACCGCCTCGTCATAGTCGCGCACCAGGAATGTCACGGTTTGCAGGCGGCGCATTTTTTCATGTCTCTCCTTTTTGCCGGTATCTCTCCCCTTGCGGGAGAAGGGGCACGTTTCTCGCTCAAATTCATCCTTTTCGTTTTTGATCCGGCATCTCAACCCCCTCTCTGGTGAAAACCAAGGACTTGCTTGCTTCGCGGCGCAAATCCAGGTTTTCACTTTCTCCCCCGCAAGGGGGGAGATAGTCGCTGCGCCCATACGCCATCGTTCCCGCGAATCTCTCATCCGGGTTGGAAATGTTCGCGCTGATGGAAATTCTCAAGGCGGTGCGCGCTGACACTCCATCGCCAGCCAGTGGCATTCGTTCAAAAGGTCGTCGACCGGTTCGCGCGGGCGCTGGCGGTGGCCCGGCGGGTGGCCGGGGCGGATCGGTCCGACCCTTCCGGGGCCGGGTTCGGCCTTGGCGCGCCTGGCCATCAGCCGGTTGAGGCGGCGGGCCTGTCTCGGCAGGGTGGCGAGCGCGATTTTCAGCTTGCGAATACGGCGCATCAGCTTGACGGCATCAAGAGCATCATCTGGTTTCTTCAGCGGCGCCGGATCGAAAACGCCGGGGACGCAGATGCGCGGAATGCCACTGGCAATCGGCTGCATCGGTTCGACAAAATTCTTGCGCGGATCGATCAACTGGAAGGCCGGCAGCGTGTCGTAAGTGGCGAAAGAGGAGAAATCCGGCAGCTGGATTTCTGCGTCGCGCTCGCCTCGCTTCTCCCGCGCCTTTTGATTCAACATCGCCGCGACGACGACGATCAATCGTCTCAGCGCCGATTCCGCCGGCCGCAGAATTCGGAGAACCGACCGCCGCAGCGTATCCTCCCGCTGCGCCAGCGCCAGCAGTTCGGCGATGACGCCTTCCAGCGCCCTTCGGTTCCTGTTGATGGCGATTTTCCAGTCGTCCATGGCCGCTTTCCGGTTTGACCAGAGAGTGTGGAGGAGGTTTTGAAAGCGTGGATAAGTTTTGGCGATGAGAGGTGCTGCATCCCTTCGCCCCCCTTGAGGGGGAGAAAGTCTTTTCCTGCATTTACGAGGGCTTGGCCGGAGTAAGTGCTTGGAAAAGACAAGAGGGGGGAATTAGCGCCCGATGAGTTTATCCCCCCTCTTGCAAAATCTGGCACTTAGCTTTCGCATCCGCTCGGCTAAGTACCGATTTTACATTCTCCCCCTCAAGGGGGGCGAAGGGAGAGCCGGCGCCCGACGGTTCCTTTTGATGGCGATTTTCCAGTCGTCCATGCCCGCTTCCCGGTTTGGCTGGAGAGTGTGGCGGAGGATTTGAAAGCGTGGATAAGTTTTTGCGCCGGACCTATCTCTCCCCTTGCGGGAGAGAAAGCAATTTCAGCATCTTAGCGTCAGCTAAGTGCTAGAAATTGCAAGAGAGGAGGCAAATCTTTCTCCGCGAAAGCCGGTGCCATGGTACGCTTCGGCATCACCACTGGCGTGTCGACGGTCGTAGCGATTCTCGTTTTAATATACTTCGCGTAACATCTGACTTGCACGCAGAGCGTGCATGGTGCAGAGTGATTATGCAACCTTCGGGGGGAGGGTGGTATTGAAAACGATATTTGAAGCGCTTCAAGAGCGGCCGGAGGCAGCCTTGGCTGCTGTCGCCATCTTGGCTCCGGTGCTTCTAATTCCACTCAATGTTGACCCTTACGTTGCAACATTTACGTCGGCTGTCACATATCTGGCCTATTGCATACGTAGCGTTTGGATCTCACGTAATGAAGTCAAGCAGAAAGAAACTGAAGTCGAAAAGATAGAGGCAGAAGGTGAGTTGGCGTTAGCAAAGCTGCTCGTGGAAAGAGAATTCCCAAAAGAGTTCCGGGGTACGGCCGTTCGAACAGCCAAATAAGGAATGTGGATATGATGTTTATCGGCGAAGAAGAGATGTTAATTTTCGTGGGATTTGTGATCATTGTGTCCCTTTTATCCCTGTGGACCGGCGTCACCATCCGGAAAGCTAGGCGACGAAAGGAAGATCTGAAAGACGTTGCTGCAGCCATGCGCGATCACTATCCAGCGCTCGAGAAACTCCTCAAGAGCGAAGAGGTGAGCGAGCCTTTCAAGAAACGTTTGTTAGACCTGCATACAGTCGTTATGAATCGAAAAACAGCTCCTCATATGATTAATTATGTAACGACCATGAAGCCGACTGATGACAGGCTGCGGGGGGACGACCTCGACCTTGATCAAGAGTTTTCGAAACTGTCGCAGGCATCAAGTGAGTTGCTTGATTCTGTTCGCGTTGTTGCAACCACGGGCTTACAGATCGCTTTGTTGCGATGGCCCGACACAGCAAAAAAGGCGCGCGCCATCATGAGAAATGTTGGTCCTAAGCACACCCTAGCAACGCGGATGATGCTCGCGGCTGACTTCGATCAAGACAACAATAAGCCGCTGGGCGGCGCTTTTGTCGCAGCGTAACCAATATTTAAAATCCACAAAGATGCTTATCGACAACAAAATGGCCAATAATGTTGGCGTTTTTGTCTGAATACACATATCCATATTTCACATCGTTTTCTATCAAAAATGCAAATGGTTGATTAGCGCACATATACTCTTTCAACTTGCTTTTCGTTTGAACCACAATTTGACGTCTAATCGCTTCTTCCTTGGATACATCCAATGTGTACTCATAGGTGACTAACTTGCCAAACAGGTTCGCCGATTCAAAAGTGGTGATGTGATCTAACTTGGTTGGCAGTCCTTTTTTCAGCTCTTCAACATCTCTTTTCATGCAATCTTCGATCAATTTACCCCGGTTCGGGTCTAATCGGTGAATTGCATCGCATGCGTAGCTTGGTGCCGGCAGCACAAAAAACAGAGCGATTGTGTATGCAAGTAGTTTTGCCATGGTGACAACTCCCCCCTTCCAATCCTACCCGCTACACGCTATAGTCGCAAGTGGAGCGGGCCACTCGTCTGCTTCGGGGCGTAGAAACCCCACCGCAAGCGGCTGACATCAGCCGTTAAATGGTGTCTCCTCGATTCCTAGGGTCGGGGAGGCATTGGCGCATGTTCAGGGCGAAAGCCTAAAGGCCAATGCGATCGTCTTGCGGCGGTTTTCTAACTCCCCGGCTTTTCAGGAAATCCCTGAAAGGCCGTTTTCATTTTTCCGGGGCGTTCGCGCCGCCGAGGTTTCGGTGGTGAGGTGAAGATGTGTGCGGGAGGACGCGGTGCCTATCTCTCCCGCAAGGGGAGAGATAGGTGCGGCGCGCTCCCCGCCCAACCGGCGCAAGCCGCAAGGCCGCCCTGCCGTGAGCGCCAATGAAATGGGGAAACACCTTGGACGACTACTCAATCATCCGCGACATACTCGAGACCTGGCGGCAGACCACCGACTGGGTCAAGGCCGTGGTGGTGATCGCCATTCCATCGCAGGTTCTCTTCTTTATCTATCTGGCGGTGCAGCTGCGGGCCGAACAGCGGCAGATGCGCATCGATGAACGCGAGGCGACAACCGAGGCGATGACGGAACAGCGCGTGCGTGAACTGGCCGAAGCCGAGTTCTGCCGCAACATCGCCGTGATGGAACGGGCGCGGCGGGGTGGAGACGAGCCGGTGCCCGCCAAACGGATCAGCGAGGGCGGGCAGCAATGGTCCGCGTGAGACGGCGCTGGCGGCGACGGGTTCCCAAGCGGGGTAAGTTCCGTAAAAGGTTTCGGGGGATTGGCCGCAGGATGAGGGGGCGGGACGTATCTCTCCCCTTGCGGGAGAGAAAGCAAAATCAACACCTTAGCGGTAGCTAAGTGTTAGATTTTGCAAGAGAGGGGGTTCGTTGCCATAGGAGAAATACCCCCTCTCTTGTGAAAACTAATGACTTGGCTTCACCAAGCCAAAGTTTTCACTTTCTCTCCCGCAAGGGGAGAGATAGAGGGACCCGGCAGGGCGAAAACCAAAGCCCTCGCGCCAAGCGCGCTTCGGGCGTTCATCGCTTGGAAAGCGTTGCTTTCCATTCGCGTTTCGCGAACCGCGCCTCACCCCCTCTCTGGTCTTTTCTAAGCACTTACTCGGGCACGCCCTCGTAAGCCCAAGAAAAGACTTTCCGCCCGGGGCCGAGCCACGGGTCTCGACCCGTCCTGCGGACCCCGCAAGGGGAGAGACAGGTCCGGCGCTCCACCCGCCAGGGGCGAGATAGATCCCCCCTCACTCGCTCCCCACTTCAATCCTTCCGACCACTTTGCGCATGGCGGTGTCGAAGATGAAGATCGTCTGGCGGCCGTTGGCATGTTCGGCAAGCAGGGTCAGGCGGTCGCCGGAGAGCGACTGCGAGACGATTTTTGCGCCGGGGGGAATGGCAATCACGGTCTCGAACGTGTCGCCGGCGGGGGCTGCGGCCTCGTCGCGGGCCGAGATCTTGTAGACAATCGCAAACAGCACCGCCATAAGGCCGATCATCATGATGCCGATTGAAATCGCCATAAGCCGCATCATCTTGCGGCGCACACGCTCCACCGCCGGATCGAGCGGCTTGTCTTCGTCGCCGCCAAGTTCGGCCTGGTTCTTTATCGGCGCCTGTTCGGTCATTTTTCGCTCATCGGGCTGTTGTCGTGCCGGCACCTGATACAGAAACCGCGGGCCAATGGGAAGCCATGGCGGTGCCGGACACCGGTGAGGGGGCGCGGCTCGACCAGTGGCTTTCAACGCAGCTGGGCCCGCATGTGTCGCGCAACCGGGTCAAGGCGATGATCGGCGCAGGCGAAGTGCGGCTGAATGGTGAACCGGCCGAGCCGAAGCGGCGGCTTGCGGCAGGTGACACGGTGGAATGGCGCATGCCGGAGGCAGAGGCCGCCGAACCGGAGCCGCAAAATATCCCGCTCAACGTGCTTTACGAGGATGAGCATCTGATCGTCATCGACAAGCCGGCCGGCCTGGTGGTGCATCCGGGCGCCGGCGTGCCGGACGGAACGCTGGTCAACGCGCTGCTTTTTCATTGCGGCGACACGCTGTCGGGCATTGGCGGGGTCAAGCGGCCGGGCATTGTGCACCGGCTCGACAAGGAAACCAGCGGTGTGATGGTGGCGGCCAAGAACGATGCGGCGCACAAGGCGCTGTCGGAGGCCTTTTCCGACCACGGACGGTCGGGAGACCTGGAACGCAGCTATCTGGCGGTGGTGTGGGGCACGACAAACCGGATGACCGGGTCGATCGATGCGGCGCTGGGCCGGTCTGCATCCGACCGGATGAAGCGCGCCGTGGTGCCGGAAGGCAGGGCGGATGCGCGCCGCGCGGTGACGCATTTTGCCGTCAAACAGCAATTCGGCCTGCAGGCCGATGCCACGGCGACCGCCTCGCTGGTGGAATGCCGGCTGGAGACCG
Organism: Rhizobiaceae bacterium; assembly: GCA_040830725.1. Taxonomy (GTDB): domain Bacteria; phylum Pseudomonadota; class Alphaproteobacteria; order Rhizobiales; family Rhizobiaceae; genus JAWKWH01. The sequence continues at coordinate 224,222 of JBFOMG010000001.1, forward strand.
GCCGGACGCACCAGATCCGGGTGCATATGGCGCATATCGGCCATCCGCTGATCGGCGATCCGGTCTACGGGCCCGGTTTTCGCACCAAGGCCAATATCCTGCCCGAACCGGTGAAATCGGCGGTCAGCGGGTTTTCGCGCCAGGCGCTGCATGCGGCGACATTGGCGTTCCGGCACCCGCAAACAAGCGAATTGATGCGGTTTGAGGCGCCATTTCCCGCCGATATGGACAAACTGGTGAAAGCGTTGAATATTCTATGAATTTCAAAGGTTTGAGGCAATTTTTTACCAACATGACGAAAATTTAACCTGCGAATTTCGTGAATCTGCCTAAAAGGGCACCTATATTTGATCATGAACGGGGGCGCGCATGAATTGCGGCTGCCGGTCACAAAAGCCCGCTTCTTGAAGAAGGGGCAAGAACAGAAAAACTGGAGAGGAAGGGTGCTGAATGGCCCAGAACTTACCGAGTGTCGTATCCGGCGAAGGCGGTTTGAGCCGCTATATGGAAGAAATTCGCCGCTTTCCCATGCTGCAGCCGCAGGAAGAGTACATGCTCGCCAAGCGCTATCACGAGCATGAGGACACGGATGCTGCGCACAAGCTTGTCACAAGCCATTTGCGGCTCGTTGCCAAGATCGCGATGGGTTATCGCGGTTATGGCCTGCCGATCGGCGAAGTGATTTCCGAAGGCAATGTCGGCCTGATGCAGGCCGTGAAGAAATTTGAGCCGGAGCGCGGTTTCCGGCTGGCAACCTATGCGATGTGGTGGATCAAGGCTTCGATCCAGGAATATATCCTGCGTTCCTGGAGCCTGGTCAAAATGGGCACGACCGCCAACCAAAAGCGGCTGTTCTTCAACCTGCGCAAGGTGAAGGGCAAAATCCAGGCGCTGGATGATGGCGACCTCAATCCCGAACAGGTCAGCGAGATTGCTTCGCGCCTGAAAGTCTCGGAAGAGGAAGTCGTGTCGATGAACCGGCGCCTTTCGGGCGATGCATCGCTGAACGCGCCGATCCGCGCTGCGGAAGGCGAAGGCGGCGAATGGCAGGACTGGCTGACGGATGAAAGCGACAGCCAGGAGCAGATGCTGGTCGACCAGGATGAGCTGGAAAACCGCCGTGCAATGCTGTCTGACGCGATGAATGTGCTGAATGAGCGCGAGCAGCGTATCTTTGAAGCCCGCAGATTGTCGGAAGATCCGCTGACGCTGGAAGAATTGTCAGGGGAATTCGACATCAGCCGTGAACGTGTCCGCCAGATCGAGGTCCGGGCCTTTGAAAAGGTTCAGGCTGCTGTCAAGGAAGCAGCAAAGCGGCAGAAGCAGGCGCTGCGCACCATCGACGCCTGACCTGTCCAAAAATTTGTAATGAAAAAGGCGGCTTTGAAGCCGCCTTTCTTGTTTGAGGTTTGTCAGCCGCTGTTTTCCGGGGCCCAGGCTTTCAACGCCTCGTCGAAGACTTTCGAGCCGGGCACACCCTTTTCCATCGTGATCAGGGCGCGGCGGCCGGAATTGTAGACCAGCGGAATATCCAGCCACTCCAGACGGCGCATCATCGTGGTGTTGGCCTCGATATCCGCCTTGCTGTCGGTGAGCGCGAGCAGGAAGAAGCCGTCGGAAATCTTTGCCGGAATGCCGAGCAGCGGATTGCCGGCGGACTGTTCGGAATCCTTGAAGGTGATGCGCAGGACATTCTCGATGCCGCCGCCGTCAAACTCATCGGGCGTGATGAATATCATCTCGATAATGTGGCTTGCCGGCAGCGATTTATCGCCGTTGCGGCGAATGGTCATTTTGAACTGAAGGCCCTTTTCGGGAATGGTCGCTTCGCCGCGAATGGCCGGCTCCGGCGGCAGATTGCCACCCGGTGATTCCTGCACCAGCGACCAGACAACAGCGCCCGGTTCGGCCGATCCCTGAAGGTCAGAGGTGCGTTCCTCGTAAAAAATGGCGCGCTGACCGACAGGCAAAGCCGTTCCTTCGGGCGCTTCCGCGCCTGTTTGCTCAGCGTCCCCGGTGGTCTGTTCCGGTTCGGCGGCAGCGGTATCCTGCTGGGTTTCTTCACCGGTGGCATTATTGGCGGCTGCAACCGACGTGCCTTCGCCAACGGAAGGTTCATCACCCGCCGGCCCCGGATCGACCTCGGACCCGTCTTCCAGCAAACGTTGGGTGAATTTTTGCTCTTCGTCTTCTGCAGCGGCATCGTCTTGAGCGGTCTCCTGGCCGGTTGCCGGTGTCGATGTGTCTTCTGTATCTGCCGCCGTGGTGTCCTCGGTGACCGCTTCGGCATCCGAGCCCTGATCGAGCAGGCTTTCAAGCCCGGCCATGCGGGCGAAGTCTTCCTTGTTCTGCCAGATGCCATAACCGGCACCGGCGAGCAGCAGCACGATGATGGCCGCGGCGATCAATCCGGCCCGGCCGCGTCCTTTTTCTTGATCGGCAGGGGCAGTTCTTGCCAGTCGATTGTCCGTTTCGCCGTCTGACGAGGGTTGTGGCGTCTCGATGGGCGCTGCCGCGGCCGCTTCGGCTGCTGCAGGAGGTGCGGCGGGCGCTGTGGCCGCTGCCGCAGGTTCCGGTGCAGCGGGGGCCGGTTCCGGCGGTGCGGCACCGGTGCTGTTCGCTGCGGTGGCGAGAGGGTCAGCTGCCGGCGGCGACGGTGTTCCGAATGCCTTTCCGGAAACAAAATCGGCGAGCGGATCTTCTTCGGCCTGTGTGTTGGCTTCGGCCTGCTGGTAACCGGCCTCGATATCAGCGATGGCTTTTTCGAGCGCTTCGCGCTGCTTTTCAATCACGGCAGCCGGCGGCGGCGGGCTGATCGCAGCAAGCTTGGCCGCGATCGTTGTTCTCGCCTTGTCATATACTTTTTCACGTGTCTGTTGCGTCGGACTTTCAAGCCCGTCGAGTGTCTTTCTCAGCACTGCGACAAAGTCAGCCATTCATTTCGCCCTGCTTTTCAAACCCGCGCCATCATATCGCTGAATTCGGCCCAGTTATGACAGCATGGCCAAGAAATTGCCGATGCGTCCGCAACCGTCATGCCTGTTGGCGAAAAGATGCCGCTTTCCCCTCGTAACCGCCTGTTTCTGCTGCACCAGGGCGCAGGAAACACTGATTCGTTGAGAATAAAGCAATTCGGCGGAGTTGGGAATCACTCGGCTCTATCACAGATTCGGCAAGTATGAGCGGTAAAAGTTGGCGTAGAGCGTCAGTCTTGAAACGGATCGGTGACGAGGATCGTGTCATCGCGCTCCGGACTGGTCGACAACAGCGCCACCGGTGCGCCGATCAGCTCCTCGACATGGCGCACATATTTGACCGCCTGAGCCGGCAGATCGTTCCAGCTGCGGGCGCCGACGGTGGTGTCGTGCCAGCCTTCAAGGGTTTCATAAATGGGCTCAACCCGGGCCTGCGCGCCCTGGCTTTCGGGGAAATGGTCTATTTCCTCGCCATCAAGCCGGTAACCGGTGCAGATCTTGATCTCATCCAGCCCGTCGAGCACGTCGAGTTTGGTCAACGCGATGCCGGTAATGCCGTTGGTGGCGACCGCCTGACGGACCAGCACCGCGTCAAACCAGCCGCAACGGCGTTTGCGCCCGGTCACGGTGCCGAATTCGTGGCCGCGTTCGCCCAGAAACTGGCCGACTTCGTTTTCCTGCTCGGTCGGAAAAGGTCCTTCGCCGACTCGCGTCGTATAGGCCTTGGTAATGCCGAGCACATAGCCCACCGAACCTGGCCCCATGCCGGAACCGGCGGCGGCCTGGCCGGCAACGGTATTGGACGAGGTGACAAAGGGATAGGTGCCGTGGTCGATATCGAGCAGGGTGCCCTGTGCACCTTCGAAAAGGATGCGGGCGCCGGCCTTGCGCTTGGCGTCGAGCAGGCGCCAGACGGTATCGTGAAACGGCAGAATGCGGTCTGCAACGCTGGTCAGCTCTTCCATGATCACATCATGGGCAATCTCCGAATGCCCGAGACCCCGGCGCAGCGCATTGTGATGGGTCAGGAGCCGGTCGACCTTGGCCGGCAATGTATCGGTGTTCTTCAGGTCCATGACGCGAATGGCGCGGCGGCCGACCTTGTCTTCATAGGCGGGACCGATGCCGCGCCGGGTGGTGCCGATCTTGGTGCCCGAGTTGGACGCTGCATCCTCGCGGATTCCATCGAGTTCGCGATGCAGCGACAGGATCAAGGTGGCATTGCCGGCGATTTTCAGATTGTCGGTCGTCACTGTGACGCCCTGCTCGCCGAGGCGGTCGATCTCGGCGACCAGCGCATGCGGGTCAATGACCACACCATTGCCAATGACGGCGAGCTTGCCCGGGCGGACAACGCCGGACGGCAACAGGCTCAGCTTGTACGATGTGCCGTCGATGACCAGCGTGTGGCCGGCATTGTGGCCACCCTGAAAGCGGACCACCACATCTGCCCGCTCCGACAACCAGTCGACGATCTTGCCCTTGCCCTCGTCACCCCACTGAGAGCCGACGACCACCACATTGGCCATGGAGTTTCCCCTTGCTGAAAAGCATTCAATGACCAAGCTGGTCGCCGACTTATAACCACCCCGGCGTCCTTTTGCGAGGCTCAATTAAGCCGATTACCTGCGGCATAACGGTTTTGTGCCGGTGATGGATGTGTTAGCGGTCTGATGGTCCGGCAATGTCCGGGAATGGGCTGATCCGGATGCACCGTACCGCTTATCTTTTGCTGATCATGACCGCCCTGTTCTGGGGCGGCAATGCGGTGGCGGGCAAGTTTGCCGCCGGACATGTCTCTCCGATGCTGCTGACGGCGATGCGCTGGGTGATCGCATTGGCGATCCTGTTTGCCATCGGTCACCGGCATTTCAGGGTGGAGCGGCAGGTCATCGCCGATAACTGGCTTTATCTGGCGGTCATGGGCACGGTCGGGCTGACCGGGTTCAATGTGGCGCTTTATACGTCGCTCAACTTCACCACGGCCATCAATGTCTCGATCGTGCAGGCGGCCATTCCGATGGTGGTTTTCGCCGGCAATTTCGTGCTGTTTGCCATCCGGGTTTCCTATGCGCAGATCGCCGGGTTTTTGCTGACAGCCGCAGGCGTGGTCATTGTCGCGGCGCAAGGCAGTTTCCAGCGATTGCTGGCGCTTGAGGTCAATCTCGGCGACGGGCTGATGCTGCTGGCCATTGTCGCTTACGGCGGCTACACGATCGCCATTCGCAACATGCCGAAACTGCATTGGCAGTCGATGATGATCGCGCTTTCCATGGGCGCGCTGGTTTCAGCCAGCCTGTTTGCCATTGTCGAATGGCTCGCCGGGTTCAGCCAATGGCCGGACCGGCAGGGCTGGACCGTCGTCGCCTATACGGCGATCTTTCCGTCGATCCTGTCGCAGACCTTCTACATCATCGGCAACCGGATGATCGGGGGCAACCGTGCCGGGCTGTTTGTCAATCTCGTGCCGATATTCGGCACCGGCCTTTCGGTGCTGCTTTTGGCCGAACGGTTTCACTTCTTCCACGCCATCGCACTGGCGCTGGTGTTTGGCGGTATCTGGCTGGCGGAAAGAAAGGCGTGAGGGTTAGCAAAGTGGAAAACTCGAACGCCGGGACCGGGCCCGCCAAGTTTAGAAGCTGAAAATATCGCCAATATTCTCGATAATGGTAACGAGAAGCACCACGCCAGCCACCAACAAGGCAATCCACCAAAAGTACTGAAACAGGATTGCCGCGGCACCGAGGCTGGCTCCATAGGCTGAATACCGCCAGTTCTCCCGCATCACGCCTGAAATCAACGAAAGCAGAAGCGCAATGACTCCGAGAACCGGAGCCGCGATCGCGAGATAGTTCCACACGGACAGCGTCTGTTCAGCTTGCTCCGGCTTTGGCAGGCCAAGGAAAGTTCGCCAGGCTGATCGTTTTATCTCACCGGCTATCTCACCGATCTGCGATGCGGCGGATGGCTTCGATTCAAACGTCGGGCCAACCATCTGCGCAAAGACCATGATTACGGCAACGGCTCCAAGCAAAACCGCCCAGAAACCTGCCGACCGAAACGGACTTCGTGATCCCGAAGGCAAAATGTCAGCTTCTTCAGTCATGATGTCATCCCTAAAATGGAAATATGTCGAAATAACTACACCAAAAACGGCCAAATTCCGCTGCTGCCGGCCGAACGCTTTCACATTTTCCGCGCCATCGCGCTGGTGTTCGGTGGCATCTGGCTGGCGGAAAGAAAGGCGTGAGGGGGGTATGTGTTTGAGTGGCCCTCATTCGAACAGACAGAAAAAACTTGTTGGCCGCCAAGGCGCCGGCCCGGGCTGGAAAACCCGGACCGGCGCCTGATTTGTCAGAGCATCAATGGCTAAAATGAACCGCCTGGTATCGATGGCTCGCCATCGAAATCGGTGCAGTTCTTGTATTTGCCTGTGCCCTGAAACTCTCCTTGCGCGTTGCTGGTCTTGTCCTTGCATCTGATGTTGCCGTTCATCGTGACCAGCGGGCTGTCGATCCTGAGACCGGAATCCTGCCTCAGCTTGACCTTTCCGTTAAAGACGATGTTGTTGGGATCACTGCCGAAGTTCTTGCTTGCAATTCGAAGCAGCGAATGAAGCGTGACCCGGGTGTTCCCATTGACAACCGCGTTTCGAATATCAGCCTGACTCATGGCGAAGACATCAAGCGCGCGCTGGGATCCCGTGAACGTGTCAACACCGTTGCTGGTGCCGCCGTCCGGGATCGTCGGATCGTCCTGGCGCAGGTAGGAATGGTTGAATATGCCTACCGCGGCCTCGGTGCCGGTGTTGGTGATCACATTGCCGCCGCGAAGCGTTGCGGTTGAATTTCGAAACAGGATCAGTGGTCCGCCGACAGCCGGATTGCTGGCGTTTGCCGTAACCGTCGTGTTTGTCATGCGCAGATTGCTGTTTTCTCCGACGCAAAGCGCCGCACATGAACTTGACGTTGTGCCGCTAGCGGGCCCAATGGTGTTGCCATCCAGCCTGGCGGAAGAGTTGCGGTTGATAATGAAGCCAAATTCCCCTGCCTGAAATGTCGATCCGTTGACCCGGGCTGCAGCGCCATCGCTAATGAAAACGCCACTTCCTCCATCCACGGTGAGGTTCTCGATACGCACTCGGGTGACGCCATTAATCGACATCCCCCCGGTGATGATGCTGGTTGCCGGGCTGGCACCGGTGATACGTGTGCCATCCTGGAATACGGACACAAACTCGTTGCAGGTGCCGGAAAAATCGATCTGTGTCTCGCCGTTGTTCAGCTCTGTCTGAATTGAGCCGCCTGAATTGCAGTCCACCACCACGGCCCATGCAGGCCCCGCGAACAGCACCATGGCCACAGAAACCGCTATCATGGCAGCAAATGTATAAATTGTTCTGAAAAAATACATGGACATTTCGAATTATTACTCCCTGGTTGAACGCCCCACAGAGTAATATTAGCATAATATTGATTGGATATCAGTCTTTATATTTAAGGATATTGCAAATTACACAATGATTTGATGTCCAAATTTGCCTTTCAAATGTCCTGACAGGTCACTCCGCCCTTTAAAACCGCTGCGGCCTGGACGGTACAATCTTGTTGCCGGAGCCCATTCGCCATTCCCAAACGACAACACTGGTTCCGGCGCCCGGCTGCATCTGGCTGGCGGATAGAAAGACGTGATGAGGGAGCGCCGGGATTTCAGGTTTGGCGTGTTACGGGCGTTCGGTTTGCGCCTTCGATCGCGGGTTGCTTGACGAGAAGGACCCCGTGCGGAATGGTGCTAACGTACTTAAGATAAAAAGCATATTCAAAAATTAGGAGGAAACGATGCTTACTTCGAGGACGACATTTGACAGGCGCACCATGCTGGTTGGAATGGGTTGCCTGGCAGCCTCACCCGCCCTTGCGAAGGCGCCGCTTGCCGAAAGCCAGGTCGCCGGAGTGCATCGCTACAAGATAGGCGATATCGAGGTATCGGCCATTCTCGACGGGCATTTTCAACTCGACACCACATTGATACCCAAAGCCACGACGGAGGCTGTCGCAGAAATTCAGCGGGCTGAATTCCTGCCCGTCGGCCAAACGATCCAGGGGGCTGTGAACACCTACATCATCAACACCGGTGATGAATTGATCATGGTGGATACCGGTGCGCGGGACTATTTTGGTCCGACCGTTGGAAAGTTCCTGCAAAACATAAAAGCTGCAGGATACACACCGGACCAGATCGATCGCATCCTTCTCACGCACATGCATCCCGACCATATCGGCGGTGCGATGGACAAAGATGGCAACAGGGTATTCCCAAACGCCACGTTGCATGCCCACGAGGCCGATTGGGCTTTTTGGCGCGACCCCGAAATCAAGGCACAAGCCGGTGAAGGCGCCGCCTTCTTTTTCGATGTCGCCATGGCAAGCTCCTCGATCTACGAAGACCGGGCTGAACTGTTCAAGTTTGGCCAGGATCTGGGTGGCGGCATCACCGCATATGACATGGCCGGCCATACACCGGGTCACGCCGGTTTGATGATCAGTTCCGGCAATGACAGCATGCTCATTCTTGGCGACGTGGTGCATTCCGCACCGCTTCAATTTGCGCATCCGGACTGGAGCATCGCATTCGACGTGGATCAGGACGCTGCCGCGGCAGCGCGCATGCGAAGTCTCGACATGGCCGCTACCGACCGGCTGCTGATTGCCGGCATGCACATTCCGTTCCCGGGCGTGGGATATGTGGAAAAAAGCGGCGAAGGATACGGGTTCGTCCCGGCGCCGTGGCAGTACGCCCTGGATTAATTCCAATCACAGCGGCTTGCGGAACAGTGCGGGGCTTGGGTTTCTCAGGCCCGGCCGTCTATTCGGTGGGGCTGCCCCGGCCCCATTGCTGCTTGCCCATTTCCTTGTCCGCCATTCGGTCGATGATGCCGGCCTTGTGACCGGCACCGAAGACGGAAGTCGCATGGATGACAACAGCGATGCCCCAACCGGCAAGAGGCCAGATTACCCAGTATGAACCAGGTGACGTTATTAAATTGATCACGAACAGCAGTATGATGACAGCCGCATAAACGGTCACATGAACATAAAAGCCGAACTTGGCTTTTGCCCGCCGTCGGGCGCTTACAGCTGGATCTTCGCTACCCATGTCTACATCCTCAATGTTGGATACAGAACACATCAATCACAGCGTGAAGGCCGGTGCATTGATACACGTCAATGGCTGGTCCTTGTGGGGTGTCAGCCGAAACCGGCAATGGGCACAATGCAACCGCTATTCGCCAGGACAAGCCCGATCCGATCGGTTGATTTGAAGCGCTCCAGCCGATCCGGCTGAACCATGACTACTTCCTATGCAGGCTCCGTTTCGGGAGCAAGAATGGTCATGCCTGCCCGTTCTGCCACTTTCATGATTGCCGGAATATCCGGGGGTCCATCCGGTTTTGGCACATCGGTCGTTCCGTCCGGTAAAGCATCACCGGCTTGCGTGAAGAAAATGTCATGCATCTTGCCCGGAGAATTGACGCAAATTAGCCGGCCTGGAAGATCGCCTGAACATGTGAATGCGTGAACTGCCCCATCGGGAACTTTAACAAAATCCCCCGCAGCAGCTTTGATTTTTTTGTCATTGACCAGAAATTCAAACTGTCCCTCAAGAACATAGAAGCTCTCATCCTCGCCGGCATGGTGGTTGGGAGGGGCGCCGGCACCCGGAGCGGTCTTGATCTCAACCATGGTGTAGCGGTCGCCCGTTTCCGATGGAAAGGCATGGAAGGTGAGCAGATTACCCAGAAGGTGATATTTGCGCGGTCTTGTGTCTGACATGGTTCATCTCCCTTTACTTCGCAGGCTGGTATCTTATAATACACATATCTTATTATGAGACAAGTGTCTTATTTAGGTTATTATGGCTCCGAGAAATGCTCAGAAAAACCGGACCCGTATGGCGCTGCTCGCTTCAGCCAGACGCCTGATGGTCGATGGAGGGGAACTGACGCTGGCTCGAGTTGCCGACGATGCAATGATTAGCCGTGCAACGGTGTATCGCTATTTCTCCGATCCGGCGACATTGGCCGCAGAGGCCATGCTGGATTTCGAGGTGGTGCCCACTGTCGAGCTGCTGGAAGGTCTGGATGATGTACGCGAACGCGTACACAAGGTGGCGACCTACTATCTCGATCTTTCACGGGAGCATGAAAGCGTTTTCCGCCAGTTCATCGCGAAGACAATGGAAGTGTGGCAAAAACAGCCGGATGTGGAGTTTCGCGGGGCCAGGCGGCTGGCAGCATTCATTGAGGCGCTCGAACCGGTTCAGGCGCAAATGGAGAAGAACGAACTGGAAGACCTCGCGATGCGTCTTTCCATGACGACCGGAATGGAACAGCACATAATCCTGGATGACATATTACGCGTTGATCACGCTACCGGTGACAGGTTGCTGGCCGGAATGGTCGAAGCTCTGCTTGACCGATATCTGCCGGCCAGCTGAGGATTGAGTAGTTAAAGCGAAGGTTTTGCCGGCGGCGCTCCTTCACTCCTCCACTTCAAACTGCAGCGGCTTGGCCGATTCGATCTTGTTGCTGGAACGCAGTTCCTCCAGCACGTCGGGGGGGAAGGGACCATCAAGGTAGAGCAGCGCAATGGCGTCGCCTCCGGGCCAGTTGCGGCCGAGGTGGAAGTTGGCGATGTTGACGCCGGCTGCACCGCAAATGCCGCCCAGCAGGCCGATAATGCCCGGCACGTCCTTGTTGGTCGTGTAGAGCATGTGCTGGCCGACCTCGGCATCAAGGTTGATGCCCTTGATCTGGATGAAGCGTGGCTTGTGGTCTGAAAAGCAGGTGCCTGCAATCGAGCGGGTCTGGCGCGCTGTGGTCACGGTAAGCTTGATATAGCCGTCAAAGACGCCTGATTTGTCGCGCTTGACCTCCGACAGGATGACGCCGCGTTCCTTGGCCATGACCGGGGCGGAGACCATGTTGATGTCGGAGACCTGCGGACGGATCAGGCCGGCAAGCGTGGCGCTGATCAGCGCCCTGGTGTTCATGGTTGCGGTGACACCGTCAAACAGGATCTCCACTTCCTTGATCGGATCCTCGGTGACCTGACCGACGAAAGAACCCAGTACCTCGGCCAGCTTGACGAACGGTTTGAGGATCGGCGCTTCCTCGGCCGAAATCGACGGCATGTTGATGGCGTTGGTGACCGCGCCCTTGACCAGATAATCCGCCATCTGTTCCGCTACCTGGATGGCAACATTTTCCTGGGCTTCCGATGTGGAGGCTCCCAGATGCGGGGTGCAGACGACATTGGGCAGATCAAACAGGGCGCTGTCTGTTGCCGGTTCGACCTCAAACACGTCGATACCGGCGCCGGCGACCTTGCCGGACTTCAGCGCATCGACCAGGTCGGCCTCGACGACCAGGCCACCGCGGGCGCAATTGACGATGCGCACGCCGTCTTTCATCTTTGCAAGCGACGCCGCGTTGATGATGCCGCGGGTCTTGTCGGTCAGCGGCGTGTGCAGGGTGATGAAGTCGGCGCGGGTGAACAGTTCATCGAGCTCGACTTTTTCGACCCCGAGTTCATTGGCGCGTTCCGGCGACAGAAACGGATCAAACGCGACGACATGCATCTTCAGGCCGATGCCGCGCGTGGCGACGACCGAACCGATATTGCCGCAGCCGACGACGCCAAGCGTCTTGCCGGTGATCTCGACACCCATGAACTTGCTCTTTTCCCATTTGCCGGCGCGGGTTGAGGTGTCGGCCTCGGGCAATTGACGGGCGACGGCGAAGATCATGGCGATCGCGTGTTCGGCGGTGGTGATCGAATTACCGAACGGGGTGTTCATGACGATGATGCCGCGGCGCGAAGCGGCGGGAATGTCGACATTGTCGACGCCAATGCCGGCACGGCCGACAACTTTGAGGTTTTCCGCCGCATTGATCAGCTTTTCGGTGACCTTTGTGGCCGAACGGATGGCAAGGCCGTCATATTGTGGAATGATCTTGAGCAGTTCCTCCTTGTCCTTGCCGACATCGGGCAAGAAATCGACCTCGACGCCGCGATCCTTGAAGATCTGGACGGCGGTGTCGGAGAGTTTGTCTGATACGAGTACACGGGGTGCCATGGTCCTTGGCCTTTGTTCTGGAAATGTCGAATTGATTGAAAGCTGCGGCGTCGGCCGGATGCGCAATCAGGCGGCCTTGCCAACCGTCGAAATCTGCGAGTGAAACGCCCAGTCGAGCCAGGGCATCAGCGCTTGGAGATCGGAAGCCTCGACCGTGGCACCGCACCAGATGCGCAGGCCCGGCGGCGCGTCGCGATAGGCGCCGACGTCGTAGGCGACGCCTTCTGCATCCAGTGTAGACACAATCGACTTTGCAAAGGCCGATTGCGCGGCGGCATCAAGCGATGTCACGCGCGGGTCGACGATCGACAGGCACACGGACGTGTTGGAACGTGTTTCCGGCGCAACCGCCAGATGTTCGAGCCAAGGGCTCTGTGCGACAAACTTGCCGATGACTGCCGCGTTGGCGTCAGCGCGGGCAACGAGCGCATCAAGTCCGCCGATCGACCTGGCCCATTCAAGCGCATCGAGATAGTCTTCGACGCACAGCATCGAAGGCGTGTTGATGGTCTCGCCGCGGAAGATGCCCTCGATCAGCTTGCCGCCCTTTGTCAGGCGGAAAATCTTTGGCAGCGGACGTGGCGGAACGTAATTCTCCAGCCGCGCGACCGCGCGTGGCGACAGGATGAGGATGCCATGACCGCCTTCGCCGCCAAGCACTTTCTGCCACGAGAAGGTGACGACATCGAGCTTGGCGAAATCGAGTTGCTGGGCAAAAGCGGCGGAAGTGGCGTCGCAAATGGTCAAGCCCTGACGGTCAGCCGGGATGAAGCCACCATTCGGCACCCGCACACCTGATGTGGTGCCGTTCCAGGTAAAGACAACATCGCGGTCGAAATCGGCCTGGGCCAGGTGCGGCAACTTGCCGTAGGGTGCTTCGAAGGTGCGGACATCGTCGAGCTTCAATTGCTTTACGACGTCGGTAACCCAGCCTGCGCCGAAACTCTCCCAGGCAAGCATGTCGACACCGCGCTCACCAAGTAGCGACCACAGCGCCATCTCGACGGCTCCCGTATCGGATGCCGGAACGATGCCGATGCGATAATCGCCGGGGACGCGAAGGACCTCGCGGGTCAGCTCAATCGCCCGGGCAAGACGCTCCTTGCCGATCTTTGCGCGGTGGGATCGACCCAGGGGTGCATCGGCCAAAACGGCCGGCGACCAGCCAGGGCGTTTGGTGCAAGGTCCGGATGAAAAATTGGGATTGGCCGGACGGATGTCCGGCATCGTCAGGTCAGTCATGTCATCTATCCTTCCAGATAGTTGCCTCTCGTTGGGGAGAGGTGTCCCACTGGCGGCGATAGAGAATTAGGCTGGTGACGTCAAGCTGCATATTGCAATGCAGCATGCGGCCAAACGCCTGAGCACGGGCCTAAAATGAAAACAGCGGGTTGATAACCCGCTGTTTTGGTTTGATATTTGCGGATGCCCTACCAGAGCGAATAGCGGACGCCAACCTTGACTTCGTGCTGCATGAAACCATCGTCGACGCCCTGTACGCCGGTCGCGCCAGCAGCGAGGCTGGCTGCGTCGAAGCCGAACATGTCGCCACCGGTGATGTGGCGGAACTTGTAGCCAAGGTCAATTTTCATGTTGCGGGTGATGTCGTAGGCAACGCCGGCCATCAGACCGTAGGTGAAGCGCCAGGTGGACAATCCGGCGTGGGTGGTCGCGACCGGAACCGGTACGGCCGGGCAGCCGGCGCCAACGCAGTTCTGTACACCACGGACCGTACCCCACTGCACGCGGCTCATGCCTGCGCCCGCGCCCACATAGGGGGTAAACCCGGCGTAGGTTCCCAAATCGCCGTAGAGATTGGCAAGAATGGAGTAGGTCGTGACATTGGAGTTGAATGTGGTCGAACAGGTATCGCCCGCTATACCGCCGGCACAGGGCACGGCGCTTGGCACCAGCCCGTTGAAATCATTGTCCTGGCCCTCGACTGTCGCATCAGCGCGAAGCCAGCGATTGAACTGGTAGCCGAAACCGACGCCCCAGACATAGTTGTTGTCGAAGTTCGACGTGGTGAAGTTTGACGGCGTATAGACGCCGGCGTTGAAGACGCGATAGCTCGCTGCGCCGTTGGAATCGGCGCCGAAGCTGTAACCGAGGTCTCCGCGCAGATACCAGCCATTGCCGACTTCGACCGGAACAAATTCCGGCGCCTTGTCGACGACAATCGGCGGGTCATAGTCGGCGGCGATTGCCGGTGCGGTTGCAATTGCGGCCGTTGTTGCGGCTGCAAGCAGAAAACGCGAAAACAGGGTCATGTTGTTAGCTCCAGAACGGTGCGATCCCCCCACTTGCCCGCAAGGGAACGGCTGTTTGCTGAAGCCAAATATTAACCATAGTGGTTAAGCCACGGTTAAGTATGACAGCCAAAAACGAAGTTGGTGAAAATTCTTTTTTTTCAGGTAGTTGGGCCAGGAAGCAGAAAAAGAAAAGCCCGGCTGGCGCCGGGCTTTTTGGAAGAAATCTGGTGCCGGATTACTTGTAGACCGGCGGTGTGTATGGCGGAATATCCGGTGGTGGCGGAGGTGCACAGCGATTGTTCTGGCCACCAAGGTGCCAGCGAAGTCCGGCGCGGCCTTCGTGAACGTTAAACCCGCTGTCGAAGCCGGGTCCTACGACCGGAGCATATTCGAACATGCGGCCGCCATGAATTCTGGTGTAACGATATCCGACATCCAACTCCATGCGGTCGGTCACGCAGTAGGAGGCGCCGGCCATAAGAGCCCATGCAAAGCGCCAATTGCTTGCGCCGGCATGAACCGTGGTTACGCCGCCGACTGTGTTGCGAAGATTATCCCACCACACATATGCGCCACCGATACCGGCGCCAACATAGGGTGTGATACCGTGATAGGTGCCGAGATCGACATAGGCGTTGGCGAGCAGCAGCAGCGCCTGATAAGCCGAAGAGTCGACCGAAACACAAGGTACACCGCCGCAAACACCGGTTGTTGATCCGGTGAATGTGGATTTTGCCCAGTAGTCGAGTGTCCAGTCTGTGCGCAGATATTTGCTGATCTGATAACCGACACCGGCGCCGACAGACCATGTTCCACGCAGATCGGTTGTGGTAAAGGCTGCGGTTCCGGGGGGCGGCCCGTAGGTGATGTATTGAGTCGAGCGCAGTTTCGACCAATGATAGTCGATATCGCCGCGAATATACCAGCCACCATAGCTGACCTTTGCCGGCTCTTCGTAGACCACCGGTGGCGGGGGCTCGATGGGTGGCGGAATGTACGGATCGGCTGCAATTGCCGGTATTGCCGTACCCGCCAGCAGTGCCGCACCCGCGAGTAATGGCCGGATGGTCTTGAACATATTTGTCACCCTCGTTTACGCATCGCGGCACAAGGCGCGCGAAAGTT
The DNA here is from genome assembly GCA_040830725.1 of Rhizobiaceae bacterium. Classification (GTDB taxonomy): domain Bacteria; phylum Pseudomonadota; class Alphaproteobacteria; order Rhizobiales; family Rhizobiaceae; genus JAWKWH01. The sequence goes on from JBFOMG010000001.1 coordinate 239,712, forward strand.
TAGAACTCGGTGATGGATAATGAAGTCCAAAGGTTAAATCGGACTTAACCGTGTTTTTTCACCATGGCGCTTAACCATAGCGACGGGCCACCTGGTTAGAGCGTGTCTGGTTTAGCTGGAAGCAGTTTGAATGGATGGATTTTTCGCATCTGACGAGGAGAACACCGCAGAGCATAGCTTTCGCTATGGTCGAGGATTTCGACGCTGTCAGAACGGAAAAGACACCACTGTAGGGAA
>JBFOMG010000002.1:0-79466 GCA_040830725.1 Rhizobiaceae bacterium
ATTCCAACTTCCAGTCACAAGCAGGCCTTTCAGATTTACCGGAAAACTCTACATGAGGTTCGGTTCGGACTGGTTTGTCTGCACTGCATCTTTGGTCGAAAAAGGGGTTCTGATCACCGCCGCACACTGCGTTGCCGGTTATGGCGCTGGTGCAGCCGGTATTGCTGACGAAGTCATATGGTATCCGGGAAATTACAATTCAGCTGGCGGTTTCTGGGGGTATTTTACAGCGCAGAGCATTCATGTACCCGCGCCCTATTTGAATGGGACGGACACATGTGACTTTTTCGCAAACGGCGTAGTCTGTAACAATGATATCGCGACAGTCGTGTTGGCTATTCGAAACGGATTGCTTGCCGGACAGGCGATGGGAGGATGGTATGCGTATGCGTGGAATGGATATAGCTATCAAGCATCGGCAGCATTTGGCGGGCACACCGTAGCGGATATAACGCAACTTGGGTATCCGGCAGCGATCGATGCTGGCTATCAAATGCTGCGTGTTAACTCTTTTGGCAAATATGTAACCTCCACCGTCACAACGAACGGAGAAATGCTGTTGAACACTCAACTGGGGTCAGCGATGTCGGGTGGTTCCAGTGGCGGACCCTGGATGGTCAACTTCGGGACACGACCAATCGTGACCGATACAACATTAGCCTTTCTAGGATATCAAAACGCCACCAACAATGTAGTGGGCGTGACAAGCTGGGGTTACACTGATCGCCTGGTCAATGTTCAAGGAGCATCATGGTTTGGGCAGAATTTTGAATATCCGGCCGCAGACTACGGAGGAAGGGGCGCCGGTAATATTGGTGCGTTGATGGACACGACATGTACCACCACACCGTCTCACTGTTAGTTTCTGCGTCCGGGAAATGAATCTAGTTGAGATTGCGCGAATAAACGGGAAAGAATCAACTCTGTTGAGCGGCTGCGATTTCGCGGTCTTAAGCTTTCGAATACGAGCACGAGCGGAGCAGGTTGTATCTTTCCTGTTTAATGACGAAGTTCAGCTTGATTGGCATCCGATCAAACGACCGGATTTACCGAAAAGCATTTCTTGGCATTCGATTTACCTGAACCTCCCGACGCTGAATGTGCGTGAGCGCAATGAAGTGCGCGTTCAGCTGGAAAATAAGTCTAGCGAGGTAGTCAGCCTGGAATGTAAACCGGCAGAAATCTCACGACTTAACCAGGTAAGAAAAGAAATCGAGAATAAGCGTTCGAGAATCTTGTCTCTCGCCAACGACGGCTGCAACGTCAATGAGCACAGGCAGATTTTCGACGTTGCTGAAACCGACCATAGCCCCAGCCTACTGACGAAGACGGATCCTATTTCACACCATCCTTATTCAAATAAGTTTCGTGAAATCACGAAAAAACTTTCTGAGGATGCGCTGATATTGGATGTTGGAGCTGGTTTTCGTGGAAGGCACAATTCTCAAATAGTTACCACAGAAATATTTCAGTATCCTTCCACTGACGTCATATGCTTTGGCGACCGCATTCCGTTTCGAACTGAAACATTCGATGCGATTTACTCAAACGCTGTATTAGAGCACGTCAGCAATCCATTCGATGTGGCAACCGAGATGTGTCGTGTTTTGAAACCCGGCGGCTACATCTATAGCGCGATCCCATTTCTGCAAGCAGAACACGGTTATCCATATCATTACTTTAACGCGACAAGAATGGGGCATAGGAAGCTCTATGAAGACAAAGTCGAGATTTTGAGTTTGGACGTGGGTGGTGCAGGCCAACCATGGTACATCGTAATGCGGTCACTTGGGTTGTTGAGGAGCGGCTTACCGCGTGAAGTCAGAGATGATTTCAATAAGCTGACTATTGGCGATATACTCAACGGCACATACCAAGATTGGACCAGCTCGAAATTCGGAAATTGCACCAAAGAAATTAAGTGGAAGCTAGCTGGTTCCACCATTTTGGTTGGGCGGAAGGTCGAGAAATAGCAAGGCTGATCGCGTTCAACCTGCTGGGGATCAAACATGCGAGGGCTAATCCAATTAGATGGGTTCGATGGTGAGTTTGAACAAAATCCGGTTTTCAATCATGATTCTGGTCGGCGGGATGCTGCTTCTCCTCATTCCCGTTCTGGGAGGCTGCATGGCGGTTGAGTCAGCGGCAAGCTTTGATGGCAGGTGGACATTGGCCAGCATCGGCGGTCAGGCGGTTGCTGCGGGAACCAATGCACCTCATTTTGCAATCGATGGCGACACGATATCGGGATATGACGGCTGCAATCAATTTGGCGGCCAGTTGAGCAATCCGCAGGCGATGCGTGTTGGCCAACGGGCCTGCGCCGGCGATTACCTCAAGCTTCCGCTTGATCTGAGCGATCCGAAGGCTCACCTCGACAGCGCAAATTTCGAAGGCGACAGCCTGTCTTTGCCCGCCAGAGCCGGCCATCCTGCTTCAGTATTTGTGCGGCAATAGTTTGGGTTTGACGCCGCGCGTCATGTAACCAAAATCGGGCTGCCGGTGCGAACCCGGTTGTACAGGTCGATCACATCCTGATTGAGCATGCGAACGCATCCGCTGGATACCGCACGTCCGATACTGGCGAATTCCCCGGAGCCATGAACGCGATAAAGCGTGTCGCCACCCTTGTTGTGAATATACAGCGCCCGGGCGCCGAGAGGATTTCTTAGCCCCGGTGGCATTCCTCCATTGTCTGCAGAATATTTCCTCAGTTCAGGCTGACGCGCGATCATTTCATCGGGAGGCGTCCATTTTGGCCAGGCCTGCTTCCAGGCTATCCAGCCGCGACCTGACCATTCAAATCCGGCCCTTCCGAGCCCTACCCCATACCGCATGGCGCGACGGCCGGGCATGACATAGTAAAGGTAACGCCGCGACGTATTGACCACCAGGGTACCTGGTTTTTCTCCCGTCGGATCACGAACTTCGCGGCGATAGTATTTGCTGTCGACTTGCGAAAGATCGACTGCGGGCAACGGAAACCGCTCGCCGGGTTTCGGACCGTAAATCTTGTTGTAATCGAAAGTCCTTGTGCCAAGGACCGGAGCTCCGTCGGTCGTACAACCGGCAAGCATCAACAATGCCGACGCGCCCGCTCCGGTAACGAGCTGCCTACGGCTCAATTCGCTCGGATCTGCAATTCTCATCGATGTCACTCCTGGTGCGCCTGATGCTGGCAATAAACATCCGTTCAAAACAATGGATCAATTCAAAACCACAGACAGGGTAAACCGTTAGCCAGGGCCGGGGTCTGAATCCATGGGCTCGTTCCACTTTTAGCGGACGAGAAAATGACGTCAGTTCAATATCTTGTGATATATGGATATAGCTTGAAACTTGATCGCGGGACCCAGCCGCGGTGTCACGCTTCCCACTTCACAGCAAGGCTCTGTGGTCCCCGAAAGGCCCAACCGTCGAAGTTTACCGGCTGGCCGGCATCTGGTCTCAGGCCGTCAAATCGCGAAAACAGTGTCGGCAAGGCGACTTCCGCGACCAGTGATCTTGAAGCCCATGCACCGGCACAAAAATGGGGACCCGCACCGAATGGAATGCTCTTTTGGTTGTCACGTTCGACGTCAAATTTGCTCGCTTCGTCGAACACGCTCTCGTCGCGATTGGCTGAACCAAACATGAAAAACACACGATCTTCCGGTTCGAAATCTATCGATTCGTAGGAATGATGCTTTGCAACCCGCCTCGGAGACATGCCGATCGGAGAAATCCATCGCGCATACTCTTCAAACACCTGAAGCCAGGTGACTTCGCCCCTTTGAACTTTTTCCAATTCAGCCGCATGCGTAAGCAGCGCCCAAGCGCAACCGGCGATCGCATCCCTGGGTTCGTTCTGCCCGCCTGAAATCGCCAGTTTCACATTGGCGCGGGTGCTATCCATTTCCAGTCCGGCTTGCATCATCACACTAAGCAGGCTGTGATCCGGCTGTTTTCGAAGTACCGGTATCATTTCGTCAATGGCCGCGTCGATTGCCGCCGTCGCATCGTGGCAAGACGCCTCCACGTCAGGATCACCATGATAATTGGCAATGCCATCGATCATCGCCTGGGACCACTGGTCCATCTCGTTGTAGGTAATATTGGTCAAGCCGGTGATCACTTTGAGCGCTTCACCTGACAGAGGCATGGCATATTCGGTAACCAGCTCCGCACCACCCTTTGGCATCAAATCGTCAACCAGCTGATCGGCTATTTCCTTAAACTGGGTCTGCCAGATGTCCCGCACCGTTTTTGGCGAAACTGATGGAAAAATCATCTTGCGTTCTCTTTGGTGCGCCTCTCCATCCTTCCGCATCATGTTGTGGCCCATGAGCTTGTTCATCAAACCTTCGGGCTGATGTGAGGAGAAGACATCGATGTTCTTTTCACAAACGAAGATGTCATCCCTGCGTGTGAAAACGATGGCACCTAACTGCGGAACGTATGCGATCGGGGCATTCGCTCTCATCTCGGCCAAAACCGGATAGGGGTCAGAGCGAAAACTTTCCATGTCGATGTCGAAAACTGGTGGGCGCATAACAATTCCTGGCACTGGATAAATGGCTATGGAAACCAATTACCACCATCGGCAACAATACGCACCGGTGCGAGAACAGATGAATGACGGGCAGAACAAATGACCGGAGCCACACCGGTCTCCGCATATGGCGGGGGGGCGCAGAAGGCGCAAAAACAGGAAAGGCGCTAACTTTCGCCAGCGCCTCCCTGTATCAAGCGGTGCAGTTCATCCTGACCACCCGTTTACATCCGAAGATGATATCGAATACTCAAAACCAACGCACTCACTTGAAAGACCAAAAACTTCTTTCGAATTTTCCGGTCCGCACCCGTTCCACCCGAGGGTTTCTTCAGGTCCGCCGTGGTTTCGGTTTCGCCGCCGCTCCACGGTTTGCCGGCGCGAATACGGATTAGTGCACAATCCGCCTTCACTCCCCTGGTGGCGTCTCTTCTACAAACATCGTTCCGAAAAATTCAGTTCGTTTCCGAGCCAGGTATCCCTTGTCGACTTTCCTGTTTCGCCGCCTTGCGAAACCTTCCGGTCAGGGCGTGAGAGTGATGTTGCGCATATTTCGGCAATCCGTCAAACGGCGCTTGTGGATAGATGTGGACGGTGTTCAGAAGCGCGGTCGAATCAACGATTTGGCCTGGACGGGGAACGAGCTCGAATCGCTCGGTTGCCATCTTTTATTGAAGCAATCCTTTGACGATACCGGATGCTTTGCCGAAATCCATCTGACCGGGATATTTCTGTTTCAACGCACTCATGCATTTTCCCATGTCGCGAAGGCCATCCGCGCCGGTTTCATCGATCACTTCCGCGCACGCGGCCTTTACATCATCCTCGCATAATTGCTGTGGCAAGAAGGTGCGAATGATCTCAATTTCGGCCCGCTCCTGTTCGGCCAGTTCAAGCCGGTTACCTTCTTCAAATGCCTTGGCAGATTCTTGGCGCTGTTTGACCATTTTGGCGAGGATTTCCAACACTTCTTCGCTCGTTACCGGATCCTTGCCGGAACCGCGATGGGCAATATCCCGATCCTTGATGGCAGCCAGGATCAACCGCAGTGTCGAGATGCTACGTTTGTCCTGTGTCTTTTGCGCCTCTTTCAACGCCTCGGCGATTTTTTCGCGCATCGCTGATCTCATGCTCCTTGATGAGCGGCGGACAATACCGCCGACACTAACTCTTTGCAATCGCTTTCTATCGGGTTAAGCCATTGATATTTAGAGATTTTAATTTTTGTGACTACAACAATTCGACGAATTGACCGGGATGGGACGATCAACTATTGTCCGCCACCTGCATGGACAAGTCTACTTCGCGTTCAGCCTGCAATTCCTGTTGCACACTGCCTATATGGTGCGCGGAGCTTGCGGATCAAGGGAGCTCCTGATCGCTGAGGGAAGCCGTTATGGAAAATGAACACAATGAAACCGGCAGAGCGCACACAATGAACACATGGCCGCAAAAAATGCCAACCGCGGTGCTTGTGCTGGCGGACGGGACGGTGATTTTGGGTGACGGGCTTGGCGCAGAAGGAGAGGCTGAAGCCGAGGTCTGTTTCAACACGGCAATCACCGGTTATCAGGAAATTCTCACCGATCCATCCTATGCCGGCCAGATCGTAACTTTCACCTTCCCGCATATCGGCAATATTGGCGCCAATGGCGAGGATATCGAGGATTTGCACCCCGCCAGCAGAGCCGGGGCGATCGGCGCGGTTTTCAAGGCGGCGATCACCAATCCATCGAATTACCGCGCTGCAAACCACCTTGATGAATGGCTCAAGAGCCGCGGCGTTATCGCGATTTGCGGAATTGATACGCGCGCACTTACCGCACAGATTCGGGAAAAAGGGCTTGCAAATGCGGTCATCGCGCACGCATCGGATGGCAAGTTCGACATTGAGGCTTTGAAGCAGAAAGCGGCTGCATGGCATGGCCTGGTCGGCCTCGATCTCGCCAAGGAGGTTACCTCCGGACAGTCGTCAGCCTGGACAGAAAGCGCGTGGGTCTGGAACGAGGGCTTCGCTGACAACAAGAACGCCGATATTCACATCGTGGCGCTCGATTTCGGTGTCAAACGGAACATTTTGCGGCTTCTGGCCGGGCTCGGCGCGAAGATTACCGTGGTTCCGGCAACCACAGCGGCAGATGACATTCTTGCCCTTTCGCCCGATGGAATATTCCTTTCCAATGGGCCCGGCGATCCGGCGGCAACCGGCAAATATGCAGTTCCCGAAATCCGCAAACTGATAGAGAGCGGGGTGCCCATCTTTGGCATTTGTCTGGGTCACCAGATGCTGGCCTTGGCACTTGGTGCCAAGACGGTCAAGATGCATCAAGGCCACCACGGCGCCAATCACCCGGTAAAGGATTTCACCACCGGCAAGGTCGAAATTGTGTCGATGAACCACGGATTTACGGTTGATGGCGACAGTTTGCCCGACGGGGTCGAGGCAACACATGTGTCCTTGTTTGACGGCTCGAATTGCGGATTGAGGGTCGCCGGCAAACCGGTGTTTTCGGTTCAACACCATCCGGAGGCTTCACCGGGGCCTCAGGATTCGCACTATTTGTTTCGAAGATTTGTCAATTTGATACGCGAACGGAACGGGGAGCCTCTGCTGCCTGAACGCGAGAAGGTGGCATAATCCGGTCCGAGGGTGTTTTTGGCAAATATCCCGCGGTTGCATGACCCTAAGTTAGTGACCGCAGCGCTCGAATCAGACATAGCTGATCTATGTCGGATGAACCGGTGCTTTCCAAGTTTGCAACGTCACTTGATCCACTCGATCGGGAAGGGGTCAAGCAGTTCCGCCGGCTTGTCGACTATCTGACGGTCAAGCTTGATGAGGAACAGCGGCTGGAGCTGATTGAGCGGCTGTCCACGGCCATCGCCATGATTGAATTGGCGGGAATAACCGGTGAAGCCGGATTCCGGTTCAGAAGCGAACTCGTTGCAGCTGCACAATCAATTGATCGAGCGGTCAGTGCTGTCAAACAGCCGGACGCCAAGTTTTCTGATACCGCTTGAACCGTATCTGCACTCATTTTGCGGCTTCAGACAAAGGACGACCTTTCCATCGGTTTGAACCGCCACACCCGATGACAAATCAGGCAGCTAATTGGCATTTTACGCGATCTAATTCTGCAGTTGCCGGGGCATTCGTCTCGAAACTGTTGACACGTGCGCGATATTGCGGGCATTAGCGCTCTTGGAGAGGTGGCCGAGTGGTCGAAGGCGCTCCCCTGCTAAGGGAGTAGGCGGTTTGAAGCCGTCTCGAGGGTTCGAATCCCTTCCTCTCCGCCATCGTTTTACTATAAATTATTGAAATAATTGTGATAACCATGGGAAGCAATTGCGCTTCCCTAATTTCTTCCCCACTTCAGTTTAAAGGTTAGCAGCAGGATCGAACGGTAACTGGGCGCGTTTTGTTGATCGGTCGTCCAAGCAGGCATCGGCATGCAATGCAAATAGTTCAAATGCCGGCAATCGGCCAAAATTGGACGTTTAGTGTCGCGGGTGACATTGCATCGAATGTTCAGAGAAGCAGAGACTGCAAACTCGATTTGCCTGGATGGAATCAGATGGCCGTTCAAGGGACATCCAAGGCCTTCGCCCGGACCGCAGCTTTAATCCAAGTGATCAGGAAGCGGCCTTTCGCTGCGCTTTGAATGAATGTCCGGAAAGGGACCGATCTGGACCGGCAGCTTTCGCGCTGGGAACAAGAGAAAGCGGGCGTTAGCTGCAACCAAGCACCTCGACACTTCCGGTCCTCATGTCTGAGATTCAGCGTGTCGACGGCCAATCGGGTGCATGTTCTTTCGATGGAAGTTTTCCGTGCCGGCGGCACAAAGAACAAGACGCGAGATCTTCCAGCCCGCTGCGGTTCGGCGGAAGGTGTGATGGTATTGTCCCCATAACTCGCTTGTCTCGGGACGGTCCCGATATCGGTGCCATGCATAGAGATAGCAGGTGCTCGTTGCTGCGTCCGGTCCATCGAAGCGAATGGTAATGTTGGATACATGGTGGCTCGTCGCGGCGAATAGATCGGTCAAGCCGCGTTCGATCATCGGACCAAATTCCGACTGTCCCGACATGGGCGGAACGTCAGGTCCGTAATCAATCAGGGCGTCGCCGGTGAAAAGATCAATCACAGCATCATGCTCGGCCCGATCGAAATGAAAGCAATAGGCGTGAATCAGATCAGAAATGTCTGACTTGTCGATCAGTCCATCTAGGGTTTGAGCGTGGTTCATGCTGGGTCTCCGATTCACTCCATTTCTTTCATTTCCGCGTTAACAGGGCGCTCTCGTTGAGTTTGCTTGTTGCGCCAACGGTGTTTACTCGCAGGGGCATAGGCGCCGGATGCGCGGTCTAGTTGTCCAGCACCTGGCCACCGGGCGACTGATCAACGGGCGTAATCTCGATTGTCCCGACGTTGACATGGATTGGGGCGCGCAGCGCAAAGCGAACAGCATCGGCAATGTCGTCTGGAGCCAGCGGCCTGATCTCGGATACGAAGGCATCACGCGTGTCCTGATCCTGGAACACCCTCTTGAAAAACCCGGTGACCGTTCGACCCGGGCAGATTTCCGTATGTCGGATCTTCGTTCTGTTCAGTTCCATACGCAGATTACTCGAAAGCATGTGGATCGCCCCTTTACTGGCGCCATAGACCGACATGCCGAGCGGATAGAGACCGGCAATCGAACCCATCTCAACGATGTGCCCGCGCTTGCGGGTTATCATACCCGGCAAAGTCGCCCGCAAAACATGGAGGGCAGCGGTGACATTAACCTCCATCATCTCGTCGATTTGATCCGGTTTCATACTGGCAAAACCGCCTGCGGTCCCATGGGCCAGACCGGCATTGTTGACGACGACGTCAAATTCACGCTCTCCTAGACGGCTATAGATTTCGCGGGTATCGCGAAGATTGAGCACCATCGCTTCGCAGCCTTCGTGCTGGCAGACAGCCTCCAACGGTTCAGCGCGTGAACCCAATGCCACCACCTCCATACCTTCCCGCCGAAGCATGTTGACACAGGCCCTTCCTATGCCGCTGGAAGCACCAGTTATCAGCGCAGATTGATAGTCATGGATCGGCATGCCATCCCTCCAGGTTCTCTGTGCATTATCTCTATTGGTCCAATCCTTCCGGTGGATACCAACCCGGCGGCGGTTTCCGGCGAGGCGCTGACGCCAGAGGCACACGGAATCCCTGGTCCGAGCCGTTCATATCCATACGGCGTTGCGAAATCCGCCAACGTTCCTCGGCTTTGACCAGCAAATCGAGATACCGTCCCATCACAACTGCGCTGGCACCATCGGCCTTTTCATGCCATGCGAAAACGTAACTTTCCGCCCGCGCTCGATTTGTTCCATCAGGCCAGATTCGGATATTCGAGATGTGATGCGACGTTCGACGCCAGCGCCACATTCTGGCCAGTGAGGCCTCCAGCGCGACCCGTCCTTTTGCTTTAAGCCGAGCATCGTCCCCGTAGGCCACATCGCAGTCTTCGGTGAAAAGCGCGGCCAGGGCTTCCAGTTCCATTCGATCAAGAAGACGGCAATAATCCACCAGCAGATCGTAAATTTCGAAGCGGTCGCTGACAGATATCATAGGATCGTCCATGTCCAGCCCACTCAATTGTTCGTCCGGAATTCACCAAAGGCGCTTACAAGATCGACTAACTTTCCGCCTCGATAACATGAACGGCATCATCGAAGCTGCAATAATCCGCCGTCGATCGGCAAGATCTGTCCGGTCGTCCAGGACGATCTTTCGGTGCCGAGCATATGCACCATTTCCGCGATTTCCTCTGGCCGGCCCCAGCGAGACAACGGATAGCGCTCGATGACTTGCGACAACAAAGCTTCCATATCTGCGTCGTTTGCCGCACGCGCCCGAAACTGCGATTCCGACAGGGGTGTTCGAACCGCCCCGGGTGCGACTGCGTTAACCCGGACACCATCGGCTGCAAAGTCAGCGGCGAGCTGACGGGTCAAGGCGGCAATGGCACCCTTGGCAGCCGAATAGGCCGCTACGCCTTTCATGCCGGCAAGCGCGACCGTCGAAGTTGTGAAGACGAGGGTACCCTTCGATCGTTGCAAATGCGGAATAACCGCGCGGGCAGTGAGGAATGCACCGGTGGCGTTCACGTCGAGCGCGCGACGCCAGTCGGCGAGCGTCAACGACAAAATACCGCCCTCCACCATTGCACCTGCATTGGCAGCCACGCAGTCAATCCGACCGGTTTTGGCGATCGTATTGGATACCATTGCGGCAACAGAAGCCTCTTCCACGACATCGCAACGCTGAGCAAGCGCCTTTCCGCCATTCGATTCGATCTCGTCAGCGACTGAGCCGGCCGTTTCGCTGTCAATGTCAGCGCAAACAACCGTATATTCATCATCGGCAAACCGGAGCGCAATTGCCCGGCCGATTCCGGATCCAGCACCTGTAACCACGACGGTCCGCGTATGTGAATCAGTTGCCACAATCGCAATCCTAGCTCGGATCCGGGGCAAAGATCTGCGGGTAAAGCGATCGCATCGCCTCCTCATCGAACTCTTGCTTGAATTCGTGCCGGTCCTTGAGCGCGACCGCGCGTTGTGCGGCGGGACGCGCGTTGATGTCATTCATCAGCCGGTCGATATTGGGATACTTGTCCATAATGGCATCATCGCCCAGCATGAAGCTTAGCCTTTCGGCCCAACCCCAAACAGACATGTCGACAATCGAGTAGTCAGCACCGAGCACATAGGGCGATCGCGAGAGGCGGTCTTCAACAACCTGCCAGTGTCGGCGGGCTTCGAAGTCGTAACGTTTCAGCGCGTATGGAATTTTCTCGGGTGCAAAGTTTCGAAAATGAACTGCTTGACCAGAGAACGGACCGACGCCGGATGCGACAAACATCAGCCATGACAAAAGTTCGCCACGAATTTGATCACTGCCGGAAGGAATGAATTTCCTGGTTTTTTCCGCGAGATAAAGAAGAATCGCATTGCTGTCAAAGACGACAGTGGCACCATCGATAATCACCGGGAGCTTGGCGTTGGGATTGTATGCCCGGAAGGTCGCGCTATGCTGCTGACCCCTGCGTGTGTCGATGGGTATCGGCTCGTAAGACAGTCCAGCTTCTTCGAGAAAAAGCGCAACTTTCATCGGGTTTGGCGCGAGATTGTAAAAGAACTTGATCATTCCATCGGGTTCCTGTCAGGTTCCGACTGAGTGTTTTACGACCCATTTGTCTACGCAAGCGTGGATGCCTGTTTGTCTATTCCGCACGGGCCTTTGTTTATCGCTACGAATTCGGTTTGTGCGCTTCCAATTTTCGAGCATGGGTGAAATCAGCAAAGTACCTAACGGCACTCGCGCAGAGGCTTCCCTATGATATCAAGATTAAGCGCTACACCAAGTCCGGGCGTCGTTGCAGCCGCCATGCTGCCTTTCGTTCGCTTAGGCGCTCCGTCGGCAAAATCGACCGTCACGTAGGAGTTGAAATCCGTCGAGGAGAAGCGAAACCGCTCCGGAGTTGAGTGGGCCAGCGCTGCTATCGCAGCAGTTACGATATCACCACCCCAGCTGTCTTCGATGCACATCGGATAGCCGAGAGATACGCAGATGTCGCGGATCCGGATGGCTTTCGTCAGGCCGCCAACTTTGGAGATCTTGAGATTTATCGCGTTCATTGCTCCGTCATGGTGGGCAGTCATGAAAGCATCGAGTCCGTCAATGGATTCGTCCAAAATGAAGGGCAGTGAAGTCGCTCGCCTGATGCCCAAGCATTCCGCGTAGGTTCTGCACGGCTGCTCGATATGGACCATTGTGTTTTTAACTGCATTCACGACCTGGAGTGCATCGCTCGAAGTCCAGCCCGTATTGGCATCGGCAACCAGCACGTCACCAGCCTGCAGCACCTCAGCAACCGCGTGTATCCGGTCAATATCGTCCGATGGATTGCCTCCAACCTTGAGTTGGAACTTTGTGTACCCTTCGCTGCGGTAGCCCGCGACATTGGCGGCCATCGCATCGGGCGTATCCTGGGATATCGCCCTGTAAAGTTCGACGGCCTCGCCGTGGCGACCGCCAAGCAATGTAACCAGTGGCAAATGCCCCGCCTTACCGAGCAGATCCCAGCAAGCCATGTCCAAGGCCGATTTGACATAGGGATGGCCAAGCAGCTCGCGGTCCATGACCTGTTCAATGACGGTGACCTCGCAGGGATCCAATCCGATGAGATGCGGCGCCAATTCGGCGATGCCAGCGCGTGCACCTGCTCCATAGGCCGGCAGGTAGAATGGTCCGAGCGGGCAAATTTCCCCGACACCCGTCTGACCATCTTCGGTCAGTATTTCCACAACAGTAGAGTCGAAGACATCGACAGACTTCCCATCAGCCCACGTGTAGCGGCCCTCCTTCAGTGGCAAATCGATCTGATAGATTCGAATGGCCGATATCTTCATGTCTGTTCGCACATCAATGCCGAATGATCTTGCCGAAAAAATCGCGTGCGCGCGCGCTCTTTGGCGCACCGAACATCTTATCCGGCGGCCCAATTTCTATCACTTCTCCCTCGTCCATGAACACGACATGGTCGGCAACTTCGCGAACAAAAGCCATCTCGTGACTTACGATAATCATGCTCATGCCTTCTGCAGCAAGCCGCCGGATAGTATCGAGCACTTCGTTGACGAGCTCAGGGTCCAGCGCTGAAGTCACCTCGTCGAGCAGCAAGATTTCGGGGTTAAGTGCGAGTGCACGCGCGATCGCAACACGTTGCTGTTGGCCGCCGGACAGTTCGTCGGGGAAAGCATGCACCTTCTCGGACAGCCCCACCATCTCCAGCAGTTTTTCCGCTTCCGACATTACCTCCGCCGCACGTCGCCGTTTGATCTTGATGGGGGCGAGTGTGATATTTCTCAACACGTCCATGTTTTGGAACAGATTGTACTGCTGAAAAACGATCGCCATTTGATCCCGCGCCGCTCGCACAGCGCCGCTATTTTTGAAATCGATCGCGCGGCCGTGGATTTCCACCGTTCCCGAAGTTGCCGGCGTCAAGCCAACCAATGTCCGAAGGACGGTTGATTTACCGGAACCAGACGGTCCCACCAGGGCGACGACTTCGCCCTTTTCCATGGTGAAGTTCACGCCCTTCAAGACCTCAAGCGCGCCGTATTTTGCGCGCACGTCGTTCACCGCGAGGTGTGGCAAGCCGTTTCTCCAGATATTGGCCCAGCATGCTGAGCGGGAATGAAATCAGAAAATAGCACATGGCTATCGTTCCAAACACAAGAATGCCAGAGTATCCCTGATTGTTGAGTTCCTTACCGCGGAAGGTCAGTTCGAAAACACCGATTTGGCTGACAAGAGCGGTATCTTTGATAAACGAGACCGCGAATGCGATCGCCGGTGGGACGATCACCGGCCAAGCTTGCGGCAATACAATCGTGACCGTTGTTCTTAACCGGGACAAATTCATGGTCTGCGCGGCTTCAATCTGGGTGTGCGGCACCGATTCCAAGCCGCCGCGAATGATGTCCGCGGTATACGCAATCGAATATATGCAAATCGCGATCACAGCGATGGTAAAGAGGGAGGCGTCGGTGGAGATCGTCTGAATGAAGAACAATACCAGGTAGATCACGACCAGGAATGGAATTCGCCGAAACACTTCAACATAGCTGATGCAGATGAGGCGAAGTGGCAACGCCCAGAGACCGGGTGTCTGACGCAGATATACCAGCACAAAGGCCAAGAAAAAGCCGATAAGACAGCCGACCAGCGTCATGGCAAGCGTAAGACCTGCCGATTCCAGCAGTAGCGTCATATTTCCCGAGGTAAAGAACCGCGGAAGCTGTTCAATGATCCTGTCCATCAGAAGATCCGCGCCTTGACGCGAAAAGCCCATCGCCCAAAAAGGGCCAGCCCGATACTGGCCACGAATGTGAGCACGACATACATCACCGCGATTACAGAGAAGTACTCGAGCCAGCGATAATTGATCGTGGAAAGATTGATCGCGGTTCCGGTCAGCTCGTCCACGCCAATAACCGCTCCAATCGACGTGCCCATAACGAGAATGACGATGAAGAAATTCGCAACCGCAGGATAGATTGATTTGGCGATATGGGGAACGACAATGTATCGAATTTGCTGGAGGACGGACATTCCGATTGTTATGCCTGCTTCCAGTTCGGGTCTTCGCACAGAAAGGAATCCTGCGCGCAAGATCAAGGTCAGATAGGCACCGGCGTTCAAAATCAGCCCAATCAGGACACAGGCTTCACTCGACCAACGGATGCCAATTTCCGGCAGACCGAAATACAGAAAGTAGATCTGTATCAGCGCCGGAGTGTTGGTGATGAACACGACGTAGCTATCGACCAGAAAACGAAACGGCTGGGGCGCGAAGCTCTTGATCGAGGCGCCAACCAACCCAATCAGCAGACCCCCGGCGAATGCAAGCACTCCAAGCTGAAACGTGAGCCAGGCGCCTTCGAGCAGCGCCCCAAAATTTTCCCAGACGATACCGTACTGAAACTTGTAATTCATGGAACGAAGGGAAACGGCCCCGCCCTGCCTTCAGGCCGGACGGGGCCAGTCTTACCTAGAAGTATGGGTCAGGATCGACTGTGCGCAGCATAGGCGCGCCGTAATATTTCTCCCACGTCGCATTCACCGTGCCTGAGGAATGCAAATCATAAAGAATGATATTCAGGACTTCGGTGAGGTTGTTATTATCCTGCGACACTCCAATGGCGCAATAGGCGACAAAGATCGGATTCTCCACGACCCTCCAGTTCACATCCGGGTAGTTTTTTGTAAACGCCATGAAGAAATCGATGTTCTCGACAATAGCGTCCGCACGACCTTGCCCGACAAGGCGGACGGTATCAGCGAGCGTATCCACCAGTTCAAGCGTGACATTCGGCATGTTTTCCTCAATCCAGCCGACAGTCCAGTTTCCACGCATGTTGGCCAGCGTTACGCCTTCCTTGTTGAAATCTTCCCAGCTACTGCCCTCAATCTTGTCGGTTGCCAAAACGGCCAAGACCTCAGTGTGCAGCGGAACGGTGTAGTCGATAAGCTTCGCCCGCTCTGAATTTCGGGTAAGCGCACCGAGCGAGATGTCAATTCGGTCGGAAACCAGGAAAGGAACCCGCTGAGGAGTCTCTGTTGGAACCCACTCCACTTCCACGCCAAGTTTCTGGGCGATGGCGCCGCCAATTTCGATGTCGAAACCTTCCCATTCACCATCGCTGTTTCGTACCGACATGTTCGGGAAGTTCGGGTTGATTCCTATGCGAATCTTGCCATCGGAAAGAATCTGATCAAGTGACTTTGCCGCTGCAGGTACCATCGATAATCCGATGATAGTAAGACCTGCGACAGCAGTTAGTAGGGTACGTCTCAACATTGGCATGACCTCCAGCTATTGCGGATGGAACCAGTTCCGGTCGGTGGTTCCCTTCGCCCCTTTGTGGGGCTATTTGTGCGCAAAATGAACTTTTGTGCGCAAATAACCTGCTCCAAGTCTGGCGATCGTGTCAATGGTGCAGTGGATTCGTCCTCGACGTGGATCAAATTCGCCACCCAACATGGCGTTGACAGATCGGGTTCAACAAGCGTTATGCCGACGTCATGCCATTGTTGGCTTCTGCATCGCAAATCAGAGATCTGCTGCGCTTCAACGGTCGTGCGGCGCTCTGTGTGTTTCCAACTGAGGTTGACTTTGGCGTCGGTATTCGAAGCCACTGGCTCTTGCAAACGACTGAGCGCGATCAAGGGTAAGGCTGAGGTAATAGATATGGACGGCGCGGCAGATCACAATGCCACGGAGTGGACGAAGGTGAAATTCGGTCTGATTGTAAATCCTATCGCCGGCTTGGGAGGATCGGTGGGGCTGAAGGGCACTGACGGACCTGATACGGTTGCTAGAGCATTGCAGCTTGGCGCGGTTGCCCATGCCGGCGAGCGAACACGCAGAGCAATGACAATCATGAGCAATCGTGCCCCTGGCACTGTGATTAAGACCGGTCCGGATGAGCTTGGCGCCGATTGGTTGAAGGGACTCAATTTTCAGGTCGAGACCATCAAACTCTCTGACCGTTCGCATACGGCTCGGGATACGCGCGAATTGGTTTCCGCGATGACGGATATCGACCTGGTCGTGTTCGCCGGCGGTGATGGAACCGCACGCGATGTCGCTTCCAGGCTGGGTCAGAAACAGGCGATGCTCGGCATTCCTTGCGGCGTCAAGATGCATTCAGGCGTTTTCGCCGTATCACCAGAAGCGGCCGGTGCGCTGCTGGGCGACATGGCAGTGCATCCCAACAGGGTTGTGTGGGACGACCACGCCGAAGTGATGGATATCGACGAGGCGGCACTGCGCGCAGGGCGCCTTGCTCCGAAATTGTACGACCATGCCCGCACACCATTGTCGCGCAATCGCATCCAGGCATCGAAGGGCGGGCCAAGACGCGACTGGGGCGTAGCGCTTCTTGGCGCGGCGGCGGAAATCGCAGAGAACATGGATCCCGAAACGCTCTACATAATCGGACCGGGCACCAGCGCTGGTGCAGTTGCCAAGGCACTCGGGATTGAATCCAGCGTCCTGGGGATCGACGCGGTATTGGGAGGCGAACTGGTTGCAAGCGACGCGAATTTAGATGAACTGGAAGCGGCTGCCCGCGGCCGCTCAGTGCAGATTATTCTCGGCGTTACCGGTCGGCAGGGATTTCTGCTCGGACGCGGCAACCAGCAAATCGGACCAGAATTGATTAAGCGCGCTGGTCGTGATGGACTGATCTTGATCGCAACCGAGGACAAACTTGCAGCCCTTGCGCGGCCCCGCCTCTGGATTGACACTGATGATCCGGAACTCGACAAAAACCTTGCCGGTTTCCTGCGAGTGAAGACAGCGCGTGGACGAGAGATGGTAATGCGCGTCATCGCCAATTGAAACCTTGTGTGCGTTATGCGAACTTTTGTACAATCTTGCCCAGATAGAAACGCGATTTGACAGGGAGGTCTGAAAATGGCCAGCGAGAGACGGGCCCATCCGTGGATGGCGAATTCGGCACCCGGCGTGCTGGAAGCGATGCTTGAAGAGATCGGCGCAACCTCGGTTGACGAGGTTTTTGAACAAATTCCCAAGGACCACTTCCGGAAGGCACCTCTCGATCTGCCACCGGCGCTGACCTCCGAAATCGAGCTGCGGCGTGATCTTGTTGAGAAACTCAAGAAGAACAGCAACTGCGAAGACACTCTCAGCTTCCTCGGCGCGGGAGTTTGGCAGCATCATGTTCCGGCCATCGTCGACGAGATCGTCGGGCGTACCGAGTTTGCCACCAATGTCTGGGGAAGCTACCAGTCCGACCACGGTCGCAACCAGGCATGGTTCGAATTCAATTCGCAACTGGGTGCGCTTTTGAACCTGGATGTGGTCCAACTGCCGGTTTATTCGTGGGGATGCGCCAGCGGACATGCCTGCCGAATGGCGGCAAGAATAACCGGTAGATCCAAGGTACTCGTTCCCAGACTGTCCGATCCGGAGCGGCTCAGCGTCATCCGCACCTATTGTCAGCCGCAGGAGATGGAAAGTCACATCGACGTCGTGCCAATTGCCGCTGATCCGACTTCAGGGCGTTTGGATCTTGGTGACCTGAAAGCGAAACTCGGACCGGACGTTGCAGCGGTTTACTTTGAAAATCCCGCCTATCTCGGAACCATTGAAACGGGCGCAGCCGAGATCGCGCGGATGGCGCGCGCGGCCGGCGCCGAGACTATCGTCGGGGTCGATCCGTCCAGTCTGGGGGTGCTGACCGCGCCTGGCGATTATGGCGCGGACATCGTGACAGGTCCGGTGCAACCGCTCGGTGTTCACATGCATTGTGGTGGGGGAGCTGGAGGCTTCATCGCGTCGCGGGATGAAGAACGCTATGTGCGCGCCTATAATGGCTTTCTCGTTTCGGTGGTCGAAACGCTGGAGCCGGGGCAGCTTGGATTCGGCCTGGCCTGCCCTCACCAGAACTCCTATGGAATGCGCGAGAACGCTAACGATTGGACCGGAAACTCGACCTATCTTTGGGCAATTGCCGGAGCAGTCTATATGAGTCTGCTCGGCCCGGACGGATTTCGCGAACTTGGTAGTCTGATTGTTGCCCGAGCACGGTATGCTGCGAAACTGCTCGCTGATATCCCGGGAGTTAAGATCGTCTGGCCGGACACGACGTTCAAGGAATTCGTGGTCAATTTTGACGGCACAGGCAAGACCGTTGCGATGATCAACGACGCGTTGCGCGCGGAGGGCATATTCGGCGGAAAGGACATCTCCGCGGAAGAGAACGGCCTTGGCCAATCAGCGCTCTATTGCGTGACCGAGATCCATACAGCCGCCGATATCCGTCGGTTGGCAGAAACGCTGAAGGAGATGCTCAAATGAACCGCCTTCCCAACTTTCATGCTGCAAAATGGGACGAACCAGTTGTCATGGAGCTTGGCCGGCCGGGAGGGCGTGGCCAGCATTTCCCGGAGCCAGAAAGCGAGGTGACAGCGGCGGTAGGCAATACGCTGATTCCCGATTCCATGTCCCGTAAAGACAGGCCGGAATTGCCGGAGATCACAGAATTCGAAGCGCAGCGCCACTACTTGCATCTCAGCCAGAGCACGCTTGGCATGATGGGTATAAGTCTGTTCGGAACTTGTACGATGAAATACAATTCCAAAACTGCGGAATTTGCCACGTTGCGGCCGGAACTCGCGCAAGTGCACCCCTATCAACACCCGGACACGCTACAGGGCGTGCTGGAGATCATACACGATTTTGACTGCATCCTGCGTTCGTTGTCCGGAATGGACCAGTTCATTTTCCAGGCCGGTGGTGGAGCCAATGCTGCCTATACCATGGCCTGTGTTGCCCGCGCCTATTGGAAGGACAAAGGCGAGTTGGGCAATCGCACAGAAATGGTCACGTCAATGCAGGCGCATCCTTGCAATCCCGCAACCGCGGCGGCGGCCGGATTCAAGGTCGTAAACCTGCCATTGGAGGAGAACGGCTATCCCTCATTGGATGCGCTCAAGGCAGCCGTCTGCGACAAGACCGCTCTGCTGATGATCAACAATCCGGACGACATGGGAATTTACAATCCAGAGATCAAGGAATGGGTAAAGGCGGCCAAAGAGGTGGGTGCATTGTGCTTCTATGACCATGCGAATTTCAATGGGGTCATGGGTAAACTGTCGGCGCGCGAACTCGGCTTTGACGCCTGCATGTTTATGCTTCACAAAACTTTTGGCGCACCCAAGGCGGGCGGCGGACCGGCCGTTGGCGCATTCGGTTGTACCGATGAGATCGCGCCATACCTGCCGACGCCGGTGATTGCGAAGTCGGACAAGGGTTATTTTCTGGACGAAGACCGACCGAAGTCAGCCGGCAAAGTGCGCGAGTTCTGGGGGAATGTGCCGCAGGTTGTGACAGCTTATGCCTGGTCGCGGGCAATGGGCGCCGAAGGGATCGAGCTCGCTGCCGATATATCGGTCGTCGCCAACAATTATATGGACAAGAGGCTTTCCGAGGTTTCCGGGCTGGCCATTTCCAATCCTGACGTCAAAGCGCATCGCATGGAAATGACCAGATGGTCGCTCGGTCCCATCTTGGAGGAAACAGGCGTTGGCACGGTCGACTTCGCCAACCGAATGGCCGACTACGGGATTGATCCCTTCTGGATGAGCCATGAGCCTTGGATCGTGCCTGAGCCGTTCACACCGGAAGCAGGCGAACTCTGGTCCAAAGAGGATATCGATCTTTGGATCGATGTGATCGCCAAGATCTGCGAAGAGGCGCGAAGCGATCCCGAGATGGTCAAGACCGCGCCGCATCGACAGGCCATAGCACAGGCAAAGGGTGACGCATTTGAGGATCCGGCGTTGTGGGCGATGACATGGAGAGCGTGGAAACGCAAACAGGCCGGCATCAAGGATGCAACACGCGGCGCAGCATGAGCCCGGGATTGTGCGCCACCAGTGCTCAATCGTAGAGAACGGAAACGCCCTGCAGGCGAGCGGTTGGCGTAGCGCCAAGCGCAAGTTCGGCGGCAGCGAGAGCTGTCATCGGCGCGGCGCTGAAGCCAACCCAGGGGAAGAGCGCGTGAATTACGCCACGCACGTTTCGATCTTCACCCAGGATCGGACGCCAGTCCGGTGTCCCGTTGACCCATGCGGTCCAGCTCCTGAGCGCACAGGCGCCGGCGATAGCGGGCGCGACATTGGCGGCCATGGACATGTTGCCAGCGAAGTTCGTCGGATCGATAACAAGCGAGCCGTTGGACCGCTCCCGCGCTGTCCATCCGCCACCGATCACACAACCACCATTCTCCAGTTGCTTGAGTGTGAGTTTGCCGGCCGCCGAGTAGATCAGATGAGGAATGATCAGGGCCAAGGGCTCGGTCACGGTCATCTGAAGCGGTACGCCTCGAATGTCCAGCCGAGTACCAACCATGGCGCCAATTCGGCTTGCTTCGGCGCCAGCCGCGTTGACGATCCGTTGGGTGACCACCGGACCGGACGATGTTTCCAACCTGAAACTCGGCGCTCGCCCTTCGATGCCTGTAATCCTCACTCCGGTTTTGATCCTGACACCGGCATTATGCGCCGCGTTTGCGAGCGCTGGAACAATCTTAAGCGGATTGGCTTTACCTTCCATTCTGCAGTATCCGCCACCGATGGTTGCTGGCGAGAGATAGGGTGCAAGCTTCAGAAGGTCGCCGCGGTCAAGGATTTCAGTCTCAACTCCGGCAGTGGCCTCGATTCGCGCTTTGGATTGGATTCTCGCCATCTGGTCATCAGTGGTCGCCACTATGATCCCACCGGCAAGCTTGAATTCCAGATCGGCATCGAGTTCGTTTGGAAGAGCCTCCCACAAGGCAATCGATTGTTTGAGAAAGGTCAGTGTGGGCGCATAAGTGCGCGCCCACTCCTCGCCAAACGCTACAAACTCGGGATATTGAAGCTGGAGATGAAGCGAGCCGGCATTCGCGCCGGAAGCAGCAGCACCGATGTCGCCGGCATCCAACAAAAGCACGTCTGCGCCAGCCAGTGCGAGGTGGCGAGCGGTCATCAATCCGACGATCCCGCCGCCGACGACAGCAATTTCAACTCGATCCCGTGTCATCGCGGCTCATCTTGGCCGATACCACAGCTATCTGAAAGGATGCGACCATGACTCCTCAACTCTCCGGAAGTTACACTGTCTCGATCACGCCGTTCACACCCGGTGGCAAGGCGATCGACTATGAAGCCTGGAAGCCTTTTCTCGATTGGCAGATCGCCTGTGGTGTTCCCGGCATTATCATCCTTGGCACGACCGGTGAATTTCTGACCGTCAGCGATGATGAGCGGACTGAATTTGTCAAACAGACCGTCGATCTGGTGGCTGGTCGCATGAAAGTACTCGTCGGCACCATGAATGCCCACACACCCAACGCGGTCCGTTATTCGCGGGAAGCCGAAACACTCGGCGCCGATGGTTTGATGATCATTCCGCCCTATTATTATACCCCAACCGACGATGAGATTTTCAACTACTACCGTGCCATTTGCGAGGCAGTCGACCTGCCGATCATGCTTTACAACAATCCATTTACGTCGAATGTGGACATGTCGGCGAAATTGGTGGGTCGCCTTACCAAAAGCTTCAACCAGATTCGCTACATCAAGGAAGCCTCTCAACGCATAGAACGTATCCACGACATTATTGTGGAATCTGATGGACTGATGAATGTTTGGGCCGGACAACGGGTACTCGAAAGCTACAAGATGGGTGCCAAGGGTTACGTCAACCCCTACGGCAACTACATTCCCCGCGCTACCTGCAGATTTGTTGAATGGGCCGAGCAGGGTCGCTGGGATGATGTCTGGGCTGTGCAGCGAATCATTGGCGAGTTTGACAAGATCATCACTGAAGGGCACCCGCTTTATGGCCACCAGTGCTACTCCAAAGCCTTGGCCGCTGCGGCCGGTTATCCCGTCGGCGATGTTCGCCCACCCATCACCACCTTCGAGAGCCTCGGTGAGGAAGGCCGCGCCAGGGTGGAGCTCATGGTCCCGTTGATGAAGGAGCTTGAGACCATCGTAGACACCATCGAAAGCCGTCCGGCGGCCGCCGAATAGCGTCATCTGATGTAAGCCGCGCCGTTAACATCGATCGTCGCGCCTGACAGATGGGTCACGCGGCCCTCGGCAAGGAATACGCATAATTCAGCGATGTCGGACGGGGGGATCCACTCGCCCATGGGAAGCGTCGACGTTACGGTGTCCTCGCCTCCGACCATTGCCGCATTGTCCACTGACATTTGCGTCCGTACCACTCCAGGCGCAACCACGAAGGCTAGAATGCCTTGATCGGCATAATTGCGAGCGACCGTCTTTGTCGCCGCGGTGATGGCGGCTTTTGATGCGGCATAGGCAATTGCACGCGGATTTGAAGTCCCGCGTGTTGCCACCCAACTGCCAATCCCGATTATGGCGCCGACACGCTTGTGGGCGAGCCAATGGCGAACGGCGTGACGCAGCAGCCGGGATGGTGCATGGACATTGACCGTCATCGTTTCTTGCCAGACCGAATCCCATTCCTCGATCGGATCAGGAATACCACCAGTCTGTCGCATGATGCCTGCATTGTTGACGAGAACATCAACGCTTCCATCCGTCCAGTCCAGCGCCTGCGACCAAAACCGGTCAACTTGCTCCATGTCGTGGAAATCGGCTTGAAGCAGCTGCACTTGATCGGGTTTGGCAGCCGACACCGCCTTTTCAGCTCCCGAAAGGTCGGTGGCGTAGTGACCAACCACGCGCGCGCCGGCCTCAACCATAGCCGTCGCTACCGCCCTGCCGATACCCTTTGAAGCGCCAGTCACGATGACCGTTTTTCCGCTTAACCGTCCCATCACTACTTCCTCGTCACAAAGGGCTTTCCGCGAAGTGCCGGGTTGCAGCGCAGATAAGGCGCCGGCAAATCGATCTCCTCACCGAGCGCCAAAGCGGCGCGCCATGACCATCGCGGATCCCAGAGCATGGCCCGGGCCATGGCAACCATGTCGGCCTGGCCAGTGGCAATGATGGTTTCCGCTTGGATGGGCTCCGTTATCTGCCCGACGGCCATGGTGGGGATACCGGCTTTGTGCCGTATCTCCTCTGCGAAATGCACTTGATAGCCCGGACCGACAACAATCTCCTGTCTTTGGTCCAGGCCACCGCTTGTCACGTCGATCATGTCACAGCCAAGCTCGCGCAGCTGCCGGCTGAAGACAATCGACTGGTCCAGGTCCCATGCCCCTTCGATCCAATCGGTTGCCGATAGGCGCACCAGCACCGGCTTGTCAGCAGGATAAGCGGCACGCACCGCCTCGAACACTTCCAATGGAAAACGCATCCGATTTTCTCGCGATCCACCATACGCGTCCCTGCGGAGATTGGTGATTGGCGAAAGGAATTGATGCAGCAGGTATCCATGCGCAACATGAACCTCGATGAGATCGAAGCCAGCGCGATCCGCCCGTTGTGCCGCCTGTACAAACGCAGATTTGACGCGCGAAAGATCGCTTTCGTCCATTTCCCGCGGTTCCGGCCAGCCAGGCAGGTAAGGAACTGACGAGGCGCACTCCGTGACCCAAGCCCCACCGTCTTCGATCGGGCCGCCGCCTTCCCAGGGTGAAACGGTGCTGCCTTTCCTGCCGGAATGACCGAGCTGTATGCCAACCTTTGATTCGCCGACAGATTTTATGAACTCAACAATTCGTGCAAACGCCGTCTCTGTGGCGTCGTCATATAGACCAGTACACGCCTGGGTGATCCGGCCGTTGGGCTCCACCCCAGTCGCCTCGACGAAAATCAACCCCGGCCCTGATTGTGCAAACTGGCCCAGGTGGACGAGATGCCAGTCACCAGGCACTCCATCGAAAGCAGAATACTGGCACATTGGCGACACGGTAATCCGGTTGGGAACGGTCAGCGCGCGAAGGTTTATTGGGGTGAACAGCGTACTCGTCATTCAGCTCTCACAATCTGATTGAACCTGCAATTTCGTGCGGTATAGTAACTTTTGTGCGGATTTTGAACATTTTGACAACCGACTGACAAGCCGAAAGGACCAAACGATGACCCAACTGGACGTGGCCGCCAGTACGTTTCCCTTCTTGTATTCTCATTCTGGCCTCGACGCGCTTAAGCATCTCAAGTCGCTAGGATACGACAAGTTCGAAATGATGATTTTCCCGCCGCATTGCTGGCCGAGGGAACTAACGGCTTCCGACCGTAAAGACTTTCAATCCTGGCTCAATGGGGAAGGCGGCAAAATCACCTCCTTTTGCTACCCGCTCCTCGACAACAATCCTAATGGTGTCGACCGGCTGATGCGTGAATACACGCTGGACCGCTATCGCGAGGCAGTCGATCTTGCGGCCGAGTGGGGCTGTCCCTATGTCGTCGCTATTCCCGGCCCTGTTAACAGCCTCATCAATCCGCCGCATGAATGGATGCTCGAATGGTTCGTCGAGGGCATGAAGCAGCTTCTCGATCATGCCAAGGGAACCGGAGTCGAGATTTTGCTCGAAAACGTCCCCTTCACATTTCTGCCGACCGCGGAAGACATGAAAGCGACCGCGCAGCTTATTGGACCGGAGATCGGCGTCAACTTCGATGTCTGCAACAGCGCGTTCATCAAAGAGGATGTCGGCCAGGCGATACGCTTGCTCGGTGACCTCGTCAAAAACGTACATATCTCTGATTCTGGTTACGAGGAGTTCCTCCACACGCGGCTCGGTACCGGTATTGTCGAGCCTGGCCCAGCAGCCGAAGCCCTCAACGACATCGGCTATCAAGGCATAACTGTTTTAGAGATCATCACCGACGCCCTGCAGCCGGGTGTCGATCCCGATGGCGACATCAAGGCCAGTCACGCAATTCTCGCGGAAAACGGTTGGGCATCGCTCTGATATTGCTAAGGCATTATTCGCTCAAGCGGAGTCGAGGGAGCGAATGATACTTCAATGATACCAATGAGATAACGGCGTTGTTGCGGTTTTGGAGAAACCGCAAAACGCCCTAAGTAAGCCCCGCTTCAACCGGAAACACGCAACCTGTTATCGCTGCCGCAGCGTCTGATGCGAGGAAATGGGCAACATCGGCAACATTTTCAGCGGTTGCCATTCGACCCAGCGCCGTCTCATCTGCCAACGCATTCAAGGCCTCGCCCAAGTCCGGCCCGCCATCGCGGTGCCGTGCTGTTATCCGCGAACGCAGCGCGTCGGTTGCGACAGGTCCGGGCGCCAGCGCGTTTACACGGATGCCCCGGCTTCCAAGATCCAGCGCGGCTGCCCGCATGATCCCGATGACCGCGTGTTTCGAGGCGGTATAGAGCACCTGTTTGGGGTGCGCGCGATAGCCATTGATCGAAGCCATTAAGATTGCGGATGCATGGCTTGACCTTGCCAGATGGCCTGTGAATGCCCCAAGCGTTTCGGCAACGGCCCAGACGTTGAGCGTCATGACCTGGTTCCATTCTGTGCGATCAAGAGTATCGACGGTCCGCCACGGTGGGACGCTTCCGGCATTGGCCACGATGATATCCACTCTGTCGTGGCCTGTCGCCGCTTCAGTCAGCCGGTCCTGAGCATTGGCGGCGACAAGATCGATCGCAATCCGCTTCCAAGTGTCCGGCAACTCGGCAAGCTCGCCTTCCAGATCAATGGCGGTAATAGCGGCGCCTGACCGCGCCAGCCGCTCCGCTATGGCCCGGCCAAGGCCCCTGCCCGCCCCCGTCACCACGGCGTGCCGCCCCGCAAGGTCTTGCGCCACGTTCATATTGCGTCCTTTCCACCAAGCACGTAGTTACTGTACGGTTGAACGTACTTTTGTGCGTTATGCGAACGAAAGCAAGCGGTCGATAATTGTGAGCCAGGTAGCGTTCCCCCCAGTCGTGATACTCGGCGCCGGTATCATCGGTGTTTCCTTCGCTGCTGCGTTTCTGGATGCCGGCGCGGCGGTGACCCTGGTCGAACCAGATCAGGAGCGTCGCAATCGCGTGCGTGCCGCGATCGCGGAGCAACAAAAAGCAATAGAAACGGCTGGACTGAAGATGGGCTTGGAGGGACGCCTTGAAATTGATGACGGCACAAGTCAGTCGGTGCCAGCGGCAAATCTGGTTCTCGAATGCGGTCCGGAAGATCTGGAGTTCAAGCAGAGGATCTTTGCCGAACTAATCGGCAAAACGCCAGAAGGCACGATCCTTGCCACCGCCTCTTCCGCCATTCCCATGTCCCGGATCGTTGCCGATCGGGAACAACAGGCACGGTGCCTGGTGGCTCACCCGGTCAATCCGCCTTCCGTCCTGCGCCTTGTCGAAATCGCGCCTGCACCTGGCACGGATCCAGGAAACCTGAAGCGTGCATCGGACCTGTTCACGTCTTTGGGTTTTTGGCCGGTGACGCTCGCCCGGGAGATCGAGGGCTTTATTCTCAACCGGCTTCAAGGGGCCGTCCTGCGCGAGGCCTACCGCCTGGTGGATGATGGTGTGGCCGGTGCGAACGACATCGACAAAGTGATGCGTCTGGGATTGGGTCCACGATGGGCTCTGTCTGGGCCGTTCGAGACGGCCGAGCTCAACACGGCCGGCGGCATTGAGGCCCATGTCAGGCGCATGGGCCCTGCCTACCGCCGGATGGGCGAAGAACGTGGCGAGACGACCGACTGGCGAGCCGAACTGGTCGACATGGTGGTCGCCGAACGAAGGCAAATCCTTGCCCTTGAAGACATTCCTGCCCGCGTCGAATGGCGTGCTGATGCGGTCGCACAACTTGTTGCTGCACGCGACAGAATAGCCAGCGACGGCAAGAACCATCGAGATGACTGACATCAACTTTACCTTCGATGGAAATCCAGTCGTTGCCTCGAAGGGGCAATCGCTGGCTTCTGCGCTTACCGGTTCCGGAATTCGGACGTTTCGTAAAACCTCCGGTAATCAGCCGCGCGGCCTGTTTTGTGGGATGGGCGTATGCCAGGACTGTCTTGTGACCGTTGACGGTGTGCCCAACCAACGCGCCTGCATGACAAAGGTCGGTGAAGGCATCGAGGTCGCCACCCAAACGCCATTCCCCGTACTTGATCCAGCGGCGGAACTTCCCGAAAGCCGACCATCGCGCTTAATTGAGCCGGATGTCCTGGTGATCGGCGGGGGGGCTGGTGGCCTCTCGGCGGCGATTTCGGCACGACAGGCTGGCGCGCGCGTCACCGTGCTCGACGAACGCAATGTCGGCGGTGGTCAGTACTACAAGCAATCGTTCGACGACAGGATCCTCGACCCGCAGCAGGAAGAGGGCGCGCGATTACTAGCCAAAGCCGTCGCCAGTGGCGCCGAGATTATTGGCGGCGCCGATTTGTGGGGCGCGTTCGACGGACCGGTGTTCCTCGCAGATTTGGATGGCACCGCTCTGATTGCCCGCCCCAAAACCGTGATCGTGGCCACCGGCGCATTTGAGCGACCGATCATGGTCCCCGGTTGGACATTGCCGGGCGTCATGACGACCGGGGCGGCACAGACATTATGGCGATCTTACCGAACACTACCGGGGCACCGGGTGATCGTTTGCGGTTCCGGACCGCTAAATTTTCAAGTCGCGCTCGAATTAGCGGAAGGTGGTGCCGATATCCGCCTGGTTGCCGAAACAGCGCCCACACCGTTTCTAAATCCTTTGACGGCCCTTGGCATGGCATTGGCAGGCCCGAAGCTGACCTGGACCGGTATTTCCATGATTTATCGCCTCCGGCGGCGGCATATCACTGTGGGCAACCGGTTGCGCCTCGAGCAGATCAATTCCCGCGATGGCGGACTTGAAGCCCAATTCACTTACGGCAATGGCCGCGAACTGACAGTCGAAACCGACGTGGTATGCATGAATCAGGGCTTCGAGCCGCAAAACGAGATCCTGCGACTTCTGGGTGCCAAGATGACCTACGATCCAAGGGTTGGCCATCTTCGTTGTGATCGATCCTCAACAATGGAGACGAGCGAGCCCGGGGTTTTCGCCGTTGGTGACTGCGCGGGTCTTGGCGGTGCACCGGCCGCCCTGATCGAAGGCCGCATTGCCGGTTTGAACGCTGCGGCCGCAGCGGGTCATGGTGATGGCGGCGATACTCGGTCGGCCCAACATCAGTTGCGTAGTCACCGCCGGTTTCAACGTCATCTTTGGGCCTTGCACGACATTGCGCCCCGTGAGCTCGACGATGCACCGCCAGACATGATTCTCTGTCGATGCGAAGGGGTCACGATTGGCCAGGCCATCGACGGTTACAATAAAAATCCAGGGCATCTCGGGACGCTGAAGCGCTGCACAAGGATCGGCATGGGGAGATGCCAAGGGCGCTATTGTGGTCCAGCTGCCGCGCGTCTCATTGCGGAGAAGACGGGCAAACCGCTCGAGGATCGAAGCTTCTTTGCGCCGCGCGTTCCGATCAAACCCATCCCTATCGCCTCCATCTTGACCGCGCACGAGGCGCTTGATGACCCGGACTGACGTTTTAGTCGTCGGTGGCGGGATCGTCGGGCTCGCAGCGGCAGTCGAGCTGGCTGAAGCAGGCGCTACCGTAGAAATCGTCGATTCACAGCAGAACGCAGGCAGCAACACAAATGCCGGGAGCCTGCATGTCCAAATGCAAAGCCGGTTTATCCGGCTCTACCCGGATCAAGCGCCCAATGTTGAAGCTTGCCTGCCAGTCTACAAACGAGCTTCTGAACTATGGCAGGAAATGGAAGATCGGCTGGGCCCAATGGATCTTGTGCGCAAGGGCGGACTGATGCTTGCCGAAAGCGATGAGCAGATGGCGTTTCTTGAGCAGAAAGCCCGGCGTGAAGAAGCCCGTGGACTCGACGTGGCGATGCTGGACCGGAAGCAATTGGAGGCAGTGGCGCCGTGGATTGGTCCACAAATCGTCGGTGCGGAGCTATGCCGAGACGAAGGCAAGCTCGATCCGCTCCTGGCGAATTCGCGACTCATCTCGCGCTGTACGGAACTTGGTGTCGAACGTTTCACGGATCGAATCGCGACGCTGGAGGAAGATGGCGCCCGTGTCATGGCACATGGCCACGACGGAACGAGGATCGCATCTCATGCGTTGATTGCCGCCGCATGGGGGTCGGGCGATATCGTCGCAGGATTTGGCGTCGATATCCCAACCAGGGCTGAGCCTTTGCACATGAATATCACCGAACCTTGCGACCAGCGGATTGAGACCTTGGTTCAACACGCCGAACGATCGATTACGCTAAAGCAGTTTCGATCCGGACAGGTGGTGGTTGGCGGAGGCTGGCCCGCGCTGGATCGCGGTCCGGATTCCGTACCGAATGTCAAAGCGTCAAGCCTCATTGGGAATGTGGGTTTGGCGGCGAAATTGGTTCCGGCCATTGGATCTCTGCGGATTATTCGAACTTGGGCGGGCATGAACACGACCGTTGATGGCGTATCGGTCATTGGACCAGTACCCGGCTCGAAGCGGGTGATCATGGCTGTTCCCGGCGATGCGGGTTACACCCTCGGCCCGTTGGTGGCGCAAGCGGCAGCCGCAGTGATACTTGGGCGAATTCCGGAGATCGACATTGCGCCGTTCGATCCGGCGCGATTTGCGCCGCTCAGCGTTTGAGCGCGCGCGAGATGTGTGCCACCGTCTCCTGAAGGCGAGGCAAAACATCCTTTTTCATTGCCTTGGCAGATGTTCGGATATTTGGGATGCCAACGTTGATCGCGCCAACAAGGCCGCCCATAGAACTGTAAATCGGAACCGCTATTGAAATCAGGCCGATCTCCAGTTCCTGGTCCACCAGGCACCAGCCATCAGCGCGCACGTTTTCGAGAATCGACCGAAACTCAACGGGATCGGTTACGGTGCGGTCCGTCATCCGTTTCAGCGGAATGTCACGGATTATCGTGTCCCAGTTTTCCTCTGGCTGGGCCGCCAGTAGCACCCTGCCCGTAGCGGTACATGCGGCCGGAAAACGCGCGCCGACTGTAATGCCGACGCTGATGACGCGGTGATATTGCGCACCGCTTACGTAAACGACGTCATATTGGTCGAGAACGGCGGCCGAAACCGATTCCTGCAATTCCTCCGACAGATGATCGATAAATGGCCTCGCAATGTCCCAGATCCCTTTGGAGGACAGGACCGAATAGCCAAGCTCCAACACTTGAGGAGTAAGATCAAAAAGCTTGCCGTCGGCGACGGCGTATCCCTCCCGAACCAACGTTAGCAAAATGCGCCGTGCTCCTGCGCGTGTATTACCGGATTCGGTAGCCACCTCGGTGAGAGTCATCTTTCGGCGCGTCCTGTTGAACGCCCGCAATACTTCCAGCCCACGTGCCAGCGAACTCACATAATCTCGAGGTTTGAGCTCGCCTGCGCTGCCGTCTTCGCCCCAGTTTGGTGCGGCTGTCATGAGCCCGATCTGTGCAGCACGCTTTTCCGAGGCGGGTTTGTTTTGCGCTTCGGTTTGCTCGGTTTTCTGATCCATGTGCACCTCAATCTTCTTTGCCATGTATCTTGCCTCAAAACGCGCTGACACCGCAATTGCGACCAACTCAAACGCCTTCCACAGAAAAACCAGTTGCATGGGTACTGGTTGACGATGTTATATATACCGCACAATAGTGCGCTATGTGAACACAAACACAGCAGGGAGGTTGCTGGCTATGTCGAAGACCCATTGGAACAACAAAGGATTTACCCGGCGCAACGTCTTGGCGGGCATGGCCGCGACCACCGCATTAGCAGGTCTCCCCAGGAGAGCGCGGGCGCAGGAGATCACGTTACGCTGGTGGTCACCCCAGGGATCACCGGCTCAGCTTGAGGCCTACAAGACGCAAATCGCCTCTTTCGAGGCGGCCAATCCAGGCATAAAGGTTCAGTTCGAGACGACATCAGATGAGGGTTATGCACCCCAATTGGCCGCAGCCTTCTCATCGGGTGAGGTGCCAGATATCGTGACGCACCTACCGTCATTTGCGTTGCAGACATATTACGCAAACGATCTGCTCGTGCCATTTAACGACGTCATTGACACTGTTGGTGCGGACGACTTCTATCCGGGCGCCAACAACGTCTACCTTGCTGGTGATGGCAAATATTGCGGGACCGGTATCGGCAATTCCGCCGCCAACATGCTCTGGGTTCGGCGCGATTTGATGGAGAGTGCAGGGCTCGACAAGATCCCTGAAACCTGGGACGAACTACGCGCCGCGGTCCAGGCGATGCAGACCGGCGGGATTTTCGGCGCTCCATTGCCCTATGGCAGAAATTCGATGACGTCGCTCATCTTCATCGGATTCATCCACCAGGCAGGCGGCCACGTGTTCACGCCCGATCTGGAGGTTGATATCGACAATGAGGGTACGCGCAATGCGCTCGAATTCTATAAAGAGATGCGCGAATTCTGCCCGCCTGGCGCCACCAACTACAGTTGGGGTGAAAGCCTGACCGCCTTTGTGTCGGGCGCAACAGCGACCGGCATCTATACCGGCCGCGTCCTCATCAACGTAAACACGCAAAACCCACCGATTGCGGACCATGTGACCTGTGTCACCTATCCGCGGATGTCCACCGACATTTCACCGTGGACATTCAACGATTTCCCATCGGTCATGATCCCAGCGCAGTCGAAGAACATCGATGCCGCGAAAAAATTTGCTGCCCATCTGTTCCAGCCACCCGGATACATTCAGCAGCTGCATGCGGCGCCGGGTCACGTCCTGCCGGTCCTTCGTTCAATTAACGAAAACCCGGATTACCAAGACAATGACATCATCAAGAAGTATCCGGCCGAAGTCGATCTAATGGCAGCGTCCGCAGCCGGTGGTTTTAACCTTGGCTACGAGAGTGCCGACCATAAGTCGAACGATAAGGCGGGCGAGATCATCGCGTCGAACGCGATCTCTGATCTCGTGGGCCGGGTAATCCTCAATGGTGACAATGTTGATGAAGCGCTCAGCGCTGCCTCAAAGACCATTGAAGGCATCATGAAGGGGTAAACAACGCCGGTCAGGCCAGCCGTCGGGCCGCTTGGCCCGACGGTAGGACCCGAGGGTGACCATGCAGGCAAAAACGCTCACTCGCCTCGAACGCAGATATGCGTTGCTTGGCGCGCTGCTCATTGCGCCAACGGTTCTCGTATTCTGTGCGGTGATCGTCTACCCGCTAGTATCCGCGATGTATCTTTCGCTGTTCAAGATATTCACGCCGACGCTTGAAGGCGGTTGGGTGGGTCTGGATAATTATCACACTCTGCTCGGCAACCCCGAATTTTGGACAGCACTGCGCACCAACATTATCTGGACCGTCGGCACACTCACGCTTCAAATCCTTTGCGGTGTGGGTATGGCCCTGGTCTTGCACCAGAATATCTGGTTTCGCAGTCTAGCCAGGTCTCTGATTCTGTTTCCCTATTTCGTGTCCACTGTTGTCGCGGTTCTGGTCTGGAAATGGCTGTTCAACGATTTGTACGGCATTTTGAACCATTTGATGATTGTTGCGAGGCTCACCGAGTTTCCGATTGACTATCTGGGTTCGATGCCGAATGCGATGATCTCTGTGATTGTCGTAGGAGCGTGGAAGTACTTCCCGTTTGTAGTGATCGCGGTTCTCGCACGTTTGCAGACAATTCCCGACGCGCTCTACGAAGCTGCGAAGATCGACGGTGCCGGACCCATTGCGCGCTTTTTTGATGTGACTTTGCCGCAATTGCGGGACGTGTTGGTCGTTATCATCATGTTGCGCGCGATTTGGGACTTCAAGGAGTTCGACCTGATCTACCTGCTGACTGGCGGCGGGCCCATAACCAGCACCCAGACCTTGCCATTGCTGGTTTACAAGGAAGCTTTTGCGTTGAACCAGATGGGCATGGCGTCAGCCTATGCCGTGGTGATGATGGCGATCATGCTTTTCTTTATGATCCTGTACATCCGGCGCACCCGTACGGAAGAAGACACATGATCCGTCGAGTAGCTTTCAATCTGTTCGCCTGGACCATCGTGCTTGCGGTGGCGTTTCCCTTGTTCTGGATGTTGGTGACTTCCGTAAAGCCGCAGTTCGAACTGTTCCGTCGACCGCCAACCTTCCTGCCCGAGACCTGGACTTTCGAGCACTATTGGCGCCTGTTGTCGTCGACGAACTTCCTGACCTATTTCAGAAACTCGGTGATCTTGTCGACCTCGACAACGGTGGTTGTCATCGCGATCGCAACAATCGGCGCCTACAGCCTTGTGCGGTTTCGCTACCGCGGGCGTGAAAACCTTGCGTTTCTCGTGCTTTTCACCTACCTGCTGCCATCCGTCGTTTTGATCATTCCGCTTTATCTGATGCTGGTTCAGTTGGGTCTGTCAAACACGATTTTGTCGCTTGTGATCGCCTACACCACGTTCGCGCTTCCTTATGCTCTGTGGTTGCTAAGATCATTCATGGCCGGCATCCCGGAAGATCTCGAGAGCGCTGCGCTGGTTGATGGTGCGACCAGGCTGGGCGCGTTTCGCGACGTGATATTGCCGCAGCTTTTGCCAGGCATCATCTCGACTGCCCTGTTCACGTTCATTCTATCCTGGAACGAATATTTATATGCGCTCGTCCTCGTGAATTCAGACAGCGCCCGGCCGTTGACCACGGGCGTCATGAACATGTTGGTATCAAGCTTCAACATCGAATGGTCCCTCCTTATGGCCGCCTCGGTGATGATGAGCGTACCGCTCATAATCGTGTTTGCGTTTCTTCAAAGCTATCTGACACGGGGTTTCGGCGCCGGCGGGGTCAAGGGTTAAGGCATGGCGGCAGTTGAATTCAAAGGGGTGGAAAAAGTCTTCGGCGACGTTACCGCGGTCCACGCGCTGGATCTCGCCATTCGTGAAGGCGAGTTCGTTTCACTTCTCGGCCCGTCCGGATGTGGCAAGACAACAACCCTGCGCATGCTGGCCGGACTCGATTTTCCAACCTCGGGCGAAATCAGGATTGGCGAGCGCGTGGTCAATGATGTCGCGCCGGGCGAGCGGGACATCGCCATGGTCTTTCAATCCTATGCCCTTTATCCACACATGACCGTGGCCGGTAATATTGCGTATCCCTTGAAAAAACGGCGGATGCCAAAGAACCAACGAGCTGACATGGTCGCCAAAACGGCGGAGCTTCTGCACCTGTCTGATTTGCTGGACCGAAAACCGAGGCAATTGTCGGGTGGCCAGCAGCAAAGAGTCGCGCTTGGCCGTGCATTGGTTCGGGATCCAAAGGTATTTCTGCTAGACGAACCGCTTTCCAATCTTGATGCAAAGCTCCGCGGCTACATGCGCATCGAGCTTGTCGAACTGCATCGCCGGCTTGGGCGAACCATGGTTTATGTCACCCACGACCAGTTGGAGGCAATGACAATGGCGGACCGGATCGCCGTTATGGAAAGAGGTCGCCTCCAGCAGTTTGCTCCACCTAACGAAGTTTATCGGGAGCCCGCCAATCGGTTTGTCGCCGGATTCATCGGGACGCCGGCCATGAACCTGATTGAAGGTGAAATACGCATGGAGCGCGGCAAATGGCGCTTCGAAGCGCCAGGACTGTCGCTGCCTGTGCCAAGTTTAAAGGCGAGCGCCGAGCCCGGAACAGCTTGTCTGGGAGTTCGTCCCGAACACGTCGGATTTGCAAAAGGTTCGCTTGAAGGCAAGGTACAGGTAGTGGAACAGACCGGGCATGAAAACATTATCGTGGCCGATATCGGAGGGGGCAATCGGATCACGGCACGTGCATCGGCGGACCGACTATATAAAGCAGGCGAGACCGTTCGCTGCCAGTTTGAAACCAAGCATTGTCACGTCTTTGCCGGCGGTCCATTCGGTGAGCGACTAAATGCGCCAGCCGGGCGACCGTCAAAGCGACCAGTAGAGACGGCCGCCAGTAGCGGTAGCAGCCAAAGGAGGTCGTGAGTTGGACAGATCGACGATCAACTGGACAGGCCCGTTGGTGGCCACAACGACCCCATTTCGCAGCGATTTGACAATCGATGAAGAAGGTTT
Source organism: Rhizobiaceae bacterium (assembly GCA_040830725.1). Classification (GTDB taxonomy): domain Bacteria; phylum Pseudomonadota; class Alphaproteobacteria; order Rhizobiales; family Rhizobiaceae; genus JAWKWH01. Next base: position 35,618 of record JBFOMG010000002.1, read on the forward strand.
CACGGCCAATGTTGAGCGGCTTCTGGATGCAGGCGCGACCGGCATAGTGGCAGCCGGATGCACCGGTGAATTCTGGGCTTTGGACTTTGAAGAACGAACGAGGCTCGCAAAGCTTGCTGTTGCTGTCAGTAGTGGGCGTGGTGCAGTGATTGTCGGTACTGGCTCGATACGAGAGCAGGAGGTTATCGAGCAGATTCATGCGGCAAAGGAAGCCGGAGCTGATGGCGTGCTGGTCCTGCCACCTTACTTTGCCCGATTGACCGAGTCTGAAACGATTGCTCATTTCGAGGCGGTCGATTCCGCATCGGTCCTGCCGATCATGCTCTACAATATTCCGGGAAACGCCGGCAACGCGATCACACCTTCCCTCGCCGAAAGACTTTGCGATCTCGACCACGTCGTGGCGATAAAGGAATCAAGTGGTGACTGGAATAACTTCCACGAAACGCTCAATCGAACCAAAGGCCGAATTCGCGTTTTTTGTGGCCCGTCGTCGGTGTTCGGGGTGGCAGCAACGCTTGCGGGTGCCGATGGTCTCATCGATTGCTTTCCAAACGTGTGGGCACCAGGGTGTCTGGATCTCTGGCATGCCACCAAGGCTGGCCGCCTGAAGGAAGCTTGGGAGCTTCAATCAATCGGTATGACGCTTACCGAACTCTTTACCTCGCAGGAACGTACGCTCTATCCCTCGACCAAGGCCGCAATGAACCATCTTGGGCTTCCTGGCGGCGGTCTGACACGTCCGCCGCTTCGCCCCCTGGAAGGGGAAAGCCTGCGTGGCCTGAAGGAAGGTTTGGATCGCATTATATCTGCGCTGGAAACCGTTGACTAATAGCGAGGCAGGATCATGGATCTCGGGTTAAATGGTAAGAATGCAATCGTCACGGCAGCCAGCAGGGGTCTTGGCTTCGCCACGGCGCGCTCGCTCGCCCGAGAGGGTGTTAATCTTACTATGATGGCAAGAACAGCCGATGCTCTGGAGGCGGCTGCTTCTGATATCCGCACGGAATTCGGTGTGGAAGTCAATACGGTCGCGGCGGATTTCAATGATGTGGCAGGACGGGAAGCGCTCATAGCGGCGGCCGAAACGCCCGATATATTGATCAACAATCCAGGCGTTCGGCAGGTGCCGACGCCCTATGACAAGATTTCGGCCGAGGACTGGCGTTACTGGCTCGAGGTGCATTTCTTGTCGTCAGTCGACATGATCCAGCGGGTCGCGCCGGGCATGGCTGAGCGAAGATTCGGGCGGATCGTCAACATGTCTGTCAGTTTCATAAAATTCCCGCAGGTGGGATTTGCCCATAGCCACGCTGCCCGGCTTGCGCTTTCTGGAGCCACCGCTGCGATGGTGCGGGAACTCATCGCGAAAAACGTCACGATTAACACCGTCTGCCCCGGCCTGTTCGATACGGACGCCCTGCACACCAACTTGCATGGTCACGCCAAACGCGGCAACACGACCTATGAGGCGATTGTCCAGAACCGACTTGAGACTTGCCCTGCGGGCCGGTTTGCCGACCCGTCTGAATGTGGCGATCTCATTGCCTATCTTTGCTCGGCACAGGCCGGGTTCATGAGCGGGCAGAATATCGTCAACGACGGTGGCGTGTATCAGGGTCTTTTCTGATGGCCAAAGTCGCCCTGATCTCGGGCGGAGGGCGCGGATTGGGTGCCGCGATCACCCGCAGATTGCTATCCGACGGCTGGACCGTTTCGCTCGGCATTCGCGACGTGTCCCAGGCCGCGCAGTTCGGCCTTGGGGAAGATCGGCTCATCGCCTCGCGCTATGACGCAAATGAACCAGAAACCGCGCAGGCGTGGGTCGACACGACCGCTGCGCGCCTCGGCCGCATCGACGCGCTGGTCAACAATGCAGGCATTCTGCGCATGGTCGACTTTGCGCAGGGCAGCGCAGAAGACCTGGACGCGCTTTGGGCTGTGAATGTCAAAGCACCCTTCCTCCTGATCCGAGCAGCTCTGCCTGAATTGCGCAAGGGTGGATCGGGTCGCATCGTCAATATCGCCTCCACCGATGGCAAACGGTTTCGCCAAGGCACCTCGGTTGGCTATTCGATGACCAAGCATGCGCTGCTTGCACTGACCCAGGCCGCCCGCGCCGAGGGGTGGGAGGACGGCATTCGCGCCACCGCCATTTGTCCGGGCGCCATCGACACCGAACTGATCGCAGGATTGCCCAGCATTGCTCCAAAGGCCGACCGCCTGTCACCCGAAACCGTGGCAGATATGGTCGCTTTTCTGCTCTCGCTCCCCAATCAGGCGAGCGTCCCTGAGTTGATTGCAAATACAAGGTTGGAGAGCCTGATATGACCATGCAAGCGCTGCGGAATGATGAACTGGCCGCGTGGGACCGCGATTGTCTCCTGCACCCAACGACACACACGGCAAAACATGCCCGCGGCGATGTACCAGGTCGCATCATCACCGGTGGTGAAGGCGTCTACGTCACAGATCGCGATGGCAACCGCATGCTCGACGCCTTCGCGGCGCTCTATTGCGTAAATGCTGGATATGGCCGCAATGAGATTGCCGATGCAATCGCGCATCAGGCGCACGAGTTGGCCTATTTCCACGCCTTTGCAGGGCACGGCAATGAACCGGCCATCCGGTTGGCGAAGATGGTGATGGATCGTGCGCCCGAACATATGGCGCGTGTTTATTTTGGGCTTTCAGGTTCCGATGCCAACGAAACCAACGTCAAACTCGCATGGCACTACAATGTGCTGCGCGGCAAGCCTGAAAAACGCAAGATTATCAGCCGCTGGCGAGCTTATCACGGGTCTGGCGTGGTCTCCGGCTCGATGACTGGACTGAAACTGTACCACGAGCGATTCAACCTGCCTTTGGAAGGCTTTCTGCACACCGAAACGCCGCATTATCTGCGCCGTCCCGATCCGGATATGTCCGAGGCAGATTTTGTCGACCACCTGATCGCATCACTCGAAGCAATTATCGCCCGAGAAGGTGCGGACACCATTGCCGCCTTTATCGGGGAGCCGGTGCTGGGAACCGGTGGCATCATTCCTCCACCGGAAGCCTATTGGCCTCGCGTCCAAGAGGTGTTGGAGAGGCATGACATTCTGCTTATTGCAGATGAAGTGGTGACCGGTTTTGGACGGACCGGCCGCATGTTTGGCACCGATCTCTATGATCTGAGACCGGATTTCATGACCATCGCCAAGGGCCTGACCTCGGCTTATGCACCACTGTCAGGCTCGATTGTCTCGCAACGGGTTTTCGACGTGTTGGTGAAGGGCGCGGACGATTTCGGTCCGCTTGGCCATGGCTGGACCTACTCGGCGCACCCCATCGGGGCGGCAGCGGGGGTTGCCACGCTGGAGCTTGTTGATCGGCTGGGCCTCGTCGCCAACGCTGCCGATACAGGTCCCTACCTTCTTGAGAGGCTTGCAGATACGGTTGGCAGCCACCCCAATGTGGCCGAGGTGCGAGGCACAGGTCTTCTTGCGGCGGTGGAGTTCATGAAGAATCCCGAAGACCATGTCTGGTTCCCGCCCATGACAGTCGGTCCGGACATCGCCGCTGAGATGTCACGGCTCGGCGTGATGGTGCGCGCGATGCCGGAAGGGAACATCGTCGGCTTTGCGCCGCCACTGTGCATAACTCGCTCGGAGATTGACGAAGCCGTCGATGCACTCACGCGGGCTACCGTAACCGTGCTGGACTAATGACCTCCGATCGCCCATGGAAGCTTGACGAGACCGAGTGGCGCAGTCTCGTGAATCGCGTCCGCGCAGGACGCAGGCTTGCTCCCGAAACTTGGCCCAACGGTGCGCAGTGTGCTGTTGCCCTTTCCTTCGATTGCGATCACGAGACCTTCGAGCTGGGCTCCGGCCGCGCGGCCATTGGTCGGCTTTCGTGGGGCGAATTCGGACGCAGGAAGGGTGTGCCACGCGTTCTCGACGTCCTTGCACGCCATGAGGTGGCGGCAAGTTTCTTTGTTCCTGCAGTTGCGGGGTTGATCGAGCCAGATTCGCTCAGGCCGATTGTCGATGCTGATCACGAAATCGGCGTCCACGGATGGATCCACGAAAACACTTCACTGCTAGATCGGGACACCGAGCGCGAACTCCTCTTGCGGGCCCGCGATGCCTTGGCGGACATGACAGGCAACGTCCCGGTTGGTCACCGGGCAGCCAATTGGGACCTCAGCGCCCACACAATCGACCTCGTCGCAGAGGCGGGCTTTTCCTATGACAGCAGCCTGATGTCTGATGACGACTGCTATGAGCTTGTTAGCGATGGCAAGCCAACCGGACTTGTGGAGATCCCGGTTGACTGGGTGCGCGATGATGCTGTCTACCTTCTTTTCAATCGCGACCCCCCAACACGACCCTGGTTGTCTCCCGAGGATGTGCTGGATGTGTTCCGACGCGAGTTTGACATGGCCTTCGACGAAGGCGGGGTCTGCCAGTTCGTCATGCATCCATTTGTCATTGGTTATCGCTCCCGCATCTGGATCCTCGACTCGCTGATTAAGCACGCCAAGAACCGTGGAAGGGTCTGGTTTGCCACCCATGCACAACTGGCTGAATGGGTGCGGGACAAAGGGTAATTCTGGAGACCCGGTGAGATCTGTTCGCCGTCGCTGCAAACCCCTGCACTCCCCAGTTTCCATTCTGACCGGTCAAATCGAAGATCTCAAACATACTTCAGCGATCATTGATCGAATGATTGTGCGGCATTATCGGTCGAACGTTCGATCGATGGATAGCGCATGGCAGTTCTTCCCCCATTTCGGGGCATTTTGTGTGAAAACCAAACAGTAGCTTTGACCGCTGAGTTGCCATTCAAACGAGGAACGAAGTGCGGTCTAAGGACGAAATTTGGATTTTGAGATTGAACCGAAAAAGAGACGACGTCGCTGCTGACTGCCAGCACCGCCAGCCTTTAAAGAGCTTCATAAACAACAGCATTTTGTCGTTTCGGGTGACCGAATAGTGTTCGGTGTCCCGCGTATGGCGTGTATACCCGTTGCACATCCGAATTGCTGGCGGATAACCTTTGAAATGACAAAACCCGACAACAACAAGCCTCTCGCGGAAATCTGTGTCGATTCTGTCGAAGGTGTCATTGCTGCCGCGGCCGCAGGGGCAGCGCGCGTCGAGCTTTGTTCTGCGTTGCTTGAGGGTGGCCTGACTCCATCATACGGCATGACCAAAAGAGCAAAAGCGGTCACCGGGCCGGTCGGCGTTCATGTCATGATACGGCCCCGCGGTGGCGACTTTCTGTATTCCAGCGAAGAATTCGCCGCCATGAAAGAGGATATCCTTGCACTCAAACGGCTTGACGTGGAGGGGTTTGTCTTCGGTCTGCTTGAGCCGGATGGAAATATCGATGTTGAGCGTACGAAAGAGCTCATCGAGCTTTGCAGACCGTCAAGTGTCACATTTCACCGTGCATTTGACATGGCCAGAGATCCTTTTGAATCTTTGGATCTTCTGATCGAGCTGGGAGTGGAACGGCTTCTCACCTCCGGACAGGCGCCGGGGGTGCTGGAGGGAGCGCCGCTAATCAGGCAATTGATTGAACGAAGCGCAGACCGCATTGTGATTATGCCTGGCGGCGATATCAGTGCGCGCAATGTCGCGCGCATTGTCCGCGAAACCGGTGCAGAAGAAATCCACTTCGCGGCACTTGAGCCGGAGCCCGGTCCAATGCGCTACCGCAATCCGGAAGTCTTCATGGGTGGTACGCTACGCCCACCGGAATATGATCGCATTGTCACAAAGGAAAGCGGCATCCGGCGCGTCATGAATGCAATCTCTTCAAGCAAATAGGACACCACTCCAAATCGCGATCAGGAAAGCCTGAGCAACATTGCGGTGGCGTCATCACTGCGTTTGAAGCGCGGGAAGCGTTGTCCGTCCGGATCGACTTCCTCCTCAATATGTCGAAGCTCGCCTAACAGGCGGTTCAATCCGCCGGAAATAGCCGTTTCCACCAGTGTTTCGGGCGTGTAAGCGTTATAAGTATCGACAAGGGCAGCAAAACCATCGCTGCACAGCAGGCTGTATGTCGGTCCCGAGATTTCCAGATTGGTCTCAAGCAAATGGTCTGCTGCCCCGGGCTCAAGGCCGAGCGTCCAAACGCCGCTTTGCGCGGTATTTTGCAGAGCCCTCGCCGTCCTCAGATCTTCCAAGGTTTCCGGGTTGGAGAGCAGATCGCTTCCATCACCAAATCCGCCTGTTTTGCCGATATGGTGCGATGCCCAGCCTTTCTCGACTTCAGAAAAACCGAGCAATGGCGAGAACGTGACAGTCTTGTCCGCCTTGAATGTGTAAGCCACACAGTCACCCAATCCAGAGAATCGAATTCCGTTCTCGATGATTTGCAGGACAATGAAACTCGCCGAAGGCCATGCATAACGCGCCGGCAAATCACCCTGGCTCGCGGACAGGAAGTCTGATTTCGCCTGCATGATGCAATCGCGGATGACGGCCGGGACACTTTTGCCGAAAGTGAGTCCCTTTGCCAGCCTGGCCGCTGCGAAACCGGCCAGCCAGGCCGCGTCACTTCCGGCGTCCGGCATGACCTGATTGTCGCCCAGCCCGGTGGCGCCGTCGATAACAAAGGCCGCATGATCATTCGAACCCAATGCGTCTTCATTCGCCCGATTTGCAGAGCCGCAGGCCGATATTCTGTCGATTACTTCGAGTTTGCACATCAGTTGGCGCTATCTGACCCGCTTGCCTTCGATCCACACCTGGGCAACCTGGCAATCATCGTTCAAGTGAATGAAGCTGGCGCGAAATCCCTGCTTCAGGACACCCAATCGATCGTCACAGCCAATGGCCGCCGCGGGATAAGATGAAGCCATTCTTATTGCTTCCTCACACCCGACACCATCAATATTCCTCATAAAGCCGACCGCCGAATTCATGTCGAGATCTGCCCCGGCAAGCGTTCCATCTTCAAGTTCAAGCCGTCCGTTGCGTCTCCAAATGGTGCGATTGTTCAGCTCAAAAGTTCCCATATCGGTTCCGATTGTGGACATCGCATCGGTAACCAGGAAAATTCTGCCGGGACCCTTCTTTGCCGATAACGCAATTGAAATTGCTGCCGGGTCGACGTGAAATCCGTCAGCTATCAGGCCCGCGTGCAAGGAACCGGTTCGCAAAGCCGCGCCGACCATGCCGGGTTCCCGATGGGTGAGCGGGCTCATGGCATTAAAGAGGTGGGTGACGCAGGTTGCGCCGGCATCTGCAGCGGCTTGAGCGGTCTCAAATGTCGAACCGCTGTGACCGAGGCTGACGACTACGCCGGCGGATGCAAGCGTTGCCATCTGCTCCAGGGAAACTGATTCCGGAGCGACGGTGACCATCAGGTGCCGCAGGTGCCGCTTGGCAGTCAGAATTTTTTCAAGGCTCTCGTTGTCCATCGGCCTGATGAACCGGGCTTCATGTGCACCCTTTTTCTCAACAGACAAATGCGGACCTTCAAGGTGCAGGCCGAGGAACCCCGGAATTTTCTGCTGTTCTGCTTCGATGCCTGCCTGAATGGCCTGATCCAGAATATCGATGGAATCGGTGATAAGCGTCGGAAGCAGTGCAGCGGTACCGTATTTTGAATGCGCCTTGCAGATTTTTTCTATGGTCTCGACCGTCGGATCTTCGTTGAAAAGAACGCCGCCACCGCCATTAACCTGCAAATCAATATATCCCGGTGCAATTTTGCCGCCGGCCAACTCAAGCGATTTGCAGTCCTGCGGTAGCTGATCGAGTTTGAAGATACCGACAATCCTGCCTTCCTCAAAAACCAGTGCACTGTTTTTGTGTGTAGCGGATCCATCGAAAATTGTAGCGCCGGTAATCGCAATCATTGGATCAAACCGTCTCGGTCACTTTTCTCAGATTTCGCGGAACATCCGGATCCAGCCCCCGTAGCCGCGAAAGCTTCTCGATGAATGAATAGAAAGAAATGACCAGTATAAGAGGATCCGTAAGCGGATGGCCGGTCGCTTCGTACGGAAGCTGTTGGCAGCGGCTGGTCTTGCTTGATGTTGCAAAAACATCTGCACCATCGCGTGCCAGGCCATCAGCGGTATCGGCGACAAAGCGCTCCGACGCATCGCGGGAGATCAGTGCGAGTACCGGATAGTTTGACCCGACGATTGCGATCGGGCCGTGAAGCACTTCCGCAGAACTAAAGGCCTCAGCATGAATCCGGCAGGTCTCCTTGAATTTCAGGGCAACTTCATTTGCAATCGCAAACGAAGGTCCCCGCCCAAGCACGAGAAGGGAATTTTCGGCCACCATTCGGGCGCAAAGAACACTCCAGTCCAGGTTCACCGCCTTCGCGGCAATTCCCGGTAATGCAACGAGCGCATCCAGTAACTGCTTGTCTTCTTTCCAATGCGCCAAAAGCAGCAGGCCCGCGACAATCGAAGTCACAAAAGTCTTGGTCGCTGCCACGCTTCTCTCAGGACCCGCTTGCAACGGGATCGTGTGAGCGCAGGCATCGGCCAGCGGTGAGGTGTGATCGTTTGTGATCGCAATGGTCAACGCGCCACCCGATGTCGCGGATTGCGCTGACTGAACGATATCGGGGCTTCTTCCCGACTGAGAAATAGAAATACAGGCGGTGTTCCGCATATCGAGCGAGACGCCATAGATGGAGCTTACCGAAGGACCGATCGATGCTACCGGAATTCCTGCTGAAAGCTCCAATGCGTACTTCAGATACATGGCTGCATGGTCGGATGAGCCGCGTGCGATCGTTGTGATCAGACCGGGGTCAACCGACCTAATGTCTGCCGCTGCGGCCTGAATGTCAGACAGTGAACCTTCAAAAAGACGAGAAATCGCATTTGGAATATCCTCCAGTTCCTGGCGCATTCTGGTGGTTGTTTCCATCTGGGAGAAACTCATGATCAATTCTCCGGGATGCGAAGTTCGGCAACAAAATCGTAGGCGTCTCCGCGATAAAGAGAGCGGGTGAATTCCACCACCTTCCCGGATTCAAGATACGAAACCCTTTCGATGCGAAGACCAGCCGTCTTTTCGGGGACGTTCAGCAATTGCGCGTCTTCTTCATCGAGAATGTGGGCGGATATTCTCTGGACAGCACGAACCGGCTTGTTTCCGCTTTTTGCAAGGTGGGCGTAAAGGGACCCGCCAATATTTTCCGGATCGGGAAGAATATCGGCCGCAATCGATGCCCACTCGATTGCCAGCGGTCTTTCATCGGCAATGCGCAACCTGGAAATTCGGGCGACATTATCACTGGGTGTAAGGCCAAGAACCATCATCTCTTCCGGGGAAGGTGAAAACACCCCTCGCTCCAGCCATTGCGATTTGGAGATCCAACCTCGCCTCTCCATGTCCTCACTAAATGAGGTCAGTCGGGACAGTGACTGTTCGACTTTCTGGCGTCGTGGTGCAATCGACGTTCCGGATCCCTGCCGTTGGACAACAAACCCGTCTCGCACCAGTTCCTGGACCGCTTTGCGGACGGTGACCCGTGAAAGCTTGCTCAATTGCGCAATTTCCCGCTCTGATGGCAACGCTTCACCCTCACGGAAAAGGCCAGACCGGATTGCGCTTTCCAAGTGCTGGCTCAGTTGAGAGTACAAAGGCCCTGCATGCTCACGGACCCAGTTTTCCTGCGACAGGATTTGTGCGAAATCAGTGGCCATGATGCGCCTCCTGATCAGAGAAGGTTTTCACGGCCAGTTGAGCCGCCCCGGTAACCGCATCGGCAATTGGGGTCCGCAATCGTTTTCCATACTTGGTGTCGAGCATTTCACCGTAAACCGGACCCAATCCACCAAGCATGCAGAGCGGAGAGCCATCATCTTTCACAATGCTCGCCAGTGTTTCCTCGATATGGGAGATCGCTTCCCCAACGATCATCTCCCCGATCGTGTCGCCGCGTTTGGCAAACCCAAATATCATCGGTGCGTAAGTTCCGAATTCGCCGGGTAGTGCCGAATGGGCGTATTCCATGACTTTGTGCGGATCGTTCTCAAAATCAGACATGACCTGGCGGGTAAGCTGCGAATGTGCGTGAACGCCATCGTGACACAGTAATGCTTCCTGAAGCAGGCGACGCCCAAGCCAGGCACCGCTCGCCAAGTCACCGACACTGAATCCCCAACCGCCGGCCGTGCGAACCACTCCGTCGATCCGGTAGATATAGACTGTGCCGGTACCAATGATGGCGACCGCACCATCTTCAGATCCTATCGCCCCCTCCAGCGAGATGCGCGCATCTGTCTCGATCACAGAATTTGCGAATGGCAGTTTCTCACGCAACCTTGCAACTGCCTCGCCGCTGTTGGCTCCGGCAAGACCGAGGAAGGCCGGAATTCGGTGTAGCTCGCCAGCGTCGATTTCGGCATTGCGCAGTGCCGTATGCGACGCTTCCAGAATACTGGCGATGGCACCATCGAAATTACTCATAATATTTGCAGCACCGGCAACGCCCGATCCCAGCAGGTTTACCTCTTCATCACAGAGCACAACCCGGCAGCCGGTTCCGCCACCATCAATTCCCAGGAAGATTCGATTTTCATGCGCCATTATTCTAGTATACCAATATAATACCATTAACCAAGTGATTTTTTCCAATTTTTCGAAATATATCTATCATATTGAATTTATTTAATAATCTAAATTCCCTAAAGAATTTTCCAATTTTTGATTACTGGCGTATGGACAATTGGTATTTCTTTGGCATTATACCTCAATGTCTCAAACCGCAACCGACAAACCCACCACCGAGGCGCTGAATGATTGCGCGATCGGCCTGGATTCAAGAAAGCCGGCGCAGATTCTGGGCGCATTGCTGGATGGTCAAACCGCTGCGGCTGCAGCCGTCTCAGGGGCCATCGACGCAATCGCCCGGGCGGCGGACGTAGCAGCGAAGGCGGTCGCCGGAGGAAATACGCTGGCATATGTGGGTGCAGGCAGTTCGGGATTGATGGCGATGGCCGACGCGCTTGAATTGCCGGGGACATTCGGGATTCCGGCAGAACAGATCAAAGTTGTTCTGGCCGGGGGTAACTCTAGTCTTTCCGATCTCATCGGGGCGCATGATGATGACGAAAAAGGCGCCGAAAGCGATATCGCCAAAGCCAATTTTTCCAGCGGTGACTGCGCTATATGCGTTTCAGCGAGTGGAACCACGCCCTACACTGTCAAAGCTGCGCAAATTCTCCAGCAAAGAGGCATCACCACCATCGTGCTTGCCAACAACCGGGGCTCACTCCTTTTGAACGGAGCGGATATACCGGTTCTGTTGGCCACTCCGCCCGAGTTGATTTCCGGTTCAACACGAATGGGGGCAGGAACCGCCCAGAAGATCGCATTGAACATGTTTTCGACCCTGATGGCTGTCCATCTCGGTCATGTTCACGATGGGATGATGATCAATCTGACGGCGGATAATGAGAAGTTGAGGCGGCGGGCATGCGGCATGGTCGCAGCAATTGCCGGATGTTCAGCGGAGCAGGCAGCCGACTACCTGGACCGGGCCGGCGGCTCGGTAAAAGTGGCAGTATTGCTGGCTGGTGGTATTGCTGATTCATCCGCCGCTGAAGCAATGCTTGCTACCTCCGGCGGAAACTTGCGGGGGGCGCTCGCCGCAATTTAGATCATTGTAATTTATCGACCTTCGCGCAACGATACGCGCATAACATCAGAAAGCAGGGAGTGAGAAATGAGACTAAGTTCAATCAAGGTGGCTTTGGCAGCATCAACGATGCTGGGCCTTTCCGGCGTGGTGGTCGCGCAGGATGCCACGCTGACCATCGAGAGCTGGCGCAATGACGATCTGGCAATCTGGCAAGACAAGATCATTCCGGCCTTTGAGGCGAAGCATCCTGGTATCAAGGTGAAATTCACACCATCTGCACCGGCGGAATACAACGCCGTTTTGAATTCGAAGCTGGAAGCGGGATCAGCCGGCGACTTGATCACATGCAGACCATTTGATGCATCACTTGCCCTTTATGACAAGGGTTATCTGGCATCGCTTGTAGACCTGGAAGGGATGAAGAACTTTTCCGACGTCGCCAAATCCGCATGGATTACCGATGATGGCGCCAATCCGTTCTGCGTGCCGATGGCTTCGGTGATCCATGGCTTTATCTACAACGCCGATGCGTTTGCTGAAGTCGGTGTCGACGTACCCAATACTGTCGAGGAATTTTTTTCCGCGCTCGACAAGATCAAGGAAGACGGCAACTACATCCCGATGGCCATGGGTACAAACGACCAGTGGGAAGCAGCCACGATGGGCTACAACAACATCGGGCCGAACTACTGGAAAGGAGAAGAAGGCCGAAATGCGCTGATCAAGGGCGAGCAGAAGCTGACCGACGAACCGTGGGTCGCACCATACAGGCAGTTGGCAAAATGGAGCGCCTATCTGGGTGATGGATACGAGGCGCAAACCTATCCGGACAGCCAGAACTTGTTCACGCTTGGCCGGGCGGCGGTTTACCCTGCTGGTTCGTGGGAAATCACCGGCTTTAACACCAATGCTGATTTCAAGATGGGCGCATTCATTCCGCCGGTCCAGAATGCTGGTGATGACTGCTACATCTCCGATCATACCGATATCGCGATCGGAATGAATGCGGCTTCCCCGAACGCAGAGGCAGCCAAGACCTTTTTGAATTGGGTTGCGTCGGCCGAGTTTGCAAGCCTTTACGCCAATGCGCTTCCAGGCTTCTTCCCGCTTTCCAGCGAGCCGGTGCAGTTGGAAGACCCGCTGGCACAAGAGTTCATTTCGTGGCGTGAGAAGTGCAATTCGACAATCCGCTCGACCTACCAGATCCTTTCGCGTGGCGACCCCAATTTGGAGAACGAAACGTGGAATGCATCTGTCGCCGTGATCAAGGGCACCGAAACGCCCGAGGCGGCAGGAAAACGTCTCCAGGATGGGCTGGCATCCTGGTACAAGCCGCACATGCAGTAGCGGCATTCAAGAGCGGGCCGTGCGCGGCATGGCCCGCTCCTTTACAGCTGGATTTTCAATGGTATCGCTATGAGCCAGGAATTGGACAAACCACCGGTACGGTGGCATATCGGCGTGTTTCTTGCCCCTGCGGTGCTTGTCTACACGGCAATCATGATTATTCCGCTTTTTGGCACGCTGCAGCTGGCGCTATTCCAGAACGTCGACAACAATCAGGTTTTCGTCGGTCTGGACAATTTCCGAAAACTGTTCGGCGACCCGCGTTGGTCAGCCAGTTTCTGGAACGCACTCGTCAACAATACCTGGTTTTTTATCATTCACATGCTGGTCCAGAACCCGATCGGCATTCTGCTCGCGGCACTACTCAGCAATCCGAAATTGCGCATGCGGGCATTTTACCGGACCACGATATTCGTTCCGACCATCCTGTCATTTGTGATCGTTGGTTTCACATGGAAACTGATCCTGAGCCCGCTTTGGGGTGTGGCGCCTGGAATGCTCGATGCCATCGGCCTAAAGTTCCTGTTTGCACCCTGGCTGGGCAAAGAAGAATATGCGCTGACGACGTTGTCACTGATTTCCGTGTGGCAGTTTGTCGGCATTCCCATGATGCTCATCTATGCAGCGCTTCTGTCCATTCCCGATGAGATCCTCGAGGCTGCGGAATGTGACGGCATCAGCGGTATGGCCCAGTTCTGGAAAATCAAACTGCCGCTGATATTTCCGTCGATCGGCATCATCTCGATTTTGACATTTGTCGGAAACTTCAACGCATTTGACCTGATCTATTCGGCGCAGGGTGCGCTGGCTGGCCCCAATTTTTCCACTGATGTGCTTGGCACCTTCATGTTCCGCACATTCTTCGGTTTTCAGTTGCAACTCGGCGATCCAAACATGGGTTCAGCAATTGCATCTGCGATGTTCGTGATCATCCTGATCGGGGTTTCGATCTACCTGTTTGGCATCCAAAGGCGGCTGCGCCGCTACCAGTTTTAGGCGGCGCAGATGGATATCTCCGGCAGAAACATCTCCAGGGAACGCCTTCGGGCAACGGCGGCGCACGCCGTTTTGATCACCTATATGCTGATTGCACTTTTTCCGGTGATCGTGATCATCATAAACTCGCTGAAAACGCGAAAGGCAATCTTCCGTTCACCACTCTCCTTGCCCGATTCAGAGACCTTCAGTCTCGTCGGCTATGAGACGGTCATCAACCAGGGCGACTTTGCGCTCTACTTTCAAAACAGCCTGATCGTTACAGTCGCATCTCTAACATTTGTTCTGCTGTTCGGCGCGATGGCAGCGTTTGCCCTGTCCGAGTACCGGTTTCGCGGCAATTCGCTGATGGCGCTCTACCTTGCACTCGGCATCATGATCCCGATCAGATTGGGCACCGTCGCGATTCTGCAAATCATGGTGGCTACCGGTCTGGTCAATACCCTGACCGCACTCATCCTCGTCTACACCGCGCAAGGATTGCCATTGGCCGTGTTCATTTTATCGGAGTTCATGCAGGGCATATCCGATGATCTGAAAAATGCGGGCAGGATCGACGGGTTGTCGGAGTATCGAATTTTTGGCCGATTGGTCCTGCCGCTCATTCGTCCGGCAATGGCAACTGTCGCGGTCTTCACGATGATACCGATTTGGAACGACCTGTGGTTCCCGCTCATCCTTGCACCGGCGGAAGAAACCAAGACGGTCACGCTTGGTGCGCAGGTGTTCATCGGTCAGTTTGTAACCGACTGGAACGCGGTGCTGGCCTCGCTGTCGCTGGCAATTCTGCCGGTGTTGATCCTTTACCTCATTTTCTCCCGCCAACTCATCAGGGGCATCACTTCCGGAGCGGTCAAATGATCGCAGGAGTGCCCGTTCGTGTGTTGGTGGCCGGCCTTGGTAACATGGGTAGAAGCCATGCATTGGCGTATCATCGTAATCCCGGTTTCGAGATTATCGGGCTGGTGAACGATTCGATGGTGGAGCTACCCGAGGAGCTTGAAACCTATGAATTCTCGCATTCATACGAAGATGCCCTCCACAGGCTTCAACCCGACCTCGTATCGATAAACACCTATTCCGACAGTCACGCCGAATATGCCATCAGCGCGATGAATACTGGTGCGCATGTCTTCCTGGAAAAGCCGATGGCCACGGCGGTCGGTGATGCCGTTAGGCTGGTCGAAACGGCACGAGTGACCAACCGCAAACTCGTCATCGGCTACATTCTCCGGCATCACCCATCCTGGATCACCTTGATCGAAGAAGCCCGTGCGCTTGGTGGGCCGTATGTTTTTCGCCTCAATCTCAACCAGCAGTCTTCCGGATCGACGTGGGAAACGCACAAAAACCTGATGCAATCCACCTCACCCATTGTCGATTGCGGTGTGCACTACGTCGATGTGATGTGCCAGATCACCGATGCCAAAGCGGTTTCGGTTCGGGGGATGGGTGTCAGGTTAAGTGATGAGATCGCGCCCGAGATGTACAACTACGGGCATTTCCAGGTGCTCTTCGATGATGGTTCAACGGGTTGGTATGAAGCCGGGTGGGGACCGATGATCTCCGAAACTGCGTTCTTCGTCAAAGACATCATGTCACCCAATGGATCGGTATCCATCGTCCTGGATCCTGCTGCAAAATCTGACGACAGAGATACGCACACCAAAACATCGACAATAATAATTCACGACGCCGCGACAAACCGCAACGGGGAATTTTCAGGGCCGGACCGGATATTGTCCATGAAGGATGAACCGGGCCACCAGGAACTGTGCGAGCGCGAGCAAGCATTTGTTCTGGAAGCAATCCGCGACGATCTCGATCTGAACCGTCACATGGAAGACGCGGTTCGGTCATTGCGCATCTGCGTTGCCGCCGATGAGAGCATTCGTTCCGGCCGTGAAATCAAGCTTTAGTACGGAGACGAGGCGTTGGGATCGCTTACACTGAAAAACATCGACAAGTCATTCGGGCCTGTGGAGGTTTTGCGGGACATCAATCTGCATGTCGAGGATGGGGAGTTCGTCATTTTCGTCGGGCCATCCGGATGCGGCAAATCAACCTTGCTGCGCATTATTGCCGGCCTTGAAACCGCATCGGGCGGTACCATCGAAATAAATGGGGAGGTGGTGAACACCAAGTCGCCGACCGAACGCGAGATCGCGATGGTATTCCAGACCTATGCGCTCTATCCGCACCTGACGGTGCGCAATAATATGAGCCTTGGCTTGAAGCAGGCGAAACGGCCGGCCGCCGAGATCAAGGAACGTGTTGCGGCGGCTTCCACCATGCTGTCTCTCGACGACTACCTGGAGAGGCGCCCGGCCGAACTTTCCGGTGGCCAGCGGCAGCGTGTCGCCATTGGCCGGGCTGTTGTCCGCAAGCCGACCCTTTTCCTGTTTGACGAACCCCTGTCAAATCTTGATGCAGCTCTGCGGGTCAATACGAGGCTGGAGATAGCAAGCCTGCATCGCCGCCTCGGAGCGACGATGATCTATGTCACGCACGATCAGGTTGAGGCGATGACACTGGCAGACCGGATCGTTGTTCTCAACGACGGCCGGATTGAACAGATTGGAACCCCGATGGAACTCTACAACAATCCGGCCAACAAATTCGTCGCCGGATTCATCGGCTCTCCGCAGATGAATTTCATCGATGCGAAGGTTTTCGACAACGAAACGGCAGCCACCGTCGGCGTCCGCCCCGAGCACATTACTGTCGATGCGAAGAAAGGTGACCTGAAAGGTGTCGTCTCGCATGTTGAGCATCTGGGCGGCGATACCAATGTATATCTCGACTGCTCAGAGGCGGGGCTGATTGCGATCCGGATGTTCGGAGAACATCATTTTGAAATCGATGCGCCATTGTTCGCGAAATTCGACGAGAACCGAATTTACCGGTTCAGCGCGAGCGGTGAAACCCAAGTCTGAAATTCGTGCGAAAATCGCCCACTTCGCATCGCGGTGGAACTGCTTATTCCTCCGGGCAGGGTTGTCCGGCTGCACCCCAGATATGGATGTCCATTGTGTGCTCGGCAATGCTGTAGGGCGCGGGCTGCCGGCCCGGTCCGGGAGACCATGCCCATTGCAAGATTACATCATGCCCTGCATGTTGCGCGAGGCGCTCGTAGTCCATGCCACCATTGCGGGCCGGATCTCTCAGCTGTTCACAGATCCAGGTACTCGAGCGCCCCAACCACCCTGCGCCCGCAGGCGCCAATTGCCAGTTGCCGTTGGCACGTGGCGCTGCGTGCGGAACAATTTGAGGGCGCGCAGATTTGATGTGGCAGGTGTCGCATGCCAGCAGATCCGATCCAACCCGGCTGGGCCCTGCCGTGATCTTCATTCCATGCGGACGGGTCTCACCGTAGCTCGGTCCCGACCACATCGGTATGCCGGATTCCCCTACATGACAATTTGAACATCGCGGGTGCGATGCTACTTCGTAGATGCGATCCCAAGCCGCTAATCCGGCGCTACGATCAACGCTGCCAGGTTCGGGATAGTTGCCTTCCGTCGACGCCGCGGCCCAAAAAGTGCTGACTGAAACTGCGAGAACCGCTCCGACGGCCGCCATTTGATACACACTTTTCATCATGCGAACCGTATTCCATGGTCAATCATTGGCAAATGCGTGGCCATCGGCAGACCGGATGTAGCAATTGCATTTGCCAGGGCCGGGCCGGCAGGAGGTGTGCCTGGCTCGCCAACCCCGGTTGGCGGCTCGGTCGATTGCACGATATGAACCTCGATACTGCTCAGATCGTAGATACGCAACGTTTCGTAATCGTGGAAGTTCGACTGATCGACTGTTCCATCGGTCAGGGTGATCGCCGATCGCATGACATGTCCAATGCCATAGCCGATACCGCTTTCAATCTGCGCCCGGATAATATCCGGGGTCACTGGGATGCCGCAATCAACTGCGGCGGTAAACTTCTCAATCGTGACCAGATTATCGTCATCCACCGAAATCTCGCAAACCTCGGCAACATAGGTGCCGAATGCCTTGTGCGCGGCAATCCCGTGGAAATGGCCGTCGGGTAGAGCCTTTCCCCAGCCGGCTTTTTCCGCAGCCAATCGGATGACACCAGCCATACGTTTTTGATCGGTAGCGTCGCCGACCAAGTGTTTGAGACGAAAGGCTACAGGGTCTTCGCCCGCGGTTCGTGCGCATAAATCAATCGCACACTCCATGACGTAGCCGGTATGGCTATGGCCGACCGAGCGCCACCAATTTGGTGTTGTTGCGCCTTTTTGATCGGACAGACCAACGTGAAGTGCCGGGATGAGATAGGGCGTATCCCGAACACCCTCGACGGAGGTGGCATCGACGCCGTTTTGCACCATATAGGGCTCACCTGATGTGCCTTTGAACAAAGACTGTCCGGCGACACGATGATCCCATCCAATGATGGTTCCGCCATCATCGATGCCGATCCGGACCTTGTGCGCATAGGCCGGACGATAATATCCGCCGGTGATGTCATCCTCACGCGACCATTGCAGTTTGACCGGCCGCGTCCTGTCCGTTTCGGCAAATGCCAAGGCAAGCTCGACAATGTAATCAGCATCCGGCGTGGAGCGGCGGCCAAAAAAGCCACCGGCATAGAGTGTGTTGACCTGAACACTATCCCAAGCCAGATCAAGGATTTCGCTTACCACCTCATGCCCGTGCCCGGGAGACTGCGAACCGTCGTGCAGTATCACGCCACCGTCAGCAAGTGGCTCAATCGTAGCGCCCATCGGTTCCATCGGCGCATGGGCAAGCATGGGCAGATAAAACTCCTGCTCAACGAGATATGCGGCATCCGCAAGCGCGGCACTGGTCGTGGCAAGATCCGTTGTAGAGGCCTGGAATTGTGGTTCTGCGGAGATCAGCGAAGTTAATTCATCCCTCAGTTCGTTGGAGCTTCGCGACTCGGCAGACGAGAAATCCCACTCGATATCCAAGGCATCCCGGGCCCGAAAAGCGGCCCAGGTTGTATCGGCATAAGCCATGACGCCCTTGCCGTTGGGCATGGCAACAGCCTTGACGAAACCTGAAATCTGTCGAGCCGCGCTGTCGTCAATTTGCGCAACCCTCCCACCCAATCGCGGCGTCCGCTTGATTGCGACCACCAGCTGATTTTCGAACTGCAAATCCATCGAGTAGATCGCGCTGCCATTGATTTTGGCTGGCGTGTCGAGCCGCCCTTTCTGGTCTACGCCGATAACGGTCCAGTCTTCAGGATCTTTCAATCGTGGTTCGGCCGGAACCGGTAACAGCACCGCTTGCCCGACAAATTCGGCAATGGATCCGGAACGTCCGCCCCCGGAGATCATCCGATCACGCAACGTCAGTGATTCAATTGGAACACCCCATGTCTCGGCTGCGGCAGTGATCAGCATATCGCGGGCGGCGGCGGCCGCAGTACGGTACTGAATGAAGGAGTCAGCCAGGGAGGCTGATCCTCCGGTGGCTTGTGCGCCGATGATCGAGTTTGCGTAGCGATCATAATCAGACGGTGCCATCTCAAACTCGATGTCCTGCAATGACATGTTCAGTTCTTCGGCGATCAAAGCGGACAGCCCGGTTGCGGTACCCTGCCCTCCTTCGAAATGCTTGATGATGGCCGCGACACGACCGTCAGGAAAAATCTTTACGAACGGTGTCAGATTTCCTCCCGTCGGCGTGCTCTTCGCCAATGCACCGCTTGGCTGGAAGCCGAGGACCAGCGCCGCAGAGGCGACGGTTTTCAGCAGATCGCGACGGGACAGACTGGCGCTCATTGACTGTCTCCCAGTATTTCGGCTGCCCGGTGGATCGCAGATCGAATGCGCACGTAGGTTGCGCATCTGCAGGCGACACTGCCCATGACAGCATCGGTCAACTCATCAGTGGGCTGCGGATCACGCTCAAGCAAGCCGATCGCCTGCATGATCTGACCGGATTGGCAAAATCCGCATTGCACGACATCCAATTCTGTCCAGGCCTGCCTGACGGCGTTCGCAGCCAGGCTGTTCACTGCTTCAATGGTCGTGATCGAGGATGCACCCACGTCCCCGACTGCCACCTGGCAGGACCGGATTGCCCTGCCATTCAAATGGACTGTGCAGGCGCCGCATTGGGCGATGCCGCATCCATATTTTGTGCCGGTCAAATGCAGTTCATCACGCAGCACCCACAAAAGCGGTGTGTCAGGAGGCGAGTTTACCTCCCTGTTTTCGCCATTGACCTCGATTTCTAACGACATGAGACATTCCCGGATGTTATTGGCCGCCGTTGGGCTCCGCTGGCGATGACGCTCAATCCTTTTTGCGGATCATTGTCCGCATAAAATCCCTATTTAGTGCTTCAAACCGCCGATGACATTCTTGTGGCTGCAAAAATAACAAACTTTCCTTCAAATTGGAGCCACACCGACACCTGCATAATCTGCAAGTAGGTATGGCGTTCAGTTTCGCATCATCGGAATGAACGCATTCAGCCGTACTGTATTGTTCGTCGTTCATTGCGCAACGCACTTTCAATCGCGGCTGCGGTAGGATGGATATCACTGCTCCCAGCCATGAACTCGGCGCAGGACTCGAACCTTCCAAATTTCGTGGATAAAACCGCTTCAAAGCGATAAGCGCCTGAGGGCCCTGTATCGATCAGTTCGATACTCGTTGCATCTATTCCGGGCCCGCACAGTGCGGCGGCTGTTGCAGAATTCAGATCATCAGGAAACTGCAAAACTGCCTCACGCAGGGAACCTGCCCAATTGTCGCCGATCTGTGGTCCGGACTGGCGAATGTGCAAGCGATGGGAAGGGTTTTTCTTGTCGTGTCCAATGCCAGGAATCCACGGTGAGAACAGCCGCAAAACGTTCCCATGTTTATTGCCGACCTCGATCAACTGTTGGCGAAAACTGTCGTCAGCCAGAGCGCTGGCACTGACTGTCCACAGTTCAGCGACAGCAAGCGCCCTTGCGCCAAATTTCCTTAGTGCCGACGGGCCGGCTGTTTCAATGAAAAGGCCGGCAGGTTCGGTGAAGAACAATTCGGTGTCAGCCGTGTCTGGAGTGCCGTTTTTCGTTAGTATTCGGGAGATGCTGAAGCCAGGTGTTTTGCCGATAAATCCGATCACCTGCTGCCCGATGCTGCCCGCGCCGATTACGCTGATCAGCTGATCTGCCAAATCCGCTCCTTCAAACTGCGCCCAGTTTGCTTTGACCCGCACTGATGGATGCCCGATCCGCATTGAAATCGGATCGGGCATAGCTAACGGTGTTTAGTTTCCACCAGTCATGAGTGCATCAACTTCCTGCAGGGTGACATAGCTGTCTTCTGTTGTGCCTGAATCAGTGAATTTCCAGATAACGGCAGGAGCAGATACATCACCGTTTTTATCGAAACGTACATTGCCCGTTGCGCCCTGATAGAGAACATTGCCACCGCCCGCAAAAACATCACGCGCTGCGGCAAATCCGGCCGCATCAGCCGTCACCGGTGTGCCATTCGGATCGGTCACACGCGCAACGCTGGCTGCAATATCCGCGCCCTTTGCATCTTTACCCGCCGCTTCCATCGCCAGAAGCGCAATCATCGTTGCATCGTAGCTGTTCGCAAGGCCCGGTCCGTTCGGTTCGGCGTTGAAATGCTCCTTGTACCTGGCGACAAATGCATCGGCGGAATCGACGCGTGGTGAAGCTGTGTCGGTTCCGTGCGTGTTGCCGAGATACTGCATCCCTACATTGTTGCGGAACTCATCTGATTTGAGCGAGTTTGCGACGATCATGTTCTGTGTGCCGCCAAGCGAAATCCATTCGCGGACAACGGCGCTTCCCTCCGTCGGGTAGATTGCCAGATAAACGGCTTCAGGATTGCCGCCAAGCGCCTCGGTCACTTCCGCCCGGTAAGACGCTTGCCCGTCGTTGATGGCGACAGAGCCTGTGACTTCAATTCCGTGCGCTTCCAGGTATCCGACGACAAGTTTCCCTATGTCCTGGCCCCAATCGTCATTTTTGTAGATGACCGCAACAGATTTGTAGCCCTGATCCTTGGCAACCTTTGCCCCGACAGCCGCTTGTACGCCCGATGTCGCAAAAGTCCGGAACCAGAGCCCATTGGTTTTGCCCTCTGACGCCAAATTGGTGAAAGCGCCCGACGACGAGCAGCACGAAAATTGGGCAACACCGGCCGGTACCGTAACCGACGTCAGGATAGGCATGGACACACCACTGGAGACCGCGCCGAGCAGCACCTGGACCCCGTCGAGATCAACGAGAGCTTTGGCAGCATCCACCCCGACCTTGGGATCCACCTGCGTGTCGCGCAGCACCATTTCGATGTTGCAGCCCTGTACGCCACCGGCTTCGTTGACCTGATCGACCACAAACTGCGCTGTTGCAGCGATGGGCTTGCCCCAGTCAACCGATGTGGGCAGCACGGCCCCAATCTTGGTTGTGCAATCCTGCGCCAAAGCCTCTTGGCTCAAACCGAATACACCGGCTGTCAAACCAAGGGCCATACCGGCCAACTTGCATGCATTATGTCCAGACATTTTCTACTCCCTGTTTTTGTTTTCTATGCGGATTTTGCTGACTGCGAGATGACAAGCCGCTCCGGAAACAGACCTTGGGGTCGCCACAGCAGCATGCCGACAATGACCGCTCCGATCAACACATACTGGATCGAGCCGGTGTAAAGTTGCACATCGATCGGAGCAAAGCGGGAAAGCACCCAACCGCTGGCCGTCCATGCGCCCCATACCAGAAATGTGCCCATAACTGCGCCGCGGCCGTTTCCTGCGCCGCCGACAATCAGCATCGCCCAAATCTGGAATGTAAGGGTCGGCAACACGTCCTGCGGGCTGATGAAGGCGTAGAAGGTCGCATAAAGCCCACCTGACAATCCCATGATCACCGAGCCGGTGATGAAGGCAGTCAAGCGGACCCGGGATGGTGTTTTGCCCAACGACATGGCGGCGTCTTCATCCTCCCGAATTGCGCGTAGCAGGCGGCCAAAGGGAGACCGGACCAGATGCTGCAGAAATGAGTATACGAGAATCAGCAGCAAGAGCACGAAACCCAGGAACAGCAAGTTGTAGGCAAATCCGTCGCCAATCCACTCGCGCAACGGGCGTTCGAAACCACGAATCCCCTTCGCCCCGCCTGAAAAGCTCTCTGCATTGCGCATGATGTTTTCGAAGGTGACCGCAATGCCGAATGTGGCAATTGCCAGATAGTCGTGTCGGAGCCGAAGTGTGAGAATGCCGACGATCCAGGCGAGCAGGCCCGCAATCAACATCCCGCCGACAAGAGCCAGCGGGTAGACGATATTAAAACCACCCAGGTGATCTGCTTGCGGTGCTCCACCCAGCATCAGGGTGCCATAGGCACCAGCTCCGAAGAATGCGACAACACCGCCATTGAACAGGCCGGTGTTCCCCCATTGCAAATTGAGACCGAGAACAGCGATGGCCAGGATTGCCGCGACCGTGGTAAAAAACACCGCATATGACACAACTCCGATCATGCACGTGCCTCGCCAAACAGACCGTTCGGCCGGATTAACAGAACGACCAAGATGATGATGAAGGGAACGGAGGGTATGTACCCTGAAGGCAGTACTATCAGAGAAACATTTGCCGCGATCCCGACAATGAACCCGCCTGCGACAGCGCCGTAGATACTGCCGATTCCGCCGACAATCGTCGCTGCGAATATGGGTAATACGAGATCACGACCGATGATTGGGCTGATTTGGTTGGTGAGCCCATAAAACACGCCTGCAATAGCCGCCAACGCACCGCCGACGAGCCAGACCAATGCGATCATGTGGCTCAACCTGATTCCGTTCACCTGCGCCAAATCCGGATTTTCGGCGACTGCGCGTAACGCATAGCCAAGGGTGGTACGCGACAGGACGAAGTGCAACACGATCATAATCGCCAGTGCGGCAACCAGTGTGAATACCTGATCAGGCTTGATCAGCAGCAATGGATCACGGCTGACAACGACCGCAAAGACAATGTCCTTGGAATAAAGATGGGTACCAAGCCCGAAAAACAGACCGATGACATTGCGAATGATCAGGGCGACACCAAATGCTGCAAACACCATCGACAGTTCGGACCCCAGTTCCCGCACGCGCCGAAAAACCAGCTTGTCGATAAGCAACGCCGAACAGGCGGTAATCGCGATCGCAAATACCATCGAAAGCGCCAGTGCCCATGTCATCGACAGCGGGCCGATCTTTGCCGCCATGAATGGGAATATCGCAGAATAAACTGCATCGAAGACAAGCGCCGAATAGGCACCGATAGAAAGCAGTTCCGCATGGCTGAAATTTGCAAAACGCAGCATGTGCATGACCATCGTCAGCCCGATTGCGCCCAGTGATAGTACGGACCCGACGAGTATTCCGTCAGCAAGGTTCTGTATCATTCAGCCCTCATCCGCTTGGCGCCGAGATAGATCTCGCCGACTACCGGGTCGGCCAGCAAATCGGCAGCGGGTCCATCGATCTGATTGCGCCCCTCGGCGAGTATGTAGCAGTGATCTGCCAATCGCAGGGCCTGCTTGACGTTTTGCTCAACCAGCAGGATCGTCACACCATCCTCTACCAGTCTGCGCAAACGTTCGAGCACATCTTGCGCGGCCTTGGGTGACAATCCGGCAGACGGTTCATCCATCAATATAAGCTTGGGGCTGACCGCGAGTGCCATGGCAATTGCCAGGAATTGTCTTTGACCGCCCGACAGGCCACCGGCTTTCTCGTTTTGTTTTTCGGCGAGTGCGGGAAAGAGCGTGCAAAGCTCGTCCCGGCGTGAGTAGCCGCCAGACTTCAGACCACGCAGTGAGAGGTCGAGGTTTTGACGGACCGTCAAGGTGCGAAAAATGTTGTCCATTTGGGGCACGTAGGTGATGCCGGATACCGCCAGCTGGTCCGGACGGATATCGCTGATATCAAGACCCTCGTGAACAATGCGGCCTGCGCTCTTTGGCACCAGACCGGCGATCGCCTTGATCAAGGTAGATTTACCCGCTCCGTTGGGTCCGATTACCACCGTGATTGATCCGCGCTTTACGGTGATGTCAACGTCTCTCAAAATCGTAAGGTCGGGGACATAACCCGCCACAATGCCTTCGGCCTGAAGTGCGATCTCACTCATCCGCCAGGGCTCCCAAATATGCGTCGAGCAACAGGGGATTGACCTGCGCTTCTTTGGCGGAGCCCTCAAAAACAATACGCCCTTCGGCCAGCGCAATCACGGGATCGCAATGTTGCATGACAAAGTCCATGTCATGCTCAATGATCACGAATGTTTTGCCCTGCCGGTTCAATTCTTCGATCTTCTCGATCAATGTTTGGATCAGCACCGGGTTCACGCCGGCCGCCGGTTCGTCCAGCAGGATGATATCGGGATCACCCATCAACACTCGAGCAAGTTCCAGCAGTTTCATCTGGCCACCGGAGATTTTGCCCGCGGGATGGTCGGCAAGATCAGCAAGCGTGACAAAATCAAGCACTTCCATAGCGCGCTTGAGGATCGCCGCCTCTTGCTCGAGAACACGGGAGCGTTTCAAAAACGGCCCAAGAATGCTCTCTCCGACCTGGGCAAGCGGCGCCATCATGACGTTTTCCAACACACTCATCCGGGAGAATGGACGCGGTATCTGAAACGTCCTGCCCAATCCCAGCGCAAACATCTGATCCGGCGGCAGGCCTGTCACATCGTTGTCCTGCAAAAATACCTTGCCAGACACAGGTTTGAGCATACCCGTGAGAAGATTGAACACGGTTGATTTGCCCGCTCCGTTCGGCCCGATCAGACCGGTGATTGACCCTTGGTTTATGTGCAGCGACACGTTGTCAACTGCACGAAAGGCGCCAAAATCGTGGGTCAGTTCACGGGTGGAAAGGATCGCCTCAGCCATTCGCAGCCCCTAGGATCTGGTCATCCGGCCGGGTGTTGAGATTGTATTTCATGATCCGTCCGTGCGGTCCGTTCCGGTCGCGTTCGAGGCCATAGATCGGGCCGCGTGGTCCGGCGGATTCGTCAATAATCGCGCCGATGCGCGCGAGGTCTTCATCAGCCAGAACGAACTCAAAAATCTGAAGCGTCTGCGGGAGGTGGTACGCATAACGGGCGCCAACAATCGCGGCGGCGACTTGCGGGCGATCGAGTACCCAGCGGGTTGCCACCGAACTGAGCGACACGCCGTGCCTGTCGCCCACATCTTTCAGCGCTTGAAGCAAAGCCTGAAAGAGTTCCCAGTTTCCGAACTCTTCAATGATAAGGCGGTATTTGACCAGCGAGCGATTTTCAAACTCAAACCCGGGATCCGGTTTGCCGAGCCAGTTTTCAGTCAGAAACCCTCCCGCCAATGTGCCGTAACAGACCAATTGCATGTTTTGGCTTCGCGCCCAGTCTGAAAACCGGCCGGACGCTCTGCGATCGAGAACCGAGTATTGGATTTGAGCCGATGCGAGATCGAAACCAGCGTCGATAAACGGCTGGATGTCATCCGCGTCCCAGTTGTTAATCCCGAGATTGGCGATTTTTCCCTTTTGCTGACAGCGCCTGAGTATTTCGAGGGATCCAAGAGGATCACCAATCGATAGATCCCACCAGTAGAACTGAACCAGGTGTAAACGATCGATTTTTAGCCGTGTCAAAGAACGATCGATTATCGCTTCAATGTCTTGCGGGCGGATATCTGCGAGGCGCTCAAGATCCGGGACCAGTTTCGTGTGAACGCAAACCTTGTCGGAGACGTTGCGCCCCCGATTGCGCCGCAAGCGAGAAATAAACTCGCCAATCGTTTCTTCGACCCCTTTGTAAATATCGGCGCAGTCAAATGTGGTGATACCAGCATCAAGGAATTTTTCCATGTCGCGGATCGCCATATCGCGATCGACAGCTCCATGATCGCCGGCCAATTGCCAGCCACCCTTGATCACACGCGAAATGGTGTGTCCGGGTCGTAGATCGATGGTTTCAACGCCCATCAATCGCCACCATCCTTGCGCCAGTATGGGGTTCCGCGGGAGCCTGGCAAACCGGTGGTCTCGGCATGACTGAACCAACGTTTGCCTTCCCGGATCACCCGGAATCGCCCTCCACAATGCGGATCAGGACAAGCGATCTCGGCATCCGTCGACATCCAGTCGTGTTCGTCGGTAGCGCGCTGTTTTGCAGGCAACAGAGGCAGGAGCGCTGCAAGTGCGTACATCGACACTTTGTGACCGGCTTCAAATACGAGAGTCTCTCCCTGGACCCGGAAAAACTCGCCCTCGATGTGCCGGCAAACGGCTTGGCGGTCGCCGATAACGGTCTCCACTTTCAGATCGTAGAGCCAATAGCCGTTTTCCTCCCCTTGCATTCCATCCCTCAGCTGAACGAATTTCTTTACAATGTGATCTGTGATATTTTATCATATGTATGTGACCATCGGCATGTCAATTGCGCGATGGCGATCAAATGACAAGGCCGGAGAGTGAAACAGAGTTCGTTATGAACGGCCCGCAAATTGCCCGAATCGATCAATCAAAGCTGAGAGAAAATGTGTACTCGGCGCTACGCGATGCCTTCACGCGTGGCGAGTTTGCGCCAGGCGACACGGTGAATTTGCGTGGCTTGGCCGACCAACTCGGCACGTCGATAACCCCTGTGCGAGAAGCGGTGAGACGCCTGGTGGCGGAAGGAGCGCTGATCGACACACCGAGCCGGACGTTGATGGTGCCGCCATTTGATGCAAGCCGAATGCAGGATCTGAAAAAAGCGCGACTTGCGCTGGAGAGACTGGTTCTTGAGCTGGCGATCAGCCGCATGAATGACGAGACGCTTGCCAAGTTGGACGCTGTATTAGCGGCTCCACGATCGACGGATCAATCGACACCCGACCTGCAGCAGAACTATGATTTCCACTTCACCCTTTATCGCCAGAGCGGATCC
Organism: Rhizobiaceae bacterium; assembly: GCA_040830725.1. Taxonomy (GTDB): domain Bacteria; phylum Pseudomonadota; class Alphaproteobacteria; order Rhizobiales; family Rhizobiaceae; genus JAWKWH01. Next base: position 63,509 of record JBFOMG010000002.1, read on the forward strand.
GCTGTGCTTCTGCCGCTTGTCGAGGCCCTCTGGCTGCAATATGGCGCCTATCTCAATCTGGTTATTCATCACCGTGACGCCACGAAGATTGAAGAGCACAAATACCACTACGAAATCCTGGAGGCATTGCGACGAGGAGACGGACAGGCGGCGCAAACCGCGCTGACCAAGGATATCGAACGCAGTTTTCGGGTGGTGATGCCTGATGTACCAAACGAGGCGACCCCGTGAATGAGCAACTAAAGCCAGAACGAATCAAACTCGCACCGGATTTGGAGATTTGCCGGGTTCTCACCGGTTTGTGGCAAGTCGCTGATATCGAGAGAAACGGGGAGGCTATTGAACCGGATGCCGGCGCAGATGCGTTGCAAACCTATGTCGATGCTGGTTTCGACACGTTCGATATGGCCGACCATTACGGCTCGGCTGAAATAATTGCAGGCCGATTGATGTCGCGCAGCAGAGATTCCGCCGACCGTCCAATTGCGTTGACCAAATGGTGCCCCAAGCCTGGGCCCATGACGCCCGAGATTGTTCGTGCCGGGGTTCAGGAGCGGCTGGACCGGCTTTGCACGGACAAAGTCGATTTGCTGCAAATTCATTGGTGGAGCTATGAACACCCGGCTATGCTCGACGCCCTGCACGAACTGGCCCGACTGAAGAGTGAAGGATTGATCGGCGCTATCGGATTGACCAATTTCGACGCCGCACATCTGCACGTCGCTTTAGCAGACGGTGTACCAGTATCAACCAATCAAGTTCCATTTTCCCTGCTCGACAGACGTGCGGCTGGACCAATGGCCGAGATTTGCAAAAGCCCTGACGTTCACATGCTTGCTTATGGAACGCTTTGCGGCGGTTTTCTTTCCGAACGCTGGCTGAACAAACCGGAGCCTTCTCAAATCGCCGACTGGTCGAAGATGAAGTACAAACGTTTCATCGACACTGCCGGGGGTTGGCAGGTTTTCCAGGATATCCTGACCGCTTGCGATGTGATCGCTCGAAAACATGGTGTCTCCATAGCCAATGTCGCAACCCGTTGGGTGCTCGAACAGCCCGGCGTAGGCGGGGTCATCATCGGCGCGAGGTTGGGCGAGAGTGAACACATCTCCGATAACAAGCGTCTGTTTTCGTTTGCGCTTGACCATGAGGATTACGAACTGCTCGCCGGTGCTTTTGCGAACACTCAGGCACTGCCGGGAGACTGTGGCGATGAGTACCGCAAGCCGCCATTTCTCACCGCGTCGGGCGACCTCAGCCATCATATTGATGAATTCCCAAGAACCTTCGAAGCGTCAGCCATACCGCACCGAACCGGGGCTGTTCGGGTCACCACCGGATCGGAATGGGAAGACATTGCCGGCTATTGCCGGGCACAACGCATCGGAGACCGAATTGTGGTGTCGGGAACAACGGCAACTGCCGGATCCGACCGGGTCGTCGCCAAAGGGGACGCGGCTGCTCAAACAACATTCATCCTCGACAAGATTATCGCCGCGATCACTTCGCTCGGCGGTTCGGCGGAAGATGTCGTAAGGACCCGCATCTACCTGACTGATCCGGATGACGCCATGAGCGTGTCACGTGCTCATGGGCGAATTTTTAGCGATATCAGGCCGGTCAACACATTGGTTGTCGTAGCAACCCTGATTGGTGATTACAAAGTGGAGATCGAGGCAGAAGCGATCATCGTCTAGCGACGTGGCGCTAGCTGACAACCTCGCAGCGGCGCCAGGAAACCTCCTCGCCGTCAGGCATCCTCATTGTCATGAGCTCGTCTGAGTGCTGGGTCATGTTTAATGTCTCACCGGCAAATTTTTCGCCGGGTGGCGAAACATAAGAAAAATAGTGGCGATTGTAGTTTCCAGTGATCGAGGCGCCGCCCGGTGTTTTGATCGCCGGGCCATTGATGTGTAAATGCTCACCACCCGCGTTGCACCAATCGCCGTCGATTTGATCAGCAAATGAAGGGACTGTCAGCAATGCGATACCGATCAGTGCACCCGAAAACGGCATTGCGAACTTGCGAAGATGCGCCCTCATCATTTCAAAATCTCCGGTGCAGGTTTGAAACTTCGCTCAATATTGCAGACATGAGATCCGTTTGCCATTCACCTTTGAGATATTGACCGCGTGGGGCCAAGTTGCTCCGGAAAGGCGAGACAAAATTCAGCCAGTAGACAGGTTTTCGAGGAACCGCTCCAAATACGGATCGAACAATTCGGGCGCTTCCCAAAACGGTGCGTGACCGATCTCCGGAATGACGTGGACTGTCCCCTCCCACAAGTGTTTGTAATTCAGTGATTTGACGAAATCGTTGTTTACAAACGGTTCCCCGCCCCCGTTGACGATTGCGAGCGGCGCCTTCGAATGGGTCGCCGTGTATTGCTGATCGCAACCAACACCAGCGACAAACTTGCCGAGCATCAGTTCCCGGGCCCGGCCGTCTGTTCGCGCGACGGCCTCGCGCAGGAACTCTTCAAATGGCGCATTGATGCCACAAGTTGCGCGGGCATAGGCGTCGATTTCCTCCTCACTGAAATCGCGCTGGCCCGCCAAATGCATATGCTCCGACGGTTTGAAGCCCAGCGACAAGGCGTCCGGTTCTTTACCGACAGGCGGCGTACCACTGATCATCAATCCAGTAAGGCGGTCGGACCGGTCCAACATTTCGATCCCGATATGACCGCCAAGTGACCATCCAAACATGGCAAAGCGGTCATGACCGAGCGCTGTCATTACCTCGAGTGCGGCATCCGCATACCCCGGCATGTTGTAGGTCTTTTCCGGATCAATGGCATCAGCCGAATTTCCATGGCCGGGTAAATCCATCGCGATGCAATGCCACTTCTGGCCAATATCCCCGTCCATTTGGTTTCTGAACACTTCCTTGCAGGATGAATTGCCGTGAATGAGAAGCACGACAGGTCCACTGCCATTGCTTTCCGAAACCGCAATATCGCAGGCACTGGTCGTAATCACTTTATCTGGCATCGCTACCTCCCCGGAATTATGTCTTGCAGCCTAACGGCCCAGATTATTGACGCAAAGACTTCGGCACCAACGGCTCAAACAGACGCAGCAGCCCGCCCGGAGCGAGGCGCAGTACGAGTATCATGGCCACGGCGATAACGATGAAACGCGCTTCCTCGAAACCACGGATGCCGGCCAGCGACTCAGTCGCAAATGTCAAAGCCAGCGCTGCGGCAATCGGGCCATAGGTGGTACCAGCGCCGCCGATCAGCACCATGGACAATGCGAGCGACAGGGTACCAAACCCGAAAACCTCGGGCGAAGCGACACGCAGGTAGATTGCATAGAACCCGCCAGCGACACCGGTAAAAATGGCGCTCAGCACCAGAACCATGATGCGCTGTCTGGAAACGGAGATACCGCGTGAAGCGGCATAGTCTTCAGCGTCACGTACGGCCTTCAGCGATTTGCCGAATGGCGAATTGATCACCGCTACAAGAAAGATCGTCGACAACACCAGCAAACCGAGCGCGACATAGTAATAGCCAAGCTTGTAATCGCGAATGAAAGAATAATCGCCGAGCCGGAGATAAGGAACCCGCACCATGCCCTGGGCGCCGCCAGTGATGCCCGACTGGCTAAGCACGAGTTGCATCGCCAACTGGCCAAATGCGAACGTGACCAGAACAACATAGATCCCCTTCAACCGCGCAACCGGTGCAGCGATCAAAAAGGCGGATGCCGCCGCTGCCGCCCCTCCACTGATAATGGCAAGCCATGGATTGACACCGTAGGTCTTTGCCAGGATTGCGGCTGCGTAAACGCCGACCCCGAAAAATGTCAGATGGCCAAAATTGAACACACCGCAATGGCCGAGGCTCAAATTCCAGTTCGAGGCGATGATCGCGTAGATAAAGGCGATGATAAACAGGTGACGGGTGAAGGATTCGATGGCGAAATAGGGAACCACTGCGAGGATGGCCAATGCGGCCAATGGCAACAACAGATGTTTCGCCGCCAGGTTCATTCCTTGCCCCCAAATATGCCGTTGGGGCGAAAGACAAGTACAACGATCATCAGCAAAAACAGCATGAATGGCGTCCAGTACAAGCCAACCCAAAGAATAAGCAGTGCCTCGATAAATCCGATCAGATAGGCCGCACCAGCCGTCGCACCGAGGCTGCCCAGACCACCAAAAATGACAACAATCATCGCTTTGACCAGCGGTTCGGCGCCCATCACCGGGGTAATGAAACGAATTGAGCCGAGCAGCGAACCTGTCAGACCGGCCAGCGCCGCAGACAGGCCGAACGCCAATGCAAACGCCACTGGCACGTCGATGCCTATCAGCGCTGCAGATTCCTGGTTCTGCCCGACAGCGCGCAGTGACCGGCCGGCAGTTGAACGCACCGTAAACTGCCAAAGCGCCAGCAGGAGTAACGGCGCCAGCATGATCATCACCGCTTCGTGGGCCGAAATAGTCGCACCAAGAATTGAGACTTCGCCTTCAATCAGTCGCGGCAGTTGCTTGAGACGGGCACCCCAGATGATCAGCGCGCTCTTTTCCATGATAATCATTGCCGCAAGTGTGGTCATGACGGTTATGAGAAGCATGTTGCGGTTACCGTAGAATGGCCTGACCAGAAGTCGCTCAATGACAACGCCGATTATCGCGGCCGACGCTGTTCCCGCAGCAATTCCGGTCAACAGGCCGAGCCCCAGCGCCTCACTGACTGTCCAGGCAACAAAGGCGCCGATCATCATCAACGCACCATGAGCAAAGTTGAACACGCCGAGGGTCGTCCACACGACACTCAGGCCGCTGGCCATCAGCGCATAGAGCGAACCGAGCACCAGACCCGAAACCAGTGTGGCGATCAGGGTTTCCATCAGTGCATCGCCTCGCCGAAATAGAGTTTCATGACCTCGTCATGATCGGGTGAATTTGCGCGATCGATCTCGCGAACCACTTCGCCATGTTCGATCAGATAAAGCCTGTCGGTAAGCGCCATCAAAAACTCGATGTCCTGTTCGACCAGGATCAGTGGTACGCCGCCTTCTGCTATTTTGCCGATCGCTGCCGCCAGTTCCTGCTTCAGCTTGGGTGACAGACCGAGGGTGGGTTCATCGAGCATCAACAGACGGGGGGCGCACATCAAGGCACAGCCGATTGACAACATCTGCCGCTCGCCGCCTGAAAGCGTCTTGGCCTTCTGGTTGCGGCGCTCGTCGAGCCGGGGAAACAGTTCGAATACCGACGCTAGATTTGCCGCGCGCTCCGGCCGTGCGCGTTTCGAGAATGCTGAAAGCTCAAGAATTTCCTGGACGCGCATATCGCCAAAAAGCACGTTTCCCTGCGGCGACTGAACAAGCCCGGAATTAACAATCTCGGGCGGCCTCGCGTGCGTGATATCATTGCCATCAAAGGCAATTTCGCCGGAGGTGGAGCGGATCAATCCGGAAATTGTCTTGAGCAGGGTCGTCTTTCCGTGCCCATTCGGCCCGAACAACCCGATGCATTCTCCCGCTTCGAGGTGGAGCGAAACGCCTCTCAGCACGGTGATTGGGCCATATCCAGCCGATACGCCTGAAATCTCGAAGAACCTGCTCACTGGCTGCGTCCACCCAAATAGGCTTCGACGACTGCGGGATCCCTGACGACATCTGACGGTTTTCCCTGCGCAAGTATTTCGCCGTAATTGAGAACGATCAGCCGCTGAGAGACGGATAGCAGCAGGCTCAACACATGCTCTATCAAAAGCACCGTCAATCCGGATTCGTTCAGGTTTATGAGAAGATTGTCCAGCCTCTCAATCTCGGGTCTGGTCAGGCCGGAAGCCGGCTCATCCAGCATCAGAACTTTGGGATCAGCAACAAGCGCCGAGCCGATCATCAACTGCTTTTTCTCGTAGACGGACAGCTCCTGCGACTGCATTGACCGTCGCGACGAATCGAATTCAACGGTTTCGAGAACCTGTTCCGCCCGCTTCCTGGCTTCAGGACCGCGCAGTCCTCCATTGTAGGTCGCACTTACCATCAGCGTCTCCATCGCGGAAAGTTCCGGAAACTCGGCATCTTTTTGAAATGTCCGGCACAGGCCGGACTGCGCGATACGGTGGGCTGGCCAATTATCGATACGCCGGCCAGCGAAATAGACCAGTCCGCTTGTGGCAGAGTACGGTATTCCGGTCATCAGGTTGAAAAGCGTGCTCTTTCCCGAACCATTCGGTCCGGCAATGCCAAAGATCTCTCCCGGCATCACTTCGAAGGAGACATCATTGACCGCCTTCAGCCCGCCAAAGGCTTTGGAGACGGATTCTGTCCGCAGGATGGCATCGGTCATGTCAGCCGCACTGTTTGTTGGACTTCAGGGCCGCCAAATGGCGGCCCTGAATGCACGTCATCACTGCATCCACGAAGGCTGGACGAATTCACCGGTTGCATAGACACCCGGGTAGAACAGGAAGCGTTCACCATCACGGATCTGGTAGAACTGGATCGGCACGCCGTCATTGCTCTGAACCGACAGGTGCGTCGCCGGGTCGAACTTGATCTTGCCCATCGCGGTCTGCTTGTCGGTCTTGCCTATTTCCGCGCCAATCTCGGCCCGCTTCGACGGATCGCCAATCTTGGCCAGTGCATCGGCATAGATCAAAACCTGCTCATACAGGGCAGGACCATATGAGCCAGGCTCATTGCCGTATTTTTCCTTGTACTTGCCGAGCACTTCGGCGGCACGCGGATTGGTCGGCGTATTCAGCACGCCACCCAGCAGATTATAGACGACGCCGGAAGATTTTTCCTTGGTCAGGTCGAGGAACTCCGGCACCGACGGTGCATACTGAATGAAGACAAGACTGTTGGTTGGATCTTCCATGAACTGTGTCATGAAGGTCGCGGCATTGGCGGAAACGTAGTCCGTATTGATCAGCACTGCGGGTGGGTTTGCCCTGATCTTGGCCAGAAATGCGCGCCAGTCATTGATCTCGCCAAACGGCAGCAGGTCATTTTCGGTTACTTCCCATCCTGCGTCTTTAAAGGATACGACCATGCCTTCGGCAATGCCCTTTGAATAAGGATTGTCTGATGCAATAATCGCCACCTTTTTGTTCGGCAGATTGAGTTTTCCGGCATCTGCCAGTCCTTGGACTACCGGAACAATTTCGGTGTTGTAGCCTGCGTAAGACGGAGTCATGGACCAGACTGTTCCGAAGTCATCCGGATTTGGACTGATGATACCTTCTGTCTGGGCGGAGTTTGCCGAAACGATGTAAATCATTTCCTGTTCGGCCATCATCTCGATTTCGAAGTTCGAGCCCGACGCGTAGCCGGTCATGATCGCACCCATCGCGCGATCGCCGAGAAGCCGTTCAGCCGCTGTTGCAACAGCATCGGAACTGGCGTCACCAACATCACCAACCACGAGTTCAAATGTGTGGCCTGCAACACCGCCGCCAGCGTTGAGTTCATCAACTGCCATTTGCGCACCATTGACCATTTCCTGCCCGTCAGCAGCGGCAGAACCGGTGACCGGAGCCAACACCCCGATCTTCACGACATCAGCCTGAGCGGCGACCACCGTCGTCGAAAGCGCCACCACCGAAGCGGCGGCGATGAGCATACGTCTGTTTAACATGATATCCTCCTGTCAGCGTTGTTGTCGGTATCTACTTGGTGCCACAACTGTCGATCACAGTTGCGGCAATGACTTTGGTTGCCTCGATGAGGCTATCGACTTCCACACACTCGTCGTTGCCGTGGAACCCGTCACCGCTAGCCCCATAGATCACCGCATCGACTCCGGCGCCAGCATAGTGGGCCGCGTCCGTGACCGCCTCAAATCCCTTGACTTCCGGCGCCCTGGCCTGAACCTGACTTGCCCGTGCATGCAACGACTTGACCAGTGGATGGTCGATCGGTGTGTTCATCGGCGGGAAGTTGAGATCGAACAGATCCCACAAGATTTTCGGCGGATTTTCACGCATCCACGGGTCCATTGCCGCGAAGTTTTCAACGAAATCCTCGAACTCCTTTTTTACGTCCTCGAAATCCTCGTCCGGCATGAATTTGTAATCGAGATCGATTGTTACCACGTCGGAAATGATGGCGGCGTTGGTCATGATCGCCGGGTTGCCGTCTTCCCCCATGCCGGCGCCGCCCCGAATCACTCCCGGATTGATGGTGGCCAGACCCGCTGGTACCAGCGGGTGCCAATGGTCCCGGCAACGCGAAGCTTCGAAGTCGCGAAGCGCGTTGAGAAACCGGTTGGCGAGTTCGATGGCATTAACGCCAGGCTCGATGCGATCTTCGGTGTGAGCTTGCGGCCAGATCGAATTGAACCGCCAGCCTGCATGGGCCTGCTTGCCGAAGATCGTTACCCGAACCCAGCTCAACCCGCCTTCTGCTGGAACAATGTTCCGCCATGTCGGTTCGGCGATAATGGCCCGCTTGGCGAGGCGCTTGTTCTTCACCAGATCCATTGCGCCAAAGCCGCCTGCTTCTTCATCGACGACGCTGTGAATGGCAAGCCGACCTTCCAGTTCGATACCGGCCTGCCGGATTGCGTGTGCAGCAGCGATGCAAGCTGCAACGCCACTTTTCATGTCCACCGCGCCCCTGCCCCAGATACGGCCATCCTCCAATTGACCGCCGAAAGGCTCTCGCTTCCAGGCCGATCCATCACCAACCGGCACGACATCAATGTGGCCACAAAGGATCAGGCTTTTGTCGTCGGACCCTTCCCACTCGCCGATGACATTTGGCCGGTCATCGAACACATCCCACCGGTCGATGGAGAAACCGTCGTCTTCCAGTTGCTTTTGAACAAGGTCCTGAACATCGGATTCGCGATTAAGTCCCTGCTCGACCTGGAATTTGGGATTGACCGAAGGAATCCGCACCATCGCTTGAGTCAATTCGATGACGAAATCATTGTTCCGATCAATTTCAGCCCAGACTTTTTCAACTGCATCAGCCATTGCTTACCTCCCGGATTTCCCTGACCAGATCGTCCGTCTTTATTTTCCACCAACAGTCCCGGTTCGTGGCGGTAGAGTTGTTTTGGCGAGCCTGCGGACAGGTGATGGAAACATTGGTCACGGGCCCGCCATACTTCGCGTTCATCGGTTCATCGTGCAGGGTGGCAATTTCGCCACGATCCCCGTCGGCGCGAAAGTTCTGACCATTCATGAACAGTAGTGCGGCCTGGCCGGGATCAAGAGGGATTTCGTGGCGCAGCGGCATCAGCCAATGTCCCCCAAGACGTTTTCAATTGTCCGGCATAGAAGATCCGCCCAGCGGTCCAGCTTTTTGTCAGTGTCCAGATGATCGTTCCTGATTTCGATCAGGCTGTGGGCAATGGCGCGGCGCTCACCGTGGTGGGGCACAAACCAGTCGGTCAGTTCACCGACCGTATATGGCTCGTTCATGCCGATCATCAGACCTGGTTCCAGTTCGCCGATTGAGGCAGCAAGTTTTTGGGAAGTCATCGTGTCTTTGCGGAAAACAAATCCGATATCCCACGGACGTTTGTCGCCGGCGAGCTCGGGTGTGAAGCTGTGGACCGCAATCACCAGCCGACGCGGATGACGGTCAATCACATTGGTGACAGCTTCGTGAAACGGTTCGAAAATCTCATCAAACCTTTGCTGACGCTCGGTCGAAGTAAGATCCATGTTGCCGGGAATCTCGACTCCGTCGCTAACCTCCAAAATGGCTTCGTGAGATCTGACCGGCCTGTTGCAATCGACAACCAGGCGGCTATACGGCTGCAACAGCAACGGAACCCCAAGCCGCTCTGCAATCCGAAGAGAAACCGCTCCTGCGCCAATGTCATATGCAATATGCAGGTCCATCTTTCCGGGAGCCAGGCCGAGATCACCGAGAGCGGCCGGAATTTCCTGTCCCGCATGTTCGCAGACCAGCACCAGTTCTTCGGCGCTTTCGCCATTGACGACCTCAAAAGGTGCCGGATCTGCTACACCTAGAAGAGACCCTGCCGTGTCCAACACTGCAGACTGCATCAGTCATATGCCTCAATTTTGAACTCCATTACATGCGTAAATTTTTTCATTGTCAATCATATGAGAGATATTGACGAATTTTTTTCAAGATGAAATTGTGCACCCGGGAGGAGAGATGGACGTCCGCCAACAAATCGAAAGCTTGTCACCGCGGCTGACCGGCGCTGAGCGCAAGGTCGTAGCGGCACTGCTGGCTGACTACCCCTTCGCCGGTTTGGAACCAATCCAGGCATTCGCAGACAAGACCAATGTTTCAGCGCCTTCAATCACCCGCTTTGTGCAAAAACTGGGTTGCAACGGTTACCTGGAGTTTCAACGAAGATTGATCAGTGAGCTCAAGGAAAGTCAGCAGTCGCCTGTTGAGCTCAGACGGCGCACCGGCCCTGTCAGCGAACACTTCCTTGGCGGGTTTTTGACGCGTGCGTCAGAGATCGTCTCGCAAGCAGGTGAAAGCGTGACGGAGGCGCAATTTGAGAGGATCTGCAACACGCTTGCAGATGAAAAGCGTGCGATCTACCTGATCGGCGGGCGCATCAGCGATTCAGTTGCCCAGTATCTTTCGCGTCATTTGCGCCAGATTCGGCGCGATGTGTTTCACATACCCTCAGATCCGGAAATATGGCCCGAATATCTGCTCCGGATGCGGCCACGCGACATACTCTACATTGTAGATTTTCGCCGATATGAGAAGCGTCTCGCAGGGCTGGCAAAAAACGCATCCGAAGAGCGGGGCGCCCAAATCATTGTTGTCACCGACAAATGGCTCTCACCCATTTCGGGCCATGCAAAGGAGATCTTGGCCATGCCAATTGAAAGTGGCACGGCTTGGGATTCCTATTGCGCTGCGATTGCCATGACCGAGGCAATTATCACACGCGTTGCCGACCGGGACTGGGACGCCACCCAGCGCCGCATCAAAGTCTGGGATGGTCTGCGCTTAAAACGGGACTTCGAACAAGATGAAGAGTGAACCACTGATCATTGCCGCAACCAGCGATATCGCCGGTAAATTGCGCGGGAAGGCCTTTCCCGCGCAAGAACTGGAGAAACGGAAGAGCCGCGGAGTGGGCTGGACCCCGACAAATGTGCAGATCACCTGTTTTGATGCGATTGCCGACAGCCGGTACGGCGCGCTTGGCGACTTGGTGCTGATCCCTGACACTTCCACGCTTGTCGAAACGAAATTCGACGACGGAATGCCCGAGGAACGGTTTGTGCTTGGTGATATTCTGGAGACCGATGGAACACCGTGGGAGTGCTGCACCCGTTCAATCCTCAAATCGGCATTGGAACGACTAAGCTCTGTTGCCGGCCTCACACTGTTCGGAGCATTCGAGCATGAATTTCATTTTGTCGACGGGAACAGCCCTCTTGGCAGCGCATACACCGCCGCGGGATTTCGCGCTGAACGGCAGTTTGGTGAAGCACTGACTGCTGTGATGAATGACGCCGGACTTAAACCCGATACCTTCATGAAGGAATATGGCGTCGACCAATACGAAGCGACCATGGGCCCGGTCTCGGGCCTAACAATCGCCGATAATGCGGTGCTGTTGCGCGAGATAGTCCACATTGTGGCGAATCGAATGGGCAAGCAGGCGAGCTTTTCTCCCTTGAGAGACCCGGCCGGTGTCGGAAACGGAGTGCACGTTCATCTCAGCCTTCGTGATCTGGAGGACAATCCAGTCACCTATGATTCACAAGGCCCTCACGGATTAAGCCCGGTCGCCGGGCACTTCGTGGCCGGCGTTCTAAAATATCTTGATCGAATTGTAGCGCTTACAGCACCCAGCACGGTCTCGTATACTCGCCTCACCCCGCATCGCTGGAGTGCGGCATTCAATAATCTGGGATATCGCGACCGGGAGGCGTCTGTTCGCATCTGTCCTGTTTCCGACGTCAGTGATCTTGCAAAGGCCGAACAGTTCAATTTCGAGTATCGAGCTGCAGACGCAGCGGCAAGTCCGTATTTGGCGATGGCGGCCATCGTTCACGCGGGCATCCAGGGGATCGAGGAGGGTCTGGTCTGTCCAGGGGCAACGCAGGAGGATCTTTCGCTGCTCTCAGCGAATGAATTGAAAGCCCGCGGCCTCATTCGATTGCCGCAGACACTCGCTGCAGCGCTTGATGCTTTTGGCGGCGATGCGACGGTTACAGGCTGGTTTCCGCCGGCGTTTCCAGATGTCTATCTCAAACACAAGCAGGGCGAAATTGCCTTTCTTGAAGGCAAAGACGATGGAGAAATCTGCGCCGCTTATGAAGCAACTTATTGACCGGCCCCATAGAAAGGACGTCAATTCAAGGCGAACGGTTCGAACCTGAATTTTACCTTCGCACTGAATTTACAGAATTGGGTATCCAATCACCTGCTTAGTTGGTGCTGCAAAGATGGCATGTACCACGCAGCTCGATTGTGGTCTCGCGGAGGGCAAATTCGAAATCGCCGGCCAGCTTCTTTAGCCTTTTGGCCAGCGCCGAATCTGATATTTCTGTCGTCTGACCGCATGTCTCACAAATCATGAAAGCGGTAGTCTCGTGCCCTTCACAGCCAGGCTGGCGGCAAGCGACAAACGCATTCAGACTTTCAAGCTTGTGTACGAGACCAGCTTCGACGAGCTTGTCCAAAGCCCGGTACACTTGCAGCGGTGCACGGAATCCTCGATCCCTTAGTTGGTCCAATATTGCGTAAGCACCGAGCGGTCCGCCCGCCTTTGACAATTCATTCATCACCAGCGACTGGTTTTTTGTCAGGCCTTCTGTCGAATACGCATGCTGATTCATGGCTGCGTTCCTTTCATCATCCGATATGACAGTGGCAGCAAAGAGAGGATAAACAATGCCAACGCCGCGACAACAATGCTCGGTCCGGCAGGCGTATCCCATTGCAGTGAACCAAACAAGCCACCCACCACTGCAGCTGCGCCAAGGACGCTGGCGAGGATCGCCATTTGTTCCGGCCCCCCGGCAAACCGGCGAGCAGCTGCTGCCGGGATGATCAACAGTGCGGTGATGAGAAGGATACCAACGATTTTCATGGAGATCGCGATGACCGCAGCAACCAGCAACATATAGATGACATTCGCCATCTCATAGTTGACACCTTCTGCCCGTGCCAATTCCGGGCTGACGGTGCCGGCAAACAATGGCCGCCAGATCACTATAAGAACTGCCAGAACAGCAATGCCGCCTGCCGCTATGACGGCAATATCGAACTTGGTAACCGACAGGATGTCTCCAAACAGAAAACCCATGAGATCAATGCGAATCCAGGTCATGAAGGCGAGAACAACCAGGCCAATCGCCAGAGCGGAATGCGAAAGCAAACCCAGCAACGCATCGCCCGACAACACTGCTCTTCGTTGCAACAGCAAAAGCAAAAGGGCAACGATTGCTGACACCGTGAATACCGCGAGTGTGATGTTTACTTCGAAAAGGAAGGCCAGTGCGACGCCCAGCAGCGCGGCGTGCGCGAGTGTGTCGCCGAAATAGGCCAGCCGGCGCCAGACAACGAAACAGCCCAAGGGGCCAGCAACGACCGCAACTCCAATTCCGGCAATCAGGGCGCGGCCAAAAAAATCATCCAGCATCCCGGCTATCCTTGTCTTCGTTACCGCTTGATGCCTGGCTGTGGTGGTGATGCCCGTCATTTGGATGGCAGTGGTCTGTCACTGTCCCGTCGGCATGTTGAACCCGCCCATCAGGCAGATGAGTGTGATCGTGACTATGTTCGTACACCGCCAATGTCGATGCAGCCCGCACTCCGAACAGTGCCTTGTATTCCGGGCTGGACGCCACCGCGGTCGGTGTGCCCGAACAACAGACATGTCCGTTGAGGCATATGACCTGGTCAGTTGCGGCCATCACGACATGCAGGTCGTGCGAGATCAGCAGAACACCGCAATTGAGATCATCCCTGATCTGCCTGATCAGATCATAGAGCGCTATCTCACCGGTGAAATCCACTCCCTGCACGGGCTCATCGAGTACAAGCAGATCAGGATTTCGGGCGATTGCCCTTGCAAGGAGAACGCGTTGGAACTCACCCCCGGATAGCGTGCGTACTTCCTCGTTCGCAAGGTGCTGCACACCGGTTGCAGCAATCGCAGCGTCAACTTTTCGGTCGCTGACCGGACCGGTCAGGCGCATGAAGCGGCGCACCGATAACGGTAAGGTCCAGTCGATCGAAAGTTTTTGCGGTACATAAGCGACCCGCAAACCGGCGCGCTGAGAAGTCGAGCCTTCATCCGGCTTCAACACACCAAGAGCCATTCTTGCCGTGGTTGATTTGCCGGAGCCGTTGGGACCGATCAATGTGACGATCTCGCCTGGATCCACTGTCAGCGAAACCCCGCGCACGAGCCATCGCCCCGCGCGAAACACGCCGCTTTCTGAAAGCGTCACAAGTGGTTCGGTTCGTTTCAGCATTGGTTGCTGCCAGCCAGATAAATATCCGTCAAACGACGGTTGCCTCGATGTATCGCACACGTTATACAGTTACACAACTGGGTGATAAGATAACGTTACGCATACATCAACCCGCCAATGGAGACGTTCATGCGCGCTGCAAAATCCTTCCTGATCGCTTCAACAATCCTTGCAGTGTCGACCATTGCGGCTCGTGCCGATGTTCAGGTGGTGGCATCGATCAAACCGGTACATTCTCTGGTAGCAGCGGTCATGAAAGGTGTTGGTGAGCCCGGACTCATTGTTGAGGGAGCGGCGTCACCTCATTCGTTCAGCTTACGGCCATCGCAGGCAGCGATGCTGGAAGAAGCAGATGTTGTGTTCTGGATTGGCCACGAGTTGGAAGCCTTTTTGGAAAAGCCGCTTGAGGCCCTGGCTGGTGACTCGAAGGCTGTTGAGCTGATTGATGCGCATGATCTCACGAAGTTGGGCCTTCGTGAGGGCGGCACATTTGACGCCCATGATCACAGCGAACATGAGGCGCACGAAGACCACGATCACGCAGACCATGACGATCATGCGCATGACAAAGACGACGATCACGCTCACGACAAACATGATGAGCAGGCGGAAGAACATGATGATCACGACCACGCAAAGGCTGATGACAACCATGCTCACGATGAACATGACGGGCATGACAAGGCCGAGGCGGAGCATCACGACGATCATGGACATGGCGAATTCAACGTCCACGTCTGGGTGGATCCGGTAAACGCCAAGGCACTTGTTCACGAAATCGAGGAGACGCTTTCAGGAGCTGATCCTGACAATGCGGCCAAGTATATGGCCAATGCGGCAGATGTCATGGCGCGGCTCGATTCCCTGACCGCAAACATCAAGGCCGACCTTGAAACCGTCAAAGGCAAACCCTTTGTTGTGTTCCACGATGCTTACCAAAATTTTGAGGATCGCTTCGGCTTGACAGCCGTCGGTTCGATAACGGTCTCGCCGGAAGTTCAGCCCGGTGCCGAGCGTGTTGCAGAGTTGCGCGCCAAAATCAGCGAACTGGGCGCGACCTGTGTGTTCTCTGAACCGCAATTCGAACCAAAGATTGTTCAGACCATTACCGAGGGCACCTCAGCCAAATCGGGCGTGATCGACCCGCTCGGCGCGTCACTTCAAGACGGACCAGACCTTTATTTCGAATTGATCCGGAATATGGCGACATCCTTCAAGACCTGCCTTTCTGAAGCCAGCTAGACGCGATTAAAGCGAACACAAGCAGGGCCAAACATTACTTCGGCCATCAACGTTATGTAATAACATTAGCATCAACTTATGGGGACATTATTATGTACATCGACACCGCAATGACCGAGAAAACACAGCGTTTAAATGCCAGCTTGCTATCTATTGGTTTGGTCATCGTAGCGCTTCTTCTCATGATCAAGACCGCCAGTTCACAGGCGGGTATTTTCGAGGTGATCCATCCTGATGTCGAACAGGGGGAGATCGAGATTGAGGTGCTGACCGGCGTTGGGCTTGGCACGGTTGAA
>JBFOMG010000003.1:0-50998 GCA_040830725.1 Rhizobiaceae bacterium
AGCCGACAGACCATAGAAGACCCACGCAGCCAAAAATCCTGGCAAAAGAAACCGTAAGATTGAAAAAATGTCCGCAGTAAGCTTTTCCATCGGAAACAGCCTATTCTACAAATTTTGCGTTACCGCGAATAGTATTTCATCCCTAGGTTGTCAATTCTCGGCGGAGTAAGTCATTCATGGCCGACACTTCCCGCATCACCATCCGCAAGACTGAAGACGGGCTCGGCATCTACAATCCCACCCGCCGTAATCTTGCCACGACGGCATTTTTGATGCTTTGGCTCACCGGCTGGGCGGCTGGCGAGATTTTCGCGATATATGCGCTTCTTACCGAAGGCTTGTTTGTCGGCATTTTTCTCATCATCTGGCTAACGTTTTGGACCATTGGTGGCTTTTTCGCGATTTCCGTTGTGCTGTGGCAGTTGTTCGGGGTGGAAAAGCTGTTTGTGACCGGCGGCGCAATGGTGCGCGAGATCGGTTTTTGGAATTTAACCCGCCGCAAGGTGTGGCCGCTTGCCTCGGTCACCAACATTCGCGTTGAATCGTCGCCGGGAAAGGATGCAGGCAGCATGTTTTCGCCGGGTGGCATCGTGTTTGAGGTCGATGGCAAGAAACGCAGTTTTGGCGTCCAGCTCGACAAGGCCGAGCGAATGGCGGCTCTGGAAGCGATCCACAGCCATGTTCCAGCCGGCAAGCAGGAGCGCCAACAGCTCGCCGCAACAATCGCAAAAATCGCCAGGATCAAACAGGCGGGAAAACCAGGCAACCAATAGAGGGTCGAACCCATGGCCAAATCGAATGCCTACACCGGATTGCGCACCACGGCGGTACACGCCGGGGAGGGGCCTGATCCCGCAACCGGGGCGTCGGCACCCAATATAGCGATGTCGTCGACCTTCGTGGTTGAGGAACCAGCCGGGTTCTCGGCCCATGATTTGGCGGAAGACAGTCCGTTTCTCTACGGGCGCTGGGCCAATCCGACCGTCAGCATGCTGGAACGCAAGATCGCGGCGTTGGAGGGTACCGAGGCGTGTGCATGTTTCGGTTCCGGCATGGCAGCGGCGTCAGCGATCTTCTTCACCTTCCTGTCAGCTGGCGACCATGTGATCGTTTCGGACGTCAGCTATGCTGGAGTTGCGGAACTGGCTCGTGACACGCTGCCACGCATGGGCATTGAGGTTTCGACAGTTGATATGACCGATGTGGAAGCGTTGGCGGGCCAATTCAAACCCAACACCAGGCTTGTTCACACGGAAACGCCAGTCAATCCGCTGACCAGACTCACCGATCTGAAATCCGTCTCTGACCTGGCGCACTCGCACGGTGCGCTGGTTTCATGTGATACCACCTTTGCAAGCCCGATTGCCACGCGTCCGGCTGAGCATGGCGTCGATCTGGTGATGCATTCGATCACAAAATATATCGGCGGACATGGCGACGCGATCGGCGGTGCGGTGGCTGCAAATCGCGAACTCGTCACACGCATGACCAACGAGGCGACCATCCACCATGGCAGCGTGCTGTCTCCCTTCAACGCCTGGCTCATCGCCCGTGGTGCAGCGACATTGCCGCTCAGGATGCGGGCGCATGAAGAAACGGCTCTCGCGGTTGCCGGGTGGCTGGAGGCCGATTCGCGGGTCACCAAAGTGCTTTATCCCGGCCTCCCCAGTCACCCGCAGCATGACCTCGCAAGCAGCCAGATGAAGAATTTTTCCGGAATGATGGCGTTCCAGGTTGGCAGCGAAGCCGATGGCGATCGCGTTGCCGCCCGCATGGCCGAGAGGTTGCAGGTGATCCACTATGCCGTTTCGCTTGGCCATCACCGCTCATTGATCTTCTGGATGCCCACGCAGGGTCTGATGGAGACGTCATTTCGCCTCCAGGGTGCGCAGTTGGAAAGCTACCGCGCCTTTGCTGGCGACGGCATCTTCCGCTTCTCCATCGGACTGGAAGATGCGGACGACCTGATCGCCGATCTCGACCGTGTTCTATAATTCCCGGTCGCTGTGCGGTTCTGGATCCAGGATCCCCAACAGGGTCTAACCAATATTCGCGGCCAGGTTCTTTTGGCGCTATGGGATGCCTTCAAGGAAAATGGAATCGAAATTCCATATCCGCATCGGCAGGTCATCATCAATGAATTGCCTGCCATTTCGACATCCGATTCTGGACGATCGAAATCCGGCATCGGCAAGGCAAATTAACAAATTAACGCGGACGAATTCGGCCTTTCGTCTAATCTCGCCTCCTTTGCGTCACAGTGGTTAACTCTCGCTGACGGTTAGCAAAATTCGGCAAGCGATTGATACTGATAAATAACCCCAATCCAGCCATGCGCGGACTGCAAAACAGACATGTTGAAATGGACACATTTGCGCCAAAAATGTGGTTGCGGAAATGTTAACGGCACGGTAAGGATTGCGCCTCAACATGAGGGCAGACACTGAGTCTGGGGCCTCGGGGTAAGTTTAATCAAACGGGTTTTTTGATGGACGACAGCGTTCAAAAATCCTGCTGGGGCGTAACGGCCTGGGCAGTTATTGGTTTCGCCGCGATTATCGGATTTGCATTGTTGTTTGGCGATGTGGAAACAACGGCGATACTGGCCGCTAACTAGGCTTGAAAACAGATTGAACGAAAAAGCGCCGGTTTTTACCGGCGCTTTTTCTTTTGCAAGTTCCATTCGTGTCGCAACATGGCCTGCGGATGTCGACTTGGCACAATCGCGCTTTGTTCATTCAAGATTGATAGGTTGGTCGCACCTGTGTTGGGTATGAATTGCAATGTTTTTGTCCGTTTTTGACCTGTTCAAGATTGGCATCGGCCCGTCGAGTTCCCACACGATGGGGCCGATGACCGCCGCAAACCGGTTTCTTGATGAACTGGCGGGCGGCGACTGGCCAAAGCCGCCTAATGCCAAGGTAACGAGGCTTGCCGCCAGCCTGCACGGTTCGTTGGCTTTTACCGGTGTCGGCCATGGCACGCACCGCGCTGTCATGATCGGCCTGGCCGGTGAAGCACCCGATACGGTGAATCCGGACGAGACCGCATCGATTGTTGAAAAGGTCATTACGGGTAAAACAATCCAGCCACCCGGACATCCGCAATACAGGTTCGATCCGGCAGAGGATCTGGTGTTTGATCGCCAAAATCCGCTTCCGGGCCACGCCAACGGTATGTCGTTCAGCGCCTTCGACAAGGACGACCATTTGCTGTTGAAGCGCGTCTATTACTCGATTGGCGGTGGTTTTGTGGTGTCTGAGGAAGAGCTGCAAAAACTTCAGGCGCAGACAAAGCCGGTCGCGGAGACCGGTGTTCCATACCCGTTCGTCAACGCCAAACAAATGCTGGAGATGGCGGCATCAAGCGGCAAATCGATCGCGGAAATGAAGCGCGCGAATGAAGAAAACCGAATTGACCGCGAGACGCTCGACAGTGGCGTTGACGCCATCTGGGAAGCCATGAGCGGTTGCATTGACCGCGGTCTGTCTCAGGATGGCATGATGCCCGGGGGCTTGAATGTGCGCCGCCGTGCGAGAGCGTTGCATGATCAGTTGAACGAGGAATGGAAGCAAAACAAGCAAAATCCGCTGCTCGCCAATGATTGGCTGAGTGTTTATGCCATGGCCGTTAACGAGGAGAATGCTTCTGGCGGCCGCATTGTCACCGCGCCGACCAATGGTGCCGCCGGCGTGGTCCCGGCGGTGTTGCGCTATTGGCTGCACTTCCACGTGGATGCCGATCAGCAGGGCATCCGGGACTTTCTGTTAACCGCCGCGGCGATCGGGGGGATTATCAAGCACAACGCTTCTATTTCCGGCGCAGAAGTGGGCTGTCAGGGCGAAGTGGGTTCGGCTTCTGCCATGGCTGCTGCAGGTCTTGCTGCAGTCATGGGCGGAAATGCGGAACAAGTGGAGAATGCTGCAGAAATCGCACTCGAACACCACCTTGGAATGACCTGTGATCCGGTCGGCGGATTGGTTCAGGTTCCTTGCATCGAGCGCAATGCCCTGGGAGCGGTGAAGGCCGTCACGGCGGCCTCGCTGGCCGTAAAGGGAGACGGCAAGCATTTTGTGCCGCTCGATGCAGCAATCGAGACGATGCGCCAGACCGGACTGGATATGAGCGAGCGCTACAAGGAAACCAGCAAGGGCGGTTTGGCGGTGAATGTTGTTGCCTGCTGATCCCACACCCCTGTGGAAGGAAGCGTCATTTCATTGACCTTGCGCCACCTCGCGCTAAACCATGGGGCATGGTTCTCAACCTGGTCAAACTCTGCGTCGGCTGTGACAGTGTCGAACATCTCGTTGAATCGGTCGAACGCCGCAAGGC
The DNA here is from genome assembly GCA_040830725.1 of Rhizobiaceae bacterium. Lineage (GTDB taxonomy): Bacteria > Pseudomonadota > Alphaproteobacteria > Rhizobiales > Rhizobiaceae > JAWKWH01. The sequence continues at coordinate 4,333 of JBFOMG010000003.1, forward strand.
GCGGCAGAAAAAGGCCGGTGAGGCCCTTGAATACATCCACACAACGCGGATGATCCCCAAACGGGCTGGTGAGTTGGTGCAGGGCGGTTCGCTCTACTGGGTCATCAAGGGAAACATTCAATGCCGCCAGCGGTTGATCGCGGTCAGGCCGTTCACCGACGCAAACGGCATCAGCCGATGTGACTTGGTCATGGAACCGATGGTGATTTCGACCTACTGGCAGCCAAAACGGGCCTTTCAGGGCTGGCGCTATCTCAAAGGCTCCGAAGCGCCAGCAGATCTGACGGGCGGCAAGGAAGGCATGGCGTCCGTTCCCGCCGAACTGCGTTTGGAACTGGCGGAACTGGGCCTGTTGTAGTCAGGGTCAGATAAACGGATCATATGACCATTGCAGCAGTGCTTGGCGCTGGCGCGGCCGGCAAAATATGTCTTCGGGGTCGCAATTTGCCCGGATTTGTCCGGCGTGGCGCGAGAATGCCCGCCAACGCTTGATCTGCACCCGGTCGATTTCAGGCAGGCGGCGGCCAAGGTAGTAACGGCAATACCATTGGAACCAGCCGCGAGGATCGGGCCCGATGATCCAGCCCTTTTCACGCCAGACCGACAATGGTTGCCGGCTCTTGATTCCGAATTGGTTCAAGGATGGATCAGCTACGCTGGAGACTTTTGCGTTTTCAAACCAGCTGGCCGGTAGTTCATCCTGGCAATCATTGCAATATTTGCCTTCAAACACACCCATTTCGAGCATTTCTTTCGGCGAATAGCGCGGCGTGAATTGTGGATCGAATGCTCCGCCTTCCGGTGCGGCGAGCCGGTAGGAGTAACCGCTTTGCATCCGGTCATCGACCATAATCTTTTCACCGATTGCCAATCCGGATTCCTTTCGACATCAATTCGTCTCATGTTACGCGCAGGCTGGTGTACGGATCTGCGCGAAACCGGATTTACCGAAAGTTCCTCATAGTCCTTGCAACTTGGCCCCAGTCGCCACATGTTTCCATTGTTATGGGTGATCAAAAAACGCCAGTGCCAACATCCGACCAGGAAGCGTCGACCACGTCTAGCTCCGATGTGGCCGCTTTTGTGCGCAAGGCGCAGGCTCTTGGCGCGCTCAAATCCGTCAAAAAAGGCCGGTTGATTCTGGCGCTCGATGCAACGATGAGCCGTCAGCCGACTTGGGACCTGGCATGCGGGCTTCAAGCTGAAATGTTTGATGCCGCTGGCAAGGTTGGCTCCCTCGATGTTCAATTGGTTTATTTCCGTGGATTCGGTGAGTGCCGGTCATCGAAATTTGTCAATGACACCGGTTCGTTGAAGAACCTCATGACCAAAATCGATTGTCGTGGCGGCCATACTCAGATTGGCAAAGTTCTTACCCACGCACTCAAGGAGACAGGCCGCGAGGCTGTAGATGCGTTGGTGTATATTGGCGATGCGATGGAAGAAGCCGTTGACGACCTTGCCGACAAGGCCGGGCAACTGGGCCTGCGGCATGTGCCGGTGTTCGTATTCCAGGAAGGCCGGGATCCTGTCGCAGAACAGGCGTTTCGTGAGATTGCTCGCTTGTCCAATGGGGCCTGGTTTCGCTTCGATAGCAATTCAGCGGCCACGCTGGCGAAATTGTTGTCGTCGATCGCGGTTTACGCGTCCGGGGGGTTCACGGCCCTGGAGGCGCGCGGAACCAATGAAGACCGCCTTTTGATCGGTCACATGCGGGGACGGGACAAGCGATGACTTTTCTTCTGGTTCTTGCACTCGTTTTGCTCGCCGCCGGGATATTTGGCACAATGCTGGTTCGTGCTGATCCAAGGGCGTTGGCCTCTGCGATCAGGATGATCGTTCCCTCTCTTCTTGGTATTGCCGGAGCTGGGGCCATCTTCGCCGGCCGCTCCGGACTGGGTATCATGCTGATTGCTGCAGCTGCCGGCTGGATGGCTTCGCAAAACCGGCGCCGTGCGGCAAGAAAGTCGCCGGGCAGGCGGTCATCCGTTCGTACCGCCGCGTTGGAAATGGAACTTGATCACGATTCCGGCGCAATGGAGGGAATGGTATTGGCAGGCCGGCACGAGGGCAAAATGCTTGGCCAGATGGATCTCGTCGACCTGCTGGAGCTTCATGCAGAACTGGAAAGCGACGCCGACAGCATCCGCCTATTGGAAGCTTACCTTGACGGCCGGTTTACCGTTTGGCGTGAGCACGCACATGCGGATGCTGGCGCGGGGTTGGGTGAGCCTCCAGGATCGGGCGCCATGACTAAGCAGGAGGCCTACGAGATCCTTGGTCTTGAACCGGGAGCCGCTGCGGCGGAAATCAACAAGGCGCATCGCCGCCTGATGCAGCGTGTTCACCCCGACCTCGGTGGCTCGTCTTTCCTGGCGGCCAGAATTAATGAAGCCAAGGAAGTTCTTTTGCGCGGTCATTAGGACTGGTCTCCTCGAATACTCAAAACTTTTCGGACCGATTGTTGAGGGTTGCTTCTGGCTGCGGTCGAACTCGTCATTGCGCGATGGCGTAGCAGGATATCTTGCGTTTCTTCAGCTTCGAGCAAGCACCCCAGGCACGGTCTTTCGAACCGAAACCGCCAAATCTCACCCGGTGATAGACAGTGCCGTTCTTTTCAAAAGTCTCGGTAAATCCCGTTGCACTTGCCAGCACAGGGCCTGCCTTGTGTTTTGTTTTGTCGATAAACTCAATCGCCTCGGCTTCGCTCGGCAGCGATGCGACCTGTACGACCCAGCCGGACGGCTTCAAGCGCGAGGCCTTGGTTGTGGCTGCAGTCTCGACCCTGTCTATGGCTTTGTCAGACTGTGGTTCGGGAATGCGCTCTTTGGGTACAGGCGTGGAGGCGGAGGCGGCGGCAAGTTTCACAGGACGCGGTTCGGGGACCGGTGCCTTGTTTGCCGGAAGCTTGGCAATCGCCAGACGCGGTGATGCCTTGCGAGCCGCCACCAGCGGTCCGCGAGAACGTTTTGATGCCCGCGGCAGATATTTGCCAACGAGTTTGGTCATCGCCGCATTGCGTGTTTTGCCCGAACGCCCACCCATCACAACCGCAACGATGCGGCGTTTGCCCTTGGTGGCAGACGTGACCAGATTGTAGCCGGACGCACGCGTGTAGCCTGTCTTGATGCCATCGACGCCGCGCACACGGCCCAACAGCCGGTTGTGATTACCATAGCGGCGTTTGCCGTATTTGAACGACCGGGTGGAGAATACACGGTAATGATGCGGAAAATGCTCCCGCAACGCCAGGCCGAGCGTTGCCATGTCGCGCGCGGTCGTGACCTGCTTTGAATTCGGCAGACCGGATGCATTGCGGAACACCGTTGATTTCATGCCGAGTTGACGGGCTTTTGCCGTCATCATCCGGGCGAAGTTTGCTTCCGAGCCACCGAGATGTTCGGCAACCGCCGCCGCAACATCATTGGCGGACTTCGTCACCAAAGCCAGGATTGCTGCATTCGCAGAGATGCTGCGGCCAGGCTTGATACCGAGCTTTGAGGGTGGTTTGGAGGAAGCGTATTTTGAAAACCTGATGCGGGTCTTCTTTGTCATGCGCCTTTCGTCCAACGCCTCAAACATCATGTAGAGCGTCATCATCTTTGTAAGGGACGCCGGATAGCGAGGCGAGTTGGAGCGCGATGCGTGCAGCACCTTGCCCGTGTTCGCATCGATTACGATTGCAGCATATTTGGAATTTGCATTCGCTGGAGCAGCCAAAATGGTGGCGCAAATCATTACAGCAAGGGCGATTGCCCTGGGAATACTCAACAACGCGATACGCACGTTCACACCCGCTATTATTTTGAACTCGACTAGATACACCGCCGTCAAATTCGGCGAATTGGCGACCAAACTATCCCGCCCTCGTTACCAATCCGTTTATGGTAACCAGTTCATTTATGATTTAATGCGAATTCTCTCATTATGGTTGATGCGAGGATCGGATCTGGATGTTGCATTGCAACAATTCACTTGACATTTTGTGCAACGCACACAATATTTGGTGCATGGCAACATGATCCCATCTCTCCCAGGAATGTGAAAGGACGCGGCAAATGGACCAGTCATTTGAGAGTGTCAGCAAATTCAACAAGGAACTTGTCGACGGCGCCATTAAAAGCGCTACGGCTTGGACCAACGGTGTTCAGACCGTTGCGGCAGAATCTGCTGAATACGCCAAAGTATCAATGGAAAATGGTGTGGCTGCTTTTGAGAAGGTAGCAAATGCCAAGTCTGCGGAAAAAGCCTTTGAGGTTCAATCCGAGTTTGCAAAGACTTCTATTGAAAGCGCCGTCGCGCAGGCGACAAAAGTCGGTGAAATCTACACCGACGTGGCAAAGGAAGTTTTCAAGCCGTTCGAATCGGTGTTCACCAAGGTCCGGTGACGCCATTCTGCCGCATGTCGAAATCCTCGCATTGAGGTTTCGGCAAAGACCATGACCGCAAGTAACCCGGTGGCATCTGCCGCCGGGTTTTTCGTGTCTGGAAAAATCTTCAGCATTTTGTCGTAGAATTATCATTGCGCTCATATTGTCACCTGAATTTCAGGCCTTACAATTATGGACGAAGCACCTACATGGGCTCAGGCGAAACAGGAATTGTTGCAGGAATAACGTGGCGCAGATTGTTGAAAGACTGATCGATCGCCGCACATTTATGCAGGACGATCGCGATGACGATGCCGATGGCCGTGATGGTGGCCGCGGCACTGCGGTCATAACGCGTACCCGTACCAAGACGAAGAAACCCAGCCTGTATCGCGTTTTGATTTTGAACGACGACTACACACCGATGGAGTTTGTCGTTCACGTGCTGGAGCGGTTTTTCAGCAAAAACCGCGAACAGGCGACAAAAATCATGCTCCACGTTCACAATCACGGTGTGGGCGAGTGTGGGGTCTATACTTTTGAGGTCGCGGAGACCAAAGTGTCATCAGTGATGGACTTTGCCCGTCAACATCAGCATCCGCTGCAATGCGTGATGGAAAAGAAGTGAGGTAAGAATGCCTGCATTTTCACAAAGCCTGGAACAGGCGCTGCATCAGGCATTGACGTTCGCCAATGAACGCCATCACGAATATGCAACGCTCGAACATCTGCTGCTGGCATTGATTGATGACGAGGATGCAGCCGCTGTCATGCGCGCCTGCAATGTTGATCTGGCTGACCTCAAGCGCACGGTGCTCGATTATATCGATACCGAGCTCGACAATCTGGTCACCGGTTACGAGGAGGATTCCAAGCCGACTTCGGGCTTTCAGCGCGTCATTCAGCGTGCGGTGATTCACGTCCAGTCCTCTGGACGCGAAGAAGTGTCGGGCGCCAATGTTCTCGTGGCCATATTTGCTGAGCGCGAGAGCCATGCCGCCTATTTCCTGCAAGAGCAACAGATGACGCGTTACGATGCGGTCAATTATATTTCGCACGGCATCGCCAAACGTCCCGGTTCAAGCGAATCGCGCACGCCGAACGGTGTCGAGGACGACCAGACGGGCGCGGGCGAAGACGGCGAGGAAGGCGGCAAGAAGAAGCAACAGGATGCACTCAGCGCCTATTGCGTCAACCTCAACGAGAAGGCAAAGGCCGGGCGCATCGACCCGCTTATTGGCCGCGAGGAAGAGGTCAACCGGACAATCCAGGTTCTGTGCCGGCGAGCAAAGAACAATCCGCTCTATGTTGGTGATCCCGGAGTAGGCAAGACAGCCATCGCAGAAGGTCTCGCCAAGCGAATCGAAGAAGGTGATGTTCCCGAAGTGCTTGCGGATGCGACGGTGTTCGCACTCGACATGGGTGCGTTGTTGGCGGGTACGCGCTATCGCGGTGATTTCGAGGAGCGGTTAAAGCAGGTCGTCAAGGAACTGGAGAATTTCCCCGGGGCTGTCCTGTTCATCGACGAAATTCACACGGTCATCGGCGCGGGAGCGACATCCGGCGGCGCCATGGACGCTTCGAACCTGTTGAAGCCGGCGCTTTCCAATGGTGCAATCCGCTGCATCGGCTCGACCACCTACAAGGAATTCCGCCAGTTCTTCGAAAAGGACAGGGCGCTGGTCCGCCGGTTCCAGAAAATCGACGTCGTTGAGCCATCGCTGGATGACGCCGTGGAAATCATGAAGGGGCTGAAACCCTATTTCGAGGATTTCCACAAGGTCAAGTATACCAACGACGCCATCAAGGCATCGGTGGAGCTTTCAGCGCGCTACATCAACGACCGCAAATTGCCGGACAAGGCGATCGATGTCGTTGATGAGACGGGAGCGGCGCAGATGCTGGTGCCGGAAAACAAGCGCCGCAAGACAATCGGTGTGAAGGAAATCGAGGCAACAATTGCCACCATGGCCCGTATTCCGCCGAAAACCGTTTCGGCCGATGACGAGAAGGTTCTGGCAAATCTCGATTCCGAGCTCAAGACCGTCGTCTACGGTCAGGACACGGCCATCGAGGCGCTTGCGTCCTCCATCAAGCTGGCGCGTGCCGGCCTGCGCGAACCCGAAAAGCCGATCGGCTGTTATCTGTTCTCCGGCCCGACCGGCGTCGGCAAGACCGAGGTTGCCAAACAGTTGGCGTCTTCGCTCGGTGTCGAACTGCTTCGCTTCGACATGTCGGAATACATGGAGCGTCACACCGTATCGCGCTTGATCGGTGCGCCTCCCGGCTATGTCGGCTTTGACCAGGGTGGATTGCTGACCGACGGCGTAGACCAGCATCCGCACTGCGTGCTGCTGTTGGATGAGGTCGAAAAAGCCCATCCCGACCTGTTCAACATTCTGTTGCAGGTGATGGATCACGGCAAGCTCACTGACCACAATGGCAAGCAGATCGACTTCCGCAATGTAATTCTGATCATGACCACCAATGCCGGCGCGTCTGAGATGCAGAAGGCGGCAATCGGCTTTGGGTCGTCCAAGCGCGAGGGCGATGATCTGGAAGCGATCAACAAGCTGTTCACGCCCGAGTTCCGCAACCGGCTCGATTCCATTATCCCGTTTGGGGCGCTGCCGGTGCCGGTCATCCACAAGGTGGTTCAGAAGTTCGTCATGCAGCTCGAGGCGCAACTTTCAGAGCGTGGCGTTACGTTTGATCTGTCGCAGGATGCAATCGCCTGGCTGGCGACGAAGGGATATGACGAGCGCATGGGCGCCCGGCCGCTTGGCAGGGTGATCCAGGAGAATATCAAGAAACCGCTGGCCGATCAGGTTCTGTTCGGCGATTTGAAGCGCGGTGGAACGGTCAAGGTTACGGTCGAGAAGAGCGAGTCGGGCAAAAGCAGCCTGAAACTTGAAGCAGTGCCGGACGAAGTTCCAGTCAAGCCGAAGCAGATAAAGGCCAAGAAACCCAGACGGACCGCCAAGACAACCGCCCGCAAAAAGACGGCCAAACCGAAAGCCGCAGCCAAGCCGGATAAAAAACCGCGCAGCACGGTGCCGCAGCTACCGCGCAAGAGCTGAGTTGAGTAAGAAACCCCGGGGCAAGCTGTTCGCCAAGCTTGCCGAGGGCACGCGAGGAGAGGTTGGCCGGGCCGGTGAAGTGGCGCTGGAAGCGCTGGACAACCCTGCGATCATTCTCGAACTTCTCGATTTTCTTAAGAGCGATGACGCTGCCGTTGTTGCCCATGCGGCGCACGCGGTTATGCAAATCGGTAAGGTCCGCTGCGATCTGTTTGAAAGCCATGCCGACCGGTTGATTGAATTACTCCGGAACCGCTCAGCCTGGGAGATTGGTGAGCAACTGCCCAAAGTGCTGTCCGAAATCAACCTGACCACTGAACAGATCGCACATCTTGTCCCGGTGCTGGTCCGCCAGATTGACGATCGCTCGGCGATCGCCTCTGTCTGCGCATTGACGGCGCTTGTCCGCCTTTCTGAACGCCAGTTGTTCTCCGCAAGCGAGGTTGAAAAGCTTGTCGCCAAAGCGGCCTTGTCGCCGCGCAAAGCCGTTGCGGCCAGGGCCAGACGCCTCATGACTTAGGGCATTTTTCGCTCGGGCGGAATCAAGAAGTGCGAAAAATGCTGCAATGATTCCAGCCAGATAAAGGCGTTGTCGCAGTTCAAAGAAACCGCAAAACGCCCTGGGCGCCCCCTTGCTGATATCCGGCTCTGTGGTAGAGCGGACCCATGACCGGGTCCTCACTCGAATCCGCTGATTCAGCAGATCATTTCCATTCGTACGTCAAAGGCGTCCGGGCTGCTTTTTCGATTCCTGGCCTGGTATTGGTCATGTCATTTGTCGGTTTTGCCGCTCTCGCCAGAGAAACCGGTTTCTCGCTCTTCGAAACCATTTTCATGATCATCGTGATCTGGGCCTTGCCGGCGAAAGTGGTTTTGATCGGCGGGGTCGTATCGGGGGCAGGGCTCTTTTCCGTCGCATTTGCCGTGGCGCTTTCCTCGGTTCGCCTGATGCCGATGACGGTGACAATGATCCCCGAAATGCGCGGACCGAAAACCCGGACCTGGGTGCTCTATCTGCTGTCGCATTTCATCGCTGTGACCTCCTGGGTCATCGCCATGGAGCGGTTTCCGAACGTTCCCAAGGCCACCCGCACAAGCTTCTACTTCGGTATCGGTTCGACGTTGATGACGCTCAACATCATCATGACGACGGTGATCTACATCTCCGCCGCCAGCATGTCTGATGGCGTCGCGGCGGCCTTCTTCATGCTGACGCCGATGTATTTTCTCACCTCGCTGTGGAGTTCAGCGCGCGAGTGGGCGGGTCATCTGTCTATCGTGCTCGGCCTTGTGTTCGGACCACTCTTTCACCTGTATTTGCCGCAGATTGATTTGCTGGCGGCCGGTGTGTCGGCCGGGGTCATCGCTTATGCAGCTCACCGGTTCTCAGCCCGGCGCGGTGAGACATGACCTGGGAAGCAATTGATACCTGGTGGTGGCCATATCTATTCATTCTGGTCGCCGGTTGGTTCGCCACCGACATCTGGCGTGTTCTCGGCGTCTATCTCGGCGGCAGGATCGACGAGCAATCAGACATGCTGGTTCTGGTTCGCTGCATCGCAACAGCACTCGTCGCCGCCGTAATCTCCAATCTGGTCCTGTTTCCTGTAGGCGCACTGGCAACCGTCGCATTGCCGGTACGCATTGGCGCCGTTGCTGTCGGCTTTGCCGCCTACCGGCTGGTTGGCAGAAACACGTTGGTTGGCATTGTTGCCGCGGAAATCGTGCTGCTGCCGTTTATAATCGGGTGAAAAGTCAGTGTGTGTTCCCCACCGGATCACTTGGCCAACAGCTTGTGACTTCTTCACCGACCTCCAATAGGCAATCTTGATGAACGCTCTTTATGACACGATCGGGCTGAATTACGCCAATCTCCGCAAGCCCGACGCCAGAATTGCAAAACAGATCGAAGCTGCGCTGGATGACGCGGAAACTGTTTTAAACGTTGGCGCTGGCGCCGGTTCCTATGAACCTTCCGGCCGCAATATTACCGCAGTCGAACCGTCTGCCGAAATGATAGCCCAGCGTGTGGCGTCCCAGGCAAATGTGGTTCAGGCCTGCGCAGAATCACTTCCTTTCGCCGACAGGTCATTTGATGCCTCGATGGCGATCCTCACCATCCATCATTGGTCCGACAAGGCAGCCGGAGTCGCCGAGATGCGGCGCGTGACCAGAGGAAAAATCGTTTTCCTGACCTACGATCCGTCCTTCAGGAATTTTTGGCTGCTCGACTATTTTCCGGCCCTCGTAACTCTTGATGAAGGGCAGATGCCAAAAATGACCGACTTTGAGAGCTGGTTGGGCAAGGTTTCGGTTTCACCGGTGCTGATTCCGCACGATTGCACCGACGGTTTCCTCGCCGGTTACTGGAGTCGTCCGGATGCTTATCTAGACGAACGGGTCCGCGCCGCGATGTCCTCTTTCTGGAAACTGGAGAATGTCGCAGACGGGCTTGGAAAACTGGAAGCTGATCTGAAAAACGGTGACTGGGAAAAGCGCTACGGTGGCCTGTTGGAGCTTGATGCTCTCGATTGCGGTTACCGACTAATCGAAGCAGCTTGAGATTATGGGTGGCCGGCCGTTCGCTTTAGCCGTTTTTTAGAAGTTGTTGCGTAAGAAGGCAGCAACTTCGCGGGATTCGCAATGGCATTCACCAGAATCGAAAAGACAATCCTGAAAATCATCGCGGTCATGGTGCTGTGCAGCCTGGCGCTGATCTTCATCAAGGATATGCCGATCCGCATTGATCCGTTTGTGGTTCACCTGGTCGCGGCAGTAATTTTTCTGAGCGGCGGACAATATTATCGCGTCTACAGATCTGAAGAGAAACTTTCGGCAATATGCACATTTTCCGGGCTTTATGTGCTGTTTGCGCCGCTTTGCATTCTCTACAACACCTCGCTGCTGCCGCTAAACACGAGCCCGTTTGACACCGCTTTCGTCGAAATTGATGCATTGTTTGGGTATTCGTGGCCCGTCTGGTCGGCCTGGCTGGCGCAATATCCGGCATTGTCAGCGGTGTTGAAACTCGTTTATGCACTGGCACCGACATTGTCATTTCTGGTGATCGCGTATCTTGGCTTCAAATCGGATTTCACTCGCCTGCACACCTTGGCGTTCACCAACATCATCGCGGCGATCGTCACCATCTCCATTTGGGTCTTCCTGCCGACTGCCGGTCCGGGCGGGGTTTTCGTCCTGCCGGTGGAAGTGGAATCCGCCCTAAAGCTTACGGCGACGTCTGAATATGGCGCCAAGGTCACCGACATGATTGTCAACGGGATTGGTGATCGCTGGGACATTTCTGTGACCGGGCTCATCGGTTTCCCGTCATTCCATATCACCATGGGTTTTGCGCCATTGCTGGCCGTGTGGCATCAGCCAACGTTGCGGATCGTGTTCCTTATTTTGTTCCTGCCGATGATACCTGCAACGCTGATCCACGGCGCCCATCACCTGATGGACGTCATTGGCGGAATGGTGTGCACACTGGCCGCCTGGTGGCTGGCGGCGAAATATTGCGCTTCCGGTGAGCAAACTGCTCCACGACAGGTGTTAGCCCCTGACAACGTTTCCACAGCCGGCTGATTTGCATCCGGCTTTCGCTGTCCAACTTATCCAAGCACTGCGCGGATTTTGTCCGCGTTCGCTGCAAGTACTTCCCGCTCTTCCATATTTGCAGCCGGAGGTCCCAGCTTCTCGCCTTCGTAGCGTGGGATCACATGGAAATGCAGGTGAAAGACTTCTTGCCCGGCCGCCGTTTCATTGGCTTGCAGCACGGTCACACCGCCTGCTCCGAAAGCCTGCATCACCGCCGCCGACAGCCTCTTTGTCGTGGCAATGACCGAAGACAAACTGTCCTCGGTGCAATCGAGAATGTTGCGGGCCGGTGCCTTCGGAATAACCAGGCAATGCCCCTTGCTGCGCGGCATGATATCCATGAAAGCAAAGGTGTGATCGTCTTCGTAGAGCTTTTCGCAGGGAATCTCCTGACGCAGGATTTTCGCAAAAATGTTGTCGCTGTCGTAAACCAGGCTGGTCATAAAACACACCTTGCCGCTTGATTGATAGAGAATTGCGATGTTTCATCACCGGCTCGATGCGGTCAAGAGCGGGGAGGGATGATGCGCTGGATTCTTGCCGGTTGGATATTGTTTATTGTCTCGGCAATGTTCTTTATCGCCTCCGCCTGGAAATCCGGCGATCAACTTGCCCTGGGAGGCGGTCTGTTTTTCCTCATCGCCTGTTTCGCATTTCTGGTTCCGTTTCTGCGCGACTATCGAAACAGGCCTTGATCATTTCGTCTTTCGAAATGGCCCGCGTTCATCGAGAAATTCACCGATGCGGTCAACTTCGGCGCGTTCGTGCTCCAGATAGTCTTCAACGGCCCGGCGAAATCCCGTGTGTGGAATGTAGTGGGCAGAGTGCATCTTGACCGGCATGTAGCCGCGCGCAAGCTTGTGCTCACCCTGCGCACCTGCCTCCACGACCTTCAATCCATGCTCGATCGCATAGTCGATGGCCTGATGGTAACAAAGTTCAAAATGCAGGTAGCGATGATCCTCCAGACAGCCCCAGTGGCGGCCGAAAATCGTGTCCGAACCGACGAAATTCAGCGCTCCGGCTATGTTGCGGCCATTCCGCCGCGCGAAAAAAAGAACGATATCATCGGCCATCGTTTCTCCGGCAAGCGAAAAGAATTCGCGGGTCAGATAGGGCCGGCCCCATTTGCGGCCGCCCGTATCCATGTAGAAAGCGAAAAAATCGTCCCACACGGTCTCGGTCAGGTCGCTGCCGGTTAGCTGGACAATTTCAACGCCGTTGGCGACCGCCTGCGACCGCTCTTTCTTAAGTGCCTTCCTTTTGCGTGACGCCAGCGTGTCGAGAAAATCGTCATAATCGCGATAATCGCGGTTGAAAAAGTGAAATTGCTGGTCTGTCCGGTGCAAAAAGTCGGATTGCTCCAGCACCGAAACCTCACCCTCCGGTGCGAAAGTGACATGCACTGAAGAGACCCCGAGGCGTTCGGTCAGCAGTTTCAACCCGTCTGCGAGAGCCCGCCGTACCGAATTCGGGTCAAATCCCTGTCGCACAAGCAGCCTCGGCCCGGTTGCCGGTGTGAAGGGAATGGAGACCTGAAGTTTTGGGTAATAGCGGCCACCGGCGCGCTCGAATGCGTCCGCCCATCCATGGTCGAACACGTATTCTCCCTGACTGTGGCTTTTCAGATAGCATGCAGCTGCACCGACCAAGCGGCCGTCGCCGGTTTCCAATCGCAAGTGCTGTCCCATCCAGCCGGTTTCCCGTGTGGCGGAGCCGGAAGCCTCAAGTGCATGCAAAAACTGATAGCTGACAAACGGATTGTAGGTTCCGGAACAATGGCTTGCGCCGGAAAGTTCACCCCATTCACTGTCTGAAAAATCCGCCATTGAAGGGACAATCCGGATGACAAACTCATCGGGTGCACCAGCAATGGCGTCATCGCGTATGCTCATGATGCGACAATTAGGGATGTTGTGCGTCGCATCAACCCCGATTCTTCAGCGAATATCGGGACGAAAGCCCTCAAAAGTGATTTGCCCGCCCTCTCGCCAGGTCAATTCAGCTGCATTCTGATCGCGCACCGTCCAGCTTATGAAGGGCAAATTCAGCCTGTCTCTGACGAAAGTCACGAACCGGTTGGGAATTGAAACGACATCGTATGATACGAAAGAAATATCGTGCGCCAGCATCGAAAAATGCGCTTCCATTGCGGCACTGTCCTCACCTTCTGCGGTCAAACCGGCCGGAACCCCTGGCGCATGGCGCGAAAACTGCCGCACGAGATGATGACTGAAAGACATGATGGCTGCCGAACCCTTGTAGTCCGCCAAATCTGCAGCGACAGCCGCGACAAAACCGTTGTCGTGCCCTTCGTTTCCCTTCAGCTCGATCACCATTGGAACACGGCCCGCAACAAGCGAAAGCGCTTCAGACAGGCGTGGTATTCGGTCTGCCGTTTCACCAACCTGAAGCCGGCTCATCTCATTTGCAGTCGTCTCGCAAACTTTGCCGTCCCGGCCGGTCAGGCGCTTCAAGTAATGATCGTGAAAAACCATCGGTACCCCATCAGCACTCAAGGTGATGTCGCACTCGATGGCGTATCCGCCTTCGATGGCGTGCTCGAAAGAGGAGAGGGTGTTTTCCCAGCAGTTCCGATTGCCATCATGAAGGCCGCGATGTGCGATCGGTCTTGCGGTCAGCCACGAAATATCGGTACCGGCCATGACCTGTCAGTCAATCTCGATGACGGCTTCAATTTCGACGGGCGCGTTCAGTGGCAGCGAGGCTGTTCCGACCGCAGAACGGGCATGAATTCCACGCTCTCCGAGCACTTCGGCGAGAAAATCCGACGCACCGTTTGCGACAAGATGTTGCTCCGTGAAGTCCGGTACGGAAGCGACGAAAACGGTGATTTTGACCAATCGCCTGATGCGCTCCAGATCACCGAGAGCTGCCTTTGCCTGTGCAAGGATGTTGATGGCGCAGGCCCGCGCGGCTTCCTGTCCGGTCGCCACATCAAGGTCGGTACCCAACAATCCGGTCGCGATCAGTTTGCCGTTGACGAGTGGCAGCTGGCCGGCGGTCATCAAAACGTTACCGGATGTTGCAAAGGGAGCATAGTTTGCGGCGGGTGCCGCGGCGTGAGGTATTTCAACCCCCATTTCTGCAAGGCGTTGGTTGATGGACTGGCTCATGGTCATTTTCCGGGCTAATGATCGACGTTGATTCCGAGTGTGGCGCGAATACCTGCCTTCCGCCACGATTATTTTTAGGTATGCTGCAAGCGTCCACCAGTTGGCGCACCAATTAGGGAGCTCGAATTCACCACATGCGTCTCACGATGACCGCAATCGCTGCCTTCATGGCAGCTGCATCCTGTCCCGCCCTTGCCGCAAGCCCGCTCGCTCCACACCGGGCGGTTTACGACATTGCTCTTGATGATGCCTCTGACCGTTCCGGTATCACAGGTGTGGAAGGCCGTATGGTATACGAGTTCAACGGCTCACCGTGCGAAGGCTATACCGTCAGCTTCCGGTTCGTCACCCAGATCGATACCGATGGTTCTTCGCGCATTACCGATCAGCAGACGACCACTTATGAAGATCCCGAAGGCAAAACGTTTTCCTTTGCCACCAAATCTTATGTCGACCGCAGACTTGACCGCGAAGTGCGCGGTACGGCCAATATCGAGTCTGGAAAAACATCTGTCGAACTCGTCAAGCCGGACGAAACCAGTATTGAGCTCGATAAGACGATGTTTCCGACGAAGCATCTGGTTGACCTGCTTGAACGCGCCAATCGCGGCGAGACATTCTATGAGACGACCATATTCGATGGTTCGGACGGGGCAGACCAGGTCATGACGACCACGGTCATTGTCGGCAAGCAGGATGGCCTCAAACCGGATGACCCGGAAGGTGAAGCGGTTGCGAAACTGACGGAGCAAGATGTTTGGCCAGTCTCGATTGCCTATTTTGAGCCTGCTGGCAATGGTGGCGAAGAACTTCCGGTCTACCGCATCTCATTCAAGCTCTATCCCAATGGAATAACCCGTTCGATCCTGATGGATTACGGGGATTTTTCCATGACTGGCAAGCTGGTTGACCTGTCGGTATTCGATCAGCCAGCCGATTGCGATTGAGCCTTACCGCTCCAGTCTGGCGGGTTTGAACCTGGCGTTGACCCGTTTCTGCCGGCGCTGCCCTTGCATTCTCGCCATTTCCCGTCTATAGGCGCGCCCATTCCACACACGGACTATGGTGTTTGACGGGAGAAATCCGTCAAAAACCCCCGGTGGCGGCAATTCCGCTATTGGTCCGTGGAGGCTGAACCGGAAAGGAAATGACGATGGCACTGCCTGATTTCAGCATGCGCCAGCTGCTGGAAGCCGGTGTCCACTTCGGACACCAGACCCACCGCTGGAACCCGAAAATGGCGCCCTACATTTTTGGCGCTCGCAACAACATTCACATTATCGATCTTAGCCAGACCGTGCCACTGCTCGATCAGGCATTGAAGGTCGTATCGGATACGGTGGCCGGTGGCGGCCGTGTATTGTTCGTCGGAACCAAGCGTCAGGCGTCCGAGATTATCGCGGATGCGGCGGGCCGTTCGGCGCAATATTTCGTCAATGCCCGCTGGCTCGGCGGAATGCTGACCAACTGGAAAACGATTTCCAATTCGATCTCGCGGCTGCGCAAGCTTGACGAACTGCTCGCTGGCGAAGCTGAGGGCTTCACAAAGAAGGAACGCCTGAATCTGGATCGCGAGCGCGAAAAGCTCCATCGTGCGCTTGGCGGCATCAAGGAGATGGGATCAACCCCGGACCTGCTGTTTGTCGTTGACACAAACAAGGAGGCGATTGCCATCCAGGAGGCCAAACGCCTCGGCATCCCGGTCGTGGCCATTGTCGATTCAAACTGCGATCCGGACAGCATCGACTATCCGATCCCGGGCAACGACGACGCGGCACGCGCCATTTCGCTTTACTGCGATCTGGTCGCCAAGGCTGCAATCGACGGTATTGCCCGTCAGCAGGGCTCGATGGGCGTGGACATTGGAGCGTCGGAAGAAGCTCCGGTTGAAACAGCTTTGGAGGATGTAAAGCCTGCCAAAACGTCGGCAAAAAAGGCGAAAGACGAAAAGCCGGCCGACAAGGCGGAGGAAGAGCCTGCAGCCGAAGCAAAAAGCGACGAAGCTGCGGCGGAGCCTGAAACTCCATCGCAAGAGGCGCCTGCTGCTGATGCCGCCGAGGCACCGGCGGAGGAAGCCCCGGCAGAGGCTGAGGCGGCTGCTGACGACGCAGCAGCGGCAGAAGAAGCCGGCGACAAGAAATAGGCACTGCGAAGCGTTTCAAATGAAGATTTGAAACCTTGCGGGAAACTCGAAGTGCGGCGGAGACGCCGCACAGATCCATGTAAGCAAGATATTGAGAGACTGTCATGAGCATTTCTGCTGCACAGGTAAAACAGCTCCGCGACATGAGCGGTGCGGGAATGATGGACTGCAAAAAGGCGCTGACCGAGACCGGTGGTGATGTTGAAGCCGCTGTTGACTGGCTGCGCGCAAAAGGCATCGCCAAAGCGGACACCAAAGCAGGCCGGGTCGCTGCCGAAGGCCTGATTGGCATGGCCTCAGACGCTGGCAGTGCAGTCGTGGTAGAGGTCAATTCGGAAACCGACTTCGTTGCCCGCAACGAATCGTTTCAGGAAATAGTTGCAAATGTCGCTTCTGTCGCTCTTGGTACCGACGGTGAAAGCGAAAGCGTAGCATCTGCTGCCTATCCGGGCAGCGGCAAGTCGGTGACCGACACAGTCAAGGATGCTGTCGGGACGATTGGCGAAAACATGTCGTTCCGCCGTTCGGCCAAGCTGAGTGTGGGCAAGGGCGCGGTTGCCACCTACATGCATAATTCCATCGCAGATGGCCTTGGCAAGATCGGCGTACTGGTTGCGATCGAGACCGACGGAGACGCTGCCGCCGCCGGAGCGATTGCCCGCCAGGTTGCGATGCACGTTGCGGCAACCAGCCCGCTTGCATTGACTGCAGAGGAAGTCGACCCGGCAGCCGTGGATCGTGAAAAGGCGATCTTCGTCGAGCAGGCGCGCGAATCGGGTAAACCTGACAATATCATCGAAAAGATGGTCGAAGGCCGCATGCGCAAGTTCTTCGAGGAAGTTGTGTTGCTGAAACAGGCTTTCGTGATCAATCCGGACCAGACTGTCGAACAGGCAATCAAGGAAGCAGAGAAAGACATCGGTGCACCGGCCAAGATCACCGGATTTGTTCGCTTCGCGTTGGGTGAAGGGATCGAAAAAGACGAAGGCGACTTCGCGGCCGAAGTTGCCGCCGCCGCCGGAGGCTGACATCTCCGCAACGCCGGCCGGAGCCGGAACGCAATTTCCAAGGGCGCCGCGTGACAATGCGGCGCCCTTGTTGTATCCGGTCTTGCCTCCCATCCGCAGCGCGGGAACCTTCGAATCACAGGAGTTCAGATGCCGGCCGAACCTCGATACAAACGCGTTGTGCTGAAGGCGTCGGGCGAAGCGCTCATGGGCGATCAGGGTTTCGGTATCGATGTTTCGGTAGCCGATCGGATAGCCGCCGATATATCGCAAGCACTGTCGATGGGTGTTCAGGTTGGCGTCGTCATCGGTGGCGGCAACATATTTCGAGGTGTTGCCGTGGCGTCGAAGGGCGGCGACCGTGTAACCGGCGATCACATGGGCATGTTGGCGACCGTGATCAATTCGCTGGCGCTCAGGACGTCGCTCGTAAAGGCCGGTATCGACGCGGTGGTTTTGTCGGCAATCGCGATGCCTGAGATTTGCGAGAGTTTCTCGCAGCGAAAGGCCAGCGCCTATATGGATCAAGGCAAGGTAGTTGTTTTCGCGGGGGGCACCGGTAATCCGTATTTTACCACCGATTCCGCTGCCGCATTGCGGGCTGCGGAAATCGGTGCAGATGCCCTGTTCAAGGGAACGCTGGTTGATGGCGTTTATTCAGCCGACCCGAACAAGGATCCTTCTGCCATCCGTTACGACCAGATTTCCCACGACGAAGTCATCGCAAAGGGCCTTGCCGTGATGGATACCGCCGCAATAGCGCTTGCGCGCGAGAACAACATTCCCATAATCGTTTACTCGATACATGAAAAAGGCGGATTCGGCGCCATATTGGCAGGCGGAGGCCGCTGTACAACTGTTTCTGACGGTTGAGTGCCGTCGAAAATTGCCCGCCTTTCAGGGAGATTGTCAAATGAGTGATGGCGTTGATTTCAAGGATTTGCAGCGGCGAATGGATGGTGCGGTGACCGCATTCAAGGGGGATTTGGCGACATTGAGAACCGGAAGGGCATCAGTCAATCTGCTTGATCCCATCACCGTCGAAGCCTATGGCACACCAATGCCCATCAACCAGGTAGCCACGGTTTCGGTGCCGGAGCCACGAATGATCTCGGTCTCTGTCTGGGACAAGACGCAGGTACAGGCCGTTGACAAGGCAATTCGCGAATCCAACCTCGGATTCAATCCGATCGTCGATGGTACAAATCTGCGAATTCCACTGCCGGAACTCAATGAGGAGCGGCGCAAGGAGCTTGCAAAAATCGCGCATCAATATGCGGAAAATGCTCGTGTTGCAGCCAGGAATGTTCGACGTGATGGGATGGATCACCTGAAAAAAGCGGAGAAAGATGGCGAGATCAGCCAGGATGTCCAGCATGCAAATTCCGACCGGGTTCAAAGCATGACTGACGATACGATCGCCGAGATCGACATGCTTCTTGAGGAAAAAGAAACGGAAATCATGCAGGTGTAATCACCGGCGGCTTTGCCGTTTCATACGAGGATCGCAATGGCAATTCCCGCACATATCGCCATTATCATGGACGGAAACGGCCGTTGGGCCATGCAGCGGGGATTACCACGCAATGCAGGCCATCGCGTGGGTGTCGAAGCACTGCGTCAAACCGTTCGTACTTGCGGGGAAGTCGGCGTTAAATATTTGACGGTCTTTGCTTTTTCGTCAGAGAACTGGTCGCGCCCGCAAACCGAAATCACAGAATTGATGGGCTTGCTCAAACTATTCATCCGCAAGGACCTGGCCGAACTGCACAAGAATGGTGTGCGTGTCAGGGTCATCGGCGAGCGCCAATCGTTGAAACCCGACATCCTTGCCCTCCTGGTAGAGGCCGAGCAACTGACGATGGATAACCGGAACCTCGATCTCATCATTGCGTTCAACTATGGCGCACGAGACGAGATGGTCCGCGCCATCGGCAAGCTCGCTGGAATGGTCGGGCGGGGTGAACTGCGCCCGGAAGGCATAACCGACGAGATGATTTCGTCGCATTTGGACACCGCTGGCATTCCGGATCCCGAATTGATCATACGCACAAGCGGTGAGCAGCGGCTTTCAAATTTCCTTCTTTGGCAGGCCGCCTACAGTGAGTTTGTGTTTCTGCCATGCTATTGGCCCGACTTCAGCAGGGACGATCTGATGGCGGCAATTGCCGAATATGAAGCCCGGGACCGGCGTTTCGGCGGGTTGGCTGCACAAGCTGTCGCCACATGAGCACTACTTCAATGTCCAACCTGCAGCTGCGGGTGATATCAGCAGTCATACTTGCTGCAATCGTTCTGATCCTGACCTGGATTGGCGGATTGCCATTCCGGCTGTTGGCGATCGTGATCGCGGCAGCCATGTTCTATGAATGGGTTTCAATGACACGCGGTGGGCTGAAGATCAGCCCGTTCATGCCGTATTGCGCCTTTGGGCTGTCGATGTTGGTCCTGTTCTGGATGCCGAATGTGCTCATAGTGCTGATGGCTATCATCCTGCCAGCTGCCATTGCAGCGCTCTTTGCGGAAACCAGAGGGCAGGGCATCTGGGTTGCCAAGGGTTTCCTGTACGCGGCGGCATCGGGATTGGCGTTATCCTATTTGCGTGGAGATTCCGATGCTGGCTTGATCGCGATCCTGTTCCTGTTTGCGGTTGTCTGGGCAACCGACATTGCCGCCTATTTCGTTGGGCGTGCATTCGGTGGTCCGAAATTGGCGCTAACGATCTCGCCCGGCAAGACTTGGTCCGGCGCAATTGGAGGCACAACTGGTGGAATCGCAGCCGGTATGACGATCGGCGCGCTTTCTGGCGAAGCGAGTTACGGGCTCTTTGTGACCGCAGTCCTGCTGTCGGTCGTTGCTCAAATTGGAGATTTGTTCGAATCTAGTGTCAAACGATTTGCGGGGATAAAGGATTCCAGCAACCTTATTCCCGGTCACGGTGGTGTTATGGACCGCGTTGACGGTCTTGTTGTTGCTGCAATGGCGCTTTATGTGATTGGGGCGCTGGCGGGCCATCCTGATCAACCGGCCTTGGCGCTGTTCTGAGTTGTCCAATTTGCCATTGAAATGCCCGGTTTCGAGATTCTGAATGCGGTGGGCGAAATCAAATCCCGCGGGGGAGCGGCTTGACTGACTTTTTGTTGAATTTGTTCAGCACCGAAGGTGTTCTGATCGGCACGATTGTTCCATTTCTTATCGTGCTCGGGGTCGTCGTTTTCGTGCATGAGATGGGTCACTACCTCGTTGGCCGCTGGTGCGGCATCGGTGTGCAGGCCTTCTCCATTGGTTTCGGTCCGGAGTTGTTTGGATTTCACGATCGGCGCGGTACCCGATGGAAGCTGTCTGCAATTCCGCTGGGTGGCTATGTCAAGTTTACAGGCGACATGGCCGTCACCAGCGCCCCTGATAGCGAAGCAACCGCGAAATTGAGCCTCGAAGAGCGCAAAGTGGCTTTTCACACCCAACCGGTGTGGAAGCGTGCCGCCACGGTATTCGCTGGTCCATTGTTCAACTTCATTCTGACCGCTGTTGTTTTTGCGGTGATGTTCAGCACGAATGGAAAATTTGTTTCCGAACCCATGGTCGCCGAGGTCAACCCGGGCAGTCCGGCGGAAATTGCCGGATTTCAGCCCGGAGATCGTTTTATTTCGCTTGATGGCAACCGGGTGACCACATTTTCTGACGTGCAACGATATGTGTCGGCACGCGCGGGTGACGAGATACTGTTTGTGGTTTTTCGCGACGGGCAGGAAGTCGAACTGATTGCCACGCCGGAAGTGTATGAACAGACTGATCCTCTTGGAGGCACGGTGAAAATCGGATTGATTGGCGTTCGCAACGACGAATCACTGGGGCAGCCCAGGATCATAGAGTTCGGACCGCTGGAAGCGATCGGAGAGGCAATCTACGAGACCGGCTATGTCATTGTTCGCACGGGTCACTTTCTTCAACGATTTGTTGCAGGGCGTGAAGATAAATGTCAGCTCGGAGGGCCGGTCAAGATTGCAGACATGGCCGGCAAGGCGGCAAAGAGAGGTGTCGAATGGCTGGTCCAGCTGACGGCGCTCTTGTCGGTCGGGATCGGGTTTTTGAATCTGCTGCCGATACCGCCTCTGGATGGCGGACACCTTGTTTTCTACGGATATGAAGCGGTTGCCCGAAAAAAGCCTTCCGAACGGGTAATGGAGTTTTTCTACAGAATCGGATTGTTTCTTGTTCTTGCATTCATGGTTTTCGTGTTTTGGAACGACATTTTCGGCTGCTGAAGGGGGGCGGAACCGGCTTAAATTGATGGTCTGTTTACCATAATCCCCAAATTGGCGTGGCTCGAATGTCACGCAGGGGTGATTCGTAAACCGAAATTAACCAGACGCCTTGCGTATAGATAAAATCCGGTTAATACGATAAGTGAAATCAAACGTATAATCCGGTTTTCTCGACGTTGGGGACCACGAGAAAAAAAGGTAATTTGGCCCGATGAAGGCAATTTGGGATTTGATGCGCGCCGCCTCGGCGGTCGTAATGCTGGCAATTGCGGCCAGCGCGCTGGTCGGGGCAGCGCATTTCGGTGCTGTTACGGAGGCACATGCAGCGGTGGTCTCATCGATTGAGGTGCGCGGAAATCAGCGTGTCGACGATGAGACGATTCGCAACTATGTCGACATCAAGCCGGGCGTGTCGTTCAACAATGGTGATGTTGACGAGGCGGTAAAGCGTCTGTTTGCGACGGGCCTGTTTTCCGACGTCCGTATCAGCAGGGTCGGCCGCACCCTTGTTGTCACGGTTGAAGAATACGCCATTGTCAATCAGGTGCTTTTCCAGGGCAACAAGAAGATCAAGGATGAACGGCTTTCGAATATTGTTCAGTTGAAGCAGCGCGGCACGTTCTCGCAATCGATCCTGGAGTTGGATGAACAGGCAATTCGCGACGCCTATGTAGCGATTGGCCGCAGCGATGCGATCGTCAGCTCTCAGGTCATTGATCTGGGCGACAACCGCGTCAACGTGGTGTTTGAAATAACCGAGGGTGGCCGCACAAAGATCGCCACGATCAATTTTGTTGGCAACAATGCCTATTCGGACCGTCGTCTCGCAGGAGTGATCTCGACCAAAAAATCAAACCTGATTTCATTCATTGCCCGCGATGATGTCTATGACGCGGACCGTCTGCGTGCTGATGAGGAAACCCTTCGCCGGTTTTACTACAATCGCGGCTATGCAGATTTCAGGATCATTTCATCCTCGGCGGAGCTGGACGACAATGAGAACGAATATGTCGTGACGATCGTCTTGGACGAAGGCGACCGCTATCGTTTCGGCAGCGTTGAAATCGAAAGCACGATTTCTGGCATCGACAGCGAATCTCTGCGTCACTTGCTCGAGACGGACGAAGGCGATGTCTATAGCGCCAAGGATGTCGAGGACTCGCTGATCGCCTTGACCGAGCACCTGGCGGGGCAGGGTTATGCGTTTGCAACGGCGACACCAAGGGGCAACCGCGATTTCGAGTCCCGCACCATATCGGTTGTCTATTCGATCGATCAGGGGCCGCGCACTTACATTCAGCGCATCGAGATTCGCGGCAACACCCGTACGCGTGACTACGTCATTCGCCGCGAGTTCGACATCACCGAAGGCGATGCGTTCAACCAGGTGCTGGTCCAGCGGGCAAAGCGCAAGCTGGAGGATCTCGATTATTTCACGTCGGTCAACATTTCGACGGCACCGGGAAGCCAGCCCGATCAGATCGTTTTGATTGTCGATGTGATCGAGAAATCCACCGGTGAGTTCTCTGTCGGCGCGGGTTATTCCACCGGCGGAACCAATCCCGGGCCAACCGTGGAAATCGGCGTTACGGAACGCAATTTCCTCGGCCGGGGTCAGTATATCAAGGTTTCTGTCGGTGGTGGCGAAGACACCCGCAACTATCAGATATCGTTTACCGAGCCCTATTTGTTTGGACGGCGGATTTCCGGCGGATTTGATATCTATCGGAGTACCAGGGAAGATTCGACCTATGATACGGAGCTCACCGGCGCGACAATCCGTTTCGGTCTGCCAATTACCGAGGCGTTGAGCACCCAGGTCGCCTACAATTTTTCACAGGAAACATACAACGTCACCAATGCCGTAAGTGCTCCAGCAGCCATCATTACAGCCGCAACACTCAGCCCATGGACGAAATCATCGGTTAGCGGAACGCTGCTCTACAATACCATCGACGATCTCAAAAGTCCGCGCGATGGTATCTATGCGACATCCACCGTTGAATTCGCCGGTTTGGGTGGCGACGCGAAATATGTGAAGGTAACCGGAAGAGCGAGCTACTTTCGCACCTTGCTGGATGAGGCGGATGTCGTCGGTGTGGTTTCCGGCGGTGCCGGTCACGTGGCTTACTATGGCGGCGGGGTCCAACGGGCGTTTGACCTGTTCCAAGGCAATGCCCGCATGGTTCGTGGATTTGAAGCAGCTGGTTGGGGGCCGTTTGATCCGGGTGCAGGGGATCATCTGGGTGGGGCGACTTACTTCCACGGTTCAGTTGAAGCACAATTTCCGCTGCCGGTCGTACCAGATAGTCTAGGCATCAGAGGCGCGGTATTTGCAGACGCGGCAACGCTTTATGGGAACTCATTGCCTGCGACTCTTCCAGCAACTGCGCTTGCTAGTACCGGCTCTGCAATCCGAGCCTCTGCCGGTGTCAGCCTGATCTGGGATTCGCCATTCGGACCGCTGCGTGTCGATTATGCTGTGCCAATCGAGAAGCAGCCGACCGATCAGCTGCAGGAGTTCAACTTCGGCATTTCTAGCCGCTTCTAGGGACGGTCGCCGGCACCGGACCCGTCGAAGTCCGGTGCGGAAGGGTTTCATGAAAGATCCGGATTTTTTTCCGCCAGCGCGTAAGCTCACCGCTGCCGACGTCGCCTCGTTGACGGGCGCAACGCTGCAGGATCCCGCATCCAGCAACAAGGTGATTTCCGGCGTTGCACCTTTGGCAGAAGGCGGTGAGGGGATGCTGGTCTATGCGGAGAGACCACGTCAAGTCGCGGAAGCGAAGCGCCTTGAAGCGGCCGCCATCCTGTGTCCGCAAAGCGCGGCGGGGGAAATATCCGAAAAAGTCGCAATACTGGTTTCCGCCAATCCGAAAGCTGATTTTGCCGCGATTGGACGATTGTTGTTTCCCACAGCAGTCACCCCGTCAGCGATCACGGGAGAAACCGGTATTTCCGCCGCTGCGCACGTGTTTGCAGATACTGACATCGAAGACGGCGCGATTATTGAAGCAGGCGCTGTTGTCGGTGCCGGCGCAGCCATCGGATCGGGCACGGTTGTTGCGCCACATGCTGTCATCGGCACTTCGGTCAAAATTGGAAGAAACTGCTATATCGGCCCCGGCACGACGATCGTTGCCACAATCATCGGCGACAATGTTCAAATTCACGCCGGTGCGCGTATCGGTCAGGATGGATTTGGATACGTTCCGGGTTCTGCCGGACTCCAGAAACAGCCTCAGATCGGTCGGGTTGTCATTCAAAACAATGTGGAGATTGGCGCCAATTCAACCGTCGATCGCGGCGCCCTGAGCGATACGGTTATTGGCGAGGGGACCAAGATCGATAATCTCGTGCAGATCGCCCACAATGTCCGTATCGGCAGGCATTGCGCCATTGCCGCCCATTGCGGGATTTCGGGATCGGTCACGGTCGGTGACTATGTCATGCTTGGCGGTCGTGTCGGGCTTGCCGATCACCTGACCGTTGGTGATGGCGCCCAGTTGGCTGCAGCTGCCGGTGTCATGCACGATGTACCTGCCGGAGCGAAATGGGCCGGCGCTCCTGCCAAGCCGGTCAAGACATTCTTCCGCGAAGTCGCGGCTATCCGGTCTCTGGCGGAAAATCGCAAACCGAAAGGCAAAGGCAATGGCTGATTCTTCCGGACTTGTTCTCGATATCGGGCGCATTATGCAACTGCTCCCGCACCGATATCCGTTTCTGCTGGTAGACAGAATCATTGACGTCGATGGCGATCAATCTGCGATTGGCATCAAGAATGTCACCATTAACGAACCGTTTTTCACCGGCCATTTCCCGGAAAATCCGGTTATGCCCGGCGTGCTGATCGTCGAAGCAATGGCGCAAACGGCAGGCGCGATCTGCATCGAATCAACTTCAACACAATCCGATGTGGTCTATTTCATGTCGATTGAGAGTGCCAAATTCCGTCGCCCGGTGGTGCCTGGAGATCAATTGCACATACACGTCAACAAGCTGAAGCAACGGCGCAACATCTGGAAATTCGCCTGTGAAGCGCAGGTTGACGGCCAGTTGGTATCCGAAGCCATTATCACTGCGATGATGGCTGCCAATCAGGAAACATCCGCTTCATGAGCAATACGTCGCATCAGGCGGTAATTCATCCAAGTTCCGTTGTCGAAGAGGGCGCCAGACTTGGTGCCGGAGTGCGGATAGGGCCGTTTTGTCATATCGGACCGGATGTGGTTTTGGGCGCCAATGTTGAACTCATCAGCCATGTTTCGGTCCAGGGTCATACCGACATTGGGCCCGGCACCACAGTCTGGCCTCAGGTAACCCTTGGCGCTCAACCGCAGAACTTCAAACACACTGGAAAACACACCGAACTCACCATCGGCGCAAATTGTGTGCTGCGAGAGGGGATGACAGCGCATGTGGGATCCGACACCGGTCACGGCAAGACGGTCATCGGCGATGATTGCTATCTGATGGCCTATTGTCATGTGGCCCATGATTGCGTGCTCGGCGATCATGTTGTCATGGCAAACGGGGCTACTCTGGCAGGGCATTGCGAGGTCGGCGATTACGCAACAATCAGCGGTCTCACAGCGGTTCACCAATTTGTTCGCATCGGGCATCACGCTTTCATCGGCGGCTGCACTGCGCTGATCGGCGACGTCATTCCGTATGGTCTGGCGCAAGGCAACAAAGCCAATCTGCACGGTTTCAATATTATCGGCATGAAACGTTCGGGCATGGCGCGCTCACAAATCGTGGAAATGCGCAAGGCTTATCGCATGCTGTTTGACCGCGCCCGGCCCATCATCGAAAACGCGCCGGCGGTACGCACCGAGTTTGCGGATAATGAAACCGTCATTGAAATTGTCGATTTCCTGACCGAACGGGGTAAAAGATCCTATTGTGTGCCCAAACTGGGCGGTTCGGCCGATGGCGACGATGGGAACAACGATTGAACGGCAAAGTCAGCGTGGCCTGCCACAGGGCGCGATCGTCGCGCTGATCGCGGGTGGTGGCTCGTTGCCTGTCGACCTGGCGGCTCGCCTGACGGAGTCGGGCCAAAGTGCGGTTATCCTGCCAATCAGGGGCGAAGCGAACGCCGACGAACGTTTTGGCGGGTTGCCCTGTGAGCCGATTGCCCTGGAAGAATTCGGCAGCCTGATGTCTCGGCTGAAGCGGCTCAAGATCACCCATGTTCTGATGGCCGGAACAGTGGAGCGCCGGCCAAAAATTGCCGCGATGCGTCCGCATATCGGGCTTTTGCCGGCTTTAGTCGATGTCGCCAGAGCCCTGTTCAGGGGAGATGACAACCTGCTGCGCGCGGTTGTCGGTCATATCGAGAAGCAGGGAATTCATGTCATCTCGGCGCAGGACATCATGCCCGATCTGCTCGCAAATGCCGGACTGATCGCGGGACCGAAACCGGCAAGGCGCGATCACGCGGACATTGCCGCCGGGTACGCCGCAGCAAAGGCGATCGGTTCCCTCGACATTGGACAGGCGGCTATCGCCATTGGTGGCAGAACCATTGCGCTTGAAGGCGTTGAAGGGACGGAAGGTTTGCTGGAGCGTACGGTCACATTGCGGTCCCACGGCCGCCTGGCAGGCGCCACAGGCGGCGTACTGGTCAAATGCGCCAAGCCCGAGCAGGAAATGCGTGTCGACCTGCCGGCCATCGGACCAGACACTGTCGACGCTGCACAGCGTGCCGGTTTGAACGGCATTGCTCTGGAAGCGGGCCGGTCACTCATTCTAGAGCGCGAAGAGACACTGCGCAGGGCAGGTGAGAGCAAGGTGTTCATCTACGGTGTCGAGGCTGAAGACAGGTGAGTTCCGATAGTCGCCCGCTCCGGATTGCTATCATCGCCGGTGAGGAATCAGGCGATTTGCTCGGCGCGGATCTGGTTCGCTCGTTGCGGCGCTTGTCTGGCCGGGATGTCGAACTGACCGGTGTCGGCGGGCAACACCTGCAAGCGGAAGGTTTGAAAAGCCAATTCGATCCCGGCATTATCGCAATTGTCGGATTTTCTGCCGTTATTCGCGATCTGCCGCGGCTAATTCGCCTGATTGGAAAGACCGCGCGCCAAATCGTTGACGCAAAACCGGATTGCGTTGTCACCGTCGACAGTCCGGCATTCAATCTGCGTGTCGCCCGCAAGATCAGGCGGATGGAGCCTTCCATTCCGATTGTCAAATATGTGTGTCCATCGGTGTGGGCCTGGCTTCCTTCCCGGGCCGTGAAAATGAAGGCGTTCACCGATCACGTTCTCTGCCTGCTGCCCTTCGAGCCGGACGAGCTGAAGCGGCTTGGCGGACCGCCGGGCACGTTTGTCGGTCACAGGCTGGCAGCACATGAGGGTATCGCCGAGGCAAGGCAGATGCAGACTGGCCGGGTGAGATCGAACGATGACCCAAAAAGACTGTTGATTCTTCCAGGCTCCCGCACCAGCGAAGTCAAGGCATTGTCGCCGGAATTTGCCGAGACAGTCAGGCTGCTGGCCGAGCGGGGAAACCGCTTTGACGTGGTGATGCCGACATTGGACCGCGTCGAGGGCCTTGTGAGGCAAGCGTTTTCGGATCTTCCGGCAAATTGCGAAATCGTTACTGGAGAGGACGCCAAATGGCGGGCTTTCGGCCAAGCGGATGCAGCGCTTGCCGCCTCCGGCACGGTTTCACTGGAACTCGCGCTGGCAGGCGTGCCCCTGATTTCGTGCTACAGAACCGATGCACTGATCAAGTTGGCCTATCCGTTCGTGACTACCTGGTCGGCTTCACTGCCCAACCTGATTGCCGACCGTCCCATTGTACCAGAACACTATGATCGCTTTGTGCGCCCTCCACACCTGGCGCGCACGATTGAAGGGCTTTGGCAGGAGGGACCAACGAGAGATGCGCAACTGGAAGGGTTTGAACAGGTGCGCAACGCGCTGTCCACCAAGCGGCCGGCAGGTGATCTGGCGGCTGAAATTGTGCTTGAGCAAGTAATGTCCAAACGGTGATTGGTTACCGCTTGGCAATCGGCACGTAGTCCCGGTGGGTCTCACCCGTGTAGAGCTGGCGCGGGCGGCCGATCTTCTGGCTCGGATCCTCAATCATCTCTTTCCACTGCGCAATCCAGCCGACGGTCCGCGCGACGGCGAATAATACCGTGAACATTGTGGTCGGAAATCCGAGCGCCTTCAGGGTAATTCCGGAGTAGAAGTCGATATTCGGATAAAGCTTCTTTTCGATGAAATATTCGTCAGTTAGAGCGATTTTTTCAAGTTCCATCGCAACATCGAGCAACGGATCATCCTTGATCCCGAGTTCACCAAGCACCTCATGGGTGGTTTTCTGCATGATGCGGGCACGTGGATCGTAGTTTTTGTACACACGGTGACCAAAACCCATCAGCCGGAACGGATCATCCTTGTCCTTTGCGCGCGCAATGAACTCAGGAATCCGGTCAACCGAACCGATCTCGGCCAGCATGTTGAGTGCGGCTTCATTGGCTCCGCCATGGGCGGGACCCCACAGGCAGGCAATTCCGGCGGCGACACAGGCAAACGGATTGGCGCCTGACGATCCGGCCAGCCTGACGGTGGAAGTGGATGCATTTTGCTCGTGATCGGCATGAAGAATGAAAATGCGCTCCATGGCCCGCGAAAGTACCGGATTTACCTTGAATTCCTCGCAAGGCACCGCGAAGCACATGTTCAGGAAATTGGCGGCATAGTTGAGTTCGTTTCTTGGATAAACGAACGGCTGACCGATGTGATATTTGTACGCCATTGCTGCGATTGTCGGCGTTTTTGCGATCATGCGCAGGCTTGCCACCATGCGCTGATGCGGGTCCGAAATATCGGTGGAGTCGTGATAAAACGCTGACATTGCCCCCATGACGCCACACATGATCGCCATAGGATGCGCATCGCGCCTGAAACCGGTGAAAAACCGGTTCATCTGCTCGTGCACCATGGTGTGGCGCGTTACCCGCAGATCAAAATCTTCCTTTTGCGCCTTTGTCGGCAGTTCGCCGTAGAGCAACAGATAGCAGACTTCGAGAAAATCCCCGTGCTCGGCCAGTTGCTCGATCGGATATCCGCGATGCAGCAGAATCCCCTCGTCACCGTCAATATAGGTGATTTTCGATTCACAGCTTGCCGTGGAGGTGTAGCCCGGATCGTAGGTAAACGCGGCAGTGTCCCGGTAAAGCGATGAAATATTGATCACTTTCGGACCGACGGTGCCCTCCAAAACGCCAAAATCGTGGGAGTTGCCGCCAAAATCCAGCTTTGCAGTTTCGTCAGTCATGGCGAACTCCTTTGTCGTTATTGGTTCTGTTGATTCCGGCCATATTGCGCCGCAACAAGCGCCAGATATCGGGAGGTGCGCATTAGCTATCCGATTTTGCGGTCACTGCCAAGTCGCCAAAAGGCTAAAATGCTGCATCGCAACATCGTAGTCCTCGTCATCCAGCCTGATCCGAGATGCGCGCCAGGCTTTCCTCGCGCCCGAGCACTGCCAACACATCAAACACACCAGGTGAAGTGGTGCGACCGGTCAGCGCGGCGCGCAAAGGCTGGGCCAGCTGCCCCAGCTTGATTTCCAACGCTTCGGCGGTAGCCCGGATCTCTGCTTCAATGGTGTCTGCGTTCCAATGGTCAATTTGCGATAGCCGCTCGGCAATTGCCGACAACCGGCTCCGAACGCCTTCACCATCCAGAATTCCGGCCGCCTTTTCTTCTATATCAAGTGGCCGCTGCCGGAAAATGAACGACGCACCATCTGCCAATTCTACCAGCGTCTTGGCCCGTTCCTGCAAGCCGGGCATTGCTGCCAGCAGCTGCAAACGCTTTTGATCATTCAGGTTTTCGGAAATGGATGAACCGTTTGGCAGATGGGGCAGGGCGTCGATCAATGCTTCGCACAGCGCTTCCGGGTCGCTGCCCCGCATATGCAAACCATTCAGTGCTTCCAGTTTTTTAAAGTCAAACCTTGCTGCACCCTTGTTCACGTCAACAATGTCGAACCACTCGATCATCTGCTCGGTGCTCATGACCTCGTCGTCGCCATGACTCCACCCAAGACGCGCAAGGTAGTTTCGCAACGCAACCGGCAGATAGCCCATCTCCCGGTAGGCTTCGACGCCAAGTGCGCCATGCCGTTTGGACAGCTTGGCCCCGTCAGCACCATGGATCAGCGGGATATGGGCCATCACCGGCACTTCCCAACTCATTGCCTGATAAATGATGGTCTGCCTTGCTGCATTGGTAAGGTGGTCGTCGCCGCGAACAATGTGGGTGACGCCCATATCATGATCATCAACCACGACGGCGTGCATATAGGTCGGGTTTCCATCCGACCGCAGAATGATGAAATCGTCGAGATCCTTGTTCGGGAAATGCACATCGCCCTGGACCTGGTCGCGAACAACCGTGTCGCCTCCGCCGGGCGCCTTGATCCGGATAACCGGCGATACCCCTTCCGGTGCGTCGGCAGGGTCGCGGTCCCGCCACCGTCCGTCATATCTCGGGGGTCTGCCTTCTGCCCGCGCCTTGTCGCGCATTTCTGCCAGTTCTTCAGCGCTTGCATAACATCGGTAGGCGTGGCCGGCTTCAAGCAGTTGCCTGGCCACTTCGCGGTGCCGATCGGCGCGCGCAAACTGTGAAACCGGTTCGCCATCCCATTCAAGGCCCAGCCATTCCAATCCATCGAGAATCGCAGCGGTTGCAGCCTCTGTGGAACGCTGGCGATCGGTATCTTCAATGCGAAGCAGCATCTTTCCGCCGGTGTGCTTTGCGTAGAGCCAGTTGAACAGGGCCGTACGTGCACCGCCTATGTGCAAGAAGCCGGTCGGCGAAGGTGCAAAGCGGGTGACAACATTGTCGGCCATATTGGGTTCCTGATAATTCCTGTTTTCGCTACGACAGCATACGCCAGTGACGGAGAGGGTGGAAATCCTGCCGCGCTGATGTAGCATGAGATTTCCGGGGCGCAAGGGATGCAGGGCCGCAGGCTTCCGCGATACCGATGAGCGCCGACGAAACACTTTCTGATGAACGCCGGCACTACGCTGTCCGGACACCGCTGCCGGAACCTGAACCCTGGGTCAAACCCGAGGCGGATACAGCCGGTCGGCTTGCCAAAATTCCGCCTTTTGAGACGTTCAGGCGGCGCACCGGGAGATTTTCCGTCACCGGTGCGGTCAAACGCGCCATCATTGTCGAAACGGACTATGCAACTCCATTTCTGCTGATCCCGGTTTTGCTCGGTGTCGGCGCGGTCAGTTACTTTGGCGCAGCCACAGAACCTGGTTGGCGTCCTCTCCTGCTGGGAATTTCGGTTGCGCTGATTGCCCTTTGGGCCGTACGCCGGGCCATGGTGGCCATGGTTGTGCTATTTGCCGTGTTCCTATTGCTCGCCGGTGCGCTGTCGGCCAAATTCGAGACTTGGCGGATGGCGACAAAAATGCTCGGTTCGCCGATCATGACATCGGTTACCGGGACCGTTGTTTCCGTTGAACATCAGCCGGGAGGGCGGAGCAGGGTCGTTATCGACATTGTCGAGACAGCCCGACCGCGTTTGAGGTTTGCCCCGGACAGGGTTCGCCTTGTCGCCCGCAACTTACCCGCTTCGACCGGGCCCGGGATGACAATAACGGGTCGGGCACGCCTTCTGCCGCATTCCGGCCCCATCTACCCGCACGGTTATGACTTTACCTTCCACAACTATTTTCGCGGCATCGGCGCTACTGGTTTTTTCTTCGGAACACCGGATGTTGCCGGCCAGACGGCAACGATATTGCAGGGCCCGGCAATACTGCTCGAGCGTGCTCGGGCCTGGTTGACAGAGCGTATCAAGCAGCGTGTCGGCGGCGCGGAAGGCGAAATCGCTGCTGCACTGATCACCGGTGCAAAGTCAGGCATTCCTGAACCCGTGAACGAGGCATTGCGGCGCACCGGCCTGGCGCATATTCTGTCGATATCAGGCCTGCACATGGCGCTGGTGGCGGGAACCGTTATCGCCGGGTTTCGTCTGGCATTTGCGGGCTTTCCCGACTTTGCTTCCAGGCACCCGGTAAAAAAATATGCCGCTGCCGCCGCACTTGCCACCATTTTCGTCTATCTGTTCATTTCGGGCGCCGGCATCGCCACCAAACGTTCGTTTCTGATGTTGGCAGTCATGCTGCTTGCCGTCATGTTCGACCGCCCGGCAATCACCATGCGCAATCTCGCCATTGCCGCGATCATCATCCTATTGGCTCAGCCACACGAAATTGCCGGGCCGGGGTTTCAGATGTCGTTTGCCGCGACCGCTGCACTTGTGGCGGCCTACAGAGGCTGGACCCTTTGGCGCCAGCGCAGGGCTGAGGCCATCTCGTCCGCAGCGACTGCCGGGACCGGACGGGCGCAGTTGATTGCGTCCAAACTCCTGCAATATGCCTCGGCCCTGGCCGTGACATCGTTGATTGCCGGCGCCGCCACGGCAATCTACGGCGTCTGGCATTTTCAGCGGCTGGCTCCGTTGGGCCTGTTCGCCAATCTGGCGGCCATGCCGGTCGTATCGTTGCTGGTGATGCCGTCCGCCGTTCTGGCGGTTCTGATGATCCCGTTCGACCTGGACGGCCCGGCATTCGCATTGATGGGGCAGGGGATCAAATCAGTCGTCTGGATCGCCGGTTGGTTTTCTGAGCGGACGCCGGTCGACAATATCGGGATGATCCCGCTGGCAAGCGTTTTGTTTGCCAGCGCCGGCCTGGTGACGCTCACTGTTTCTGCCAGCCGGTTGAAATGGATTGGCATTCCAATATTCGCAATCGCGCTCGCAACGGCGCTGGCGGTTACGCCACCCGACATTCTGGTTGAAGAAAACGGCAAGATGATCACACTCAGGAGGTCTGATGGAGATCTGGCATTAAACACCAGCCGGCCGA
Source organism: Rhizobiaceae bacterium (assembly GCA_040830725.1). Lineage (GTDB taxonomy): Bacteria > Pseudomonadota > Alphaproteobacteria > Rhizobiales > Rhizobiaceae > JAWKWH01. The sequence continues at coordinate 37,852 of JBFOMG010000003.1, forward strand.
GGCGTTTTGCGCTCGAAATCTGGCAGCGTGCCCTCAATTCCGGCGGCTGGCAGGTGCCGTTGAAACTGGCCGATGAGAAATTGACGCGCGCTCCGGACCGGCCGGAGACGTTTCACTGCGGCAAAAATCTCTGCCTGCTGAAGATGGAAAACGGCGCTGTTGTTGCGCATGCAAAGACCGCCGAAGATGCCGCTTCTGCCTGTCCGTTTGCACAGCTGATCATTGTCGAAAGCGCCTTGGTCCGCGCCGGCACTTGCAAAAACAAAGCCGAATCGGGGCCACAAAATATGCCAAAAATCATTACCGGCCGCGATCTGGCCCGTTACGGATCGGCGTCGATTGCGGTCTCGGCGACCAGTCGGCCGATAACCGGAAATCAATGGGAGATCGAGGTTAGCCACGCAATTTCGATGCCGTGGCGGCCATGGCACGCCCATCGTGCCTATTCGCGCGCCGCGCGCGGTATGTCGCCGTGGCAGCCCGCAAAGCAACGCGGCAGCAAACGTTCCGGCAGAACCGGTCAGTAGCGCCGGATCAGGCCGACCAGTTTTCCCTGCACCTTGACCCGGTCGGGGCCGAAAATGCGGGTTTCATAGGCCGGATTGGCCGCCTCGAGCGCAATCGATGCGCCCTTGCGCCGGAACCGTTTCAACGTCGCTTCTTCCTCGTCAACGAGCGCAACGACAATTTCGCCGGGATTGGCGGTGTTGACGTTGCGGATAACTACCGTGTCGCCGTCGAATATCCCGGCCTCGACCATCGAGTCGCCCTTGACCTCCAGCGCGTAGTGCTCACCGCCCGAAATCATGTCGGGAGGAACGGTAACCGAATGGGTCTGGTGTTGAATGGCGTCGATCGGCACGCCGGCAGCGATGCGGCCCATCACCGGCACGGAAACGGCGGCGCCGGCATCGTCGTCATTGCTTGCCGCGGGAATGCGGACCGGCGAGGGCGCATCCCTGCCACCTTCGATGACGCTTGGCGAAAACTTGCGCGGCCCGCCAAGGCCCGGCGCAATCGAGTCGGGCAGCCGCAAGACTTCCAGCGCGCGGGCCCGGTTTGGCAGGCGGCGGATGAAGCCGCGCTCCTCCAGCGCCGTGATCAGCCGGTGAATGCCGGATTTGGATGCAAGATCGAGCGCGTCCTTCATTTCGTCGAATGAGGGCGGAATGCCGGTTTCCTTCAGGCGCTCATGGATGAAGAGCAGTAGCTCGTGCTGTTTTCTCGTAAGCATCGCAAGTCTCCGGATTGCACCGCGGTTGGACCGTTGTCAGAATCAAAACAAAACCAGAACAAACACTATATGTTCCAGTTGTGTTCTGCAAGTGTTTATATTTCATTAAGGCTGCCGCGGCGGATTCCGATTTTTGCGTATGTGTTGTTGGAAGACTTATTCAGGCCGTGTGCAATTGCATGTTCGAGCCTTAGCCAGGCCCATACGCAGGCGTCCCGTGCCAGCGGGACTGGCGTGAGCTCAACCGGGCGAAGCCCAAGGGTTCGACCGAACCCCGCTAACTGTTTGGCGCCCATACGGTCTGATATCCTTCGCGAACATTTTTCGGGTGTCCGTTGACATATTTGAACCCGTAGACCTCACCGTCGCAGGTCGGCATCAGCTCGATGACGCCTTCCTTTGAGTGACTTGCGATACGGGGCGTTTTGTCAAACAGTTCCCAGCGCACAAAATCCTCCTCGATATAGTCGATCAGACGGCGAAGCGCTGTCTCAATACCGATCGAATTGATAATCCGCATCATGTCGTCAACACTGACAAACGGCACCATCGCCAGATCGGAAGGTTCAGGATTCATTTGAGCGATTGCCATGTATGCCCCCTTGGATCATGCGAAAAGTTCGCAAGCCGCGTATGTTCCCGGCAATCCCGCCGGTTGTTGCCGCAATCGACAGTTCAGGTGTCATCACACTCCGCCTGGTAAGCAAGTCTCAGCCTGTCCCAATCGCCTATCCTCTGCTTGGTCGACTGCCAATCTTGCGCTGAAACATGTGAGATCAGGGCCTCGATCAACGCGACCGCGCCGCAGTAACTGTCCCATGCGGTTCCACAATCGACCGGCAGCGCAATCACCTCGCCGGCATATTCGGAGACCGGCGAAAGCCATTTGTCGGTAATCAATATGATGGTCACATCGCGCTCTTGCGTGGCCTGCCGGGCAAGCGTGGCCAGCCTTTGCTCGTAGCGGCGGAAGTCGACAATGAAAAACACATCCCTGCTCTTCATGCGCATGAGATATTCGGGCCACAATTCGGTATCGGGCGGCAAATGACAGATATGATGCCTGATCTGTCTGTGATGCCGCGACAAATATTGGGCGAGCGGGTCGCTCATCCGGCCGCCGATGTGAAAGATATTCCGCCGGGGGTCGGAAAGCATATTGCTGACCCGCGTGAACTGGTCTTCGGTCACGCTGTCGCAGACTCTGCGCTGAACCAAACATGTCCGCTCAATTGATTTCCTGAGAAAGCCGCTGCCGATTGGCGCCGATCTTTCTTGCAAATCGATCGGTGACTGCTGGCCTTCCTTGAGTTCGCCAATCAGACGGCGCTGGAATTCCTGGTAGCCATTGCACCCCAGCTTCTGGACGAAACGCGTGATCGAAGGCGCCGAGACATGGGTTTTGTCGGCGAGCCTGTGGATCGTTTCCAGGCCCGCAAATGGGTAGTCGGACAATAGCGCTGACGCCACTTTCCGTTCAGCAGCGGTGAAGCTGTCTGACTTTTCGCCGATGACCTCGACCAATCTCATGGCATCTCCTGCCAATCAAATTTCACAATGAAACTTTTTTGTCAATTTGGAATATTCTGTTGACATTGAAATTATAGCTGCAAGTATGACGATGACGAAATTGAGATGGCAAGCGCGAACCAGCGGATGTTGCGGCCAGCCTTCTTCGCGCATCAGGCCCGCATCTGGTCGAGATTGTGAACGAGGCGAGCGACAACAACGGAGTTCTGGTTTGTGAGCACGCAGGTCGCAAAATCCCGACAGCGCTTGGCAATCTCGGTGTGAGGGAGGAGGACATGCAGCGCCATATCGCATGTGAGCCGGGCGCAGCCGGTATTGACATCTCGATGGCCGACATTCTCGATACTCCCTTGCTGCTTCAACACAACAGCCGGCTGGTTGTCGATTGTAACCGACAAGTCCATGCCCGCGACGCCGATGCTGCCGATGCCATCAAGGACCATCCAGCCGGAGGCCGCCCGTGACCCTGTCCAGGCAAGTGCCATTGGTGCCTTCACAGTCGGCACTGTTGTTCATTGACGTCCAGAATTTCTGTGCGCATCGCGACGGGGGCGAGTTCGACGGGCTATCGAAAGAAGAATTTGACACAAAGTATGGATGGTATTTCAGCGAACTGGAATCGCGTGCCATCCCCAATATGCAACGGTTGCAGAATACTGCCCGCGCTTCAGGCGTAGAGGTCATCTATACCACCATAGAAAGCTTGACGAAGGACGGGCGCGACCGGAGCCTCGATTACAAGATTTCCGGCTTCAATGTGCCGAAGGGTTCGTGGGATGGCAAAGTCATAGACCAGATCGCACCTGGTGAGGATGAGATCTGGCTTGCGAAGAGTTCGTCATCCGTTTTCGCCTCGACCCATATTGACTATATCCTCCGCAATCTTGGCGTCCGGCAGTTGGTGATCTGCGGTCTCATCACCGATCAGTGTGTTGAAAGCGCAATCCGGGACGCATGTGACCTTGGCTACCTTGTCACGCAGGTCACGGATGCGTGCACCACTTATTCGCAAGGGCGTCACGACAATTCGATTGCCGCGATCAGGGGTTATTGCCGGCAAGTGACCACCGACCAGCTGGTGGCGGAGCTGGAAAATGCTTGAACTGCAGGGCATCACCAAGACGTTTGGCGGTGTCAAAGCCGTCCACGAAGTCACGATGTCGATCACGCCGGGTGAGGTGCGCGGCCTCATCGGTCCCAATGGCGCCGGCAAGAGCACATTGGTCAATCTGATCTCCGGCCTGTTGGCGCACTCAGCCGGGTCGTTGTCGCTGGACGGTATTTCTTTGGACGGTCTTTCGGCGCAGGAGCGGGCCCGCGGAGGCATTGCACGGACGTTCCAGAACTTGCGGGTGTTTCCCAGCCTGACCGTACAGCAAAACATCGATGTCGCCGGCTATACGGGTGCCGCGAGCAGACGTGGCGGTGAAGAAATCATGCAGGAAGCGATTTCGCGTTTCGATCTGTCGGACAAATTGAACGATGCCGCTAACTCATTGGCATACGGTCAATTACGGCGGCTCGAAATCGTGCGGGCCCTGGCGCTACGCCCCCGTGTTTTGATGCTGGATGAACCGGCAGCGGGAATGAATGAACAAGAAACAGAAACATTGGGACAAGCCCTTGGCTGGGTGCGCGACGAGGCAGATTGCTCGATCCTGGTCATCGACCATGATCTGAAATTCATCATGGCGCTCAGCGAACGCATCACAGTGCTGAACATGGGAAAAGTCATCGCAGAAGGTACTCCTCAAGAAGTATCCGAAAACAAACAGGTAATCGACGCCTACCTGGGCGAAGAGCACAAACATGCCGCATGAGCGGCTGGCAAACTGACAGGAGGACAGAATGAAAAAAACATTGATGGCCATGGCCTGCATATCGCTCGCCACTCCGGCTCTGGCCCAGGAGACGATCAAGATCGGGTTGGGCGTGCCGATGACCGGGGACTACGCACCTTATGCGGAATGGCAGGGTGCACGTTGCATGGCCGAAATGATCAACGCCGATGGCGGGGTCGACGGCAAGAAAATTGAAGTTCTGGTTCAGGACTCCGGTGCCGATACGCAAACGGCAATCAGTCTGGCGCAGAAGTTTCTGGACGAGGGTGCGGTAATACTGGGCACGATCCCGTTCTCCGATACGATGATCCCGGTTGCTCAGGTGGCAAAAGCCTATGGCGTGTCGATTTTTCAACCGCAATCCACACAGGTGGAAATGCATGCCGGTATTGTCGACAACTTCTTTACCGGCGTTTCGCCTGATCCTTTCACTGCAACGGCCGCTGCCAATCATGCGCTCAGCCTTGGGGTGAAAAATGTTGTGTTGATGACTTCGGACGAGGGCGGTTCCTGGTCTGCACGCACACCGCTCTGGTTTGGAGACGTGATCGAAGCCGGTGGTGGCAAGGTATTGGCAAAGATGAACTTCTCATTCGGCACTTCCGACTGGTCACCGCAGATCGCCGAGATGAAGGCCTTGGGTGAATCCATTGATGCCGTCTACATCTCGTCCATCATGCCGGACATCGCTGTGCTGGTCCGGCAGTTGAAGAGTGCTGGCATCGACGCCTATGTGGTTGGCTCAGACGGGTTTGACGATCCGTCGCTGGACGCAATCGGGTCGGACGATCCGTCTATTCTGGACAAGGTTTTCTTTGCCACTTTGGCACCAAGTCATGCTGACAGCGCTGTAGTGAAATTCATGAACGATTGCAAAGCCTTGGGCATTGAGGTTCCAGGTCTTTTTCCGGCTACCGGTGCAGATACCGTGGCCGCTGTTGCCTGGGCCGTGAAGCAATCGGGCAGCACCGATCCTGCCAAAATTGCCGAAACGATCCGCAATGCGGAAAGCGTACCGGTTCTGACCGTCGAGAGTATCTCGTTCAAGGACACCAAAACCTATGCGCAACGGACAATACCGGTGATCGGGTACAAGGATGGAAAGCGTGTTTTGATCTCAAATGAGGTTCCATCGAACACGCCGACGAACTGGAACTGAGTTGAATTGAAATGGCGGGGCCAATCATGGCCCCGTCAATGCGTGGGGTCCGAAAATGCTGCAAGTTGAAGAACTTAAGGTATTTCACGGACCCATTGAAGCAGTGCATGGAATTTCGTTTGTGGTGGAGGAAGGTCAGTGTGTGTCGCTGCTCGGACCGAATGGTGCGGGCAAGACCTCTACACTGTCTGCCATCACCGGCGTGGCGCGATCAACCGGCAGGATAGCACTGACAGGTGAAGATTTGTCTTCACTGCCGGTAGAGAACCGTATCCGGCGAGGCATTGCCCTTTCTCCGGAAGGACGGCGTGTTTTCGCCAATTTGAGCGTTGAAGAAAACCTTCGCCTGGGTGGAGCACATAACCGGGAGGGGCTGAGCGAACGCATAACCGAGTGGTTCGATACTTTTCCGATCCTTGGCGAAAGACGCGATCAGCTCGCCGGTACGTTGTCCGGCGGCGAGCAACAGATGCTGGCGATTGCGCGGGCATTGATCGCAAAGCCCCGCATCCTGCTGCTGGATGAACCGAGCCTGGGCTTGGCGCCAAAAATCGTGACGCAGATATTTGCCATGATCCGCAGCCTCGGCAAACAGGGCATGACCATACTGTTGGTCGAGCAGAACGCATCCCAGGCCCTGCGTCTGTCCGACTATGCGTACCTGCTCAACAACGGGCGCATCGTCGCTGAAGGCACCGCTGAAATGTTGGGAACCAACGACGAACTGATGGCGGAGCTGACGGGGCTGACCTGACATGGAATATGTGGCGCAACAGGTGATGAATGCTCTGTCATTCGGAGCGGAATATGCGCTTTTGGCCTTGGGGCTGGCAATCGTGTTCTCGATTATGGGATTGGTGAACTTTGCCCATGGCGAAATCATCGCTGTTGGTGGGTACACCATGGTCGCGATGGTCGCCCTGGCGTTGAACAATCCGCTGATTGTCATCGCGGCGGCCGTCCTCGCGGCGACGCTGGCTTCGGTCTCACTGGAACGCGTTGCATTCAGACCGGTGCGATATGCAGATCCCACGACCGGGCTGCTTACGGCATTTGGTGTGTCCATCGTTTTGCAAAATCTGTTTCTTTTGCTGGTTTCGCCAAGGCCCATTGCGGTGACATCACTGTTTTTTCTCGAATGGCCGATCGACCTGGGCAGTATCCGCATCTCTTCGCTGCAATTGTTTGAGGCTCTCACAACCGTCGTTGTGATCGTCTTGATGATGTTGTTTCTCAAGCGGACCGCACTTGGATTGGCGATGCGCGCCGCCGCGCTGGATTTTGAGATGGTGCGCCTCACCGGCATTCGCGCCAATCGTGTCTTTGCTGCCGCGTTCATGATCTCGGGTCTTCTTGCCGGTATTGCCTGCATCTTCATCATGGCGCGGCGCGGTTCCGTTGATCCGCATCTCGGATTTGATCCGGTCCTGAAAGCCTTTGTGGCATGTGTTGTCGGCGGCTTTGGCAGTTTGCCGGGAGCCGTGTTGGGCGGGTTCCTGTTGGGTGCGATTGAAGTCGCCATCCTCGTAACGTTGCCACAGTCCCTTGGCGGTATGACCGACGCTTTTGTCTTTGGCATCGTCGCACTTCTGTTGATTTGGCGGCCTGAGGGCATTCTCGCATCCAGAGGCGAGAAGGGGGACAAGCAGTGACCCTTTCGCGCAGTCAGAAACGCGGGCTCGTCGGAGCCGGGCTTCTGGCGCTGATCCTGATCGCAATTGGCATCGCCGTCAGCTATTTCGGTTCGCGTTATCAACTGCGCATCGTCTATGGCGCCTATGTCAATCTGATGGTGGTTCTTGCGCTGCAGGTCTTCATGGGCAACGCCCGGATCACCAACCTCAGTCATTCGGCCTTCATGGGAATCGGCGCCTATGCGGCGGCGATTTGTGTCACTCCGGTTTCGATGAAGGCGATTTCGTTGCCAAGTGCGCCCTGGGGATTGAATGCATTCGAGTTGGACCCGGTCACTTCGGCGCTGATCGCGCTCATCCTTACCGGTTTTATCGCGCTTCTTGTGGGATTGTTCATTGTTCGGCTGTCCGGCATCGGCGCCACCATCGTTTCACTCGCGGTGCTGGTCATTGTGCACTCGCTGTTCCTGTACCGAACAGATATTTTCAAGGGCAATCAGGCATTCTTCGGCATTCCCCAGCTCTTCACGCTGACCTCGGCCGTAATCCTTGCCGTCCTGATGGTTTTTGTCGTCCGCGGATTTCGGGAAAGCCGCTGGGGTATTGCATTACGCGCCTCTGCCGACGACGAAGTGGGTGCATCTTCTATGGGAGTCGATTTTCACCGTCTCCGGCTGATCGCGTGGGTTTTGTCGGGCGTACTCCTGGCGGTGGCGGGAGTGGCATACGCTTATTTTCTTGGCACGATCAGCGCCAGGCCGTTTTACTTCAACCACGTTTTCCTGACGCTCGCGATGCTGATTTTGGGCGGGATGCGGACCGTTACCGGAGCGGTATTGGGCACATTCCTGATATCCTTTGGTCTGGAATGGGTGCGCTGGCTGGAAACCGGACCCGAATTGCTGGGAATCGATCTGCCCGAAGTTCTCGGTCTGTCAGGTGTCGCTTTGGGTGCGGTGATCGTGTTGACGATGGCCTTGCGTCCAGGTGGCATCATGGGTGATCGTGAGATCGAAGAGCTGATCCTGAGAAAGTAGGAGGCCTGTATGGCTTGCAATCACACTATCCACAAACAAGCTCATCACTTCGGCTGGGATAACAGCATCGAGCCTGTTCTCGCCATTGCGCCGGGCGAGACCATCGAGATTGAGACGATCGATGCTTCGGGAGGTCAGCTCGGGCCGGCCTCGACCCTTGATGATTTGGGCAAGCTGTCATTTGAGCAGGTAAATCCCGTGACGGGTCCAATGTTTGTTGAGGGAGCGGAGCCAGGCGACGCTGTTGCGATCACTTTTCTGGATTTCAAGCCGTCCGGCTGGGGCTGGACGGCAAATATTCCGGGATTTGGTCTTCTGGCGGATCAATTCGCTGATCCGGCGCTTCACATATGGAAATATGACACGGCATCGATGGATGCCGCAGTCTACGGCCCCGGTGGCAAGGTTCCCCTGAAACCGTTTGTCGGCACGATTGGCCTGGCGCTGGCAGAACCGGGCGTGCATTCGGTGGTTCCGCCAAGGCGCGTAGGAGGAAACCTGGACATAAGAGACAACGCCCTCGGAACGACCCTGTATTTACCGGTCGAAGTTGCAGGCGGCTTGCTCTCCCTGGGTGACACGCACGCCGCTCAAGGGGATGGAGAAATTTGTGGCACCGCTATCGAAAGCCCGATGGAAGTCGCCATCAAGGTCGATCTCCTCAAAGACGTGAACCTTGCATTCCCGCGCTTTGAAACCGATGGCCCCGTTTCGCGTCATTTCGATTCCAGAGGCTATTGGGCGACAACCGGGATCGGGGAAGATCTGATGCAGGCAGCGCGTGACGCGGTGTCGGCCATGGTTGAATTGGTGTCCCGCGAAACCGCAATGACATCGCTTGACGCTTATATGCTTTGCTCGGTCTGTGGTGATCTCAGGATCAGCGAAATTGTCGATATGCCCAATTGGACGGTGTCATTTTATTTCCCGAAGATCGTCTTCGCTTAGCAGCCGGCACCTGGGAGCCGTCATTCGCAGCGTTGCCGGCCTGAATTGACTGCTGGTGACAGGCGACCGGAGAGAGTCGAGATGATGGGTCCAACCATCACGTCAATTCCGGATCCGGCAGATCGGTTTGTACCCAACTGCTGTTCAAATGGATGTCGGTACTCTCAAGCCGGCCGGGGCCGAGGTTTTCAAACTTGTGGGGAATATCAGCCGGTCCGAATAGAATGTCGCCTTCCTCTGCCACGAACTTGTCATCACCAATGGTGAAAAGTGCTCGCCCTTTGCGGATAATGAAGACCTCATCATAGGTGTGGACATGCCACACCGGCCCCTTTCCGACTTCATCGGTGGCGTAAAACAGGACCGTGATGTCGGTGCCAAGTTCTTTTCCTTCAATCCTTCCGCGCCAGAAATCCGGCGAGGAAGCCCAGTGATCATGGGGGATCCGGATACCCTTTTTGGCCATTGTCCATTCCAATGCTTTTGTAGACGAGTTGGTCTCGTCATCGGTGACCAGCTTTTGCTGGTTATGGTACCATCTATTCGATTGGTGACCATCAAAACGATCCCGCGACTTCGCCGGGAAAGGAAATGCGGGAGGACCGAATGGAAAAACCTTTAGCTTTGATCGTCGGAGTCGGAGACGGTCTTTCCGCCTCACTTGCCAGACTTCTGTTTGCAAACGGATATCGGCTGGCGCTGGCTGCAAGAAACGTCGACAAGCTCGCCGGGCTTGCAAATCAGACTGAAGCTTCGGTTCACCGCTGTGATGTGTCGGATGCCGGACAGGTCCAATCCCTGTTCTCGCAACTTGAAGGCCCGATCCGGGTGGTGGTCTACAATCCGTCGGCCCGGCAAAGAGGTCCGCTTGTCGATCTTGATCCCGAGGCAGTAAAAAACGCCATCAACATCACCGCGTTCGGTGCATTTTTGGTTGGCCAGCAGGCGACTGAAAGAATGCTGGAACAGGAACCGGATGACGGGATCAAGGGCACGATCCTCTTCACCGGGGCCTCTGCCGGGGTCAAGGGTTTTCCGCTGTCGGCACCATTCGCGATGGGCAAATTTGCTCAAAGAGGACTTGCCGAATCCATGTCGCGTGAACTTCATCCAAAGGGCGTTCACGTTGCCTGGATCAACATAGACGGCGGCATCCGCAATCCGGGTCGAACCGAGCCGGCGGATAATCCGGACTCAATGCTTGACCCGGATGCTATAGCGCAGACCTATCTGGCATTGATTCAGCAGAACCGTTCTGCTTGGTCCAATGAAATCGCAGTCCGGCCATGGGTGGAACGGTTCTAACGGCCTCAACTGCAAAAAAGGACACATTTACCAAACTCGGCTAATATTCGATTGAGTATGTGGTTGATGAAGTTGTTTCTAGGCGCCGTGGCGGTTTATGCAGGCGTCGTCGCGCTGATGTATCTTTTGCAGACGCATTTGCTGTTTCCGGCGCGTCTGGCAGGAGACGGCACCTCCAGATTACCCGATGCGGCAACCTATCTGGAAGTGAACGCCCCGGACAATGTTCGTCTCGTGGGCATGCGGATCAAGCCGGTGAACAACGCAGATGTAAACAAGCCGATCCTGATCGGATTCGGTGGCAATGCCTGGCAAGCTCAAAACACAGCCGAGTTTCTTCATGGATTGTATCCGGAAAACGAAGTGATTGCATTTCACTATCGGGGTTACGGAGAAAGCGCAGGAAAGCCTTCCGCTGAACGGTTGTTGTCCGACTCGCTGCTGATCTACGACCATGTCCAGGAGACCGTTGGTCCCAGAAAAACAGTCGGGATTGGTTTCAGCATAGGTTCGGCAGTTGCAGCGCACCTGGCAAGCAAGCGTTCCCTTGCAGGCTTGATATTGGTCAGCCCGTTTGACTCGCTGGAGGCACTGGCAAGCCAGCATTATCCCTGGCTGCCCGTTAAGTGGTTTTTGAGGCACAGGACGGAGACCATCGAAGATATTCAAAGGGTTACGGCTCCCACTGCCGTGATCGCGGCAGAGCTTGACAGGATAATCCCTCCCCCGAGAACACAAATCGTTCGCGGGGTCATACCCAATCTCGTTCTCGACGTAACCATCGCCGGTGCAGGCCATAATGACCTTTATGGGAGGGTCGAATTTCGTAAAGCGATGGAGGGGGCAATGAACGAGATCCAGGCGGTGAGCGATCAGCAGTAACCTGCTCTCACCTCCAATAAGTAACTAGACAGTTATATGAAGCCTTTCATGCGAGGCGCGCGGTGTCTAGCTGAACCACCGCAATCTCGAATGCCAAACCGGCAATTGCATCTCCGGTCACCGCGTCGACAGGGATTTCAAAAATGCAACCAGGTCTTGGCTTTCCTGCTCGGTAAGATTCAGCGGCCTGAGAACCAAAACGCCGTCGCTGTGGATCCGCTCAAGATCGATAGTTGAGTAGTGGTCGACGACGTTACGCAGCGTTTCCAATGAACCATCGTGCATATATGGCGCGGTCTCCGTCAATTGTCGCAGCGAAGGCACCTTGAACTGTCCAAATGTACGGTGAGTTTGTGAAACCCGGGCCGTGGCCCAGCCGGTGGCTTCCCCGGATGCGTCGTTGTACTTCCCCAGCAGGTTGAACGGGGATGCTTTCAGATCCTGAATTCCCTTGAAGCGCCCACGATCCACCCGGCCTGGCGCGATGAAATAGGGCACGCCGGCATCGTCAAACTCGTCATTGGTAAACCGGGGACCGATGTGACAGAGATTGCATTGGCCTTTTCCAACGAACAATGACGCCCCCCGCCGGGCCGAAGCCGGGTACGTCAGCGCCGCCTCATTGTCTTTACGCGCCAACGCATCGCGAAACTCATCGAAGGTCGTGCGGCCCGTGACAATCGTTTCCTGGAACGCGGCCATGGATTTGGCCACATCGACCACCAGGTCCAGCGTTTCCCGCTTTTCAGGCGGGATGCCAAAAACTTCCGCGTATCGACGGTTCAAGTCGCGGTCGTTGCGAACCCTGGCCGCGATCATGTCCGGCGTTGCACCCATTTCCTTTTTGTCGAGGATCGGCCCGATGCTGTGCCCCCAAAGACTGTCGTTTCGGCCGTCCCAGCCGAACCAGCGATTGCCGGATACGTTGAACAGCGATTGGGTGTTGCGGTCGAGCCGCGCAAGTCCGCCGGCTCGTGCTTTTCCGTCCGTCCAGCCCAGTGCCGGGTCATGACAGGTTCCGCAGGCGATTTGTCCGTCGGCGGACAGACCGGTGTCAAAGAACAGCAACTCACCCAACTCAATGGCAGATCGTTTGCCTGAGACACGGTTGCTCGGATCGGTTTTTTGAACCGGAGGCCAGGGACCATGACGAATGATCTTGGCAATCTCGTCATCGCTCAGCCGCAGTTCTGCCCGAATTTCTGCAGCATCTTCAGCCAGGGCCGGATTGGTGTTTATCAAATACAGTGACCCGCAAGCCGCAAGCACCACTTTGAGCACGTTCATTGAACACTCAGTTCGTGGGTAAAACGATGCGGCTTGTCATCCCCGTATGCGGTCACTTCCAACCGCCAGATGCCAGGCATGTGAAACAGGAGGTCCTCGATCTCGTAGTGGCGGGCGGCGGGGTTTTCCCCTTTTCGCGTGTAGTTCCTTGCCGGTTTTTGTGCCCGCCTGGTTGGGGGCACCGGTATTCTTGCCGGGCACGCGGGTTTTTGGGTGGGGGCGGGGGGCTTTTCGTTTGAGAGGGGGTTTTATCGGGCTTCTTTTGGGACAAAACCGCCGGTTTTTTTTTC
>JBFOMG010000004.1:0-82075 GCA_040830725.1 Rhizobiaceae bacterium
ATCTTCACGACGGATAAGCGGTTTGGTCAGGCGCTCGGGAGAATGCACGTAGTCAAAACCGAAACGGCCTTTCACACAGAGCCGGTTTTCATTTGCAGGCCCGTCGCGGCCGTCTACCTGAACAATTTTGTCGTCCTTGACGTAGACCGTTGTCTGGCAGCCAACGCCGCAGAACGGGCAGACGCTATCAACCGCGCGGTCGAAATCCTGCACGACCCGCTTTTTGCCATCCGCGTCCATCAGAGATTTTTCGTAGAGCGCGCCGGTGGGACAAGCCTGAACGCATTCTCCGCAGGTAACGCAGGTGGAAATACCCATGGGGTCGTGAATGTCGAAAACCGGCGCGGAATAGTGGCCACGGCCGCCCATGCCGATGACGTCATTAACCTGGACTTCGCGGCATGCCCGTACGCATGCGCCGCAGGCGATACAAGCGTCAAGATTGACGGCAATCGCCGGATTGGTGACATCGTGTTCACCGGGATGAGCGTCAGAAAACTTGGAAGGCAGGCGCTCGGAGCCGGTCACCCCCATTCTTTCCGCCCACTCCCAGAACTGGGACTGGTTGTCCGGACCGTCGTCTTTTGCCGGCATATCGGCTGCCAGCAGTTCGAATACCATCTGGCGTGCTTTTTCGGAGCGTTCGCCGCCGGTCCTGACCTTCATGCCCTCAGTCGGCATGCGGATGCAGGAAGCAGCAAGCGTACGCTCGCCCTCGACTTCCACGACGCAGGCGCGGCAGTTGCCATCGGCACGGTAGCCAGGTTTGTCGATATGGCAAAGATGCGGCAACACATTTCCCTCACGCTTGGCCACATCCCAGATCGTCTCGCCGTTTGAAGCGGAGACTTCCTTGCCGTCGAGGATGAATTTGATTGCGTCGGTCATGGTCTAGTGTCCCGAATGTCCGTCATGCCCTGCACTGTAGCCTCGCAACGCGGCATATTTCTGCTTTTGATCATCGCTAAGAAGCGGTGTGATGCGCAGATGTGCATTTAAGTGAACCGCCCGCAATGCAACGCGGATTTCTGCGGCGGCATTCAGTTTCCCGGCCAGCACCTCAGGCGTGATTTTTCCTGACCGGAAGGCCTCATCCAGGGCCAATTCCGCTGCAACAAGCGCATTACCCAATTCAATGGCTTCTGTTCGCATGGCTTCGAATGCAGCTTCAATGTCGAGCAATTGCTCGCTGTCCAGATCGAGCTTGTCTGCGAATTCGAGAACGTGGGCCGGACCGGGATATCCATTCAGTTCAGCTGGTTTTGCCAGCCCCCAGCCTTCGCCTTTTTCAAGCGAGTTGATATCCGCCTCGCTGAGGCTGGAGATGCGCCTTGCCTGCTGACCGGCGTAGGGCTGATGGGAGACAGAGAGATGTTGCCAGGCTAAAGGCGCATAATGTGCACCTACAGCACCGGCGGCAATGCCAAAAACCAAACCAACTGCAATTGCTGCCTTGACCATCACAGCTCATCCCTGAAATAGGTCAGCAAATGGTTCACCGGGTTGGGCGCCGCCTGGCCCAATCCACAGATCGAAGCATCGCGCATGACTGATTCCAGATCGCGGAGCGCATACTCATCGATCTTTTCACCACTCTTCAACAGCTGCACCATCTTTTCCGTGCCGCCCCGGCAAGGCGTGCACTGTCCGCAACTTTCGTGCGAGAAAAACTCAAGCAGGTTCAATGCGGCATCCCTTATCGAATCCCTGTCGGACAACACGACCACCGCGTGACTGCCGACCAGGGCATCAACCTCGGCCAGTTTGCCGCCGAAATCGAGCGGGATATCATCCATCGAAGCAGGCAGAATCCCGCCCGAAGCGCCACCGGGAAGGTATGCCTTGAATTTTTGCCCGTCAGCCATGCCGCCACAATAATCATCGATCAGTTCGCGAACGGTCACACCGGCAGGCGCAAGTTTTACGCCTGGGTTTTTCACCCTTCCTGACACCGACCACGAACGAATGCCGGGATGACCTTCCCTGCCCTGATTGGAAAACCATTCCGGGCCGTTTTCGACGATATCCCTGATCCACCAGAGCGTTTCGACATTGTGGTTTAGCGTTGGCTGGCCGAACAAGCCGACCTCGGCAATGTACGGCGGACGATGGCGCGGCAATCCGCGTTTTCCCTCGATCGACTCGATCATGGCGGATTCTTCGCCGCAGATATATGCGCCCGCACCCCGGCGAAGTTCGATGAACCCATCCTTGATGAGGCCAGCTGATTCCAGTGCAGCAATTTCGGTGCGCAAGATTTCCAGAACCGCCGGATATTCGTCGCGCATGTAGAAATAGATGCGTTCCGCCTCGACCGCATGGGCGGCGATGATCGCTCCTTCGAGCGCGCGGTGCGGGTCGCGCTCCAGATACCATCGATCCTTGAAGGTGCCGGGTTCGCCCTCGTCGCCATTGACCGTCATCAGGCGCGGACCGGCGTATGAGCGGACAAATTTCCACTTCGTGCCCGCCGGAAACCCGGCACCGCCCAGACCGCGCAGACCAGCATCGGACAATGTCTGGATCAGCTCATCCGGTGTAACATCGCCTGCCCGCACGCGGCTGGTCAGGGTGTATCCTCCTTGCGCACGATAGGCATCGAAGCCTGTGTAGTCAGGTCTCAAAACTTCGGTTTCGCCGTTCGCGACCATCGAGAGCAGCTTGTCTGCGTCTGCGTGATCGACTTCGCGGTCACCGACGCGGGCTGCTGGCGCAGTTGCGCAACGCCCCATGCATGGCGCGTGCAGTACCCGGACTTGTGCCGGATCGGCGCCCGCTTCCAAATTGCGGATCAACTCGTTTGAACCGGCCATCATGCAGGAGATTGAATCGCAAACCCTGATCGTCACAGGAGGTGGTACCGCCTCTCCCTCCTTGACGACGTCGAAATGGTCATAGAACGAAGCAACCTCGTAGACCTCTGCCTGTGCCAGTTTCATTTCTGCGGCAAGCGCTGTGATATGTGCCGCGCTCAGGCAACGATAATGGTCCTGGATCAAATGCAAAAACTCGATCAGCAGATCGCGCCGTCGAGGCCGGTCTCCAAGCAGCGCCCGAACCTCGGCGAGCGCACCCTCGTCGATTTGGCGGCCCTTGGGCGTCTTGTCGCTCTTTTTCCGGCCGGGCCTTAGCGAACGGCCGCTGCCGACATGTTTGTTCATGGGTCCAATCCTGTCAGGATTTCACCGGAGTTCAAAGTCGCGGCGCTTCCAAACCGGCTGTTCTGTAAGCGGCCGTTACTGCATTTGCCATCAACATGGCAATGGTCATTGGACCGACACCGCCGGGAACTGGCGTAATTGCGCCAGCGTTCACCTCAGCGCCGGCAAAATCAACATCACCCACAAGTTTGGTTTTTCCCTCACCCTTTTCGGGAGCGGGCACACGATTGATCCCGACATCGACAACAGTCGCACCCGGCTTCACCCAGTCACCCTTGATCATCTTTGGCCTTCCGACAGCCGCAATCAGGATATCTGCGGTCCTGCACAGACCCGGCAGATCCTTTGTGCGCGAATGGGCAATCGTCACCGTCGCATTTGCCTGCAGCAACAGGTTGGCCATCGGTTTTCCGACAATATTCGACCGGCCCACCACCACCGCGCTCAAGCCCGACAAATCGCGGCCACGTACCCGCTCGATAAGGAGCATGGATCCCGCCGGTGTGCAGGGAATAAGCGCGCCATCCAGTTCACCTGTGCCCAGCCTTCCGACATTGTTAAGGTGAAAGCCGTCCACATCCTTTTCGACCTTGATCGTCTGGATGATCCTGCCTTCATCAATGTGATCTGGCAGCGGCAACTGAACCAGAATTCCATGGATTTCCTCATCGGCGTTGAGTTTGTCGATCACGGCGATCAACGCATCTTCACTGGTGCTTGCCGGCAAGGCATACTGGACCGAGTGAAATCCGCATTCCTTTGCCTTTTTGCCTTTGGAAGAGACATAGACCTGGCTGGCAGGATCTTCACCGACAATAACCACTGCCAATCCGGGCTTTGTACCGGTTTTTTCAAGTAACTCTGCAGCAAAGCCCTTGACGCTTTCAACCACTTCCGCAGCCAGCGCCTTTCCATCCATCAACTGCGCCAAAACCTGTCTCCTCCCCGATATCCTGGATAGGTCAAAATTTTCATAACAAGAAATATTTTTTTCTGCAATGAAACATGTTAAGGGAAATGCGCCCCCGGTGGAGTTCGAAATCCGCCGTCGCGACGTCGCTTATACGGCAGCGTCGAAACGAAATACAGAACAATCGTGTCACACCCCGACAACCGCGATCTGGAGAGGAAAAATGGGCGAGGTCAAGTCCGACATTGAAATTGCAAGGGCCGCTAAAAAGCAGCCAATTCAGGAGATTGGAGCAAAACTGGGTATCGATAGTGATCACCTGCTCCCCTATGGCCACGACAAGGCGAAAATATCGGCCGAGTTCATTCAGTCTGTACAGGCAAATGACGACGGAAAACTGATTCTGGTCACCGCGATCAACCCGACACCTGCCGGTGAAGGCAAGACAACCACCACGGTTGGCCTGGGTGACGGATTGAATGCGATCGGAAAGAAGGCAGCAATCTGTATCCGCGAAGCTTCACTTGGACCCTGTTTTGGCGTCAAGGGTGGCGCAGCGGGTGGCGGATACGCACAAGTGGTGCCGATGGAAGACATGAACCTCCATTTCACCGGTGATTTTCACGCCATAACCTCAGCGCACAATCTTCTATCCGCGATGATCGACAATCACATCTACTGGGGCAATGCCCAGGAGATCGATCAGCGCCGCGTCGCGTGGCGCCGGGTCATGGACATGAACGACCGTGCATTGCGGGAAATCGTCTGCTCGCTCGGCGGCGTGGCCAACGGCTTTCCGCGCGAAGCCGGGTTCGACATCACGGTTGCTTCCGAAGTCATGGCCATCCTTTGCCTGGCGACCGACCTGAAAGACCTGGAAAAACGCCTGGGCGACATCATCATCGGTTATCGCCGCGACAAAAGCCCGGTCTACTGCCGCGACATCAAGGCTGACGGTGCAATGACCGTGCTGTTGAAAGACGCCATGCAGCCAAATCTGGTGCAGACATTGGAGAACAATCCTGCGTTTGTTCATGGCGGCCCGTTCGCCAACATCGCCCATGGCTGCAATTCGGTGGTTGCAACAACAACGGCGCTGAAGATAGCCGATTATGTTGTGACAGAGGCCGGCTTCGGCGCCGATTTGGGAGCGGAAAAGTTCTTCAACATCAAATGCCGCAAAGCGGACCTGAAACCGGCAGCTTGCGTGATCGTGGCTACCGTTCGAGCGATGAAAATGAACGGCGGCGTCAAGAAAGAGGACCTGGGAACGGAGAATGTCGAGGCCGTCGAGAAAGGCTGCGCAAACCTCGGCCGCCACATTGAGAACGTGAAACAGTTCGGCGTCCCGGCAGTTGTCGCAATCAATCATTTCATTTCCGACACGGATGCTGAAATTCAGGCAGTTAAGGATTTCGTCGAGTCGCAGGGCTCAGAAGCCATCCTCTGCAAACATTGGGCAGAAGGCTCCAAGGGCACCGAAGAGCTGGCCTCGCGGGTTGCGAAAATTGCCGACAGCGGCCAGTCGCAGTTCGCGCCGCTTTATGCCGATGACATGTCGCTGTTCGAAAAGATTGAAACGGTCGCCAAACGCATCTACCGCGCGGAAGAGGTTATCGCCGACAAATCGGTCCGCGACCAGTTGCGACAGTGGGAAGAGCAGGGCTACGGCGATCTGCCGGTTTGCATGGCTAAGACGCAGTATTCCTTTTCCACCGATCCCAATCTGCGTGGCGCCCCAACCGGCCACACCGTTCCCGTTCGCGAAGTCAGATTGTCTGCCGGCGCCGGCTTCATTGTTGTCATTACAGGCCAGATCATGACCATGCCGGGGCTGCCAAAAGTGCCGTCATCGGAGAAAATCTACCTCAACGAAGAAGGTTTGATTGAAGGTCTGTTCTAAGGCCGTTTCTCCTCCCGAATAGAAACCCCGGATGTTGAATCATCCGGGGTGTTTTTTTTGCATCCAACCGGTCCCGACAAAGCCGGCGGAGCTTTCATGCTCCCCAAACAGGCACCATTTCTTGCAAGGGGCGGTGAACAAACGAATTACTTGAAAAAGGGACGAATTGGCACGCTGCATAAAATGTTCAAAAACATTTCATGTAACACTTATTTCAACCGGCAAAGACGTGGTCTATATCGGTACAATAGATTCTTGTCGTGATAACCCACCGGTCAAAATCATGTCGCGCGAAACTCAGGCATCTGTCTTAGCCTTCGCAAACGGACGATTCTGGAACACCCGGCCGCGGCTATCATTGTCAGGCGCGCCATTACATAATCTGAGCAAATAATCCGATGAGTGATGAAACCGAAGCTTCACTGAAGAAATTGCGCTCTGTTTCGCGGCGCACCACTCCCAAGGACATGCGCAAAGCATTTGAGGAAGACAGCAGTCGCGCCGACCGCTTTTCCGTGATGCGCGGCGATATGATGCTGGATTACTCCAAATGCGCCGTTTCCGACCAAATCATGGATGCGCTGTACCAGCACGCCCGAAACTGTGACTTGGAGAGCTGGCGCGATACCATGTTCTCAGGGGAACACCTCAACATTACCGAAGGCCGGGCTGTCCTTCATACAGCTTTGAGAGCTCCGCCCGATATTCCGATCTTCACTGATGGCAGACAGGTAAACCAGGATATCGCGGATGTTCTGGATCGAATGTCGGCTTTTTCAAACAAGGTCCGTTCCGGATACGTTTCCGGGGTCTCGGGCAAGAAATTTACCGACATCGTCAATATCGGTATTGGCGGCTCTGATCTTGGGCCAGCGATGGCGGCCCTTGCGCTGGAACCTTATCACGATGGCCCGAGATCGCATTTTGTTTCCAATGTCGATGGCGCCGATATTTCCGACGTTCTGGACCATCTCGATCCCGCTTCAACGCTTTTCATCGTTGCATCCAAGACTTTCACCACCATTGAGACCATGACCAACGCGCAAACTGCGCGAAGCTGGCTGGCCGGCAGGCTGGGCGATGCGGCAGTCGGTGACCATTTCGCTGCCGTGTCGACGGCGTTGGACAAGGTTCGCGCCTTTGGCATTGACGAAGAACGCGCATTTGGATTTTGGGATTGGGTTGGCGGGCGATATTCGATCTGGTCGGCAATCGGATTGCCGGTGATGATAGCTATCGGTCCCGATGCATTTCATGAGTTTCTTGCCGGCGGTCAGGCAATCGACCGGCACTTTGCAACCGCGCCGCTGGAAGAAAACATGCCCGTTGCCCTCGGTCTGATCGGCTTCTGGCACCGCGAAGTAATGGGATATCCAACCCGCGCGATCATTCCCTACGACCAGCGGCTGTCACGCTTTCCAGCCTACCTTCAACAGTTAGACATGGAATCCAATGGCAAGGGCGTCGGTCTTGACGGAGAACCGCTGCAACACCGCTCTGGCCCGGTTGTATGGGGTGAGCCCGGAACCAATGGTCAACACGCTTTCTTTCAACTGCTGCACCAAGGCACGGACATCATCCCGGTCGAGTTTCTTCTGGCCGCAAGTGGACACGAACCGCATCTCGATCATCAGCACCGGTTGTTGATTGCCAATTGCCTTGCACAATCCGAAGCGCTGATGCGCGGGCGCACCGGAATCGAGGCCGCGTCACAATTGGCCGATCAGGGCATGACGCGTCAGGAGGCCGCCAAACTGGTGCCGCACAAGACCTTTCCCGGCAACCGGCCGTCAATGACGATTCTGTACAAGAAACTCACGCCCCACACGCTGGGCGAACTCATTGCGCTTTATGAACACCGCGTATTCGTCGAAGCCTGTCTTTATGGCATCAACGCGTTTGACCAGTGGGGTGTGGAACTTGGAAAGGAACTGGCAACCGGTTTGCTGCCCGTTGTCGAACAGCGCAAATCAGCGAGCGGTCATGATGCGTCGACAAAAAACCTGCTGGCCAGAATATTTACGCTTCGCGAGCAGGTGGGTTAAAACCCTTCGGTGGAACCGCTCTAGCTCGCCAAACCCTCAAGCGCCGAACGCAATTTGGCGTTCAGCGGCATTGATTTCCGTGTTTTGCGATCGACATAAACATGAATGAAGTGACCCTCGGCGGAGGCGATTTCCTCTTCATTGCGAAACAACCCGACTTCATAGCGGACCGAGGATTTCCCCAGCCGTTCGACTTTGATTCCGGCAGTAACAACGTCGGGGAACGCCATCTCGGCGAAATATCTGCACCCGGTTTCCACCACCAGTCCGACTTGATCTCCAGCGGTAAGATCGAGAACATCCTGTTCAATCAGCCATCCATTCACCGCAGTGTCGAACAGTGAATAGTGCACCACATTGTTCATGTGACCATAGACGTCATTGTCCATCCAGCGCGTCGAAATGGTGCGAAACACCTTGTAATCGCTTCGGGTGGAAGGCCTCTGCCTTTCGCTCATAGCGCCGCCTTGTAAATCGCCAATGCATCGGCCTCCGTGACCTCGCGCGGATTATTGACCAGCAATCGCGTCTGCAACATGGAATCAGCGGCCATTTTCGGAAGGTCACCCTCACTGATGCCGACTTCGCGCAAGGTTGTTTGCAGGCCGAGCTTCCTGGACAAATCTGCCAGCGCCTCGATGAAACCTGCACACCGGCTTTGGGTGCCGGCCTCATTGGCCAGCCCCGGGAAAGCGTCAGCCGCGATCTCGGCATAAAGCGGCGCCGCGTCGGGGGCGTTGAATCGCAAGACATGCGGCAGCACCAGCGCGTTTGACAGACCATGGGGGACGTGAAATGTGCCACCTATGGGATAGGCAAGCGCGTGCACGGCCGCAACCGGTGAGTTGGCGAAGGCCTGTCCCGCCAGCATTGAGCCGAGCAGCATGGCCCCGCGGGCTTTCACATCGCTACCGTTGAACACTGCCGTCTCGATATTGGCTCCCAGAAGCTGCAAAGCCTGGCGCGCCAGCATTTTCGAAACCGGATTGTTGTTGGCATTCTTTGATGCGTAAGCCTCAATGGCGTGTACCATCGCGTCCACACCGGTTGCCGCGGTTGTTGCGGCTGGAAGACCGAGCGTCAAATCCGGATCCAGGATTGCGATGTCAGGCAGGATGATAGGCGAGGAGACACCGCGTTTTTCTTCGCCTCCCACCGTGATGATCGAAACAGGCGTGGCCTCAGATCCGGTCCCTGCGGTTGTTGGCACCAGAACCAGCGGCAGACGTGGCCCCTTGGCATTTGCGACACCCCACGCTTCATCGATATCTTCGCCTGATCCTGCAAGCAGCGCAACGAGTTTGGCGATATCCATGGAGGAACCGCCACCAAAACCGATAACGCCGGTGGCGCCAAGAGAACCAGCCAGTTCCACGGCCTTTTGCAGAGTATCAAGCGACGGATCAGCTTCGACTTCGGAGAAGATTGCCATCGTCAAACCGGCTTCTTTCAGCGAATCGACCGCTCTGTCTGCAAGGCCCAGCGACATTATTCCCGGATCGGTAACGAACAGGACTTTTGTACCGAGGACAGATCCGGCAATGTTTCCGAGATCGGCGGCAATACCTTCGCCAAACCGCACGCTGGGCGTTGTGTTGAAGTTAAACGGCGTCATTCAAATTCGCTCCATATCGCCCAAGTTTCTGCATTCCTGTTTACAGTCCCGTCTGATCGGAATGTAAACAGCAAACGAGAATGATCATCCAAATTGTTTGGAAAAAGGCTCAGTTCGGTCCGAATCCGAACCTCACGGATGTGGTGGCAATTTGGTTTGACGCGCCAGAGCGGAAGCAGGCCTTTCCTCTACTCCAGGCGAACCGATGAGCTTGCGTTTACATCAGCGCTGGAAAACCCGATTTGATCGAGTATCAGATCGGACCCGACTGCAATGACGATGATGGCGGCAAATGCGATCAGCATTGGTTTCATCTCGGATCCTTTCAACGCGACGTGGCTTGACGAAGGTAGTCGATCAGGTCGTCGCGATCTTGTTTTCTGGCAATACGCTGCATCGGCATTTTCGATCCGGGGATGTAGTGATCAGGCCCCAGATCAAACAGTTTGTCTATCGTGTCGTCACCCCAGACGATATCAGATCCGGACAGGGTTTTGGAGAAATTGTAACCGTCCAGGGCGCCTGCCCTTCGGCCAAACAGGCCATAAAGCGTTGGCCCGGCCCTGCGGCTGCCTTCGGCTTCGAGCGAATGACAGATTGAACACTTTCTTGCAAACTGCCGTTCGCCGTTTTCCATTTTGGCCGGATCGCGAAGAAATTCCGGATTGCTGTCAGCCATCGGCCCGAGATCCTTGATCTGGTCGAGCGGCCAGGAATAGACAATGCTTTCAATGCCGCCGGCATGAATGTTTTTGCCGTCGTTAGAGAATGCGAGCGCCCAGATCGGACCTCGCAATGCGGCGCGAAAATCATGGATGATTTTCCACTGGTCCGTATCAACAATCATGATAAAGCCATCGCCATCACCGACCGCTATCTTGTCGCCTGAATCCGTCTGGGAAATCGAAAGAATAGGTCGCCGCTCAAGGGTAAAATCTGCAATTTGCTCGTCGGTGGACAAGTCGATGACACGCGTGACGCCGTCGACCGCACCATAGGCAAGCCAGCCGTGCCGGTGATTGAGTGTCATGACATTGACGCCAAACCCGTGCCGCAGCATCAGGCGTTTTTCCCTGCGTCCGCCCACGTCCCAAGTACGGATAGTTCCGTCGGTTGACGCCGAATAAAGGAGAGAACCATCGGCAGAAAATGCGACATCATTGACGCCGGATTTGTGGCCGCCCAGGAATGAGACGTCGCCGCGGTCATCAAGCGGCCAAAGCCCGATCGTGCCGTCCCAGCTTGCTGTTGCCAACAGCGATTGATCCGGAGCCACAGCAAGCGCCATTATTTTGGCCTTGTGCCGCCCGAGCATCCTTCCGGTTCCAGACGCCCTGTCCCAGAGGCGGACGGAATAATCATCTCCGGCAGAGGCCAATCGATGTTCGCCGATGAAAACGACCGAGTTGACCGCCGCCTCGTGCGCTTCCAGCCAAACCGGCTTGCGGCCGTCCCAGATGCCGACTGAATTGTCAAAGCTGGCTGTTGCAATGGTTCCGCTATCCGATGACACCGCAACATCCATCACCGGGCCGCCATGCCCCTTGAGCGTGAAAAATTCTCCGGCGCTGGTTGACAGCGGAACAATGGCCATGCTCAGCGCCGCAGCGACCATAGCGCCAAACGCGGATATTCGAAAATCAGCCACGGGATCGGAGTTGGTCACTCAGCAGGAACAATTTCTCCATCGGGCGCTTCGGTTTCTGCATTCATAACCTCCTCAACCCAAAGGCTGTGATGTTCCCTCGCCCATTGCAAATCGACTTCGCCGGATCCCATTGCGTCATACGCTCCTTCCATGCCCACCGAGCCGATATAGATATGGGCCAAAATTATCGCGATCAGCACGAAAGCGACGATCCCGTGCCACAGTTGCGCATATTGCATTTCTTCGTGTGGCGTCAGTTCCGTTGGAAGCGCACCCATACCGGGCAGACTGGTGATGCCGATTGCCGACAGCTTCTGGAAAGTCACTTCGAACATGGGTAGTTCGAAGGGGAACAGCAATGACAGGCCGGATGCTGAAATTGATGCGCCAAGAATGATCACCGACCAGAAAATCAGTTTCTGGCCCGCATTGAATTTCTTTGCCGGTGGATGAACGCCCTTTACAAAAAGGCCGCCGCCCTTTGCCATCCATGTCAAATCGGTTCTGCTGGGCAAATTGTGGATCACCCACATGACGAACACCATCACCAGACCGAGGATGAATGCCCACGAAACACTGTTGTGAACCCATTTGGATGCGAGTGCCAAATTCGAAAACATATCCTTGCCGAGTATTGGAATAAGCGCTGTACGGCCGAACAAGGTAATAAGCCCGGTGATGCCCAACAGGATGAACGACCCTGCCAGTAGCCAGTGGCCAAATCGCTCAATCGCCTTGAAGCGAGTGATCGTTCGTCCGGTTTTCTCTCCGTCAATCCGGATGCGACCGCGAAGCGCAAAAAACAGCGCAAGCAAAACAAGAGTGGCGAGCAACAAATACCCGCCCCACTGCGCCATGGGTCCGGCCCGGAACTCGAGCCAGCGCATGCCGCCATCCTGCACCAAAATTGCACCGACCTCGCCACCGGAAGAAGCATTGATGTCGGCCGAGCCGTAACGGAGTGCTCGCCAAAGCTCTGGATCCGAAGCACCGCCAAGCGTTCCCAATTGCGATGAAATTGCCGCTGCGCTGTCCGGATCGCCGATCGCTTCGCGTCTGAACGCATCGTCGATCTTCTCCCCGCGCTGGCGCGCCATGATGTCTTCCAGCGTCTGGGCTCCGCCGGTTGACGACCGGTCGCCGCTTTCCTGGGCCATTGGCGTGACCGGTGCAAAAATGCCGGAAAGGGCAATCGACAACAGGAGGACAAACAACGCGCGCATCATGGCAGCACCTCGGTTCAAGCCGGAATATTGCAAGTAAGTTCGACCGGGGCGATCTGTCGACCGCCCCGGGAAAGGCAATGGGGACAAATGTGCGGCGTCAGCCGCCCTTTTGCCCGTATGCCGTGCCCCAGCCCCAGGCACCCGTACCGAATCCGCGGGCAACAACACGCTCGCGGTAGATGCCTGAAACCACATCGCCATCGCCGGCAAGCAGTGCCTTGGTCGAGCACATTTCTGCGCAAATCGGCAACTTGCCTTCAGCAATACGGTTGCGTCCGTATTTCTGGAACTCCGCCTGGCTATGGTTTTCTTCCGGTCCACCGGCGCAGAAGGTACATTTGTCCATCTTACCGCGCGAACCGAAATTGCCCGCCTGCGGAAACTGCGGTGCTCCGAACGGGCACGCATAGAAGCAGTAACCGCAACCAATGCAGAGGTCCTTCGAATGCAGGACCACGCCATCGTCGTTCTGATAGAAACAGTCGACAGGGCATACCGCCATGCATGGCGCGTCGGAACAATGCATGCAGGCCACGGAGATCGACCGCTCACCTGGGCTGCCATCATTGATGGTGACCACCCGGCGACGATTGATACCCCAAGGTACTTCATGCTCGTTCTTACAAGCCGTCACGCAGGCGTTGCATTCAATGCAGCGTTCGGCGTCGCAGAGGAATTTTGCTCTAGCCATTATTTTTCTCCTTATGCTGCAGTGATCTTGCAGAGAGTGGCCTTGGTCTCCTGCATCTGGGTGACCGAGTCGTAACCGTAGGTCTGCGCGGTGTTCGACGACTCACCCAGAACGTATGGATCGGCCCCTTCGGGATATTTGTCCCTCAAGTCGGCGCCCTCAAAATGGCCGCCGAAGTGGAACGGCATAAACGCAACTCCCGAACCAACTCTCTCGGTGACCATGGCCATGACCTTGACCTTGGCGCCTTCGGCACCTTCGACCCAGACCTGTTCGCCGTCGCGGATACCCAAATTGTTGGCATCGCGCGGGTTGATTTCGACGAACATGTCCTGCTGCAGTTCAGCAAGCCACGGATTGGAGCGCGATTCATCGCCACCACCCTCGTACTCAACCAGGCGGCCGGACGTCAGGATCATTGGATAATCCTTCGAGAAGTCCTGCTTCTGGATCGACGCATACATGGTCGGCAGACGATAGAACTTGCGGTCCTCATAGGTCGGATAATCGGCCACGAGATCGCGACGAGGCGTGTAGAGCGGCTCGCGGTGCAAGGGCACCGGATCCGGGAACGTCCACACAACCGCGCGGGCCTTTGCATTACCAAATGGTGCGCAGCCATGCTTGATCGCTACGCGCTGGATACCGCCAGACAGATCGGTTTTCCAGTTGGTCTTCGGCCCTGCCACCGCGTCGATCGCAGCACGCTCGTCATCAGTCAGGTCTCCATCCCAACCCAGATCCATCAGCATCTGCATGGTGAATTCCGGATAACCATCCTGAATTTCCGAACCAGGATTGTAGACGCCCTCCGCCAGGAGATTGTCGCCATCCCGCTCAACGCCGAAGCGGGCACGGAAACACAAGCCGCCCTCTGCAACAGGCTTGGACATGTCATAGAGGTTTGGCGTACCGGGATGACCCATTTCGGCTGTACCCCAGCAAGGCCAAGGCAGGCCGTAATAGTCACCGTCAGCCGGACCGCCAATGGCCTGCAGCGTCGTCCTGTCAAACGTATGCTGATTGGCCATGTGCAGTTTCAGCCGTTCGGGCGACTGACCAGTATAGCCAATCGTCCAGAGCCCGCGGTTGAATTCGCGGGTGATGCTCTCGACGTTTGGTGTTTCCGCATCTTCCATCTCGATGTTGCGGAAGAAACGGTCAGCCCATCCGAACTTGTTGGCAAACTTCGCCATGATGACTTCATCCGGCAAGCTTTCAAACAGCGGATCGACAACCTTGTCGCGCCACTGGAAGGAGCGGTTTGATGCCGTCACCGAACCGCGTGTCTCAAACTGCGTGCACGCGGGCAGCAGATAGACACCGTCGGTCCTGTCATGGAGAACCGCCGAGACGGTTGGATATGGATCGATCACGACAAGCATGTCGAGCTTCTCCATCGCC
This sequence comes from Rhizobiaceae bacterium, assembly GCA_040830725.1. Taxonomy (GTDB): domain Bacteria; phylum Pseudomonadota; class Alphaproteobacteria; order Rhizobiales; family Rhizobiaceae; genus JAWKWH01. The sequence goes on from JBFOMG010000004.1 coordinate 14,604, forward strand.
GTCTTCATTTCCTTCATGCGGGTCTGCGAGTTCGGTGCATGGCCCCACAGAACCATTGCCCGTACATTATTGGGCTGGTCGATGTTGTCGGCATCCTCGAGAATGCCGTCGATCCAGCGGCTGACCGGAATACCCGTCAAGTTCTGGAGCGACTTTTCTTTGCCGTCAGCACCGGTGATCTTGTCAAACTGGCCTGCCAGCCAATCCGGATCCTCTTCCCAGACCCGGGCCCAGTGCGCCCACGAACCTTTCGAAAGGCCGTAGTAGCCGGGCAAAGTGTGACTGAGGACGCCAAGATCTGTTGCGCCCTGCACGTTGTCGTGGCCACGGAAGATATTGGTTCCGCCGCCGGTGGTTCCCATATTGCCAAGCGCCAACTGCAAGACACAGTAAGCACGCGTGTTGTTGTTGCCGTTGGTATGCTGGGTTCCACCCATGCACCAGATCACCGTACCGGGACGGTTGTTGGCCATGGTGCGGGCAACACGGCGAAGCTGCGAACCGGGTGTGCCGGTGACGCGCTCAACTTCCTCAGGCGTCCATTTAGCGACTTCCGCCTTGATCTGGTCCATGCCCCACACGCGGGTGCGAATGAACTCATTGTCTGCCCAGTCGTTCTCGAAAATGTGCCAGAGAATACCCCAGATCAGCGCAACGTCCGTGCCCGGGCGGAAACGCACATATTCATCCGCATGGGCGGCAGTGCGTGTGAACCGCGGATCACATACGATCAGTGGCGCATTGTTTTGCTCCTTTGCCCGCAGCACGTGCAGCAAGGATACAGGGTGCGCCTCGGCAGGGTTGCCACCGATAATGAAGATCGCCTTGGAATTGTGGATGTCGTTGTAGCTGTTTGTCATGGCGCCGTAGCCCCATGTGTTTGCCACGCCGGCGACCGTCGTTGAATGACAGATGCGTGCCTGATGGTCCACATTGTTCGTGCCCCAGTAGGCTGCGAACTTTCTGAACAGGTAGGCCTGTTCGTTATTGTGCTTGGCCGATCCAAGCCAATAAACACTGTCCGGCCCGCTTTCGTCGCGGATTTTCATCATGCCATCGCCGATCTCGTTGATGGCCTCTTCCCAGCTGACGCGTTTCCACTCGCCGCCTTCTTTCTTCATCGGATACTTCAGGCGGCGCTCGCCATGGGCGTGCTCGCGTACCGATGCGCCTTTTGCGCAATGCGCGCCGAGATTGAACGGGCTGTCCCAGCCGGGTTCCTGGCCGACCCAGACACCGTTGGAAACTTCAGCGATAACTGTGCAGCCAACTGAACAGTGGGTGCAAACCGATTTGACGGTTTCTACCGCGTCGTTGCCGTTGCTTTGAGCCTTCGCCTTCGTCACCGACCCGGCAGTGGCGCCAATAGCCGCCAGACCGCCCACGGCCAGTCCCGAACCACGCAAAAATGCGCGGCGGTCAACCGATTTGTCCGCAAAACTTGACAGGATACTGGCCCGCTGGGGGCGTCTCGCAACCCCGTTGGTCTTTTTCCTTAGCATTTCCTCTCTCCCATTGTTGCGCCTGATTGTCCGGGCGCTTGGAGTTTTTGTGAATCCGGCGTTCGGGCGTCACGCAACCTTGGCCGGTTCGGCTTGGTTCTTTCTAGAACTTTGCCGATGCAAAATAGGCGCGCGTATGCGCAGTATCCTGCATGCGGTCGCCAGCCTCTTCAGCCTTGGCTTCCGCTTCCGAAACACCTGCCGCAACAGCTGCTGCAGCCGCTGGCGCAGAAAGGCCAGCCAGTTTCAGAAAATCGCGGCGGTCATTTCGTTTGACCTCCTCGTTTTTACGCATGGGAAAATTCCTCCCGTTGTTGTGGCGGACATTCCGCCGTTATGACCGGGTTCAGCCGGTCCCCATCCGGAATGCCTCCTGCTCGATATCCATGAACAGCCGGCCGACAGCGCCGACCGATGCGTAGAACACCGAACTTTTGGTTGATTCCAAATCCGTGAAAAAATGCCCGGCCCATGGGCCGATGTGCTTGTCGAAGAAAGCCTTTTGCTCTTCCAATTCGGCGACACTGCCAAAGCGGCCCATAATCAGCCCGCCCATCATCTCCATCAGCGAGGCAATATTGTCTTCCGGTTCGAAAACGTTTTCAGCTCTGGCAATCTGGCGCTCTGCCATTTCTCCGCGCAATTGTGCCAGCGGTTTCTCGTTCAGGAACCCTGTCAGATAGTATGATGCATAGGGAAGCAATTCTCCCCGGCTCAACCCGACAAATAACGTGTTGAATTCGCGCTCTGCTGCCTTCGGTTTCGTGACGTTTGCCACACGCGCCAGTCCTGAGATCGCTTCGCCCAGGTCGCTGGAATCACCTGTCAATTCGGCAGTCTGCTGAAGGAGGCCGGCGTTGGGTGGGCGGGACAAAATCAAGCCTAGATAGTCGTACAGGTCCGCGCGCATCCGGTCTTCCGGTGCAACCAGTCCCAAAACGGCTTCAGCGGCTGCTGACATCAACTATCCCTTTGCCTCGTGACCTTGCAACTGTTGGTTCTCGCCCGAAAAATGAAACCGCATCCGGCGTATGGGCACTGCTCTGGCTTCCGACACCATGTTCACTTCAAGCGGCTGTCCTGCCTGTTCGGGAGGCTCACCTTCCGGATCATCTATTGAATCAGCTTCGGCTGACGCCGGAGTGATTTCCACGTCTTCTGCAAGGTACTCAGAGTCGCCTTCAGTTTCGGTCGAAATCTCAGCTTCATCATCCACATCTGCAAGCGCCTCGATATGTTTGAGCATGCCCTTTCCCACCTGATAGGCAGTCTGCAAGTTTTCAACGACCGTTGCACCGTCGGTGTAATCCTCGCCATACTCAATCAGGCCATCAAGATTTGCGAGAGCCGGATTGCTGAGCCATAGCTTTCTGAGCGCTCGACGCCTGATGCGCTCCGGCACCGCCTTGCCCATGAATGCCTTGAAATCATCGCCTAATTGTAGCTCGTCTGGATCGGGGAGATTGAGCTCTTCAAGAATTTCACCGTCTGTTTTGGTTTCCAGCTCCTGCAATTCCGCTTCGCGTTGCGTGTCCTCCGCGACGGCGAGCTCGGCCTCTGCCTCAGCGCGGACACCGGCCTTTCGTTTGCTCCAGAAGTCAGTTGCGGAGGTCAATGCAGTCGCTCCAGCTTGGCAGATTTCGGTGACCGATAGACGTCGGTCAGTTGCGGAATCCGGGGGTCGCCGACACCATCCTCGACAAGTTCGACGGTAACCCGGTCGCGGCGGCGTTTTACGAACTCTTCCGGCTCATGGTGCTCGTCAATGAAAGCCTTGATCCAGGCAATCAGGCCTGAAGGCATCGCGACCTTTTCGACGATATCCTCGCCGCTGTCTGCGTAGTCCTGGGCCTCGTATGGAGAAGCGGTTGCTAGCAGTACCTCCACAGGGATGTCGTCGCCGTTTGCCGGTTCCTGGCGCAGGATTACGAAGATTGAGGGGATTTTTTCGCTCAAGCCCGTCAGATAGGCTTCCGTGTCAGTCCGGTGCAATTCCAGAGTGACGGTTGCCGCGTGATATTCAACGGCGTCACCTTCTTTTCGCAGCACCTGCCAATTCGCAGGACCAGCACCGGGGAGGACTGATACAGCCTTCCAAGACCATTTGGCCCAACGCGTAACGCCCGGCAGCCGGCGCACGACAATACCGAGCGGCAAAGTCCGCATTCTTTCAATTTTACCGGACAATGCTCCTCCCAAAGCCTGCGCGGATATTTGTGCACGAACAGAATGCAACATATTGCATTATTTGCAAGCTCCGGGAGCTGGAATGCTGCAATTGTGAAGACTGTATTCGACTAAAGTGTAAGATGCTTTTCCGGAGCATCCTGAAAACGCACATTTGCTGATGGTTGCGCGCCAAAAACCCTCCGAATCGTCGTGACTCCAACGAGCTTTTGTCGCTCGGTTGAGAGCGGACAGTCGTGTGGCAGGAAATTAGGTTTCAAACGGCGGCTTTACTGCCGCGAAGTTTCGTGACTAGTTTCACTGTTCGCACACGGGCAGGCAAGTGCCAAAAGTGAAGTAAGAATTTGAAAAAGATGCCTAAACAATTGGTATTGTGTGACTGTATGGGTTCGCAAGACATTGACGTAGATGCCTTGTCGAGCGCTTGCGGTGGCATGAAGTGTTCCAACGTTCACACCGAGTTGTGTCTGAGCGAGATCGAAATTGCTGCCGAAGCGATCCGGTCCGGTGACGCGATTATTGCATGTCAACAGGAGCGGCGGCGGTTCGAGGACCTTGCCGCGGAATTGGAAATCGACCCGCCCGGATTTGTAGACATTCGCGACCGGGCCGGCTGGTCTGCCGACAAAAATCCAAAAACCGCCAAAATGGCAGCACTTGTCGCCGAGGCTCAATTACCGGCGCAACGGCAAAAGTTGTTCGACATCGTTTCGGAAGGTCTTTGCCTTGTCATGGGCGCCAGTGAGACTGCTTTGGAAGCCGCTGATCAATTGAGCAACCACCTGAGCGTCACGGTCCTTCTTCCACCGGAATTCGCCAAGGATAGCCAGATTGGCGCCGGCGCCAGGCAATTTGACATTGTGTTTGGCGATCTGCGGATCGCATCAGGCTCGCTTGGCAATTTTGACCTTACAATCGACAAATTCACTGAGCCAGTACCAGGTGGGCGGGATTCATCCACCTGCACAGAAGCTCGCGACGGAGCGCAGTCACAATGCGATATCATTGTCGATCTGTCGGGTGCAGCACCTCTGTTTCCAGCCCACAAGAAACGTGACGGATATCTGCGCGCTGATCCCCGGTCAGCCGGTGCGGTCGCCAAAACAGTGCTGGATGCATCGCACCTTACCGGCACGTTCGAAAAACCGCTCCATGTAAGGCTGGACGAGCAATTATGCGCCCATTCACGGGCGCAAAAAACGGGGTGTTCAAAGTGCCTGGACAATTGTCCGACCGGGGCGATTACGCCGAACGGAGACTTCGTCACCGTTGATCCAGCGATCTGTGCAGGCTGCGGCACTTGTTCCGCAATCTGTCCTTCCGGCGCAATCTCATATGATACACCAGCGCCAGCCGAAACGTTCAAGCGTATCGAAACACTGGCTTCCACCTATCGTAAAATTGCCAAATCGCCACCGAGGTTGCTGGTTCACGATGAAGACCATGGCCGCGAAATGATCTCGCTTTGCGCGCGCCACGATCGCGGCCTGCCTTCAGATGTAATCCCAATGGAAGTCTCGGCGCTCGCAGCGTTTGGACACGCCGAAATGTTGGCAGCCCTGGGTAGCGGATTTGCATCGGTAACTGTGTTGCTGTCTCCGAATACCGATAATGATGCAGTCGAGCGTGAGCTTATGATCGTATCGGCCATTGGCGGGACGGGAGCCATCAATCTTCTGGACATCGCCGATCCGGCCCACCTTGCGGATCACCTCTACAACCAGGCCGAACTCAATGATCCAGTGGTCAAGCCGGTTCTCCCACTGGGTTCCCGGCGCCAGGTAACCCGCCTAGCTGCAAAGGCCATCAGGCCCGATGTAAACACAATCGAATTACCCCAGGGCGCGCCCTATGGCACGATAATGGTCGATACTGAAGCATGCACACTTTGTCTTGCCTGTGTGTCGCTCTGCCCGTCCGGTGCCCTGGGAGACAATACGGAATCTCCGCAACTTCGTCTTCAGGAAAGCGCGTGCCTGCAATGTGGCCTGTGCAAAAACACCTGCCCGGAATCCGCTATTTCCCTGAAACCACAACTCAATCTTGCTGACGAGGCGCTGTCGCACCAAGTGCTGCACGAAGAAGAACCTTTTGCCTGCATCGAATGCGGAAAACCATTTGGCGTGAAATCCACGGTCATGCGGATCACCGAAAAACTGGCTGGCAAACATGCCATGTTCGAGAACTCAGACGCCGTGAAAATCATCCAGATGTGCGATGATTGCCGTGTGAATGCGCAGTTTCACTCCGAGAACAATCCATTTGCCGGCGGAGAGCGCCCACGTGTACGCACAACAGACGACTACCTGTCGAAAAGACGGGATCATTGATGTTTGATCGGCGCACCAAGATTAGCGGGGGAAATCGTCGCAGCGTAGGCCATGATCGCCTCGAGATCTTCAAGCGTCATTTCCAACGGCGCGATCGGCGAAGGCCGCTGGGAGCTAAACGGCTCTGTGACTTCCTCGATCTGCGTGAATGCGGGGTGCGGGTTGAGCACGTAGAATGTCTGAAAACGCGCTTCCCAATCTTCAAAACTGCGCAAGAGCGAGAAGGATGGTGTGGATCCGATGGCGTTCATCCGGTTCGTTTCGTTAACGACGTGGCAGCGCCCACAATGGCGGAGGGACAACTTCTCTCCTGCAGCGGCGTCACCACCGTTCGAGACCACTTTTACCACGGCCACTTTCTTTGCCTGTGGCGAAAATGGCGCAACTCCATCCGGTTTGAACGAACCGATCGTCCGGCGTCCGACATCGGAAGCCAGCCATTTGGCAAACCGTTCGGCATGCGGCCGCCGGTCCGAGGCGGTAATTCCGAGATACCAGTTTTGCTCCACACCGCTGAATGCAATCGTTCCGGAGCTATCCGCAGAAAAACTCGCGTCCGCGGGTTCGCCAAAATTGACGACCGTGATGCGTATTCCGGTTTTCAGCGAAAAGCGCGGCAGCAAGTATTTGAGAAATCCCGTCTCGACAATATCGGGGTGTGCGCTGAGCTTGAATTCCCGCTCCTGCGCAACTGCAATGCCTGCGAAAACACCTGCAGATATTACCAATATGGCCAATCTGTGCATCGATTAATCCCGGTTTGCATCCCATCCCGGACCAATGAAGCGTAAATTGCACAGGACGATAAGGTCAATGCTCGTGATTCTATTGAAGGAGGGAGAGAACCTTGAGTGACGAATTCAACATGTCGATGCGAAAATTTTTAAAACAGGTCGGCGTAACATCACAGCAAGCTATCGAGAACGCGATGCGAAGCGCCGAGGCTACCGGTGGGAAAAGCTATAAGGTGAAGGTGGTTTTGACGATCGAAGAAGTTGGCCTGGAACACGTTGTCGATGGATCAATCGAGGGTCCTGAGTGACGTGAGCCTCAGCCGCGAAATAATCCATTCTGCGCTCAAGCCAGTCATCGACCCGGCTTCAAGGAGCGATATCGTTGCAGCAAACATCATCGACGACCTGGTGATCGATGATGACGGTGTCCGGCTGGTGCTCACCGTTGACCCATCATTCGCCGCTGAAATGGAAGCTGTTCGAGCAGCAGCAGAAAAGCGCATTAGCGCGGTGGCCGGCCGACGAAAAGTGACGGTCATTCTGACTGCGCATAGCGATGCACCGTCCGCCACAACCGGTCCGGATGATGATGAGCGCTCGCATGAATCCCCCCGCGAGAATGGAGCGGCCGGACCAGAAACAATACCGGGCATCGATCGCATCATTGCGGTTGCGTCGGGCAAGGGCGGGGTTGGCAAATCGACCGTTGCAGCGAATTTGGCATGCGCATTGGCACTTGGTGGTCACCGCGTCGGTCTGCTGGATGCAGATGTTTACGGCCCGTCACAACCCCGGATGCTTGGTATATCGGGCCGGCCGGCATCGCCGGACGGGCAGATGATCCTTCCGTTGCGCGGCCACGGGGTTACCTTGATGTCGATCGGCTTGCTTGCAGAGGAAGGCGAAGCAGTGGCTTGGCGGGGCCCGATGCTGATGGGAGCGCTGCAACAGATGCTGTCAAAAGTGCAGTGGGGGGCGCTTGACGCGTTGCTGGTGGATCTGCCGCCCGGGACTGGCGACGTTCAGATGACACTTGCACAGACGGTTCGGGTTGACGGCGCAATCGTCGTTTCGACCCCGCAGGACATTGCCTTGCTCGACGCCCGAAAGGGGATCGACATGTTCCGGCAAATGAATGTTCCGATATTTGGCCTGATTGAGAACATGTCGTCCCACATATGTTCGAAATGCGGTCACGAAGAGCACATTTTCGGGCATGGCGGCGTCAAGGCCGAAGCGGAAAAACTGGATGTACCGCTGTTGGGAACAATTCCCTTGCTGATGGACATTCGCACCGCATCAGACGACGGAACACCGATCGTAATTTCAATGCCTGAAAGCGCGGCCGCCGCTGCTTTCTCAGACATTGCCAGCAAGATCATTAAGGGCGAAGTCAAGTGAGCAGCCTTGTTTTCCCGCCTCTGATGAGCGGACAGGAGGTCGAGGCAAATGTCGACCCGTTCGAAAATGCCTGTGGCAGGGCTGCGCTCGGCTGCGATTCCGGTCTCGTCGTCTATCGCTTTGATCCGGATTGGTTGCGCGCAGCAATCGTCTTCGCGCCCGAAGTCCCGCTTGAGGACGCTGTTGTGATGATGCCCGCCTGCGGTGTCGGATTTCAAAATGCGCTTGGAGCGCTGGCGCCGCCGGAGGTCGCTGTTCATCTGGAGTGGAGCGGCGGCATCCGCGTCAATGGCGCAGCTTGCGGCCGATTGAGGATGGCGGCATCGAGCAAAGTTCCCAGCGTTGAACCGGATTGGCTGATTGTGGGGATCGAGATACCGCTACTGCCTGCCGGCGATTCCCCCGGGAACGACCCCGCACGAACCACGCTCTTCGAGGAAGGCTGTGCGGAAGTCGAGCCGCCCCGGTTGCTGGAAAGCTGGACAAAACACACGCTGGTCTGGATCAACCGGTGGGTAGGCGAAGGCGTCGAGCCGCTGCACGAGGCATGGCGTGGATTGGCGCATAATATGGGTGAAGAAACCGCAGAACTCGGCCACAGTGGCGTTTTCCTGGGCGTCGATGAACGGTTTGGAATGTTGTTGAGAAAAGGCGATGACACAGACCTCCTGCCGCTGACATTACTGCTGGAGGGCGAAGAATGAATCTCGCGCGGGCAATTCATGTCGATGAAAGCGACATGCACGTGTTTGCCCAACCGGCCCGCACCGGCGAATGGTGCATTTCAGGCGGCTTTGAATTCTCGAACTGGACCGAAGCGGATCTGACCGGCAAGGCGCGGCAGGCATTTGCGAATGGCTGGCTCGGTGTTGAGACGTTCGGGCGTGTGACCTTCGTTGCCGTGACCAAAATCGAACAGCACGAATTGGAAGGCCTGACCGAACAATTGGCCAAGCATTTCGTCGAAACCTATGGCGCTCCATCAATGGACGCCGCGATGCCGGTCGCAATGCAAGAACTGGAGCATATGGCGGAGCTGTGTCGCGAACACCCTGCAAACACAATGATCACCGTCCATCGAGAGCTGGGCGAGGACGGCGTGAGAGAGAGTTTCCGCACGATCGCTCCGCAATCGGCAGGACTGGAGCAATTCGCAGTGCATGGATCTGGTGCATAGCGAATGCGCCACGACTGTGTACTTGCCCTTAATGTTTGGGTGCAGAACCTGAACAATCAATGAATATGCGCCTCAGTCGGAGTTCAGCCGCAGAACGCATACTTGGCTGGAATTCAAGGGAGGACGAGTTCATGTTCAGCCGATCCACAATCACATTTTCCGCCGTAACCATTATTGCTGCGTCTCTCTTTGCTGGGCAGCCAGTGCCAGCACATGCGGCAGCCTTAGACAACAGCGCCAGCGAAGCCCAATTCGGCGATCAAGAGTATTTTCCTCTTCGCAGGTGCTATTTGCATCTAATCAGATACAGAAATACCGGACTCAGGTACCATCTGAGAAAATATTACAGATGCATGAGGCGTTAGACCCTGTAATTAGGGCAGCATGCGGTGGTGACACGGTTCACCCCGCCGCAGCCAACAGGCTGGCATTGCCACCTGCGGCGGTCGTGTCGACGCAGACTGCCCGTTCATGGGCATGGGCAACTGCATCCAGCGGTTCACTGATCATCCGGACGATCGGCCCGTCACGGCCTGCCAATAATTTGCGGATATCGCGGGTCATGGCAGGCGATCCACAGAAAGCCACCGCGTCGACAGCCAGTGTGGATATCTCCTCCAACTTCGGCGACCCATCCACGACGATCAGCGGCAGGCTTTTGACTTTCGACAGCACCGCAAGGGACTGCCTGGCACCCTCAGACACGGCGATGACCGAGTTTCCCGCTGCCAGCGCCAGGACCGTTTGATTGAGCAGTGCGTCCGGATCGGGCCCGAGACAAAGAACGTTGCCGCGCGGATGCAATGCGAGCGAATTGGCCTCTCCGGTCGGTCCGGGCAAATCAACAGGGCCGAAATCGAGCGATGCAGCGGCGGCGACAGCGCTGGCAGCGCGACCCCGCAGCGCTTTTCGCAGAATTGCAATTCTGTCCTGGCGAAGCTGCCATTCACCGGCTTCAGCAAAGGCTTTCGGCAGATCAGTCTTACCAGTTTTTACCTCCGGTTCTCCGGTCACCCCAGCGTCAACTGACTTCCTGAACCTGCGCAGATAATGCGGGCCGCCGGCCTTTGGGCCTGTGCCTGACAGTCCCTCTCCGCCAAATGGTTGGGAGCCAACGATAGCGCCGATCTGGTTGCGATTGACGTAGACATTGCCGGCGTGGACCTGATCGATAACGTCTTGAACGCGGCCCTCAATGCGAGTGTGCAGCCCAAAAGTCAGACCATATCCGCGGGCGTTGACATCATCGATGACTTTGCCGATTTGCTCAGCTTCGAACGTCGCCACATGAAGCACTGGTCCGAATATCTCTCGGTCCATATCACCAATGCCGTTCACCTTGATGATATGTGGTGCAACGAATAGACCCTCTTCAGGCACCTCCAGTCTGGCGATCACCCTGCCCTCCTGTTCCGCCGCTTGGCAGTAATCAAGGATGGATTGCCGGGCTTCCTGGTCGATCACCGGCCCGACATCGCTGGACAGCTGCCAAGGGTCGCCAACCGATAGCGCGTTCATCGCACCGGTAAGCATTTCGAGCACTTTTGGCGCCACATCGTGTTGCACATACAGGATGCGAAGGGCTGAACATCGCTGGCCGGCACTTTGAAACGAAGACGCAACAATATCTCGCACCGCCTGCTCGGGAAGCGCGGTTGAATCGACGATCATCGCGTTCAGTCCGCCGGTTTCGGCGATCAGCATCGCGTCAGGTGGGGCAGAATTTGCCAGTTGAGCTTCGATAAGCTTGGCGACTTCCGTGGAGCCGGTGAAACAGACGCCGGCAATGCGCGGATCAGCAACCAGCGGCCCACCGACTGACGGTCCATCGCCCGGCAACAGTTGAATGACGTGTTCGGGGATGCCGGCTTCAAGCATCAACCCGACCGCGCGGGCTGCAATCAGCGGCGTCTGCTCGGCAGGTTTTGCAATCACTGCATTTCCGGTTACCAGCGCTGCTGCGATCTGGCCGGTAAAGATCGCCAGCGGAAAATTCCACGGCGAAATACAGACGATCACTCCGCGGGCGATTGTATCGCGCTCGGCTTTCAGAGCTTCATTGGCATAGTACCGCAGGAAATCGACCGCCTCGCGCACCTCCGCAATACCGTCTGCGAGTGTTTTCCCTGCCTCCCGGGCGGTGAGCGCGAAGAACTCGGCGGCGTTTTCCTCATAATGATCGGCAATGCGCCTGAGGATTTCGGCACGATCGCTCACCGGTCTGGCAGACCAGTCAGGTTGAGCGGCGACGGCCCTGCCGATCGCTTCTGTGGCAATCCCGGCATTGGCTTCGGTAACTTCACCGACAGTCTCGACAGGACGCGCAGGATTGGCAACATCGCGCGCCTTGCCGCCTTCAACCTGCGGGATCGGCCCTGACTTCCAGCAATGAGGCTGTTCAAACAGCTTGCGGTTGTTTTCGATTACCGACACAGCGTTGCGGTCGAAAATATCCCAACCGCGCGAATTTACCCGTTCCGGACCGAAGATGCGCGAAGGATGCTGAATAACCGGATTGACCGCGCTCTGCCCTTCTGCCAGCGCAACCGGATCGCTTGCTATCTCCTCTGCACTGACTGCCTCATCGACGATCTGGTGTACGAAAGAAGAGTTAGCGCCGTTTTCCAACAAACGCCGCACAAGATAGGCCAGCAGGTCCTCATGCGCCCCTACCGGTGCATAGATCCGGCAGCGCGTGCCTTCAGCTTTTCTGATTTCCTCGTGCAGCGCATCGCCCATGCCGTGAAGGCGCTGAAACTCGTATAGCGTCCGGTCTTCCGCCATTTCCAGGATTGCCGCAGCAGTGTGTGCGTTGTGGGTGGCAAATTGCGGATAGATGCGATCGGTCAAACCGAGCAGTTTTCGCGCACAGGCAAGATAGGAAATGTCGGTGTTGCATTTGCGGGTGAAGACCGGAAAGCCCTCAAGTCCAAGCACTTGCGCCCGCTTGATCTCGGTATCCCAATAGGCGCCCTTGACCAATCGCACCATCACCTTGCGGTCAAGGCGCTCCGCCAAATTGTGCAACCAGTCAATGACGAAGGGTGCACGCGGTCCATAGGCCTGAACAACGACACCGAAGCCTTCCCAACCTGCCAGCGATTTATCCCCCAGCACCGTTTCGATGACGTCCAGCGACAGATCGAGCCGGTCGGCCTCCTCCGCGTCGATATTCAAGCCCATGCGTGCGTCGCGAGCCTCCTGGCAGAGATCCAGAAGCCGCGCCGACAGTTCCGGAAGCATGCGTTCGCGCTGCGGCTCTTCATAACGCGGATGCAGCGCCGACAATTTGACCGATATGCCCGGATTGGTGCGGATGTCGTCGCGGTTGGATTCCCGCTTCAATGCCCTGATTGCCTGTCGGTAGGCCTCGAAATAGCGGTCAGCATCGGAATGGGTGCGTGCCGCTTCACCGAGCATGTCGTAGGAATAGAGATATCCTTTCGCGGTCATGGGTTTGCCGCGCGAGACCGCCTCCTTGATCGTCTGACCAAGAACGAACTGATCGCCCATTTCGCGCATGGCGGTGCCGACCGCCGTACGGATCACCGGCTCGCCCAGCCGTCTGATCATGCCAAACAATGTGGCTTCGATCGGCCCTTCGCCCTGCTCCAACACGCGTCCGGTCAGCATAAGCGCCCAGGTCGAGGCGTTGACGAACATGGAGGCGGATTCGCCTGAATGCGAAGACCAGTCATGCGGCACGATCTTGTCAGCAATCAATTCATCGATGGTCTCGGCGTCGGGCACCCGCAGCAGTGCTTCGGCCAGACACATCAAGGCAACGCCTTCATTGGTCGACAAGCCGTATTCAGCCAGGAACGCTTCCATGAGTTTCGGTTCACTGGAGGCGCGCACCGCCCGTACCAGATCGGCGCCACGCCCGGAAATACGTGCGCGTGTATTCGCATCCAGTGCAGCGAGTTTCGACAGGCGTGTTACGGCTGCCGCTTCATCGGCATATATATTTTCGCGAATGGCGCCGCGAAGCGCTTCAAGAGACTTTGCCACTTCAACCCCCTGAAAGTCGGCGTGCGAGTTTGCCTTGTTGGCGGTCGAGAACGATTTTACCAAACTTGAGAAAACCGATTTGACCAAAGATTGGCCAGTGTTAGTCTGTTTGATGCTCAAAATTCAAATACAATGCCGAAATGGGCTGCAGAAATGATGAATGCCGAACATTTGGACCGCATGGATCAGAAAATCGTCGCTGCACTTGCAGCCGACGGCCGTCAATCCATGGCGCAGCTTGCCGTCAATGTGGGACTGTCGAAGACACCGGTACAGGCTCGCGTCAGGCGTTTGGAGAAGGACGGATATATTCGCGGCTATACCGCTATCATTGATCGCGAACGCATGGGCGAAGGCCACATCGCCTTCGTTCAGGTGACCTTGTCGGATACCCGTTCATTGGCACTTGATGCCTTCAACAAGGCAATTCTCGCGGTTCCCGAAATCGAACAGTGCCATATGATCGCTGGCGGATTCGACTATCTGCTCAAAGTCCGCACCAGAGACATCGCCTCCTACAGACGCGTTCTTGGAGAACGCATCTCCGCCCTGCCCCATGTGGCGCAGACTTCGACCTTCGTGGCGATGGAGACGGTCAAAGACCGGTAGGCAGTTTAAACCGATATTCCGTCACCTGATGATACGTCTCACCCGGGCGCAGGATACAGTTTGGGAAATATGGCCGGTTCGGGCCGTCCGGCCAGGTTTGCGCTTCCAGGCAAAAACCTGAATGCGCCTTGTAGGCCCTGCCCTCCAGCCCGCCATCCATTTCGGCAATGCCACCGCCAGCATAAAACTGAACCCCAGGCTCGGTCGTCCAGACCTCCATCTCGACGCCTGATGCATTGCCCTGGGCCCAGACGGCACGCCGCAAAGCACCACGCTGCGCCGACAGGCAAAAATTATGATCGTATAGCTGCTGCTCACCGCCGGAATCATAGCGGATCGGACGGGCCAAGCGGAAATCAAAGTCCGTTCCTTCCACCGGCTTTACTACGCCGGTAGGGATCAATTCATCGTCGACCGGGAGATAAGCGGCGGCTGCGATTTGCAGCCGGTGATCAAGCACATCACTTTGCCCGCCGTCATTGAGGTTGAAATAGGAATGATGGGCAAGATTGCATGGCGTCGGGGCGTCAGTCGTCGCTTCGAATTCGACCACCAACCGCCCGGGCGGCAGCAGGCGATAGGTGCAGGAAATCTCGAGATTCCCTGGAAATCCCATCTCGCCCGCAGCATCAATCACGGTCAGTGTGACAAAATCTTCGCCGGTATCCGCAATCTTCCAGTTCCGTTTGCCGGTTCCATTTGCACCGCCGTGCAGCGTGTGTTTGCCAAGGAAATTTTGATCTGCCTGAAATTCTTCTTCGTCAATCGAAAACCGGCCACTTGCAATGCGATTGGCAAAACGCCCGGCGATGGCTCCAAAATAGGGGGATTTTTCCGGATAATCCGCGAATTTCTCACATCCGAGCACCAGTGGCGGGCGATGACCTTCCAACCGAAGGTCTTGGATCACCGCACCCCAGCTAATGATGTTCGCAGAAAGGCCTCCGCCGGAAATGCCCTTCCGGTGAACGTCAGCACCGTCATCAGTGTTTCCGAATACCTCCACCGGCGGTCCCGTTACAGTCCGAGGCCGCCTATGCAGACATATTTGGAATCGAGATAGTCTTCGATGCCCTGGTGTCCACCTTCCTTGCCCAGGCCGGATTCCTTCAGGCCGCCAAACGGCGCTTCGACAGTCGTAATCAGACCTTCGTTGACGCCGATCAGTCCATATTTGACGCCATCTGAAACGCGGAAAGCCCGTCCGAGGTCGCCGGTGTAGAAGTAACAGGCCAGACCATATTCGGTGTCGTTGGCCATGGCGATCGCTTCTTCTTCGGTCTCGAACTTGTAGACCGGCGATATCGGTCCGAAAATCTCTTCCTTCGTAAAACGCATGTCGGAAGAGGCATCGGCGATCACCGTCGGCTGGAAAAAGGTTCCGCCAAGTTCGTGGCGCTCACCGCCCGCAACGACGCGTCCACCCTTGGCCTTGGCGTCCGCAATCATGCCTTCAACGGTGTCGACCGCTCCGCCGTCAATCAGCGGTCCTTGTTTTGTGCCGTCTTCAAGACCGGGTCCGACCTTCAGGTCATTGGTGGCAGCGATCAGCTTGTCGAGGAACTCGTCATAGACGCCAGCCTGAACCAGAAAGCGGTTGGTGCAGACACAGGTCTGACCGGAATTGCGGTATTTGGCGATAATCGCACCCTCCACCGCCCGGTCAACGTCTGCGTCGTCGAACACAATGAACGGCGCGTTACCGCCAAGTTCCATCGAGACCTTTTTCACTGTTCCAGCCGCGCGCTGCATGATGACCTTGCCAACCTCGGTCGAACCGGTGAATGTGATTTTGCGCACCAGCGGGTTGTCACATATTTCATTGCCGATCGCCGACGCCGCACCGGTGACAATGTTGACGACTCCGGCGGGAATGCCGACTTCCTCGCAGAGCACACCCCATGCGAGCCCCGAGTAAGGCGTGGCAGTCGCCGGTTTGACCACCGCGGTACAGCCTGCCGCCAGCGCTGGTCCGATCTTGCGTGCCAGCATGGATGAAGGGAAATTCCACGGCGTAATCGCTGCAATAACCCCGACCGGCTCTTTGGTGACCATGATTTTGCGATCAGCCCAGGGCGCCGGTACGAGATCGCCGTAGACCCTGCGGCCTTCCTCGGCAAACCAGAGCACATAAGCCGCCGACATGCCGATCTCGCCCTTGGCTTCGGAGAGCGGTTTGCCTTGTTCCAGCACAAGCAATTCGGCGAGCACATCCTGGTTGTCCATGATTGCATCGTGCAGTTTGCGCAGAAGCTGTGAACGATGAAGCGCTGAGGTCTTTTGCCATTCCAGGAAAGCGTCTTGCGCAGCTGATATGGCGCGGGCCGTCTCGGCTGCTCCCGACTTCGGCACCGTGCCCAGCTTCAGGCCGGTGGCCGGGTTGGTGACATCGATCGTTTCACCTGAATCTGCGCCAACCCATTGCCCGCCGATGAGGTTGGCTTCACGCATGAAATGGCTTGTTTTCTGCAACATTGAGAATTCTCCCTGCGCAACGGAAGCGCTGATTTTCCGGAAAAGAAGACAGGCGACACCTGACCGTTCACACGGTTTCGAGTAGCACCTTGAACATCTGCGCGGCAAGGCCCGAATTCAGCCGCAGAGGTGCCATCAATCAAATTCGGTGTAATTCTTCTATCTTATGTCTTACAAGAAGCAGTAACGGACCTGCCGAGAGCAGCCTTTGGACAAGATCACATGCCTGAAGTTGGTGCAAAACCGGCGTTTGCCTACAAACCGCTCTACATGCAGGTCAAGGAGAGCCTGATCGGCTACCTGGTCGATGGCACCTGGCAACCTGGTCAATTGATTCCATCGGAAATCGAATTGGCGCGGCAGACCGGCGTCAGTCAGGGGACCGTTCGCAAAGCCCTGGACGCCATGACTGCCGAGCATTTGCTTGTTCGTCACCAGGGCCGGGGTACTTATGTTGCGGTGCCCGAAGAGAGCCAGATTCTGTTCCGGTACTATCGGTTGCGACCCGATCACGGAGAACACGGATTTCCAAACTCCAAGGTGCTCAGGCGCGAGCAGAAACCAGCGACAGAACATGAGCAGAAGGCGCTGCATCTTGCGGACAATGGCGAGGTGTTCCGAATTTCCCGTTCGCGGTTGATTGACGGTGTTCCGCTGATCGCAGAGGCGATTTCACTTCCATCGGCACGGTTTGACGGATTCAACGATTTGAGTGAGATTCCCAACAACGTCTATCAGCTTTATTCCGAACGCTGGGGAATTACGGTCGGCCGTGCAGCCGAAAAACTGAAAGCAGTTGCCGCCTCGGCAGCCGAAGCGCAACTGCTTGGTTGTGCTGAAGGTTCGCCATTGCTGGAAATCGCGCGGATCGCCTACGATCTCGAAGACAAGCCGGTGGAGCTCCGGATTTCCCACTGTCTGACAGATCGTATTCACTACCAAATTGACTTGAAGTGATTTCTGCACAACGTCTGCGACGATCGACACCACAGGTGAGACCGCAATGGGAACGAACGATCAGCTACTGAAGGTCGGAATCGCCGGATCGATTGTCACAGCGGTCTGCTGTTTTACAC
Source organism: Rhizobiaceae bacterium (assembly GCA_040830725.1). Classification (GTDB taxonomy): domain Bacteria; phylum Pseudomonadota; class Alphaproteobacteria; order Rhizobiales; family Rhizobiaceae; genus JAWKWH01. The sequence continues at coordinate 32,106 of JBFOMG010000004.1, forward strand.
CGTTATTGCCATTTTTGCTCGGCGCGATCGGCATTTCCTGGTTTGTCGGATATCTGGACATCATTTTGCTGCCACTTCTTGCCATCTTTGCGGTCATTACGTTGTTTGCATATTGGAAACGGCGGTCGGCATGACCGAATTGAAGTCGACAATTGCTTGCCCGGAGTGCGGGAAACGTGCAACTGAAACCATGCCAACCAATGCCTGTCAGTGGTTTTACGAATGCAAGGGGTGTGGTGCGTTGCTGAAACCACTTCCCGGTGATTGTTGTGTGTACTGCTCTTATGGAACGGTCCCTTGCCCGCCCATCCAGGAGGGCAAGAACTGCTGCTGAAGCGGATCGCTTATTGAGCGTGGGCTTTCAGAAATTCCGCAACCTCGTCGCGCGTCGGAATTCCCTCCCTGCCTCCGAATCGCGTGCATTTCAGCGAAGCCACCGCATTGGCAAACCGGACTGCCTCCAACTCATCGGAGCCTTCTCCAAGAGCCAAGGCAAAGGCTCCATGCCAAGCGTCACCAGCTCCCAGCGTATCGACAACATCCACCTGTGGGGGAAGAACAGTCTTTTCGGAATCACCGTTCAGATAGGTCACACCGTTGGGGCCGTCGGTAAAGCAAACCCACGCGCCGGTTTGAGCGGCCGCTTCCCGCAATCCGCGGACAAGATCCTGATGACCCGAATAATCCCGTAACCCTTGCGCCGAGAATGCAATATGCGAAGCGACCTTTAATGCATCGGCCGCCTCTGCAACCGGCGCTTCGGCATCAATTACACCCGGTTTCGAATGTTCACGGGCAGCGGTCATAATGGCGAGCGCACCGGCCGGCCATCTCGTATCGGCCATTGCGGCATCAAACCCGCTCCCCAACTGTGAAGTTAGCCATTCAGCATCCGCCGGGATGTTGGGGTCGCGGAAACTGACAATCTGACGCTCCCCGGATTTGTCGATGAGGACCGATGCATAGGGCGAACGCGCTTCGGGAAAAGACTGTATGTACCGGCAATCAACACCGTCGTCGATCAGATCCGACCGGATAATCTCGCCAATCCGGTCTGCGCCAAGCCTTGATGCAAGCTGGGCTCTACCGCCAAGTCTGGCCACAGCTACTGCTGCGCTGGCCGCACACCCGCCACCGACAATCGATGAATCGCTTGCCCGGTATTTTTCTGGCTTGTTGGGCATCTCATCTACCAGAAACACGAAGTCGACAACGGCGACACCGGCCAAAAGTACAGTCGTCATGCCTGTTCCAACACTCCTGCGCGACAAATGCAATTCCACCAACCGCGGTACAGAAACCACAGGTTCAACGCAACTGGCAGGCGCGAACAATGCCCCGACCGATAAAAATTTGAAAACTGCAGCCTTCTGTGAAAAGAAGCTGCCATGCAGGAAAAACGAAAAAGATTTGTGATTGTCGGCGGAGGAACGGCGGGATGGATTGCCGCGCTGATGATGCAAAAACATGCGGCACAGAACAAACTGCCGATTGACATCACTGTGGTTGAATCAAGCAAGATTCCAACAATTGGCGTCGGCGAAGGCACGACCGCCGTTTTCCGGCAGATTCTGTTTGAGCTGAAGTTGGACGAAGTTGAATTCGTCCGAGAAACCGGAGCGACGATCAAATTCGGCATTCGTCACAAGGAGTGGAAGCGAAAGGGACACAGCTACGACGGCCCTATCGATGATCCCAATCTCCTCGCGCCAAACCCCGCATTCTCCCCCGCCGAACAAGCCTCTGCACTCGATGTATATGCAGTTTCTGCCGGTAAGGGTGTGGCCGGAACCCACCTGTTTCAACATCTCATGCTCAGGGAAAAGAGCCCCTTCGGCCTTGATGAAGCGACCGGCGAACTCATCCCTTCCGGCCCTTTCCAGCACGCATTTCATTTTGACCAGTCGCAAGTCGGAGCCTGGTTGCGGAAAAAGGCCAGCGGCATTGAACATATTGACGCCGAGGTAGACAACGCACGAAAAAACAACGAGACGGGCGACCTGGAAGCACTTGTCCTGTCTGATGGACGGGAAGTCTCGGGCGATTTCTTTTTCGACTGCACCGGTTTCCGCAAAAAACTCATCGGCGACATCATGGGAGCGAAATGGGTTTCTTATGCGGATACATTGCCGGTCAATCGCGCCATGCCTTTCTGGATTGAGCACGATGAAAGCAAGGACATTGCACCGCTGACGCTCGCGTGGGCGCAAAAGGCCGGTTGGATGTGGTCCATTCCCACGCGCGAACGCATTGGCTGCGGATACGTGTATTCCGACGAATTCACGACGCCTGATCAGGCCAAGTCGGAAATCGAAACAGCGCTTGGCCATGAGATCGAACCACGCAATGACATCAGGTTCGTTGGCGGGCGGCTGGACAGAGCCTGGATCAAAAACTGTTTGTCGTTGGGTTTGTCATCCAGTTTTCTGGAGCCCCTTGAAGCCACCTCCATTCACGGCACGATCGTACAGCTTATGCTTTTTACGAAATTCCACATGAAGGACGCAGCTGGAGCCAGCGATCAGACGCGCGATCATTTCAACCACGCAGTTGAGCGGCAGCTGGATGATTTCCGCACGTTCATCAACATCCATTATGCCGGTCAGCGTGAAGAACCTTTCTGGCAACATGTGCGAGAAAACTGCATGCACGAGAAAGCACGTGAAATGCTTGCCCATTGGTCAGGCAACATGCCACGGCGGACCGATTTTGCGGCATTTCCCGGAGATCTGCCTCATATCAATGAACAACTCTACTACCCGGTACTGGACGGGCTGGGACTGTTGGACCCCAAGGTCGCAAAAACCGACATGGCCGCACGACCAAAGGTCCGGGCGCACGCACGCAAAGCCACCGACGCAATGATACGAGACTTCCGGCAGGCCGCAGGCAAATGTATTGGGCATCGGGAATATCTGGACAAGGTAGCTGAAGGCAGCGTCAGCTTCAGTTGGCATTGAACACCAAACTTTGAGGACAAGACGTATTTGAAACCGAATGTGCCTGTTGAAAACCACTCTTGAAATCCCACCTTCCCCTTGCCCTAAAAAACCGTTAGAAGCGCCCGACATTTCAACAAGCCGCAATCTCCGAGGAATCAAAACGTGTCCGAAATCTTCGACAAGGTCGCCGACATCATCGCCGAAACCAGCGAGATCGATCGCGATACTATTACACCTGACAGCCATACAATCGACGATCTCGGGATCGACAGCCTTGATTTCCTCGACATCGTATTTGCCATCGACAAGGAATTCGGCATCAAGATACCGCTTGAAAAATGGACCCAGGAAGTCAATGACGGAAATGCTCCGACCGAGGAGTACTTTGTCATGAAGAACCTGTGCGGGAAAATTGGTGAACTGATCGAGGCCAAAGAAGCCTGACTTCTGCCTTTGAACAGGATTGACTTGGCAGCTACATTGACGTTGCGGCCTGGCTGGCGCGTTTGGCCGGCTCAAAACCCTTGACGACAACCCGAGGCTGTCGCAAGAGCGGCCCATGAAAAACAACGAAGTCGTGATAACGGGCATCGGGTTGGTTTCGTCGCTCGGCGAAGGCCGCGAAGCAAATCTGAATGCATTGAACACCGATCCGGTTCCCTCGGTAATCGACAACGAGCGGTTCGCGCCCTACCCGGTTCACCCTCTACCCGAGATCGACTGGAGCACGCAGATCGCCAAGCGGGGCGATCTTCGCCAAATGGACGGCTGGCAGCGGCTGGGTGTCCACACGGCCGGTCTGGCGCTTGATGATGCCGGTTTGAAGGGTGACGAAACGCTCTGCGGCACCATGGACATGATTGTTGCGGCGGCAGGAGGTGAGCGCGATCAGGAGGTGGATGAGGCCATCCTGGAGGCTGCTCTGTCCAGAAACGACCGTGACGTCTTGCTAAACGAAAAACTGACCACGGAACTGCGGCCGACCCTGTTTCTGGCCCAATTGTCAAACCTCATGGCGGGGAACATCTCGATCGTCCACAAAGTAACCGGTTCGTCACGTACGTTCATGGGTGAGGAAGGCTCCGGTATTTCGGCTGTTGAACACGCGGTTGCCCGCATCCGGTCCGGCCAATCCACCCATGCGTTGGTCGGCGGTGCCTATTATACAGAGAGCCTGGATTTTCTTCTGACGTTCGAGTTCGGCCAATATCTGCACCAGGGGCAATGGAAACCGCTGTGGCAACGGCAAAGTGATCCGGGAGGAGGTCTGATCCTGGGTTCCGGTTCAGCGTTTCTGGTTCTCGAGGAACGTTCCCACGCGGATGCCCGTGGAGCCAACAAATATGCGGCGATTGAAGAAGTCGTATCGGGGCAAGCTCAAAGACATTCCGGATCCTATGACGCATCGCTCGGGCAGTTATTTGGGCGGATTTCCGATGGGCACGACATCGACCTTCTAATAACCGGGGCCTCCGGTTCTGACCTGGCAACGAAGGCAGAATTGCAGGTTCTGGACAAGGTGGAGGCAAAAGCGGTTCGGGCGCTTTCCTCCGCTACCGGCCATCTCAAGGAAGCGCAATTTCCATTCGCGGTCGCCGCGGCAGCATTGGCCATACACCAGAATAAATGTTTTCCCGAGTTCTCACCAGCTGAAGAGAGCGCCTATGACGGACCGGTGTCCTCGGCGATTGCGACGACCGTCGGCTATCACCGAGCGGAAGGTGCAGCGCGAATTTCTAAGCCTGGATCACAGCGAAAACGGAGCGATCCATGACAGACATGACTGATCACAAAGGCCGCCCGATTGTCGTTGTGACCGGCATCGGTGTCATAACTTCGCTCGGCTCGGGCAAGAAGGAGAATTGGCAGGCGCTAACCTCGGGGAACTCGGGCATACACTCAATCACCCGTTTTCCGATCAACGATTTGGCGACCACGATGGCCGGTACGGTTGATTTTCTCGAAACCGGTGACAAAGGCATCGTCGCACATACCTACAATCTTGCGGCGCTTTCGGCTGAGGAGGCACTGGATCAAGCAGGCCTCAACGGCGGATCATTTGGAGGGCCATTGTTCCTTGCCGCACCTCCGGTCGAAATTGACTGGAACCAGCGCTACAGCCTGTTTGACCGCGGCAAGAGCGAATTGTCCGGCTATGCGCGCCTTTTGGATGCCGCTCGCGAGGGTCAAGCCGTGGAAATGTTCGATAATATCCAGTTTGGAACGATTGCCGATCAGATTGCCGCAAAATTCGGCACCACGGGCCTTCCCGTGACCTTGTCGACAGCTTGCGCATCCGGTGCGACCGCAATTCAACTTGGTGTGGAGGCAATTCGCCGCGGTGAGTGTGACCGGGCTATCTCCATTGGTGCCGATGGATCAGCGTCTGAAGAGGCGCTTATTCGTTTCTCGCTTCTATCGGCACTGTCGACGCAAAACGATGTACCGGAAAGGGCTTCAAAACCATTCTCCAAGGACCGGGACGGATTTGTGCTCGCCGAGGGTTCCGCAGCTTTAGTGCTGGAATCGCTTGAAAGTGCAGCAGCACGGGGCGCCGAAATTCTCGGTGTGATGAAAGGATGCGGCGAGAAGGCCGACGATTTTCACCGTACCCGCTCCAAACCCGACGGCTCCCCGGCCATCGCTGCGGTGGAAGCGGCATTGGACGATGCCGGCATAAGCGCCGATGACATCGAATATATCAACGCCCATGGCACTTCGACGCCAGAAAACGACAAGATGGAACATCTTTCGCTATCGCATGTGTTCGGCAATCGATTGCCTACAATCCCGATTTCATCGAATAAATCGATGATCGGTCACACATTGTCGGCAGCCGGTGCAATCGAGGCAGCGTTTTCGCTGATGACGATGCGCGAAAGTGTGATTCCGCCGACAATCAACTATGATAATCCGGACCCGGCCATCGAGCTCGATGTCGTTCCAAACCGTGCGCGCAAGACAGATGTTTCCAATGTCCTGTCCAATTCCTTTGGTTTTGGCGGACAGAACGCTTGTCTTGTCATGGCACGGGAACCGGTCTAAGCGACGATCCTGATTGAGCAATCCGGAAAAACCCATGCGCGCATTGCAACTGATCGAGGATCGCAAACTCGAAACCGTCGAGATTGAGTCTCCCGCAGATCCAGGGCCGGGAGAAGCCATCGTAAAGATATCGGCTGTAGCGCTAAACCACATTGATGTGTGGGGCTGGCGCGGCATGGCATTCGCGAAACGAAAGCTGCCTTTGACCGTCGGCGCAGAAGCTTCCGGAATCGTGCAAGCGATCGGTGCCGGTGTTTCCAATGTGTTGCCGGGGCAACTTGTTTCAATTTATGGCGCGTTGACCTGCGGACTGTGCGGTCCCTGCAGCGAGAACCGTGATAATCTGTGTGAAAACGTCGGCGGCGTCCATGGATTTCACCTGGATGGATTTGCTCAGGAATTGGCAAAATTGCCGGCTCGAAACCTGGTTCCGGCACCGCCCGGTATTGACGCCGTTGCTGCGGCAGTTGCCCCGGTTACGTTCGGAACTGTCGAACACATGCTGTTTGACAATGCGCGGCTTCAACCGGGTGAAACAATTCTTGTTCAGGCTGGCGGATCAGGCATCGGCACCGCGGCCATTCAACTGGCAAAAGCCATGGGATGCACTGTCATCACAACTGTCGGATCTAATGAAAAGGGCGAGAAGGCATCTGCACTCGGTGCAGACCACGTCATCAACTACCGTGAAGACCGCTTTGAAGGGGTGGTAAGAAAGATCACCCGCAAGAAAGGGGTCGATGTCGTTTTCGAGCACGTCGGTGCGGACACCTGGGCAGGCTCGCTGTTGTCGATGAAGCGCGGAGGGCGCCTCGTTACCTGCGGTTCAACGTCCGGTGTATCGACGTCGATGAACCTCATGCAGTTGTTTCAACAGCAGCTGAAAATATTCGGTTCATTTGGTTGCCGGATGCAAAACATGGCCGATGCGATGCAAAAAATGGCCCGCGGCATCGTCCACCCGGTGGTTGATGCCGAGGTTGGATTTGACGACATTGATACGGCACTTTCGCGCATGGAAAGCCGCGACGTTTTCGGCAAAATCATTTTGCGGCTCGATGCGTAACTCATAACAAACCGATGAAACCTTCCACGGCGATTGCCCTGAACCGCATCAAACGGCCTGTTGACTGGCTTGTGGCCAAGCTGATCATGCTAGTGCTGAGGTTTCTTCGACTTTTTCCGGCAAAACCTGCACTCAATTTTGTTGGCGCGGCAGCACGAAAAATCGGCCCTCTCATGGGACGGCACCGTACCGCGTTGGCCAATCTTCGCCAGGCCTATCCAGAAAAATCCGAGGAAGAGTTGCTCCAAATCGCGCTCGACATGTGGGAAAACATGGGAAAACTCGCGACCGAGTACATCTTTCTCGACCGGTTGGCCGGGTTTGTCGGAGAAGGTGCAGATTCCCCGAACGTGGAGTGGAAAGGTATCGATACCTTCAACCGCATTCGCGACGGTGGCAAACCAACCATATTCTTCACAGCGCATATGGGTAATTTTGAGCTTCTGCCGATTACAGCCAAGCAATATGGGCTGCCAATGACGGCGCTGTTTCGTCCACCCAACAACCAGTTTATCGCAGAGGAAGTCGCCAAGGTCAGAAATATGTCGATGGACAATTTGCTGGCTTCTCGGGTTGGCGCAGCCTTCACTCTGGCCAGAATTCTCGACAACGGAGGCAATATCGGCGCTCTGGTCGATCAGAAATTCAGCCACGGAGTGGCGTCGACTTTTTTCGGCAGGGAGTGCAAGACAAACCCGCTTCTGGCAAAGCTTGCACGTCAATTTGACTGCGATATTCATCCTTGCCGGTGTCTCCGGCTGCCTGGCAACAGGTACCGAATTGAAATCATGGAAAAGATAGATCCTCCACGTGACAAGGAGGGACGGATTGACGTTCCCGGCACCGTTCAGCTGTTCAACGATATTGTAGAGAGCTGGATTCGCGAATATCCCGGCCAGTGGATGTGGTTCCACCGGCGATGGACTGTTTGAACCGATGATATCCTTTTCGGCTGGCCATGCTTGGTGGTTAGCTGAATCAATCAGGCTACTGCCGCAATTCCTCGACTTCGGAAAAACGCTGCGACCGCGAATCCCGAGATGATGTGCCAGACGCCCCACCAGGCCGCGACAATGGCCATGCCTCCGAGACCATCGAAGAAATTGAAAATTAGGATCAGGCCCAGGCCGGAATTCTGTATGCCGGTTTCAATCGAAATTGCGCGGCGGTCACGCTCCGGCAACCCGCTTGCAAAAGCGATCCCATATCCTCCGGACAGTGCGATTGCGTTGTGCACCAAGACCAGCAGGAACACGACGCCGACATAGTCGAGAAAATGCTGCCAATTTGCCGCCAGCGCACCGATGACAAATGCGGCGAAAATCAGCATTGAGATGATCCGCATCGGCCCTCTCAATCTTTCAGCCAGTTTCGTGTAGCGGGCGTTGACGGTCATCCCCAGTATCAGAGGTACCACCAGCAGTATGGCGACCGTAAAGGCCATCTGAAGTGGACTGACACTGGTTTCGCGCACGAGAGCAGCCGACGGCTCGTAGAATGAACCCCAGAACGCGAGATTGAATGGAGTCATGATTACGGCCGACATGGTAGCCACCGCCGTCAGCGAAACAGACAGGGCGGTCGTTCCCCCTGCCCTGTGCGTAAAAAAGTTCGAAATGTTCCCACCGGGACAAGCTGCGACCATCATCATTCCCAGCGCAACGCTTGCCTGCGGCTGGATTAGAATGACAAGGAGAAAGGTCGCGGCCGGCAGAAAAATGAACTGCGAACCGAACCCTGCCAGGAACGCCACCGGCGCACGCAGAAGCCTTTGAAAATCTTCAATTTTCAGATCGAGCGCAACGCCGAACATGACGATGCCAAGAATGAAATTGAGCAGCAACAAACTGCCGGGCGAGAAATTCAGAGCGACGTCGTCAAGGGGTGTCATCGCCGGTATCGGCCTCCCGTCCATGGAATTTTGTTATTTTGATTATCGGTAACACGCGATCGCCGCGCATTCCACCGCAAGGTCTGCGTAATTGCGATCTACCTCTGGATTTTTGCGCCCACGGCACTATTCAAGGTTTCGATAGTTTTATTGATATCGGATCATCCAATGACCACTCCAATGCCTGCCGGCCTGTTTCCGCTCGGTGAAGATCACACGACCTATCGCAAACTGACCGGAGATTTCGTGTCAACTGAGACATTCAAAGGACAGGAAATCCTGACCGTCGACCCTGAGGCGCTTCGCCTGTTGTCGGAGACCGCTTTCGGTGACATCAATCACCTGCTGCGACCAGGCCACCTGAAACAGCTCGCTTCAATCCTGGAAGACCCGGAAGCTACCGACAATGACCGCTTCGTTGCCTACGATTTGCTGAAAAACGCCAATATCGCGGCCGGTGGGGTGCTGCCGATGTGCCAGGATACCGGCACAGCGATTGTCATGGGCAAGAAAGGCCGCCTTGTGTGGACCGAGGGAGGCGATTCCGAACAGCTCGGTCAAGGCGTGCGCGATGCCTATGAGCGCAAGAATTTGCGCTATTCCCAACTGGCGCCGCTTTCAATGTTCGAGGAAAAAAACACCCGAAATAACCTGCCTGCTCAGATCGACATCTACGAAGAGGGGGAGGACGCCTACAAATTCCTTTTCATTGCCAAGGGTGGCGGTTCGGCAAACAAGACGTTTCTCTATCAGGGTACGCCGTCATTGCTCACCCATGACCGGTTAATCGAGTTTCTCAAAGAGAAGATACTGACACTCGGCACGGCTGCCTGCCCGCCATATCATCTGGCGATTGTCATTGGTGGTACCTCGGCAGAAATGAACCTCAAGACCGTGAAACTGGCTTCAACCCGCTATCTCGACACGCTGCCGACCGAAGGCAGCGACAATGGACACGCTTTCCGCGATCTGGAAATGGAGGCAGAGGTACACAGGCTTACACAGCAGATGGGTGTTGGTGCCCAGTTCGGCGGCAAGTATTTTTGCCACGATGTGCGCGTCATTCGCCTGCCCCGGCACGGCGCTTCGTTGCCTATTGGCCTTGGCGTTTCATGCTCCGCCGACCGGCAGGCGCTTGGCAAAATCACCAAAGACGGCGTTTTCATCGAGGCGCTGGAAACGGATCCTTCGAAATACATGCCCGATATCGACGAGGATGCACTGACCAGCCACGTTGTCGAAGTCGACCTTAACCGGCCAATGGCTGAAATCCTCGGCGAATTGAGCAAGCATCCGGTAAAAACAAGGCTTTCTCTCAGCGGCTCGATTATCGTGGCCCGCGATCTGGCGCATGCGAAAATCCGCGAGCGGCTCGAAAATGACGAGCCGATGCCGGACTATTTCAAGAACCACCCGATCTACTATGCCGGTCCGGCGAAAACGCCGGAAGGCTATGCATCAGGTTCTTTCGGTCCGACAACCGCCGGACGGATGGATTCCTTCGTCGACCAGTTCCAGTCATTTGGTGGCTCAATGGTCATGCTCGCCAAGGGCAACCGTTCGCGCACCGTTCGTGAGGCGTGCAAACGTCATGGTGGGTTTTATCTCGGCTCGATCGGCGGCCCCGCCGCGCGGCTGGCTCAGGACTGCATCAAGAAGGTCGAAGTGGTGGAATATCCCGAACTGGGCATGGAGGCCATCTGGCGCATTGAGGTGGAAAATTTTCCCGCTTTCATCGTTATTGACGACAAGGGCAATGACTTTTTCAAGGAGCTGAATCTTGGGTAGTCTTTCGGACTAGGGTGGACAACAATTCGTCGTCTAATGTACGATTTGGCAAAACGCCATGAAAAAAACCTTTGAGTCCAGTTCGGCGATTAACGATCCCAGTTAACCCCACATTCACCTTGTGCGCGCCGTCACAGCGTTTCTCCTCTATATCCCGGATAACAGCGTCAACACCGGAACTTGAGAGGAACAAATCCGATGAAACGCTTTTTGACCACACTTTGCGCCGCAACGATCGCCGCAACCGCCGCCATGACAGCAGCTCCCGCACCAGCAGAAGCCGGTGTGTTCTCGAAATTCATGCAGGGCGGTCAGGAGCGCGTGAATCCCGTCAAGCGCGTTGCGGTAAGGAATTCCAACGCTTCTCCCATCCCGCGCGAAACAGTTCGTTTTGATGAACCTGCTTCTGCCGGCACCATCATCGTCGAGACGTCAGAACGCCGCCTTTACTATGTGCTCGGCAATGGATTGGCGATCAAATATGCGATTGGCGTTGCCCGGCCAGGCTTTGAATGGGCCGGCACCAACCGGATCAGCCGCAAGGCCGAGTGGCCGGACTGGCGTCCGCCGGCAGAGATGATTGCGCGCGAAGCCCGCAAAGGCCGTAAACTTCCCGCTTTCATGGCCGGAGGCCCGAATAATCCGCTGGGCGCGCGCGCCATGTATCTCGGTTCGACGATCTATCGTATCCACGGCACCAATCAGCCTTGGACCATCGACAAGAACATGTCTTCGGGTTGCATCCGCATGGCCAACGATGATGTGACGCACCTTTACCAACAGGCAAAGATCGGGGCCAAAGTTATCGTCCGTTGATCTGGTCGGAAAATTGATAAAAGATTGCAGCGGCCGGAACTGACCGGCCGTTTGCTGTTGGAGGATCAGTTTGAAGAAGGGTTTCCAGGCGCTGCTCGACGAGGCCAATGCCGAAATAAAAGCGATTTCTCCGCAAGAGGCGGCAGAAATGGCAAAATCAGATGATGTCACCCTGGTAGACATTCGTGATATTCGCGAACTGAATCGCGAAGGCCGGATCAATGGCGCGATCCACGCACCACGCGGTATGCTGGAGTTCTGGGTCGATCCGGAAAGTCCCTATCATCGCGACGTCTTCGCATCAGGCAATACCTTCGTCTTTTTTTGCGCGGCGGGCTGGCGTTCTGCGCTTGCGACCAAATCGATGCAAGAGATGGGCCTTGAACCCGTCATGCATATCGAAGGCGGTTTCGCTGCCTGGAAGGAAGCGGAATTGCCGATCAACGAGCCCGATGCAGCGAAAAAGAGCTGAGCGGTAGGTCAGCCACTATCACGCGGCAAGTTTTTGCCATTCAAGGTTCACAAAACCGGCGATTTCAGCAAGAACTCTCGCATCCGAGATAATGCGGCTGTGGCCCAAACCGTCGGCACGAAGAAGACGCACGTGCCCGCCGGCGACGGCCATTGCTTCGGCACCGGCAAACTCCACCTGGCGGTCATCCGGCGCATGGGCGATCAACGTTGGCACCTTAAGCGACTTTAACTGCTCGTCTCCGCAAAAAACCTCGACCGGGTTTCCGGTCAGCCTCTCAACTTCTTTCTCCATGGCACGTTGTGATTTTGGCCCAAGCCCGACAACCGATCCGAACCATCTGAAGACGCGTTTCATCCTGTTTGGGGAGGAAATCAGAACCATGCGGCTGGTTTCCACCGGTTCAAACTGCCTGACCGAACCGTAGGCAGCATTCAGCACCACGACGCCACCGAAAGAGTGTCCGATCATCGCCTGGAACGGTCCAAACCAGGTTTCAGCCTGTTTGACTGCCTCAACTGCATTGGCCATGTTGATCTGCCGTCCGCTTGATTTGCCGTGTCCGGGCAGATCGAGAGAGATGACCCGAAAGCCCAGATCCCTCGACATGCGAATCAGGCTTGTCATGTGCTCCGTTCTGGAGCGCCAGCCATGAACAATCAGCATTGCAGGAGCGGAAGGATTGTAAATCACTGGCTTGAACTCGTAGGCCAGGACCCAGCCCCTCTTCGTGACGAGATGGTGACGGCGCGCTTCAGCCATCAGCTCTCCTGCACGCTCGTTGGCTCTGATTTCTCCGGCACTGAGGTGATTTGGGTTTTTTGTACGCGCAAACAGCCAGAAAGCGGATTTGCCGGAAATCCCAGGTGCAAGCTTCTCGCCAACCAAAAAAGCGGCATTGATGATTTTTTTCATAAAAGCTGCCATAGTGAAACCTATTCCGTTCAACCATGAACAATTTAGTTCAAGTATGGACAATATGCAAGAGACGATTTGGGACAATCCGCGTTTTCGCAATTGGGTGGCTGTCGCGAGGGCGTGTCAGGCCGTTGATCGTACACTCAGTCAGGCGCTTTCCGGGCTTGAGCTGAAAACAGCGCATCTCGACATGATGATGAATATTCACCGTCATCCTGGCATGTCACAACAAGAGCTGGCGAATAAACTGCTGGTGGGCCGCTCGAACATCACAATGCTTCTTCCGCAAATGGAAAAACGCGAGCTGGCGCGACGGGTGCCTGACAAGAAAGACAAGCGGGTATTGCGCCTTTACCTGACAGAAAAAGGTGAAGCTTTGCTTCAGGAAGCATTGAAGATCCACTTGGCGTTGGTTGAACGAATCATGGCGGAAACGCCGGAATACGAATGCGACGTTGTAGGCGCAGCGATGAACCGTGTTGTTGCCGCGCTGAGCGCTGATGACAGAGAATTCCCGGAATGATCCTGCGCGATAATGAATTGACCTACCGCAAAGCCGGTTCAGAAATCGTTGGCTAGACTGCCGCCGAAGAAATTGGGAGATCAGACCATGTTCAATAAAATCATGATTCCCGTTGACTTGGCGCATGCCGACAAGCTCGACACGGCAATGGCAATCGCGACCAAGATTGCCAAAAACGAAAATGCCAGTCTCGTCGCGACCGGCGTTACAACGTCGCAGCCATCCAGCGTTGCTCACAATCCCGAGGAGTTCGCTCAAAAACTGGCTGAATTTGCTGCGTCGGCGTCATCGAAATATGGGGTCGACATTGATACCGTCACCCTGAATAGTCACGATCCGGTCCGCGACCTCGACGAGTTACTGATGCAGTCAATTGAAGAAAACGGCATCGATCTGGTGGTTATGGCGTCTCACGTTCCAGGCGCGATGGATTATCTGTTCGCCTCCAATGCCGGTTACCTGGCATCGCATGCGCCGGTATCGGTGTTCGTTGTGCGGTAGCTGGGTAGCTACATCTTTCAACGTGGACGCTTGGGCTCGGTTGCGACCCGTCGTTAGGGTTCTCGCGACAGTCCTTTCTCGGCCAGCTCATCCAGATATTGTCGCCAGCGTTCGTCCTTTTCGCCGCCGAGCTCGCGAAAATAGTCCCAGGAGTAAATTCCAGTGTCGTGCATGTCGTCGAACGTGATGCGCACTGCATAATTGCCGATCGGCGCGATGGTCATGATTTCCACGTTTGCCTTACCGGAAACGGTGACGCGTTGATCGGGCGAATGGCCCTGCACCTCGGCACTTGGAGACATCACGCGCAGCATTTCTGCCGAAAATTCATACCTGTGCGTGGCCCCGAAGCTGATGGTGAGCAGTTTTCGGTCCTTCGAAACCCGAATTTCGCTTGGTGTTTCCGCAGTCATGGTATTCTCCGTCAGCGGCACCAGTCATAGCCGAACTCGCGGAAATGTGTAGCGGATTTCGACATTCTCGCACCTTGAACGCCGCAAGGAAAATGTTCACCATGGACTACAAGAACGTCCAGCGCTAATTGTTCGTGTTCTTGAAGCATTTCAGTCGATCGGAACCCAATGGTGACAATCTCCAGTACAAATACCGTAATGACCGATCCGTTCGGTCGTGATGTCACCTATCTGCGGGTCTCGGTAACCGACCGTTGCGATTTCCGCTGCACCTATTGCATGGCGGAGAACATGACCTTTTTGCCGAAGAAGGATCTGCTGACACTGGAAGAACTGGACCGGATGTGTTCCGTCTTCATCGAAAAAGGCGTCAGAAAACTCCGGCTGACAGGCGGGGAGCCACTCGTCCGAAAAAATATCATGCATCTGGTGCGGCAATTGTCGAGGCACCTCAAATCAGGTGCCCTGGACGAACTGACACTGACGACCAATGGTTCACAGCTGGCGCGCTTTGCAGATCAACTCGCTGATGCCGGCGTTAAGCGCATCAATGTCTCGCTCGACACGCTCGACAAAACCAAATTTCAGCAGATCACCCGTTGGGGCCAGCTGGGCAAGGTGATGGAAGGCATTCAGGCAGCCGAGAACGCCGGGTTGAAAATCAAGATCAATGCAGTAGCGCTTAAGAATTTCAACGATACCGAAATACCCGAGATGATACGCTGGGCCCATGGCCGCGGGATGGACATGACCGTCATCGAGACCATGCCCATGGGTGAAATCGACGAGGACCGGACCGACCAGTATCTGCCGTTGTCGCAACTTCGTCAGGATCTCGAAAAGCAATTCACATTGAACGATATTCCGTTCAAAACCGGCGGCCCTGCACGCTACGTCGAAATTGCGGAAACCGGTGGCAAACTGGGTTTCATCACGCCGCTAACCCATAATTTTTGCGAAAGTTGCAACAGGGTTCGCCTGACATGTACCGGAACCCTTTACATGTGCCTTGGCCAGGATGACGCTGCCGACCTGCGAGCAGCACTTCGTGCTTCGGAAGGAAACGAACTGGTATCCGCCGCGATCGATGAAGCGATCACCCGCAAGCCCAAGGGCCATGATTTCATCATCGACCGAGGCACTCAGCGTCCTGCGGTGGCGCGGCACATGAGTGCGACAGGCGGCTGATCTCGCATTTGATCAACCATTTGCACTTCGTGCAATCATCGAATCCCGGCAACCCAGCCATGCGCTGAGCGCATTGGTAATCAGTTTGTCCGTGACATATCTGTTGCTTGTCGAGACCGGCGCCAGCCGGTGAAAAATCAAGGCGCATCCTCCCAGCGCCGAGGGAATTCAGGAACAGACCAATGAGCGATCATCGCGATCACACCCAGAACGAAGCCTTTCGCGGATATGACTACTACATGGAACGCGCACGGATCGAGCGCAGCAAAGCTGCCCGCCGCTTTTTCCGCCGCCTTGTTGGTGCGGTAGACAAGGCCGACACCAAATCCTGGGGCTAACCACTGGTCCCGTGAAGCGGCTGGCGAATTTGCCAGCCGCATCATAGCCGATGCGATGAGTTCAAGGGTGGCGCAAATAGTAGCCGGTCTGTGATGAATATCACGTGACGCGGGCTTCATTTGGCCCTATGCCGATGCAGTTCGCCCGCAATTCGCCGGGCACTCACATTGACGGCAACGGATTTCTTGAAACCGGCATCTCCTCCACACATCGTAACTCTGGTGCTCTGCTCGGCCACCGGTGCGCTGTCGATGAACGTGTTTCTGCCGTCAATGCCCGGTATGGCGCGTTATTTCGGTGTCGACTACGCGTTGATGCAGCTGACCGTCTCGCTGTTTCTTGCCTCGACCGCCGTTTTGCAACTGATCGTCGGACCTTTGTCAGACCGCTTCGGCCGCAGGCCAGTCATGATCACTTGCTTTCTGATCTTTCTTGCTGCCACTGCCGCGGCAACCCGCTCGACAAGTTTTGAATTCCTCCTGGCCATGCGCATACTGCAATCATTCTCGGCAGCGGGAATGGTGCTGTCGCGCGCCATAGTTCGTGACCTGGTCGAACCAAATCGAGCCGCCAGCATGATCGGATACGTGACCATGGGCATGGCGCTGGCGCCGATGATCGGGCCTGTCATCGGCGGGTTGCTGGAGCAGGAATTCGGTTGGCAATCCACTTTTATACTGACTTTTGCCTTCGGCTTGGTCGCATTTGGCTTTGTCTGGTTCGATCTCGGCGAGACAAACCTGAATCGGACATCCAGTTTTGCTGCGCAGTTCAGGGCCTATCCCGAACTCCTGACGTCACGCCGATTTTGGGGCTACACGCTGACGGCCGGATTCACGTCTGGACAGTTTTTTGCCTTCCTCGGCGGCGGGCCATTTGTTGCCTCCGAAATCCTTGAACTCCAGCCGGCGGAATATGGTCTTTATTTTGGCATCATTTCGGTTGGTTACATTTTCGGCAATTTTCTGTCGGGCAGGCTTTCAGAAAAAATGGGCATCAATCGAATGATGCTAGCTGGTGGAATTCTAGCCTCGCTTGGGATGCTTGCTTCGCTGCTGCTTTTCGCTTCCGGTTTGTTCCATCCACTATCGCTATTCGGTCCCGTGATCATGACAGGTGTCGGAAACGGACTGACATTGCCCAACGCCGGAGCCGGCATCGTAAGCGTCAGACCGCATCTGGCCGGCTCTGCGTCGGGTCTCGGATCGGCAATGCAAATCGGATTGGGTTCGGTGCTGGCGGTTGTCGCGGGCGCCTTGCTTACGGCGCAGTCTGGCCCCTATCCGCTGATCTGGGTCATGCTCGCCACATCTATCGCCGGTGTATTCACAGCGCTATATGTAATCTTCGTGGAAAGGCAATTGGCGAGACAATAGCGTGGCATGTGCCCAGAAGAAGAAGATGTCTGACCGAATAGATGA
Source organism: Rhizobiaceae bacterium (assembly GCA_040830725.1). GTDB lineage: Bacteria > Pseudomonadota > Alphaproteobacteria > Rhizobiales > Rhizobiaceae > JAWKWH01. The sequence continues at coordinate 49,429 of JBFOMG010000004.1, forward strand.
ATTCGCCGTCAAACCGGATCCCGGCAATCCCCGGCTATCCGTGAAAGTGCAGGGCATCGACCACACCGGAAATCCGATCACTCAGCAGGTGGTCACAGAAAAACCGCTGACGCTGTATCTCAACCGACAGGAGATCGTCACGATGATGACGATTGGCGATCATCCAAATCTGCTTGCGGTCGGTTATCTTCTGAACCAGAACATGCTCAGCCCGGAAGACGAGATTGAGGGAATTGATGTCGATGAAGATCTTGATGTCATAGTCGTTCGGACAGCACGAGAAACCGATTATGAGACAAAGCTGCAAAAAAAGGTTCGCACGTCCGGCTGCGCTCAGGGAACTGTTTTTGGTGACGTCATGGAAGGCTTCGATTCAACCGCTCTGTCGACGACCGCCAGACTGAAAACATCCTGGCTTTATGAACTGACCAAGAAAATCAACACGGCGCCAAGCCTTTATCTTGAAGCCGGTGCAATTCACGGCTGTGTGCTGTGCCAAGAGGACAAACCGCTTGCCTATATGGAAGATGTCGGCCGGCATAACGCCGTCGACAAGATTGCCGGCTGGATGTTCATGAACGGAATATCTGCAGCCGACAAGATTTTCTACACAACCGGACGCCTTACTTCGGAGATGGTGATCAAGACCGTGATGATGGGTATTCCCATATTGGTGTCGCGATCAGGTTTCACGGCTTGGGGTGTCGATCTCGCCCGCCAGGCGGGACTGACCTTGATCGGCCGGGCTCGCGGCAAGCGATTTATCGCGCTCTCCGGTGAAAACCGAATTGTCTTCGACCTCGATCCTGAAACCATCGCCGAAGAAGGCGATCGTCATCTCCGCCGGGGTGCCAGACGGGCGGCCGCCGAGTGACAGTTGCCGGCGTCATTTTGGCTGGAGGCCAATCGCGGCGCATGGGCGGTGGCGACAAGAGCCTGCTTTCGATTGCCGGAAGTACCATGCTGCAAAGGGTCGTCGACAGGCTCAGACCGCAGGTCGGAGAACTGGCGCTCAACGCAAATGGTGATTTGTCCAGATTTTCCGGCATCGGGCTTCCGATCATCACCGATCCAATCGACGGTTTTGCCGGGCCGCTTGCAGGTGTGCTTTCCGGCATGCATTGGGCCGCTTCACTTGGACCGTCACCAACCCATATTGTTACAGTCGCTTCCGACACGCCCTTCTTCCCAACGAACCTGGTAGCTGGTTTTCGCGACGTGAATGAAGGGGCCACGGATCGTATTGTGTTGGCGAGGTCAAACGGAAATCGCCACCCCGTTTTTGGCTTCTGGCCCGTCGCGTTGCGCAACGATCTGGCGAAATTCATGGCAAACACAGACACTTTAAAAGTCATGGCCTTCGCCAATCATCACGACCTGCGGTTCGCCGATTTCCCGCTGATTGAAATCAACGGATTGGAGGTCGATCCGTTCTTTAACGCCAACACGCCCGATGATATTGAAACGGCAGAAAGAATTGCGACGGAGACGATTTCTTGACGCATCGCGTGTTCGGCATCACGGGCTGGAAGAATTCCGGCAAGACGACACTGACCGTTCGCCTTGTGGAAGAGTTGACCGCGCGCGGCTACAAGGTTTCGACGATTAAACACGCGCATCATGCGTTTGATATCGACAGGCCGGGGGCGGACAGTTACCGACATCGCGAGGCCGGAGCGGGCGAAGTCGCTATTGTATCGGGAACGCGCTGGGCCTTGATGCATGAAATGCGAGGCGAGAAAGAACCACCGATAGAAGAAATACTCACCCGTCTCGAGCCTTGTGACATCGTGCTGGTCGAGGGCTACAAGCGCGAAAACCACCCAAAAATTGAAGCCCGGCGCAAGGGTACAAAAGACGATCAGCCCTTGTCGAAAACCGATCCGGCAATTGCCGCCATCGCCTCGGACTATGCGATAACCGGTGAGACATTGCCTTTGTTCAATATTGATGACATCAGCCGCATCGCCGACTTTGTCGAACTCAAAAGCGGGCTGAAAGAAGAAGCGGCGTGAGCACCGGCCGGAAATTGCTGGACGATTGTTTCCTGCATGACAAGGACCGGCTCCGCCATGAAGAATGTCTCGGCCTTATCCTTGAGCGACTAGGTCCGGTTACCGGCAAATCGACTGTACCGATAGACACCGCGAGTGGAATGTATCTGGCGCAGGATGTCGCCGCACCACGTGACGTACCGTTGCACACCAACTCGGCAGTGGACGGCTATGCATTTGCCCATTCATCGCTGGCCGCAACAGGCGGCACGCTGGAGGTTGCGGCGCGAATTGCCGCCGGCGAATTGACCCCTGCCCCGCTTGCAGCCGGCACCGCAGCCCGGATCTTCACCGGTGCCACTCTTCCTTCCGGAGCCGACACCGTGGTCATGCAGGAAGATTGTGAAGCGTCATCCGATGGACGGTCTGTAGACATTCCAGCTGGTGCAAAGCCGGGATCCAACATCCGCAAGGCGGGCGAAGACCTTCGCGCGGGCGACGCTGTTTTAAACACCGGTCAACGATTACGGCCGCAGGATATCGCTACCCTCGCCTCGATTGGATTCGCCGAGGTGGAGATGTTCGAACCGGTGCGTGTGGCGCTTGTTTCAAGCGGCAATGAACTCGTGCAACCCGGCGAACCGATTTCCGAAGGCCAGGTATATGATTCGAATCGAACCATGATTGCCTCGTTATTGTCTTCACTACCGGTACAGGTCACCGATTTGGGTGTGCTGGCAGACGATGCATCGATCGTTGAAACGAAGCTTGAGCAGGCCTGTGAAGCCCATGACCTCATCCTGACGTCAGGCGGGGCTTCCCGGGGCGAGGAGGACCATATTGTCGAGGTGCTGGACAAGCTTGGCAAACGTCACCTTTGGCAGATTGCCATCAAGCCCGGCCGGCCGATGGTGATGGGGCAGATCGGCGATTGCGCCGTTATGGGTCTTCCCGGAAATCCGGTCGCAGCATTCGTTTGTTTCCTGCTCTACTGCCGTCCCGCCATCGCCCGGCTGGGAGGTGGCATCTGGCTTGAACCGCAGCGTTTCCCGGTTCAAGCCGGATTCTCGGTGCCAAAAAAGAAGCCGGATCGACGAGAATTTTGGCGGGGATGGCTTGAACATGATCAAGACGGCAGGTTGGTCGCGCAAAAGTTCACCCGGGACGGCTCCGGGCTGATCTCCGGCCTGCGCCAGGCGACCGGTCTGATTGAAGTCACCGAAGATGTTACTGAAATCAGGCAGGGGCAGGAATTGGCATTTATCCCGTTTTCGCAATTCGGCATCCATAACTAGGGATCGAACCCTTCGAGAACGGCGAAGTTGCGATTTGCGCAGACCAAATAAGCCAATCTCCAGATTGACCTGACATAAAGAATTCTTTATATGTTTATTTCTTCCAGCTTTGCAGGTGAACCATGTCGAATCCAATTGATGCACTTATTGCGGAAAAAGGTGTGTTGCTTGCCGATGGCGCCACTGGCACCAATTTGTTTGCGATGGGCCTGGAGGCCGGCGAAGCCCCGGAACTCTGGAATGAAAGCGCACCCGACAAGATCCGCGCCCTGCATCAAGGTTTCGTCGATGCTGGCTCTGATATCATCCTGACCAACTCTTTTGGGGGCACCCGCCACCGCCTGAAGCTGCATCATGCTCAGGACCGGGTGTTCGAACTCAACAAACTGGCCGCGGAAATTGCCTGCGAGATTGCTGCGTCGGTCGAACGGACAATAATTGTGGCCGGCTCGGTAGGACCGACCGGGGAGTTGCTCCAACCATTGGGCACGCTTTCCTTCGAACAGACCATAGATGCTTTTGTCGAGCAGATAGAAGGCTTGAAGGCTGGCGGTGCCGAAGTTGCCTGGATTGAGACCATGTCGGCGCCAGACGAAATCCGCGCTGCAGCAGAGGCGGCGATTCGCGTTGGCCTGCCCTACACCTATACCGGTTCATTCGATACGGCTGGCCGAACCATGATGGGCCTTCTGCCAAAGGATATTCATGGTGTGAACGAGGATCTTGCGGGTAAACCGGTAGCCGTTGGCGCAAATTGCGGAGTCGGTGCGTCGGACATATTGGCATCATTGCTGGATATGACCGAAGCGGACGATGACGCAACAATTATCGTCAAAGGCAATTGCGGCATCCCGGAATTCCGTGGCTCCGAGATTCACTATTCCGGCACACCGGAGCTGATGGCGGAATATGTTCGAATGGCAATCGATGGCGGAGCAAAGATCATCGGCGGCTGTTGCGGAACGTCCTGTGATCATTTGAAAGCCATGCGTGCCGCGTTGGATAGCCACACCAAAGGTGCCCGGCCGACAATCGAAGATATTACCGCGCGCATCGGCCCCATGCGCAACAAGATCGCCAATCAGAATGAGCAAAGCGGCAGCCGCCGCGAACGGCGGAGGCGGAGAGCCTGATTGAAAAAATTGACCGGCAGGTTGCCCCGCCGGCCAAATTTGGCTCCACAAAGAGCCCGCCCACAATTTGCTCCATCTTGCTCCGGTAATCAGTCTTAGTCCAACGCGTCGGCAATGCGCACAAGCGACAGGAACTCGGCGCGGTATCCATAGGGGTCCGAGCCCCGTGCCGCCTGCGCCAACTTCAAAATCTCGTCGTAACCGTAGTTCGATGTCTGATCGGTATCACGAAGCTTTTGGCCGAATGCCGCCACCGCCACCGAGAAACGCTGATCATCACTTGCTGACCCAAGGCCATCGACTTCGTTGCTTACAGTCACGGGCGTCGTGATCAGCTTGCTTGTATCCTCATCGGGCAATTTGTAGCGCAGTTTCAGGAACGCATATTCATCTTCAACGCCAACTGGCCTATCGCCGTCAAATTGCACGGGTTTTTCGCCTTGCGCGTCCTGATTGGCTGCGTAACGCAGCGCGTCGCTGGTCACTGCCGGACTTCCGATCGGTGTGATCTCATAGATTGCAGTCACAGAGTGACCGGAGCCGATATCGCCTGCGTCGATACGATCGTTGTTGAAATCCTCACGTTTCAGCGCACGGGTTTCATAACCGATCAGCCGGTATTCAGCGACACGGGCCGGATTGAACTCAACCTGGATCTTCACATCCTTGGCAATCGGGAAAAGTGTTGATCCGGCTTCCTCGACAAGCGTTTTTTGCGCCTCGGCGACCGTGTCGATGTAGGCAGCCTGCCCGTTACCGTTTTGCGCCAATGTTTGCATCAGCTGGTCGTTGTAATTGCCGTGACCAAACCCGAATACTGACAGAAAGATGCCGCTTTCGCGTTTTTTCTCGATGATCCGCTTTAGCGACGCATCGTCTGATACGCCGACATTGAAATCGCCGTCTGTTGCCAACATGACACGATTGACGCCATCCTTGACGAAGGCCTGCTCCGCCAGCCGGTATGCCTGCTCGATTCCAGCCGCACCCGCTGTTGACCCCCTAGCCCCCAATGAATCGATCACATTGAGAATTTTCGATTTCTCGGAAGCCTTTGTCGGCTCAAGCGCGGTGCCGGCGCTACCAGCGTAGGTCACGATGGATATCGTGTCTTCCGCATCAAGCCGGTCCAAAAGCATCCTGAAAGAGGTTTTCAATAGCGGCAATTTGTCGGGCTGGTTCATTGAACCGGACGTGTCGATCAGAAAGACAAGATTGGCTCGCGGTTTTTCCGATGGCTGAACGTCATAGCCCTTGATCGCCACATGCATCAGCTTGGTGTTCTCATTCCACGGTGACGGCATGACCGTGACCGTGGAATTAAAAGGTACGGAAATGTTCTCAGGCCCGGCCCAATTGTAAGGAAAATAGTTGATCATTTCCTCAACACGCACCGCATCGGGATTAGGCATACCGTTTCGCATCAGCGCGCTTCGCACGAACGAATAGGAAGCCGTATCCACGTCGATAGAGAAAGTTGAGACTGGATCGCGCAACGCCTGCTTGACCGGATTGGTATCAAAATTCTCAAACCGGTCCCGGTTCTGCTCTTCGACGATCACCGGCTCTGGAAGCATGATACGACCCTTTTCGGCCAGCAACTTGGGTTGAGGCGCCGCTGCCTGCAGGGTTCCGACTGCGTTCGGCCGAGCCTCATCTGCCACGACCAGATTTTCAGCCTCGCGCAGACCATCGACTGCGCGCTCCTCTTTATCAGAGTCCGCGCGCCCGGCAGTAACCGTATCGACTTCGAGCTGTTGGCGAACCCGCTTGTCGTCAGCGCTGGTTGCCTCGCCTTTCAGTTTCTCTTCCTGCGGCCTGAAATTGGCGTCCTTCTTGCCGGCAGTCTCGTTTATATCGGCCGGCTCCAGCCTGTCGCCGATCGCAAACGGGGTCTCCTGTGCCAGATACCAAGCTGCATAGCCTGCGATTGGCAGTGCCAGAATTCCGGCAATTGTCGGTGTCGCACTCAATTTTCGTTCCATCATTGCTCTCCAAAAATCTGCCGCCCGTGAACTCAGACGATTTCCAGAAGCTGATCCTTGGGTTGAACTTGAGAATTTTTGCTCGTCGAACGCATCCATTGCCGCTGAAAGCGCGGCGGCGCGCCGTTTTGCATCCGGTTTTTCCATGGGCATCTTGCCCAGCAGTTTCAATTCACGATCATCCATGATCATTCTTCCCTGGCCCGTTTGGCCAAATCCTTGAGCCGCTTCTTCGCTTCATGGATGTGCCAGGAGATGGTCGTCTCGGCACATCCCAACACATCGCTCGCATCTCCGTGCGACAGGCCCTCGCCATAAACCAGCAATACCGCGTCGCGCTGTTTGGCGGGCAGTTGCTGTACCAGCCGCCACAGTTCTGCAGCTCGCGCTTCTTCATCACCGGCGCCGCTATCACCGAACAGCTTGCTGTGTTCACCCCAGGCCTCTGCCTTTACGGCCTCGCGATTGCTTTTGCGCAACAAGTCCCGGGCAGCGTTAATCGTCAATGCATAGAGCCAGGTGGTAAACCGGCTTTCGCCCTTGAAATTTTGGATTGCCCTGGCGAGCCGAACACAGACTTCCTGTGTGATATCCTCGGCGTTGGCACGATCGCCACACCAGCGCAGCGCCACCCGAAAGACAAAGTCGTAGTGCCGCTCGACAAGCATGGCAAAGGCCGCACGGTCACCCTCGACCGCACGCCCCACCAATGCACCGTCTGACGTGGCATCCAACCCGCCTTCCGGCACCTCTGCTTCGGCAAGCGTCATGACCTTCATCGCCCTTTCGACGAATCGAATGGGCCGATCCTTTGGTTTTTTGATGAAAATAATCTAATTCGGCGTGTTATTCGCCAAAAAAGCTGCCATGTGAAAGGCTTGAACCTCGGCTGGATACCGGTAATTGGCGCCGACGGGACACGAATTTCGGGCCAGGCAGCCAGTATTTCTGCAATGGCCATCATCTGCGGTTGAAACATGACCGGCGCAGCCCGCAACATCATAACCGTTCAGGGAGATTGCGCTAACAGGGCACGTGATCAGGCACGGCTTGTCTTCGCAATCATCGCATGGGTGGCTTGATTTTGGTGGTTGCGGAAGGCCAATCACATCATCAAACAACAATGCTCCACGGTATGCATGCCAAAGCCCAAACTCGGGGTGAATCAGAATTCCCAAAGGTGACGGTCTCAACCCCTCTGCCCGACTTGCCCATTGCTGAAATGGCAGCCATGGTTTGTCTGATGGAAACACAGCGCGTGCGGAACAGTCAGCAGCGACCACGCAAATGACTTCTCTCGACCACGTATCCAGAGGATTTTCTGGTTTATTTTTAAATTTTTGTAGCCATTTATTAAAGTGATTCCAATTTCCTGCGCCACGTTGTCCTACCAGCAATACGGACTTGGCAGGTTCGCTACGTATACCGGCTGGCGCATCCTCATCTTTTGCAAAATCGAAACCGCCTCGCAGAACAAGACCGTTTTCTGCCAGTGCCGCTGCTATCGATTTCAAAAAACCCGGTTCAGCCACCTTCCTGATCCGGATCCTTGAACGCGGAGCGCCAGACTTCCTTGTGTATCATGTTGGCCACTTTAGCCCGGCCGTCCTCGGGCTTTTTTCACGTGAAAGCGTCGGGCATCGATTCCTTTTTCTTGGCAATGAATGCCTGCAACGCTTCATCAATGCCCGCATCGAGTTCAGGGGCCTGATAGCTGCTCAACCATTGGCGCGCCAATTCATTGGCCCTTTGATTTGCGGCTTTCTCACCTTCGGCCTGCCATTGCTCAAACGAATTGTTGTCGGCAATTGTCGAACGGTAGAAGGCGGTCTGAAAGTTCGCCTGCGTATGGCTGCAGCCAAGATAGTGGCTGCCCGGGCCAACTTCGCGAATGGCATCCAGCGCCTGGTCGTTCTCGGTCAGCGAAACACCCTCGGCGATGCGCTGTTGCATGCCCAGTTGATCGATATCCATCATGAACTTTTCGTAGGAACTGACGAGGCCGCCTTCCAGCCAACCAGCGGCGTGAAGGACAAAATTCGTCCCTGCGAGCACTGTGGAGTTGATTGTGTTGGCGCTCTCATAGGCAGCCTGTGCATCGCTCAGTTTCGAACCACACAAGGACCCACCGGTTCGAAACGGCAATCCCAGTCTGCGCGCCAATTGTGCGGCTCCATAAGACACGAGTGTTGGCTCAGGGGTGCCGAAGGTCGGCGCACCCGATTGCATGGAAATTGAAGAGGCAAAAGTGCCAAACAATACCGGTGCACCTGGCCGGACCAATTGCGTAAACGCCGCGCCTGCCAAAACTTCAGCCAGAACCTGGGTCAGCGTTCCTGCCACGGTGACCGGGCTCATGGCACCGGCGAGGATGAACGGTGCGATAATGCAGGCCTGGTTGTTGCGGGCGTAAACCTTGGCCGCTCCAACCATTGTCTCGTCAAAAACCATTGGTGAATTTGCATTGATAAGGCTGACCAACACAGTGTTGTCGGTAACAAACTGCTCGCCGAACAGGATCTTGCACATTTCGACAGTGTCCTCGGCGCGTTCAGGCGCTGTGACCGATCCCATGAACGGCTTGTCGGAATAACGGATATGGGAATAGATCATGTCGAGGTGGCGCTTGTTGACCGGTATGTCCACCGGTTCGCACACGGTGCCGCCTGAGTGATGTATTGCCGGCGCCATATAGGCCAGTTTCACAAAGTTGCGAAAATCCTCAATGGTTGCATACCGGCGCTCACCTTCGAGATCGCGTACAAATGGCGGCCCGTAGACAGGCACGAAGACGGTCGCATTGCCGCCAATCTGCACCGATCTTTCGGGGTTGCGCGCGTGTTGCGTAAAAACCGGAGGAGCGGATTTGATCAGCGCACGACACAGGCCTTTTGGAAAATGAACTCTTTCACCCTTAACCTCGGCACCAGCGTTCCGCCAGAGTTCCAGCGCCTCGGTATCATCGCGAAATTCAACACCAATTTCTTCCAGAATCGTATCAGCGTTGGCCTCGATCAGAGCCAGACCTTCGTCATCAAGCACTTCAAACGGCTTCAATGCCCGCTTTATGTAGGTCAACTGCGTTCCCGGCCCGCCTCCGGATCGTGCGGCGCGCCGGGCGGCCGCACCGCCACCCGCACGAGCACTGCGCCTTGATCTTCCGCCGTCTGCAGAAACTTCGTTCATAGCAATCCCTCAGAGCCATTCTTAACGGTCCAATCGCCCGTTTTCCAGAATCGTAGTTGACGTCTCGCGTTGAACGTTTCCGCCAACGCCAAGGCGTGTCGCAAAAGCGATAAGGCAGCAAGTGCGGAACTCCAATTCGAGCTGTCCAACTACGCCATTCAGGGACAGGCAAGGCAAAGTGGCGTTATCGTCGTCGCGCACGTCGCAATCCGGCTATGCCATTGGCATCTGGAGGAAATATGGATAGTGAAGATATCACCATTGCGCACTGCGCCGGGCGAATCTGAGGGAGCCTCCGGAAATGTCTGATGACGAAATCATTCTGTCCGAACTGAGTGACGACGAGCTCGTGCCGCAGATGCACGATGATCTTTATGACGGGCTGAAGGAGGAAATCGAGGAAGGTACCCAGATTCTGCTCGATCGTGGCTGGATGCCTTATGATGTACTGACCAAAGCTCTGGTCGAAGGTATGCGCATCGTGGGTGAGGATTTCCGTGACGGTATCCTGTTTGTGCCGGAAGTCCTGCTATCAGCCAATGCGATGAAGGCTGGCATGGCGATTCTGCGCCCACTGCTTGCGGAGACCGGCGCCCCAAAACTCGGCAAGATGGTCATTGGTACCGTCAAGGGTGATATTCACGATATCGGTAAAAACCTCGTCGGCATGATGATGGAGGGAGCCGGCTTTGATGTGGTCGATCTCGGCATCAACAATCCGGTCGAAAACTATCTCGAGGCCATTGAGCGCGAGGAACCCGACATTGTCGGCATGTCGGCATTGCTCACAACAACCATGCCCTACATGAAAGTGGTCATCGATACGATGGTTGAGAAGGGCATCCGTGACGACTACGTCGTGCTTGTAGGTGGCGCCCCGCTGAACGAGGAATTCGGCAAGGCTGTTGGAGCCGACGCTTACTGCCGAGACGCTGCTGTAGCGGTTGAAACCGCCAAGGAGTTCATGTCGCGCCGTCACAATCAACGCGCCACTGCGTAAACTTTTGGGCATTGGCCGAGACTCGGCCATATCGGCGAGTGTTCCCGGCTGTGCGGATCTCACAATTTGAGCAATGCAGGATGTGTATGCGGGCTACACATGCAAAAAAATACCGCGCCGCGATGCCGCCGCTTGGCACCGGGCGCGGTACACCGGGAAAGACCATGGGGCAACGGTCAAGTTGTCCGGTGTCAAACTGATCGGCCTTACGACAGGCCGTTAGTTTCGTTTCCGTCGCCAATTATCCGTTTTGGCGATTCGACAGTGGCGGCCCCCCGCCGCTGTATTTCGTTTCGTTCCCATATATTCCTAAACCGGGCGAACCCCGCCATCATTTGACCGTCGATGGTGATCGGCAACGAGCCTGGTCAGCATGGCCGAACCCTGTTCCGCGAAATGTTTCATCTGTGCGCGCCTGCAGCGGCGAACAGCACGACGATGTTGAATTGCGTCTCTCCAATGGTGCGTCGAGCGCGGCTCCGTACGCTCAAAAACCGGCAGAATGTTTGGAAGTTCAATCGTGTAATCCCCAAACGTAGCCTGTATCCCGTTCCTTCCTTGATGTAACTGGCCCATTTCATCCTCCCTGGGCAGGCGGTTGCCATCGCCTGAATTCATCACTACATGCATCCAACTGCTGCGTACGTGAATTAAATCACACAACGTCGTGAATTCTCCGTGATATTTCACCGGTCGGCCACTGCCCAGGAGTTGGAAATTGGACATTTCGACCCGAAAGAAGAGGCAAAACGGCGAAATCCGGACCCAAAAGGTCCGAATAATTGCCTGTGGAATGATCGCTCGTGAAGTTCTTGCAGTTAAAGAACGTCACGGACTGGAAAACCTGGATCTGGTGTGTTTACCGGCGCAATTTCACTATTACCCGGATCGTATCGCCCCGGCGATGGAAGAAGCGATTCAGCAGGCAAAAGAGGAAGGCGTTGAGCACATACTCGCCGGATATGCAGATTGTGGAACCGGCGGGCATCTTGATCTTGTCTGTGAAAAATACGGCATAGACCGAATCGACGGTCCTCATTGTTTTGCGTTCTATCAAGGCATGAAGTCCTACGAACAGGTTGCTGACGAGGACATGACGGCGTTCTACATGACTGATTTTTTGTGCCGGCAGTTTGACGCTTTTTTCATGAAACCGCTTGGCCTTGATAAGCACCCTGAACTGGCGAGCGACTATTTCGGCCACTATGAGAAACTGGTGTATCTTGCTCAGACGGATGACCCGTCTCTCGACCAGGTGGCTGAAGACGCGGCCAGAATGTTGGGACTTCGATACGAGCGTCGATATACGGGATATGGCGATTTGACGACATCACTGTTGGCCGCCACCGCGACGCCATGAATGTGTTATAGTGTGTGCGCCAGTTAACAGCAGATTTACGGGCGCGATGTAATCTTGTGCAGGGTATTTACCCACGCATGCGCGCCGAGGCATATGGACCATGGACGACCTGACTGCTGACAGTGCCTTAAGAGCCAGCCCTGCGCCCCGGCGCCTGTCGGTGATAATCTCCCAACTGGCACAAAATGCGACCGGTCCCGTGTCCATCGAGCAGATTCGCGATGCTTTGGGCGACCGGTCTTTTGCGGCAATGCTGGCGTTTTTCGCTGTATTGAACCTTGTGCCCTTCCCTCCAGGTACGACGTTAATCCTGGGACCGCCCCTGGTCATTGTCGCGGTCCAGATGGCGCTCGGCCACCATCGAGTGTGGTTGCCGAAATTTGTGCTTCGAAAATCCGTCAGCCGTGAGCGCTTCGTAGCCATGACTGAGCGGCACCTTCCAAGACTGCTGCGTTTGGAGACTTTGATTCGGCCGCGGCATTGGCCCTTTACCGACAGTGGTTTGGCTGATCGAATCATTGGATGGTTTGCGCTTGTTCTCTCCATTGCGGTCACCATCCCAATCCCCCTCGGCAACTGGCTGCCTGCACTCGGTATCCTGTTGATTGCATTCGCACTTTCCGAGCGTGACGGAATCCTTTTCTATGCTGGGGTGTTCGTGGGCACGTTGGCACTTGTTGTCATCGCTGCGGTGATTGGTGCTGCTGGAGCAGCCGCAGGCATTCTGTTTGGCTGAAACCCGGTTTTCCCAGTTCATACGCCCGCGTCGTTTTTGAATTTGCCGGTGTCGTCCTGTAAACAGCGGCAAAGCGGCCCTTCCGGCAATTGTCCGCGCAACTATCAGGCCGCTGTTTTGTTGGGAACTGACCATGGCTGATCTCACCATCGTCTATTGGCGCGATATTCCCGCGCAGGTCATTGTCAAGAAGGGTCGCGCAAATGCCAAGCGCGAACTTCCGCTTCGATTCACAGAAGCAATTGATATGTGTGCCATGCGTTCCGGTGCTGACGATACCGATGCCTATCTCGCCGAATGGCGCCGGGGAGAACCTGTTTCAGTTGGAGATGACCTCGAGATCGAAGCTGACAAGGCGATGAACGAAATCGATTCCGCCTATCCCAAGGATCGGCTGGTGGCGTTGGTCAATGCCGGTGGTATCGACAATGGCTAAAAATACACCAATCGTCACTCAGGCAACCAAGGTGCGTAAAGCCGCGCCAAAGCTTGCGTATAAACCGGCGCATGTCAGTCCGACTCAACGGTTGCGCAAGGGATATACAATCAGGCTTTGGTCGGTACGGCATTCCCGCAGCCTGGAGTGGCTCTATGAGCAGTTCGCCAATATCTTTTTGATGCTGCACCCATTCTGGAAGGCGGTCGGCTACCATCGCGCCGAAAAGCCGGTGACGTTTGTGGAAAGGCGTGTCAAGGGCCTATTGTTCGACTGCCGCATGTGTGGACAGTGCATCTTGTCGTCGACGGGCATGTCTTGTCCCATGAATTGCCCAAAACAGCTTCGCAACGGCCCATGCGGTGGCGTTCGTGCTGACGGCAATTGCGAAGTCGAGCCTGACATGCCTTGTGTTTGGGTTCAGGCGTGGGAAGGCGCTGAGCGCATGCGGGAAGGTGAGCAGAACCTCGCAGCAGTGCAAAAGCCGGTCGACCAATCTTTGCGGGAAACCTCTTCCTGGTTGCGGGTAACGGCATCTGCAGCGGCTGAACGAGCCGCCAAGAATGGTGGCAAGTAATGCAAAACGGTAAGCGACCACCTCAACGGGACGAAAATCCAGCCGGTATCGATCTGCCGCTCGATCCACTGCCCGGCCATACATCACGCAGCCGTCTTGAGCGGATTCTTCGCCGTGGAGAGTTTGCTGTCACAACCGAACTCAACCCTCCAGACAGCGCCAATCCGGAGGACGTCTACGAGCGCGTAGCCATCTTCGATGGCTGGGTCGATGGTATCAACGCTGTCGATGCGTCGGGTGCAAACTGCCACATGTCTTCTGTCGGCATCTGCGCGCTTCTGACCCGCATGGGTTATGCACCGATCCTGCAAATTGCTTGTCGTGACAAAAACCGTATTGCCATTCAGGGTGACGTGCTCGGCGCTGCTGCCATGGGTGTTGCCAACATACTCTGCCTGACCGGAGATGGCGTGCAGGCAGGAGACCAACCTGGCGCAAAGCCCGTCTTCGATCTCGATTGCATGAGCCTTTTGGAGACCATTCGCACCATGCGCGATGAGTCGAAGTTTTTGTCAGGCCGCAAACTGACGACGCCGCCGGAAGTATTTCTGGGCGCGGCAATCAATCCGTTTGCCCCGCCCTATGATTTCCGCCCGCTGCGTCTGGCAAAGAAGATCGCGGCCGGTGCCCAGTTCGTTCAAAGCCAGTATTGCTTTGACGTGCCGATGTTCCGTGAATACATGAAACGGGTCAACGACATGGGGTTGACCGAGGAGTGTTTCGTGATGTGCGGCGTCGGTCCCCTGGCTTCAGCCAAGACCGCACGTTGGATCAGGTCAAATGTTCCCGGAATTCATATCCCCGACCAGGTTATCGAACGGCTGGAAGGCGCCGAAAACCAAAAGCAGGAGGGGAAGCGTCTTTGCATCGACATCATCAATGAGGTCAAAGAGATCGAAGGCGTATCCGGCGTCCACGTCATGGCCTATCGGCAGGAAGAGTTTGTTGCTGAAATCGTCCACGATTCCGGTGTGTTGAGGGGTCGCAAGCCATGGCAACGTGAACCCCGCGCTGACGATGTGCTGGTTGCCGAAAGGTTGGAAGAAGTATTGCAGAATCCATCCGCGGAAAGCCCCGCGGATGTCATCAGGGACACCGTCTAGCGACGGTTGAAACCAATCACACAGCGATATAAAGAAATCTTTATATCATTGGAGAAAATAATGACACGCACAGTCGTAGCATCCGCCTCAAAAGAGATCATCATCGGTTTCGACCAGCCATTCTGCGTCATCGGTGAGAGAATAAATCCGACCGGTCGAAAAAAGCTCGCCGCGGAGATGAATGAAGGCAACTTTGAAACCGTCAAGAAAGACGCACTTGAGCAAGTCGCCGCTGGTGCAACAATGCTCGACGTCAATGCAGGTGTCACCGCTGTTGATCCAAACGTGACCGAGCCTCCGCTTCTCGTAAAGACGCTGGAGATCGTTCAGGAACTCGTCGATGTGCCGCTCTCGATCGACAGCTCCGTAACGGCTGCAATCGAGGCTGGCCTCAAGGTTGCCAAGGGCCGTCCTCTGGTCAACTCGGTTACCGGTGAAGAGGAAAAGCTCGAAGCGATTTTGCCTCTGATAAAGAAATACGACGTGCCGGTTGTCGCTATCTCCAATGATGAAACGGGAATCTCCGAGGACCCGGATGTGCGCTTCGAGGTTGCCAAGAAAATTGTTGAGCGTGCCGCCGATTTTGGCATTCCCGCACATGACATTGTTGTCGATCCGCTGGTGATGCCGATCGGTGCAATGGGCACTGCGGGAAAGCAGGTGTTTGCACTGCTGCGCCGCTTGCGCGAAGAACTCAAAGTCAACACGACCTGCGGTCTTTCCAACATCTCGTTCGGCCTGCCGCACCGGCATGGGATCAATGCGGGCTTCATTCCGATGGTTATCGGCGCCGGCATGACATCGGCCATCATGAATCCCTGCCGCCCGCAGGAGATGGAGGCTGTCCGCGCCGCAAATGTTCTGAACGGAACTGATCCGGACTGCATGACCTGGATTCGCACTTACAAGGACTATCAGCCGCATGCGCCTGGTGCACCGGCCGCGGCCAATGCCAATCCGGCCGCCAGTGGCGCGTCGGGCGGACGTTCGGGCCGCCGTGGCGGCCGCGCAGCCAGAGCTGGCGCGAGGGGCTAGAGCAATCTCGAATGTTCAACCGGAAACCGGGAAGACGGTTCTGACGATATTGGAAAGCCGTCTTCCGCACGAGCCAACACGCATCAATTGCGACGACAGCTCTGCCATGGATGCACAGACGATATGCTTCGCAGACCGCGATACGGGTGAGGAATTCGATCACTTTCTTGCCGACACGGCCGTGAAAGATGAAACGATCTTCCTGCGCACAGACGACGTTGCAAAACTTGTTGATCCGACAACGGAAGTGGTGATTTATGACGCCGTCGCGGATAGTGAAAAGCGATGGCGGAAATGACCGATCCCCTCATTCTCTTCATGCCATCGGGCAAACGCGGGCGATTTCCCGCGGGAACGCCCATTCTCGATGCGGCGCGCGAACTGGGCGTGTATGTGGAGAGCGTCTGCGGTGGACGTGGCATCTGCGGGCGTTGCCAGATCGAAGTCCAGGAAGGCCAATTCGCCAAACATGGCATTACCTCAGCCAAGGACCACATTTCACCGGTCGGTTCGAAGGAAACCCGTTACGCCGAAAAGCGTACGTTGAAGCCGGGACGACGCCTCTCCTGTTCATCGACCATCATTGGAGATCTCGTTATCGATGTGCCTGCCGATGCGCAGGTCAACGAACAAGTCGTGCGCAAAGCAGCGATCGATCGTGTCATCGAACGCAATCCCGCCGTTCAGCTTTGCTATGTCGAGGTTGACGAACCCGACATGCACAAACCGCTTGGAGATCTCGACCGTCTTGAGGCGGTTTTGGAAGCCGATTGGGGCTGGAAGGACCTCCTTGTTTCCCAACATCTGCTCCCGGATGTGCAGAAGATACTGCGTAAGGGCGGCTGGGCAGCAACTGCCGCCATCCACATGGATTTGGAATCGTCGCGGCCGTCAATCGTTGCACTATGGCCTGGTTTGAAAAACGAAGCCTATGGAATTGCTTGCGATATCGGCTCGACCACGATCGCCATGCACCTTGTGTCGCTGCTTTCCGGCCGGATCATCGCGTCTTCCGGTACATCCAATCCGCAGATCCGTTTTGGCGAAGACCTGATGAGCCGGGTTTCATATGTAATGATGAATCCGGACGGGCGCGAAGCCATGACCAGGGCGGTTCGCGAGGCAATCAACGATCTCATAGCGAAAGTCTGCGAGGAAGGTGGGATCACACCCGAAGACATTTTGGACGCGGTGTTCGTCGGCAATCCGATCATGCATCACCTGTTTCTCGGAATTGACCCGACCGAGCTGGGCCAGGCTCCGTTCGCGCTTGCCGTGTCTGGTGCGGTTCATACCTGGGCAAGCGAGATTGGTCTCGACATCAATCAGGGTTCGCGTGTGTACATCTTGCCGTGCATTGCCGGTCATGTAGGCGCCGACGCCGCAGCCGCCACGTTGTCTGAAGGGCCGCACCGTCAAGACAGCATGATGTTGTTGGTCGATGTCGGAACCAATGCAGAGATCGTGCTGGGAAACTCAAACCGTGTTGTGGCAGCCTCATCTCCGACCGGCCCGGCTTTCGAGGGTGCTGAAATATCGTCAGGGCAACGGGCAGCGCCTGGCGCCATAGAACGGGTGCGCATTGATCCGGAAACCCTGGAGCCGAGATTTCGGGTTATCGGCGTGGACCATTGGTCTGACGAAGAAGAATTTGCCGATGCAGCCGAGAAGACTGGCGTCACCGGCATTTGCGGTTCTGCAATCATTGAAGTTGTCGCCGAGATGTACCTGGCAGGCATCATCTCCGAGGATGGTGTCGTCGACGGAAGTCTCGCTGCAAGAAGTTCCCGGATCATCGCCGACGGCCGAACCTTCTCCTATCTGGTTCACGAGGGGAACCAGAAAATCACCGTTACCCAGAATGATGTTCGCGCCATACAGCTGGCAAAGGCAGCACTTTATGCGGGCATCAAGCTGTTGATGCAAAAACAGGATGTGGAATCCGTTGACGTCATTCGCTTCGCTGGTGCGTTCGGCTCCTTCATTGATCCGAAATACGCAATGGTTCTGGGATTGATCCCCGATTGCGATCTCGGCGAGGTGAAGGCTGTCGGCAACGCCGCCGGAACCGGCGCTCTCATAGCATTGCTCAATCGAGACTACCGGCGTGAGATCGAGACCACAGTCCGCAGAATCGAGAAAATCGAAACCGCCCTAGAGCCGGACTTCCAGCAATTATTCGTCAACGCGATGGCGATGCCAAACAAGGTCGATCCTTTTCCCAAATTGGGGAAGCAGGTGGCACTGCCGGAGCGCAAAGTGCTTGAAACTGCGGAGACCAATGGAGGAAGACGCAGACGGCGCGACGGCGGGCGGCGCAGTCGCAGTTAGCGTGTAGTGGAATGGCCCATCCGAAGGCTTTGATATTCGATGTTTTTGGCACCTGCGTCGACTGGCGCCAAGGTGTTGCCAATGAAGCTGCAAGCTGGTTTGCCGAACTGAATATTGATGCCGATCCAGTTGCTTTTGCCGCTGCCTGGCGCGGAGAGTATCAGCCGGCGATGGAGCGTATCCGTTCGGGAAGCCGGGGTTATAGCGATCTGGACGACCTGCATCTGGAAAATCTCGATATCGTCCTGGATCGATTCAGAATCGCGAACCGCTTTGATGAAGCTGCGCGCAAAGCCTTCAATCGCGCCTGGGAAAAACTGCCTCCTTGGCCTGATACCGTTCCGGGTCTTGCTGCAATTCGGCAACAAGCGATCATTGCGCCCTGCTCCAACGGTTCAATCGCGCTGATGACCCATTTGGCACGTTACGCGAAATTGCCCTGGGATTGCATCGTCGGCGCCGGGGTTGCCCGTGACTACAAGCCAAAGCCGGTTGTTTACCTGGCGTCGTGCCGGGCGCTTCGGCTGGAGCCGGAAGAAGTCATGATGGTCGCCGCGCACAATGATGACCTGGCCGCAGCTGAGGCTTGCGGACTGATGACAGCGTTCGTCGCGCGGCCAACCGAGCATGGTACTGGCCAAACAAGCGACCTTGCCCCATCGAAAAAGTGGACGGTCAGCTCCAACGACTTTCTCGAATTGTCCGGGCAACTGGCTCATATTTGACCTTCGCGCTGTGCGCTTGGTCACACCTCGAACATCACAAAGCGAATAAATTTGGTGACACACCGGAATTGCCCGCTTGAGCAGCAATCCGAACAAACGGCCGCGCGATGTGAATGAGGTCGCGGCTTTTCATGAAGGCGCCTGTGATGTTGAACTTGACCGGAAACGACGCACTCGGATTGGCACTGGCGCTCGCGATGGCCATGGCGGCGACCACGAACGGGGCCGAGGCAAAGAAGAAAACTTCAAACAGCAGCCCCGTCGAAGTGTCCGAAGTAAAACTGTTCACGCAGCCGCACAATCCGGTTTGCGGAGAACCGGTTCAGATCATCGCCGAGATTCACACAAAAAAGCCTGGTGCTGTCGAGTTTATGCTCCATCGAAAGGAAGGCCGCAGCCAGCGGGCCTCGTTGACGACGCAGAAGACCGAACATGGATATGTGGAGCGTTGGCAAAGACAGTACGTCTACAAATATTCGGTACGGCGAGAATACCGGATCGTGATCAACGGCGGCAAACTGTCAACCAACTGGATGCCGGTGAGCGTCAGATGCAACTACACCGGAACCTACAAAGGGCTGGCCAGTTTGAAATACCACTGACTTCCTCCTCCCGAAGACCAGGCTTTTTCGGCTAAGCGTCCCATCCGAGAAGCCAGGCGAAAGGCCAGTGCTCCCAGCACTGGCCTTTCTTTGTGCTGTTTGGTTTTTCCGCGATAAGCACAGCTTGCCGATGCCTATTCCCCAAAACCGGCGCCGGGCTGCCGCGGCGACATACGGATCAGGCGGGAATCTTCGACAGCAGCCGTACGATGAACAACTGCCTTTTGGTAATCGGGATCCTTGACCATTGAAACAAAGGCATTCGCGTCCGGATATTCGGCAATGAAGCAGGCATCCCAGGCTTCATCCTCGGGTCCGGTCAGCATAAAGCGAAAATCTCCCGACCAGACAATTCGCCCGCCAAGTCTGCGAAAGATCGGACCGCTTTCGCGCCCATACGCGGCATAGGCTTCCGCTCCGGTGGCTTCCCGACCATCGGGGTAGTCTGCCTTGGCGCGAAAACGGACCAGATTGAGCATGTGGATAGGACCATCGTCAGGTAGGCTGCGAAAGCCACCAAAACGTTCTCTGGAGGGATTGATGTATCCGGTCATTTTATTCCTTTTCCTCCTCACGCGGCTGTTCACTGCCGGGAAAGTATCCAATTTAGCTCACTGCGCCAGTCGATCATTCGAATGGGCGTACCGTGCGTACCGGTTTCGAACCGGATAAACCGGGCGGGGTAATTTGCCGATTTTGCTTTGAAGCGCCTGAAGTGCTTTTCGATGTCATCGATCGAATACACCTGATCGCGCGAACCATGAGCAAACAGAAATGGCGTTTTTCGTTTGTAGGCGGCGCTCGATACCATCCCCGTGACCGGCGGCGCACCAAGCAGAACATATCCACCTATCATCGCGGCAGCGCCCGGGTTTTGAGCGATCTGATAGCAAATCTCCGCTCCAAGCGAACCGCAGGCAAGGATGACCGGCGCCCGGCGTGTAATCTTGCGGTAATGGGCTATCAGGGCCGATATGGCCTTCGCCCCATTCTGATCGAAATGCGGAACATCAGGCGAGATATAAATGCCCCGGTTGCGCACCATCAGGTTTTTGATGCGGTTGAAATTGCCGCCAAATGAATAGTCATTAACACCTTGTTTCCGGTTGCCGCCCTTGCCGTGAATGTAGATGACGGTCAACTGCGCGCCTTCGGGTTGGCCGACAACATAATGTTTCAGCCGGCCCGAGGGGGTGTCGACTTCGAGCTCGGCTTGAACCTTGCGCACCTTCAGCGAAACGTAGCGGCTCCAAACCCGGCGTTCTGGAACCTGGTCGCGCTGGTCGATATCGCGCGATTCGCGATAGTCGATGATGCTGTAGCTGTCATTTCCGTCCGGCTGCAAGATACCCGGGTAACCGAACAACCGGTCTTTATATGGCTTGAGCTCGAGCGCGTGTGCTTCGGCCGCCATCTGCATAACGGCTGCAAACATCACTGCCAAAAAACAACAGATTGCTTTTGATTTGCTCACGATTGGGGGATCAGACTCACAGCCGGTTGGATGCCATTTTTCGTTTAGCAGACAGCAGTATCATTCACAGCGTAAAATCGTAAGCGCCGTGTAGTCTCCGGCAGGGTATTGTGATCCGGTGCGTGTGGCATCCATATTGATGGTCACCCTTGTTGCCCCGTAGCGGCGGCGCAGACGAATGCGCTGGTTTCCGGGACGCTCGGCAAAATTCCGTCCCCGTCGCGTCAAGGCCTGGCCAGAAAATGTTGAGGAGATCGTCACGCCCGTGTCGCCGCCAGGCGGCATCGCCAGGAAGAAGGGAACCGCATCGGCCTGCAGCCAGTAGTTCGAAAAGGAGTGAACATCTGCGACTGCTGCGACCCCTCCGGCTTCCTTGGAACTAAGAACCTGACGCGTTGTGTCC
Source organism: Rhizobiaceae bacterium (assembly GCA_040830725.1). Classification (GTDB taxonomy): domain Bacteria; phylum Pseudomonadota; class Alphaproteobacteria; order Rhizobiales; family Rhizobiaceae; genus JAWKWH01. The sequence continues at coordinate 70,804 of JBFOMG010000004.1, forward strand.
AAGCCGAGCGTACCGTCATTTTGAACCAGGATAATGCATGCATTGGGAATGAATATGTTGATGCCGAAGTTGATATTGCCGCTTGCAGCATCGGCCGTCCGCTCGGCGGAAATTCCAAGCAGCATCGCCGCAGCAACGGCGATCGCGGAAACTCGCGAACCCTTTCGCATCAAGAACAAAGTCCCCTGTACCCCTCAGGTCTGGCAGTGTTTCATGATAATCTAAAGAATCAGTATTAAAGCCGGTTGCGGTTAGTTAAGGAAAATCACCGGTATGTGGCTTCCTTGGCCGCAATGTCGGTCAGTCGCGAAATCCCGAAATTGCATCAACGACAGGATGCCTGATACGGGCACCGATCTTGATGCCCTTTGCCGCAGCCGTCCCCTCATTCAGTTCGAGGACGAACCGGACAGGGTAAATGGGTGATATGGTTGAGTCGCTGAATGGAACGCCCCTTCTGATCGCGACGACCCTTCCGCTTTCCGAGATGAACAGCAAATCCAGTGGCAGTGGCGTATTCCGCATCCAAAATCCGCGCTGGGCGGTGTTGTCGAAAACAAACAACATACCCCGGTCGGCAGGGAAATCGCGGCGAAACATCAGGCCTCTTGCCCGCTCGATTTCATCGTCCGCGACTTCGATCGTGAATTCGGCTGTCCCACCGCTGGTTTCAATGACCAACGGTACTGCATGCGGCGGCAGCAGCATTGGTTCGTTCAGTTGCGCATGGCTGTTGTTCGTCACCAACAGGGTCGCGGTTACCGCCACCAACGCGACTGCAACAATGGCGACGCGAAACACATCTTTCATCTGACTTTGGCCACCCCGGCACTAATGTGAAATCGGCAGCGTTCCGATATCGGGGTGAATTTCGGCAGCCATAAGGCCTTTTTCTCCACGGCCGTACCGTACGAGAACAACCTGGCCCGGTCTGAGCTCTGTCACACCAAAGCGGCGCAAGGTTTCCATGTGGACAAAGATGTCCTCGGTCCCCTCTCCGCGCGTCAAAAACCCGAATCCCTTGGTGCGGTTGAACCATTTCACCAAAGCCCGTTCCAGGCCGCTCTCGGGCGAAACCTTGACATGGGTGCGCTCTGCCGGTGCCTCCTGAGGGTGGATGGCCGTCGAGGTGTCCATGGAAATGACTTTGAGCGCCTGGTAACCGCGGTCGCCCTTGCGCACCAGGCAAACAACCCGGGCGCCTTCCATCGCTGTTTGGTATCCGTCCTGCCTCAGGCAGGTCACATGCAAAAGCACGTCACCAAATCCAGCCTCGTCAGGGAGTACGAAACCGTAACCTTTGGCGACATCGAACCATTTGATCGCGCCAGCAATTTCGATAACGCCGCTTTCACCCTTTTCGGGGTCCAGCTCTTCAACCCTATCTGCGTCCCTGCTCTCCAGGATGGATTTCTCCCCCATCCGAACGCACCCTCTGCCTCGTTGCCGCCACTGATTCTAGTGTTGCAGGATAGCATCTACAAACGCGCTGTCAGCAGCACAGTTTGAAGTTTTCAACATCACTTTGTCAGTGAAGCAATTTTGCATCAGTTGCACCCGCAAAGGTGCATCAGCTAAACTGTCACTGAGACCAACAATCCTCCGTAACTATCTGACAAACAGGATTAAAATACAGATGCGTTATTTACACACAATGATCCGCATAACCGATGTCGATGAATCGCTTGACTTCTGGTGCAACAAGCTTGGCCTGGAAGAAGTGCGCCGGATCGACAATGAACAGGGACGATTTACACTTATTTTTCTCGCTGCACCAAAGGATAAAGCAGCATCCGCGGCCAATAGAGCGCCGGAATTGGAGTTGACCTACAATTGGGATCCGGAAACCTATGGAGGCGGCCGGAATTTCGGACATCTGGCCTATCGGGTCGATGATATTTACGCCGCTTGCCAGAAACTCATGGATGCCGGTGTCACCATCAATCGCCCGCCGCGTGACGGGAACATGGCCTTTGTCAAATCGCCGGACGGCATCTCAATCGAATTGTTGCAGGAAGGCGAACCTAAGGAGCCTGCAGAGCCCTGGGTTTCGATGGAGAATACCGGCACCTGGTAAAAACAGGCAAACCCGAAGCCAGGAAATCAACCTCTATGACTTCCGTTCAATAGACCTTTGACTGGATTCACGCCTTCCGAATTGCGTGATAAATCGAGCGGGAACAGCAGGGAACCGCGGGAAACCGACAAATGAAAGAAGTGCTTGAGGAACTGGAACGGCGGCGCGATGTCGCCAAGCTCGGCGGCGGGCAAAGGCGAATCGATGCGCAACACGGCCGCGGCAAACTGACCGCGCGTGAACGGTTGTCGGTATTTCTGGACGAAGGGTCATTCGAAGAGTTCGACATGTTTGTCGAACACCGTTCCACCGATTTTGGCATGGATGAGACGAAAATCGCCGGGGACGGCGTTGTCACCGGCTGGGGAACCGTCAACGGCCGGACCGTGTTTGTCTTTGCCAAGGATTTCACCGTGTTTGGCGGATCCCTGTCGGAGACCCATGCCCAGAAGATCATGAAGGTTCAGGACATGGCGCTGAAAAACCGGGCGCCGATTATCGGATTTTACGATGCGGGTGGCGCCCGTATCCAGGAAGGTGTGGCCGCACTTGGCGGATACGCCGAAGTGTTCCAGCGCAACGTGCTTGCCTCCGGCGTCATTCCGCAGATTTCTGTCATCATGGGTCCTTGTGCCGGTGGCGATGTCTACTCGCCGGCGATGACAGACTTCATTTTCATGGTGCGAGACACCTCCTACATGTTTGTCACCGGTCCTGATGTGGTCAAAACGGTTACAAACGAAACCGTTACCGCAGAAGAACTGGGCGGCGCGACAGTGCACACGACCAAATCTTCGATTGCCGACGGCGCTTATGACAACGACATCGAAGCGCTGCTGCAAATGCGGCGGCTCATCGATTTTTTGCCGCAGTCCAACACGGGAGAGTTGCCGGAAATCGATTGTCACCAACCGGTCAACAGCCCGGATCATTCGCTTGACCGGCTCGTTCCCGACAATGCCAACAAGCCCTACGACATCCGGGAACTGATCCTGAAAACGATCGATGAGGGTGATTTCTTTGAGCTGCAGGAGAGTTTTGCCGGTAACATTGTGACTGGCCTTGGCCGCGTCGAAGGGCGCACCGTCGGGTTTGTCGCCAACCAGCCGATGGTGTTGGCCGGTGTGCTTGATTCCGATGCCTCACGCAAAGCGGCACGGTTCGTTCGTTTCTGCGACTGTTTCAATATTCCCATTGTCACCTTTGTCGATGTTCCAGGTTTCCTTCCCGGCACGGCGCAGGAATATGGCGGCCTGATCAAGCATGGTGCCAAGCTTCTGTTCGCCTATGCGGAAGCGACGGTACCGAAAATCACGGTCATCACCAGAAAAGCCTTTGGCGGCGCTTATGATGTCATGGCGTCAAAACACTTGCGCGGCGATATCAACTACGCATGGCCTTCAGCGCAGATCGCTGTGATGGGCGCCAAGGGTGCGGTCGAGATCATATTCCGCAAAGACATCAATGATCCCGAAAAGATCGCCGAACATACCAAAATGTACGAGGACCGGTTCCTGTCGCCGTTTGTGGCGGCTGAACGGGGTTACATTGATGAAGTGATCATGCCGCACTCCACCCGCGCCCGCGTGGCGCGTGGGCTGAGAATGCTGCGCAACAAGGATCTTCAAAACCCCTGGAAAAAGCACGATAACATCCCGCTTTGAGCCGCCCCTGAACTGCCCCTGTTTGTTGATCAGCTTTGTTCGCGAATATTGGATTTTGCAAAGCCGCGCAGAACGCCAAGACGGCCAAACTCACAATCCGATGCGGGTCTCAGGATTGGCCAGCAACTGATGCAACTCAGGCCATTTCTCAATTTGCCTGGCAGCGCTTTCGAAGTTGGATAGGCATAACTTTCCGTTTTCCCACAGATTGACGCCATCCAGGCTGATTGTCGGGTCAAGTACCATCCAGCAGATTTCGCCGGGGGCGTAATCGCCACAAGTATGAAAATGCAAAAACCGTGGATTGGCGAATATGTTGTTCGACCAGCGGTCGGGGTCGTCGCTGATCTTGTCAAGGTAAGCACAGGCCGGATGTATTCCGGCATGCCATGAATGGACGTTGTCCCGGTCCAGTTGAAAAAGTTCTGCAACGTGATCGTAGTGGCGTTCGATTCTTTCGACCGTTTGAGAAGGACCCGTAAACCGCGTGATCCGACCGGCCGAAACCTCTGCAAACACCACGTCATCAATGGGTATCGCAGCCGGTTCGTAAGGCATTGAGCCCGTGGTTGTCAGATAATTTGAAAGCGCTACCCGGCCAGTAAATCCGCTTGCAATCACCGGCGCCGGAACGGCCAGCGGAAAACGGGCAACCGACACATCAGCCATCTGTTCGGCGCTATCGACAGCCGGATGCCCCTTCATTTCGGTGCCGAGCGGACAGGTGATATGGATTGTTTCCGCTCCGGCACACAGTTCATTCACAAGGCGTTTGACTTCAACCATCGCCCGGTGATCTGTGCGCCCATAAGCGGAAGCAAGCGATCCGGCATCTCGTGAATAGACCATGACAGAGCGGCAACCGGGTGGAGGTTCGGCGAAGCGGTCCTGATCGCCAATGCGGGCAAAGAATATTGTGCAGTCATGCCGGCGGACCGCGTCGATGAGCACAGGGTCGATCTTGTTTTGCGGACCGCCGACTTCGATGATTGAGGGCTCTATGCCCAGTTCGCGAATAATCTTGATTGTCGCCTGGGGCGCAGCTGAGTCGTACCAACCCAGAGTGGGATCTTCCCGAACCACAAGCACGCTTTCGCCGCGAACAAGCTTGGCGCACTTTTCGACCAGATTTGTTGCACCAGCGTTGAGATGGCTCGCCTCGATCACCGCCGGCGCTCCGCCTGCACAGTCAGAAATGTAAACTCCGGCGAAATGACTTTCTGAAATCCGTGGTTGAGTTCCGCATCGATCGACAGGCTGTCACCCGCCTTCAACACGATTTCGCGCTGCCCGTAACCGTAAACCGCCTCTCCCTTCACCGCATAGATAAAAACCACGCCATGGCCGATATAGGTCGGCGGACTGGCGCTTTGGCGAACAAGCGTGACCATACGCGCTTCAAACTGCAGGTCCCGGCGGGTGTGAAATGCGAGATTGACGAATTCGTGGCTGTGCCCGCCAACAATTCTTGTCGACCGAAGCCCTTCATTGGCGACCACATGCGTGAAGTCTGCATGATCGGAAGCAGTTTCGCGAAACAGGCTCACCAGCGGCACGTCCAGGGCGCGAGCCAAGGCGCTCAGGCTGGAAATGGAAGGTGAGGCCTGGCCGTTTTCAATCCGGCTTATCATCGCCGCCGACACGCCTGATTGCGCTGCAAGCTGACGGGCGGTCAGGCTGTGGCTTTCGCGCAAATCGCGAAGCGCCGATCCGATCGCTGTGTCAACATCCTCAGCCGCCGCTGCAATCTCGTCCTCGCTCATTGCGAATTGGCCTTTCGGTACGCAAACGCCTTCTCAAAACGCCATGTAAGATAATCTCCGCAGGTAATCGGCGGCTCTCCGGCGTTGTGTGCGGGCCCATACACCTCGCGCGAGTCGATAATCGTTTCAGGATCGGGGTCAAACGCCAAAACCAGCGAAAGGCGTTCAAGACCGGAACTGTTGACCACGCGATGCGGCGTTGACTTGTAGGCACCATCGGTCCAGCGCGCGAGCAGGTCAGCGACGTTGACAATCAGTGTCCCTTCTATTGGCGGGGCCTCGATCCATTCACCGTTGATGTCTTCAACCTGCAGCCCGCCAACTGAGTCCTGACACAACACCGTCAGCACCCCGAAATCCGTGTGTGGGCCGACTCCGAACTGCTTGTCCCCCATCTCCTCCGGTTGCGGTGGGTAATAGACAAACGACGCGCGGCTGAGGGGCCGGGATGCAGTTTTGAGGAAGAAGTTTTCCTCAAGCCCCAGACCCAAGGCAAATCCCCGCATCAAATGGTGCGCAACATCGTGCGCGTGGTGAAAATAGGTCATCGCCGCGCCATGAAGATCAGGCAGAAATTCCGGCCATTGATTTGGGCCACGCAAGGGGTGATCCTGCGGCGTGTCGCCAGCCTCGTCTTCAAATCCCCAGATGAAGCTCTCCTTCAGATCGGCTTTCGCGTCGTCCTGCATCCTGGCGCCGCCGCTTCCAAGCCATCCGCGGTGTTTGGACGAGACTGCAACTGTCGCTTTTTGTTCCGGAGACGACTGAAAGAATGTGAACGCCATTTTGCGGGCTGACTCTATGACGGCATCGGGGATGCCGTGGCCCTTCACATAGATAAACCCAAGACCCTGACTGGCCCGATGCAGTTGCTCTGCAACCAGTCTGGCGTCGTTGCCGTTTCTCAGCGGAGAAATATCGATAACCGGAATGAATTCTGCATCGGTCTTGCGAGCTTGGGCGTAAGCCATCATCATTGTCATCTCCAACAAGCACATTGCACAATATGCAACTTGTTGCACTTAATGCAATAGACCTATTTCTCTTTGTAGTACCCGACGATGTCTCCGTCGGTTGTCACTCCGAGACCATTGAGGCAGCGATTAGCGTAGTTGAAATAACCAATGATCTGGTTGGCTTCGAGGATTTCACCATCGTCGAGACCCGCTTCGCGCAGTGCGACGACATCCGCCTCGGCCATGGTTCCAGGCGACAGGGTCAATTTTTCTGCATATCGAAGCAAAGCGAGTTCGCGCCCATCAAAAGCGTTCTCCGGTTTTCGCTCATGCAACGCCGCTTCGATCAGGTCGGCTCGCTCCTCATCGCCAATCAGGTGGCGGGCGTTTTTCCAATGATTGGCGAGCGAGTAGGCGCAGTTATTCAGTATCGAAACATAAGAACTGATCGTCTCCTGCAACCACATTGGAAGTGTGTTGGCGTCATCGTGCAAGGCTGCGCGATAGAGGACGACATGTCCGCGCATTGTGCTCGGCCGCAACGAATGAACCCGCATGACATTGTCGACCGTTCCGTGCGGTGTTCGCGCAAGGTCCAGGACATCGCGCAGCTCACCGTCTGCATCCTCATCGGTAATCATCTTGATCCATGCAGCCATTCAGAAGCTTCTCCTATCGCTCATCGGCCTGCATGCGCCGTTCCAGCCACCGCACAAAGGCGGAAACGACGAGTATGAGCGCCAGATATTCGAGCACCAGTACCGTGTAGACCTCAAGCGGGCGGTATTCTGTAACGACGAGTTCATTGGCTTTTCGGGTCAGTTCCTGCATGCCGATGACTGAAACCAGCGACGACATTTTGAGCATATAGACCAGCTGATTGCCCAGCGCCGGCAGAATGCGCTTGATTGCCTGCGGCAGGATGACAAAGCGCATCGTGTCGGCATAGCTCAGCGATATCGAATGAGCAGCCTCATATTGACCGCGGTTGATGGATTGAATTCCGGCCCGAAAAATCTCTGCCTGAAAGGCGCTGTCTGACAGGGCCAGCGCAATGACTCCAGCCCAGAAAACGCTGATCGAGATGTCGGCCAACTGCGGCAGCCCGTAGTAGACCCAAAGGATCAGCACAAGGATCGGGACTGCACGGACGATTTCGACATAGATGCGGTTGAAGCTTTTCAGCGGCTTGTTTGATGAAAGGCCCGGTAGCGCGACCAACAATCCAACAGCGATTGAAATGATGATCGCGGTCAGCGAAAGCGCTACCGTGTAATAAAGCCCGCTTAAAAGAAACTTCAGATTGGACCAGCCAGAATCCGTGGCGGGATTGACTACATACCAGCCCCAATTTGCCGAACACCCTGTGAGCAGGATGGAGACAGTGCCAATAGTGAAAAACCTGTTCACGACCGCCTCCTCAGTGGTGCAGAATTTTCTGGAGAAAATCCTGGCAGCGCTCCGTTTCGGGCGCTTCAAAGAATTTCTTCGGTGCAGCCATCTCGACGATCTCGCCATGGTCCATGAACACCATCATGTCGGCAACCCGGCGGGCGAAGCCCATTTCGTGGGTAACGCAAATCATCGTCATGCCGGTCCCGGCCAGCTCCGCCATGACGTCAAGCACCTCGTTGATCATTTCGGGATCAAGCGCTGATGTCGGTTCATCGAACAGCATGATTTTCGGTTCCATGCACAGCGATCGCGCAATGGCAACACGCTGCTGTTGCCCGCCCGATAACTGCCGCGGATATTTCTCTGCTTGCTCGGGAATGCGAACGCGCTCCAGATATCGCATTGCCAGTTCTTTTGCTTCGGATTGCGATTTTCCGCGGGCGCGCACCGGGCCTAGCGTCAGGTTCTCCATGACGGTCAGGTGGGGAAACAGATTGAATTGCTGAAAGACCATGCCAACCTGGGCGCGGATGGCATTCAGGCTCCGGGCGCTGTCATCGAGGACAATGCCGTCGACGGTGATCGTTCCGGTTTCGTGCTTTTCCAGACGATTGATGCAGCGAATGAGTGTCGACTTTCCAGAGCCGGATGGTCCGCAAACGACGACCCGCTCGCCGAGCGACACATCAAGTGAGACATTTTTCAACGCCTGGAAGTCGCCGAAAAATTTGGAAATATCGCGAATAGCGATGACGGCGTCCGCTTCACCGGCTGTCATCCAATCCTCCCTCACATTGCCGGTCAGTTGAACATGATGTTTACTCTCATGCAACAAATTTATCGCTTTGCAATATGGCGGATTCCATGCAACACTGACGCAAAGCGTGCTCGAGGGAGGAGATCAATGACATTGATAAGAACAATTCTGGCGACTGTGTTTCTGACGGCGGTGGCTTTTCAAGCGCATGCCCAATCCGCGCTACAGGAAATCTTGAACGACGGTGTGTTAAAGGTCGGAACGACCGGCGACTGGAATCCGATGACGATGAAAGACCCGGCAAACAACACCTACACCGGTTACGATATCGACGTCATGACAGCGCTTGCCGCTGATCTGGGCGTGGAGATCGAGTTCGTGCCGACCGACTGGAAAACGCTGGTCAGCGGCGTCACATCCGGCAAATATCACCTGACCGGCTCGGCGTCGATTTCACCGGCCCGCGCAAAAGCAGCCGGCTACTCTTCGAGCTATTTTTCGTTGGCGACAGTGCCGTTGATCCTTGCCAAGAATGCGGATCGCTTCAAGGACTGGGATGATTTGAACAAAGCCGATGTCACCGTGGCGGCGACGCTTGGAACGACACAGGAAAAACAGGTCAAGCAGTTCTTCCCGGACGCCAAGCATCAGATCGTGGAAGCGCCGGCACGTGACTTCCAGGAAGTGCTTGCAGGCCGGGCCGATGCCCACATCACTTCCAACGTGGAAGCCAACAAGCTTGTTGAAAAATATCCCCAGATGATGATCGTGCCGGTCTCCGAACCGAAGGCTCCGACGCCGATTGCCATGCTGCTGCCGCAGGGCGATCAGGTCTGGATCAATTACATCAACACCTGGATCGCGCTCAAGCAGGAGCGCGGCATGTTCAAGGAGCTTGGCCAGAAATGGAAGCTTCTCAACTGATAGTCTTTCAGCAGGGCGCAGCACTGCGCCCTGCCCTTCCATGCTGACCATTTATGCCATTCCCGTCAGTCTTTACTCAGCGAAGCTGCGGATACTGCTGCGCCACAAAAATCTCGAGTGGCAAGAGATCGAACCTCCGGGCGGTTATGGTTCCGATAAATACAAGAAGATTGTGCCATCGGGAAACCTGCCCGCTCTTGAAGACGACGGACTGCTGATCGGCGATTCAGAAGCCATCGCGGAATATCTGAACGAAAAACATCCTGACCCGCCAATGTTGCCGCAAAAGCCGGAAGACCGGGCAAAAATACGGGAACTTTCGCGGTTTCACGATACGCGGCTGGAACCGGAGGTCCGCAAACTGTTTCCTCACATCGAGCCGGGAAACCGCAATGCGGAGATCGCGGAAAAACAGTCAAGCGCAATCAATGGCCGGTTGGCGCAACTGGCCCGGCTGATTGGCGAGAGATCCGAAAATGCACATCTGACACTTGGCGATTGCGGCTATCCGATCACCTTCACCTGGATCGAATTGCTCCAGCCGGTTCTTGGTCTTGATATCGTCTGGCCGGCAGCAGTCTCGGACTACCGCCGTCGCGTCAGCGCGTTTCCGGCAGTTGCCGCCGAGCTGCACACCTATCGCCCAACGCTTGAGACCTGGCTGGCGTCGAGGCTGGGCCAATGAGGCTGGATCAGGCGACCTGGCAGGAGGTGGAGGCAAGGATCGCCGAAACGCCGGGCATCATCCTGCCCGCGGGTTCGACCGAACAACACGGGCCGATGGGACTGATCGGCACCGACTCCATCTGCGCGGAAAAAATTGCCGGGGACGCCGCCGAACTGGCAGGCTGCCTCGTCGCGCCGACGCTGGCCTATGCGCCGGCGCCGTTTAACATGGCATTTGCGGGAACTGTATCCGTCTCCGCAGAACTGTTCGCAAGCCTGTTTGCCGAGATCGTTGCCAGCCTGCGTACCCACGGTTTCGCGCTGGTCTATGTCCTCAATGGCCATGGCGCCAATCTCGACCCGCTCAAGGCCGCGGCGGCGAACATCGAGGGGATCCAAATCCACATCCGCTCGTGGTGGGATTTCGAACCGGTCAATGCGTTGAGGCAACAGCTTTATGGCGACTGGGAAGGCATGCATGCCACGCCGTCTGAAATCGCCATCACGCAGGCGACCCATCGCGTTGTTGCTCCAGGCGATGCTGCGCAGCCGCCTGAAAAACTGTCTCCTGACTTCATTGCCGCCCATGCCGGCGACCGGCATGGACCGCCCGACGAACACAGGCGGCAATTTCCCGATGGCCGCGTCGGCTCGCATTCCGCGCTGGCACGGCCGGAGCATGGCAAGGCCATCCTTGATGCCGCCGCGAAGGCGGTTGCAGATGATTTCTCCGCCGCACTGCAGATAAGCGGTTCCGGGTGATGAACCGGGCGAAGCTCCTATCTCTCCCCTTGCGGGGGAGATAATCGCGCGTCATCGTTCCCGCGAATTTCTCATCCGGGTTGTTTAAAAGATGGGAAGACGGGCGATCGGAAGACCGCGGTGTCTTGGGTTTCTTCTTTTGTCTCGTGCGATCTTCCGATCACCCGTCCGGCCGCTGTCCGGTCCTGTCGGCTGGTCTTACCGGCCTGCGGATCAGGTAGCGCACCGCAGGCGGGCCCGGCTTTTCCGGAACTACGGAGAGGATCGGATTTTCACCGTCCGGTATCTAGCCCGTAGCCTCCAGCCTG
>JBFOMG010000005.1:0-124803 GCA_040830725.1 Rhizobiaceae bacterium
GCGTCACTGGAACGGCGCAAAACGCGCCGGCATAGCCCGCGGCGCTTATCATTTCTTCTATTTCTGCAGACCGGCCTTCGAACAGGCCAGATGGTACATCCGCAACGTTCCGCGTGATTCGTCCGCGTTGCCGCCCGTGCTCGACATGGAATGGAACCCGCATTCGCCAACTTGCAAATTCCGCCCGGAACCAAAGGCCGTGCGCAAGGAAATGACTGTGTTTCTGAAGCAGGTTGAACGCCACTACCGCAAAAAACCGATCATCTACACCACGATTGATTTTTACCGCGACAACGAACTGCACAAGCTGAAGGGCTATCCCTACTGGCTGCGGTCGGTCGCCGGCGATCCATACAAGAAATACAACAACCAGTCGTGGCTGTTCTGGCAATATACCGGCACCGGCGAGGTGCCCGGCGTGACGGGCGACACCGATATCAATGTATTCAACGGCAACCGGAAAGCCTGGCAGGAGTGGCTGGCGGCAAACACCAAATAGGGGAATTTCATGAATGTCGGAATGACTGCTACCTTGGCAGCAACGCTCTTGGCGGGCTTGTCAGCAGCGCCAGCCAGCGCCCAGGAATGCGGTGGCAAGTTTTCCACCTGGCTCAAAGGCGCAGTCGCCGAAGCAGCCGCCAGTGGCGTCGGCGCGAAAGGCCAAAAGGCACTCTCGCGGGCGCAGCCGAATTCGAAAGTATTGCGGCGCGACCGTGCACAAGGCGTCTTCACCCAAACATTCCTGAAGTTTTCCGGCCGGATGGTTTCCAGTTACCGGCTGAAAAACGGCGCCGCCAATATGCGCAAATACAAACGTGTCTTCGACAAGGCGCGCGCCGACTACGGGGTGCCGCCGGAGGTCATCAGCGCCTTTTGGGCGCTTGAAACCGATTTCGGCGCGGTTCAGGGCGATTTCTCCACCCTCAACGCTCTCGCCACCCTTGCTCACGATTGCCGCCGTCCGCATTTGTTCAGGCCGCAATTCATCGCTCTGGGAAAGCTGATCGACGAGGGAATAGTCCCGGCAAATGTCACCGGCGCATGGGCCGGTGAAATCGGCCAAATGCAATTGCTGCCGTCGGATTACCTGGAACTCGGCGTGGATGGTGACGGCGATGGCCGTGTCGATCTGAAGGGCAGTTCCCCAGATGCGATTTTGACCAGCGCCAGATTTCTGAATCACCTGGGCTGGCGGGCAAACCAGCCCTGGATCGAGGAAATCAGCGTGCCCAAAAACCTTCCCTGGGAACAGACAGGCCGCGAAATCAAGCTGCCGCGTTCGCAATGGGCCGCCTGGGGCGTGACCTATCGCGGCGGAAAGCCGTTGAAAGCCGACAATGCAGAGACAAGCGTTGTTCTGCCGATGGGACGAAATGGTCCGGCTTTTCTCGCCTACCCGAATTACAACATCTACCTGGAATGGAACCAGTCGTTTGTCTACACACTGACCGCCGCCTATCTGGCGACGCGTCTCGGCGGCGCACAGCGATACGACAAGCGCAATCCCGATCCCGGTTTGTCCGACGCCCAGATGAAACAGTTGCAGAAAAAGCTGCAGGCGCTCGGCCATGACGTCGGCAAGATCGACGGAATTCTGGGTCGAGGCACCCGCGCCGCCGTGCGGGCCGAGCAATTGCGTCTCGGAATGCCCGCAGATGCCTGGCCGACGCCGAAGCTTTTGTCCAGGCTTTAGAGCGGTTTCAGACGCGCCATTGACACGGCTGGCGCTTACTCCGCGGGCGTAGCGTCCGATTTGCTGGCTTTCAATTTCTCAGCCTCTCTTTCCGCGGCAGCCGCCGCCAATACCCGGTCGGCTTCGGCCCGCGCCTTGGCTTCCCCGCGCCGCGCCTTGCGGCGGTATTTGGCAAGCCGCCACGCCCGGTAGAGCAGACGGATTTTGAAGACCCCTTCCCCGACATTTTCCAGTTCGGAGGAATAGGCCTCAGACAACGCTTCGCGGTAAGAGTTGTAGCCCTGGTTTGCCATGTCCTCGACCCGATGGATCAGCGACATCCACATCGGTGACAACAAAAGGGTGACCGCCGTAACGGCAATTGCCAGGCGATAGATGTCGTAGCCAAGCACCCCACTGGTAAAGCCGGCAGCGGCGAGAACAAAGGAAAACTCGCCAATCTGCGCCATCGAAAGACCGCCGATCAGCGCCGTGTCACGATCATAACCCGTCAGGCGCAACAGAAAGACGTTCAAAACCGTCTTGGCGACAATGACAAACACGGTCGCACCAAACACCACTCCCAGATTTTGCCAGATATAGGTCAGGTCGATCAAAAGGCCGATGGACAGGAAGAACACCACCAGAAGAACGCTTTGAATCGGCTCGATCACCGGAATGACCTTGGTGCGCAGGTTGGAGTTGCCGATGATCAATCCTGCAACGAAGGCGCCATAGGCCGGCGACAGGCCGAACGCGCCCGACAAAGCCGCGGCGCCAAAGCAGCCGGCAAGCGAGCCGAGCGCCAGCAGTTCCACATTGTCCTGGATCTGGTCGGCGAATGGCAGTTTCAGTTTCGATTGCCGTCCCAACCACCATAACAATGCCACCAGGACGAGGACCGCGAGCGCGATCTTGACGATTATCACCTCAATGGCAACTTCCTCGCCGCCAAGCGCTGAAACGAGGATGAGCATCGGAACAATGGCGATATCCTGGGCGATCAGCACACCGACGGTGATCTTGCCTGCATCGCCACGCAATTCTCCGGCATCATCGAGGATTTTCATCGCCACAACGGTTGAAGAAATGGCGATGATGAAGCCGAGAATGACACCTTCGGCGTTCGATGCATTGGTGAACCAGGAAATCGCCATGCCGATGCCCAAAGCCACGGTCAATTGTCCGGAGGCGACAATGAGCGCCGGCCTTAGGCTGATGACAAAGGCTTTCAGCGACAATTCGGTGCCGATGAAGAACAGCAGCATCAGCACGCCCATTTCAGCCAGCGATGTGACATTGTCGTTGGTGGCGATCAGGCCGAAACCGGTAGGGCCCATGATCACGCCAGCGAGGATGAAACCGACCAGCGGCGGTTGCTTCAGGCGCATCAGACCGAGCCCGAATACCACCGCAATCACGATCACGACTGCGATCTCGATCAGCGGAAAGGCATGACTGGCGGCGTGATCCAAATGGTGCTCCTGGCGCGAAACCTTGTGATTCTAAACCCTATCTGATCCGAAAGGAATTGTCAGAGTATCGGCATTGATTGACGCAATTTGCGCCCGCGCAACGAAGCCCGCGTCAAACTGAACCATATTTCGAAGGTCAAGATGGCTTGATTTTGACAGCTTGCGGTACAGTCTGACGATTGCAGCAACGTCGCCAGACTGGAGTTGAGCGCTGAAAAAAGGATTTATGATGGTTGCCTGACAGACCGGCTTCAATTGGCCTATGTCAATAAGTTGCAGGACAAAGCTGCTATATGGCAGCACAAACCAGGCAGAGCATGCAAAGAGAGGTAAACGATGAAATACCGGGCACCCTTATTTTTGGGCTTGGCGGCTGCGATCATGGCGGTCAGTCCGGCCATGGCCGAAGGCGACGTGAAGGCTGGCAAGAAGGTCTTCAACAAGTGCAAGGCCTGCCACTGGGCTGACAAGGAGAAAAACAAGGTCGGTCCGCATCTGGTCGGCCTGTTTGGGCGAGAAGCCGGCGCACTCGAAGATTTCAAATATTCCGACGCCATGAAGGAATCCGGTATCGTCTGGGATGCCGAAACCCTGGTCCCCTATCTGAAAAAGCCCAAAGAGGCGGTTCCCGGCACAAAAATGGCCTTTGTCGGTTTGAAAAAAGATCAGCAGATCGCCGACGTCATCGCTTATCTTGAAGAAGCGACCGTTCCTCCCAGCGAGTAGCCTGGGGCCCCTTCCGGCCGGCAATTGCCTGGTTTGATTGAAGGTTGCCGGACACATCGCTGTCCGGGGCCTTCTTCTATCCCCTCACCATCTCGATTGCACTAGTCCTTCGTCGCCGGCGCCGGTGGCGTCTTGATCGCCTGCGCGGCAATCGCCTCGCGATGCGAGATGAATGTCGCCGCCGCAACAACAATCCCGCCGCCCAGAATGACAAACGGATCGACCGGTTCGCCAAACGCGACAATGCCGAGCAGTGCGGCCCACACCAGTTGAAGGATACCGACCGGCTGCGTCACCGTCAGGGGTGCGGCGCGAAACGCCCGAGTCATCGTGTAGTGGCCGATAGTGGCAAACACCGCCGTCATCGCCAGCCAGAAAACCTCAACGGCCGACGGCGCCGACCAGTTCATGAGCGCGCCCGGTGTCAGCACGATCGTGCACAGGATCGACAGCATCACCACAATGACCATGGTGTCCTCGGTCTCGGTCATTTTTTTCGCCAGCAGAAACGAGATCGCAAACATCGGCGCTGCCGCCACCTGCGCCAATTGGCCAATCGAGATTTCCTCAAATCCCGGCCGCAGGATGACCAGGGCCCCGAGCAGCGCCACCGCAATCGCCGTTATCCGCCTGAAATGCAGCTTCTCGCCAAAGAACACCGCCGCCCCGATCGCCACGAAAATCGGTGAGATATAGCCGAGGGCCGTGACCTCGGCGATCGGAATGCGCGCCATGGCGAAAAACCACAATGTCACCGCCACGCCATGCACCACGCCGCGGCCGACATGAATTTTGAGCGAACTTGCCGACGGCCACTGCCGCAAAATCCGCCGCAGAAACGGCAGAAAAATGACGACGCCGATTAGGTAGCGGATGAATGCCGCCTGGGTGGCCGGAATATCCGAGCCGACATAGCGCACAATGCCGGTCACCGCGACAAAGCAAAAAGTCGTCAGCACCATCCAGCCGATACCGGCAATGACCGTGTCGCCCTGGCGCTCGCTGGTGACCGTGCTCATGCCGCGACACCGGCAACGGTAAGGTTTGTCGTGTCGGATATGTGAGTCAGGGAAAACTCCGGAGTGTGGACTCGCAAGCGCAGAACATTAGTCTACAAACGATAACGCGCAAGGGTGTTGCCGGGGCAGAGGCGAAATTCGCCGCAATCGGCCCGCCGCCATCCGGCCAATGGAACGGAGCCAGGGATGAAATTCAAAACAGCGATCGTCACCGGCGCTTCCAGCGGAATCGGACAGGCTACCGCAAGGCTGCTGGCCGGCAACGGCCTGACCGTTCACGCGCTGGCCCGGCGCAAGGACCGGCTGGACCAACTGGCTGATCATGCCAATATCGTTGCCCACGTGCTCGACATGCGCGATACCCACGCGCTGGAACAGGCGTTTGGCGGCCTTGAGGCCGACATTCTCGTCAACAATGCCGGCACCGGGCGCGGCTTTTCCGGCGTGGCGGAAGCGTCTGCCGAAGACATCGAACAGACTATCGGTACCAATGTCGCCGCAAGCCTGCAGCTGATCCGCATCGTGCTGCCGGGCATGATCGCGCGCGGCCGCGGCCACATTGTCAATATCGGCTCGACCGCCGGGCTCTACCCCGCGGCGTCGGCCGTCTATGGCGCCAGCAAGGGTGCGGTGCGCATGCTCGGCCCCAATCTGCGCCTGGAATTGCGGGGCACCGGCATCCGCGTTAGCGAAATCTGCCCCGGGCGGGTGACGTCGGAGTTTTACGACGCCGCACTCGACGACACCAAACGCGCCGCCGGGATCAAGGCGTCAGGCATCACCGACCTGCGCCCGGAAGACGTCGCCGATGTGATCTGGTATGCGCTCGCCGCCCCGTCCCATGTCAATGTCAGCTCGGTGGAGATCGTGCCGACCGAACAAACCTATGGCGGCATGCAGATGACGCCGAAGCGCGATGATGATTGAATCAGAATCGCAGATTTTGGCGGCAAGCATCGGAATTATATGGGTAATTGCACGGGCGGCTTCGTATCTCCCATTGAAGGGGTAAATGCAATTTCGATGCTAGGCGTCGAGAAATGCGCGGAAGGCCGGCGCAAAGGTTGCCCAACTGTGGTGGCCCGGCAGCGGTAAACTGTTTGCGGTCTCAAGAACCAGGAGTTCTGAGTTGCGAATACCGGTAGCCAGTTTTTGCGCTTCGGAGAGTGGATGAACCGGATCCGACTTTCCGTGAACGATCAATGTCGGACACTGGATTTCAGCCAACAGGTGCGCGTTGGAAACTTCGTTGATCGCCTTGCGGCTCTTCATTTGGATATCCCGATTAGCGGAGGCTTGAATCACCCGCGCATGGGCGTTGGCTTCCTCAATCGGCCCGTCAGAGAAATACGTCAGGGCAAACGCCCGCAACAGCCCCTCATCCGAATTGTCAGTCAGCTCTTTCAACATGACATGCAGAAAGTCCGAGGATTGGTCTGCTGCACGACGGGATCTCCCATCAACGTAACCCCCCAATATTGCCAGACGGCTGACCCGGTTCGGGTATTTTGCGGCACAACGCAGGGCGGCATGAACCCCGCCGCTTTCGGAACAAAGTATGAATTCGTTCAGGCCGGCCGCATCGGCGGCAATCCGTATATCTTCCGCCATGTCATCGAAGTCGAAACGCTCCAGTTTCCGGTCCGACATCCCGATTCCGATGGGGTCCAAGCGGAGCAGCCGGTTTCGCCTGCAGATCAGCTCAAACAAAGCCTGTTCGCGTGCCGTGTTCCATTCGACTTCCAGATGCGAGCCAGGATACATCCGCACGACCGGCGGGCCGTCACCAACAATCGCATAAGCCAGCGATTGCCCGGTAGCGCTTTGCGTGTAGCGGATGTTTGGCGCCTGCAAACCCTGCTCCGGCACGAAGTCATCGTCGCTGGTCACCGGCGCGATCAACTGCAGTCCCCGCCGGGCGACAGTGCGGATTATCGCCTGTTTCTTGCCATCATCGCCCACGGCCTTGCGTGCCGCGGCTATGCAGGCAGTTATGGCGGAGTCCGATACAGCGCGGCCTTGCCAGAGCACCTCGATCATTTGATCGCGGGTCACCAGCTCGCCGGCTTGGCGGGCGAGGAGAAGAAGCAGGTCGAAAACCAGCGGTTCAACAGCAACGGGCTGACCCGCCCGGCTCAGCGTATGCCCGGTTTCGTCCAATACGCAATCGGCGAAGCTGTACTTCATGGTTAAATGGCACGCCCTGTCATGAACTCCATTTACAAGGAAATCACAGGAAAAAGACAGGGGTATCCTCACCAAACGCTCAAGCAGGCACAGCCGGGATGCGGCAAGCTTAATCCATCAATTTGGAGAAAGCAGATGATGCAGTATGTCAACACCGATCTCATGAAGCACCTGCCTGATCAGTATCTTCCCCCGTCAGACCATCAGCGCGCGATTACCCGCATGCGACGTGCCGAGCGGCGCAAAAAATTGCTCGGGCTGATGAACAAGCTGCGCTCGAGCACACAACTTCATGGCCGTCGAATTGTTCAGATGATTGCGAACGGCCGGAAATCACTCACGCCGCCAAACTGGCACTTCGGGCAATGATGGCTTGGTCTGCAACTCGAATATTCGCCACTCCACAACCGTCACCCTTGGGCTTGACCTCGTCCCCGGGCTTGCCCCGGGGATCAGCCGGGGACCCACACACCACCAACCCTTTGTTTTTCAACAAATCCACATCGAATCTATCCACGGCCAAATTCTCTCGCGTATCATCCTCCCCATCGCTCTCACGGGAAGCCGGGTCATGAACCGGGGTCTGGCGGGGGCGGCGGCAACCTCCCCCGTCCACTACGGTTGTGGAAGGCATGACGAGGGCCGGGCGGCAGGCTGGGAGCCTTGGGCAGATACCGGACGGTGAAAATCCGCGCCTACCCCTTGGTACCGGAAAAGCCGGACCCGCCCGTGGTTTTTTGGAAAGACCATGGGCCGGTAAGACCAGCCGACAGGACCGGACAGCGGCCGGACGGGTGATCGGAAGATCGCACGGAACAAAACATACACTGAAGACAACCCGCGATTATCCGATCGCCCGTCTTCCCACTCTATTGAACAACCCGGATGAGAAATTCGCGGGCGCGATTTGGCGTGTGCGGAGCCCTATCTCTCCCCTTGCGGGAGAGAAAGTCTTTTCTTGGGCTTACGAGGGCATGCCCGAGTAAGTGCTTAGAAAAGGCCAGAGAGGGGGCCGGGATGTCGGCCGAGATGCTCAATGGCTGCGATTTTCGTGGAGAAAGTTTTGCCCCTCTCTTGCAAAATCTAACACTTAGCTAGCGCTAAGATGTTGATTTTGCTTTCTCTCCCGCGAGGGGAGAGATAAGGGAGCACGCCCGGGTGAGCTTCAGTTTCCGGCGCCAGCCGGCAAGGCCGACCGGCCGTCCGAGCTTATGCGAGGCCCCCGCGGAGGCGGTAAGCGAAGCGAACTCGCCGTGAGCGAAAACAAACCCGCGAAAGGGCTCCTTTAATCCGCCATCGTCTCCAGCGTCGCAAAGCCTTCCGGTTCCGCGCCTTCGTCAAACGGCGTTGCCACTTCCACGAAGGTGTCGGGATAAAACCCGTTGAAATGACTGCGCAGCGCCAGCGAATAGGCGCCGATATGGCCGATCTCGATCCAGTCGCCGGTGGAGACCGTTTCCGGCAGCCAGAACGGCCGCGACAGAATATCGACGGAATCACACGTCGCCCCGCAAACCTTGAACGGAATGACATTTTCATCCCTGCCCGGGCGGGTGCGAATGGCGGGATCGGGAATGAAACGGGCCGGAAGCGTGATCTTGCCGGTCCACGAATCCGACAGCGAAGCCCAGATGCCGTCATTGATGTAAAGCCGCCTGCCCTTTCTGAGCAGCACCCGGACAATCAGCGAAAAGGCCCGCGCCACGATCACCCGGCCCGGCTCGGCGACCAGCGGCAATTGATCGAATTCCCATTCCTTCAGGTCGCCGCGCAGGCGCGACATCAGCTGCCCGATCGACGGCATCTCGACGATCTTCCGGCGCGGATCGTGGCCATATTCGGCCGGAAACCCGCCGCCGACATCAAGCCCCGCCAGTTCCACACCGGCCCTGTTGCGCACCCAGTCGGCAGACGCCAGCGCCCGCTCGTACGTGTCGGGGTCGGCGATCTGGCTGCCGACATGAAAGCAAAGCCCGAGCTTGTATCCAAGCTTCGCGGTGCGTTGCAGCAACTCCACCGCATGGCCAGGAGCGGCCCCGAACCTTTTGGACAATTCGTACGCCGCGTGCCCCTTGGTCTGGATGCGGGTGAATACCGTCAGCGAACCCGGATCGATATCGAGCGCCCGCACGATGCGCGTCAGCTTTGCGACCTCGCCTTCATGGTCGATGGCGATGATGCGGATTTTGTACTTTTCCAGCGCCAGCCGGATGTCGGACTGCGCCTTGATCGGATGCATGTAGAGCATCTCGGCTTTTGGCGAGACCGAGTGCACCGCCTCGAACTCGGCCGGCGAGGCAACATCAAACGCCGTGACGCCCGCCTCGACCAGCGCTTTGAGCACCATTGGCTCACCATTGGTCTTGACCGCATAGGCGGTCTGGCCCGGAAACATGCCCATGAAAGCACGGGCATCCGCTTTCAAAACTTCTGGCCGGAAACAGTAGATCGGATGGTCGGGCCGCAGGCTGAGCGCGACATTTTTCGCGTTTTCAAACCGTTCCATGAATTCTCCCGCGAATGTGCAAGAACCGGGTGGTGTTGGCGCACCTGAAGCCGTAAGCCGAGACGATGTCAAGGAGCGCAATGTGAGCACAAGCGAAAATCCTGAGATACGCGGGCCGTTACCGCAGGTTGCGGCGACGCAGAAGCCGATGTCGCTCACATCCTGGGTGCAATTGATAACCCTTGGCGTCATCTGGGGCGCATCGTTTTTCTTTGCCCGGGTGGCGGTGATGGAAATTCCGCCGCTGACGCTCGTCCTGTTCAGGGTTGGCATCGCGGCGACAGCGCTTCACATCTATCTCGTTGCGCGCGGCATTTCGTTCGTTCCCGTTCTCCGGCGGTCAGGCTCCTTTTTCCTTCTCGCCGCACTCAATAATGTGATTCCATTTTCGCTGATCTTCATCGGCCAGACCGAACTGGGCGCCGGACTGGCGGCAATATTGAACGCGACGACGCCGTTTTAGACGGTCGTCGTCGCAAACCGGTTGACGGTCGATGAGCGGCTGACAGCCCACAAGCTCATCGGCGTGCTCATCGGCGTCGCCGGCACCGCGATATTGGTCGGACCCGGTGTTGTCGCGGATATCGGCGGGCCGATCTGGGCCAAGCTTGCGATCGTAGGGGCGGCGGTCTCCTATGCGTTTGCCGTGATCTACGCCAAACGTTTCAAGGACTTGGGATCCACCGAAGTCGCGACTGGTCAGTTGACCGCGTCGACGATCATCATGCTCCCGATCGTGGTGATGATTGACGGGGTCATCTCGTTCCAGGCGGTTGGCACGGAAATCTGGTTACACGTACTCGCCCTTGCTTTGATCTCGACCGCGCTGGCCTACCTCCTATATTTCACACTGATCGCAAATGCCGGCGCAACAAATGCTTCGCTGGTCACCTTCATCGTGCCGGTGAGCGCTGTTCTGCTCGGCTGGCTGTTTCTCGCCGAACGCCTTCAGCTCTATGAGATTGCGGGCATGCTGCTCATCGGCGTTGGTCTCATCATCATCGACGGCAGGCTGGCGCAATTCCGAAGAAATTGAGACTTCGCCATTTCAACTCTCGACTGAGCGGCCATCCCTTGGCATTGTTTGCGAATTAGCAAACGGGGCCGAGCCATGTCCGAACCAAGTTTCTCCCTCGGAATTGAGGAAGAATATCTTCTCGTCGATGTCGAAACATATGACCTGGCCGCAGCACCTGAAGCCTTGATGAGCGAATGCGCGGAGAAGGCAGGCGGTCAGGTGAGCCCTGAATTTCTGCAATGCCAGATCGAAGTCGGTACCGCTGTCTGCAAATCGATCGGAGAAGCGCGCAGTGAACTCGTTCGCCTTCGCACAATGGTGCGCGACACGGCCGCCAAATATGGCCTCGCCCCCATCGCCGTTTCGACCCATCCGTTCGCAGAGTGGAACAAGCAGCATTTCACCGACAAACAGCGCTACCGGGAACTGGAGAAAGATCTTGCAGGAGTCGCCCGCCGGATGCTGATCTGCGGCATGCATGTCCATGTCGGGATAGACGATGACGATCTCAGGATCGACATGCTGCGCCAATTTCCCTATTTCCTGCCGCATTTACTGGCTTTGTCGACGTCATCCCCATTCTGGGAAGGCCGCGACACAGGGCTGAGTTCCTATCGTCTGACCGTATTCGACAATCTGCCCCGCACCGGTCTGCCACCGGATTTCAACAGCTGGCGTGAATATCAGCGCGCACTCAAAGTGCTGACCGAGAACCATGTCATTGAGGACACGACCAAGATCTGGTGGGATGTCCGCCCGTCGGCGCGCTTTCCGACACTGGAATCGCGTATTTGCGATGTGATGCCGAATCTGGAGGATTCACTGACCATCGCCGCGCTGACCCAATGCCTGATGCGGATGCTCTACCGGTTGAGGTGCAACAATCAGCGCTGGCGTGTCTATGACAATTTCCTCATCGGCGAAAATCGCTGGCGCGCCCAGAGATACGGAACTGCCGAAGGTCTGATTGATTTCGGCCAGCAGAAGATCGTTCCCTACGGCGATTTGCTTGATGAGCTGTTGCGGCTGCTCGCCGAAGACGCGGAAGCCCTCGACTGCGTCGACGAGGTCCACAATGCCCGGGACATCCTCAAACGCGGAACCAGCGCTGAACGTCAACGCGCTGTTTACACGGAAACGCTTGAGAAGACCGGCAACGAAAACAAGGCATTGAAGGAAGTGGTGCGGTTGCTTGTTGAAGAATTCGCACCGGTCAGCCAATAGTCATCCGAAGGGAGCTGGCGCGAAGGCAAACGATACAGGAATGGTTAACGCCAAAGCAGAAGCTTCCGCTGAAATCAGCGTAGAATCAGGCCAATCCCGACCGTGCTTCGTAAATTTTCATGCTTAATTGTTCACTGTGTTAATCGAAAGCTTGGGCATTCGAAACACGTGAAATTTCAGCTGCATATCATGGTCTTGTATAAGAGTTTACCACAGTGCATATTGCGCTGCAGCATCAAATTCCCTTGCGTCTGGAACAATCGCTACTAGATTCTTGGACCAGTCTTCAAAGGAGGCTTGAGCCATGGGACTTTCCCGTTCATTCAATGCATTGGTAATGCTCGC
This sequence comes from Rhizobiaceae bacterium, assembly GCA_040830725.1. GTDB lineage: Bacteria > Pseudomonadota > Alphaproteobacteria > Rhizobiales > Rhizobiaceae > JAWKWH01. The sequence continues at coordinate 12,173 of JBFOMG010000005.1, forward strand.
GGCATTCGGTTTTGTCGCTGCTGTCGTAATGGGGTACTTGCCGTAGGGGACGGCTGGAGTTCTTGAAACTCATTTCTCGGGCGAAATCAAATAAGGGCCGGATCAAACGATCCGGCCCTTTTTATCGGTGCATCGGCATCTCGCCGGTTGCCTGTCAGGCGGCAACCGACGCAGTCGTGATCGGCTCTGGCTGTTTTGCCTTGATTCCGAACATATGACACAGCGCAACCACCAGCGCAGCCCTGTTCATCGTGTAAATGTGAAACTCCAAGACACCACGTTCAATCAGATCGTTCACTTGCTCTGCAGCCACCGCGGCAGCGACAAGTTGGTGCGTCAGGGGATCATCTTCCAGCCCGTCGAAGCGATCGGCAAGCCACAATGGAACTGTTGCTCCGCACCTTGCGGAGAACGAGGCCATCTGGCGGAAATTGTGAATTGGCAGGATACCCGGAACAATCGGAACGAAGATACCGGCTTTGCGAACACGTTCGACAAAACGTTCATAGGTATCGTTGTCGAAAAAATACTGGGTGATCGCGCGGGCCGCGCCAGCATCAACCTTACGCTTCAACATCTCGATATCAGTGGCAAAATCCGGGCTTTCGGGATGTTTCTCCGGATAGGCTGAGACGGAAATATCAAAATCATCGATAGATTTGAGCCCGGCAACCAGTTCAGCACCGTTGGCGTATCCACCCGGATGGGGCCGGTACTGTGCGCCAATCCCCTCCGCAGGATCTCCTCTCAACGCAACAAACCTTTTGATGCCGAGGCCGGCAAATTGCCGGGCAACGGCGTCAACCTTTGCCTTGTCCGCCGATACGCAGGTCAAATGTGCAGCCGCCTCAAGCTTGGAGGCACTTGTTATCCGACGGAGCAGATTTCCGGATCTCTCATGCGTGGATCCGCCGGCGCCATAAGTTACCGAAACAAAGCTCGGTTCCAACGCCTCAAGACGTTTGACCGTCTTCCACAAAGACACTTCACCTTCGGCATTGCGTGCGGGGAAAAACTCGAACGAAACGCTGATTGGCCGCTCTTCGGTTCTAACTGAATTCGACCTTAAATTCATCACGCTACGCCTGTCCCGGCTTGGTCATCCGCGATCAGCAACCGCGGGTCTTGCGCCATCCAGATCTTGACGATGAGATCACTCTTCTCGTCAGGCTTGCCCTCAATCGTGGCTGCTTCCGCCAATTCCAGACCAGCTTCGACAATCCATTCGCCAATCTGTTCGTCAGAAAATCCAAGTCGGACATGCGCATGGTCATTGCGCAGGAACTCGTGCGTGTGGGGAGCGAAATCGACAATGACGAGACGACCACCCGGACGCAACACACGGGCGGCTTCCTTGATGACGATGGCCGGTTCATCAAGATAGTGCAGCACCTGGTGTATCGTCACCAAATCGCTGGAATCGCGATCGACAGGAGGAGCATAGACATCTCCGTGGCGCACTTGCGCGTGGGTAATTCCGGCCTGGTCAAGGTTTGACCGGGCAATCGCCAACATTTCATGGGAGAGATCCACACCGATCGCGCGGCGGTAATGATCACTGAAGATCTCGAGTAACCGGCCGGTGCCGGTGCCAAGATCGAGCATGAAATGGATTGGCCGGTCGCCGGCCATTTCCAGCAACTTGCCCTCCACATTGCGATCAGGCGCGTGCAGTGTCCGGATTTTGTCCCAACTGGAGGCGTTGGCACTGAAATACTCCGCAGCCCTGTCGCGGCGGCGTTGCTTGACCGCAGACAATCTCTCCAGATCGCGATCTATTTGCGGATCATTTGTGTCAACGCGATTGACCAGACCAAGAATAAACTGGCGGGCGCCCTCCAGATCGGACAACCTGAAATACGCCCACGAACCTTCCTGATATCTCTCGATCAGTGCGGCTTCCAGGAGAAGTTTCAAATGCCGGGAAACACGTGGTTGCGACTGGTTCATGATCTCGGTGAGATCCGATACGGTCAGGTCACCTCGCGACAAAAGCAGCAAAATGCGAAGACGGCTGGATTCAGCAGCAGCCTTCATCGTATCTACCATCAGACTCAAATCGATTTTTGCGCGCGACAGCATGGCTTCTCCAATAGATATAAAGATATGTTTATATCATTTCGATGTGGAAAGCAAATGAACGTGCATACTGGAATGAGATCACAAGCAGATGTTTGAAATCCGCCCGGGTGAGACCCGCCTTGATAATGATCCCGCGATAACGGCCAAGGATGCGAGCCTGATCTTTATAGGCCAAGTTCGCTCGGCGTGGACAAAACGGGCGAACTGTCCCAAAAACATGCGTCAGGCCCGGGAGCGGGGCAAAACCGCAAAGATCGTGATCGACCAGCCGTTTCGGGAAGGCTTGTCAGGGTTGGAGGTGGATTCGGCGATCATACTGTTGACTTGGCTCGGGCATGCTCCAAGGGATCTGATTGTCCAAAAACCACGCCATGCGGAGACGCCGAAAGGCACGTTCGCGCTGCGATCGCCCGCGAGGCCCAATCCAATCGGCCTGCATGTCGTTCGCCTATGCAGCATTGAACCGGAAGCCGGTGTATTGATCATTGATGCGATTGACGTGCTTGATGAAACACCGTTGCTGGACATCAAACCGTGGTTCGCAACGACGGATGTTCACCCGGAGGAATGAGGTGGCGAACCGGCCTCGAACGTCAAGGCAAAGAGCCATTGCGAAAGCCTTGACTGCGCTCGTCCCGATGGCGCCCTTTGCGGATGCCGAGAAAATCCGCTCCGACGCGCTGGGAGCGACCTATCGCTCCCTTCCAGCGTCGATATCGGTTTGGCTTGCCACTGTTGCTCACATTCGTCACGAGCACACAGACTACGACGCTTTGCTCGCAGATGGCTACGGTCGCGAAGCTGCGCGGCATTTCGTCGTCGGCACAACCAACGAGACGTTGCAGCGATGGCGGGCCACCCGGTACCTCGATCCTGACGGGGAAGAGGAAATCTGAATGCACTTTGTTCAGGCGGCTATTCTGTTTCTGTAGGCGACAGGATTTTGGCCGTAGTAGCGGCGAAACGCCCGCGTGAATCCGTCGGCTGATTCATAGCCATAACGGTGTGCAATGGTTTCAACCCGGTCGCCGTCCCTCAAATCCTGCTGCGCAAGGATCAGCCGCCACCGCCGCAGATAGGCCGAAGGCGTCTCACCTACCCTTTCCAGAAACAGTTCGCTGAACCGGCTGAGCGACATGCCTGCAATTTCGGCCAATTCTTCACGCCGCCATGCATGACCGGGATTGTCGTGAATCGCAACGATGGCGCGACCGAGCCGGGGATCAGAAAGCCCGCCAACCAGTCCCGGCCTGGTTGAGCCCGCCTCCATCTGCGCCCTGAGCATATGCACGACAAGAACTTCACCCAGCCGGCTTATGACCGAATGCAAACCGCAACGCCGATTTTGCACTTCACCGCACATCAACGCCGCCACATTGGCCATCATCGGCCGGTCAGCCAAATCGTATTCAACCTTTTCCGGCAATGCGGCAACAAGCGGATTGTTTGTTCCGCCCCATTCCACTTTTGCAGTCAGAAGCAGGCTGGCTGAATGCAATCCAATTGCGCTTTTACCCGGGTGGAACAAAACCCGGTCTGGCGCGTCTTGGGAAGTTCCAACTATTGCGAGATTTGCCTCATCCGCCGGAGACGGAGAGACAACCAGGCGAAATCGGCTGACGAGAGCGGTTAAGCGGTCACTTTGCGGCATTTTCGGTCTTTTCGTCGGTTTATCCGGATTCAATCGACAATAGTTTCGGGTAAATGGCAAATAACCAAAACAGGCGAAATAGGCAAATGCTGATCCCGAGACAAAAAACACCGACGCTTTCCGTTCCCACACTCGACCATGGCGCATTCGACCTCTCGACGGAATCGTCCGAGCGAGGAACCGTGATTTGTTTCTACAGAGGCTTGCATTGCCCGATCTGCGCAAAATATCTCGGTGAACTACAAAAGCTCGACGGCGAATTCGCAAAAAGAGGTGTGTCAACAATCGCCATCAGTTCTGACGGCGAAGAGCGCGCCCGCGAGATGAAAACCCGGTTGGGGGCCGGTACGCTCCGCATTGGTTATGACCTGTCATTGTCAAAAGCACGCGAATGGGGCCTTTACATCTCTACATCCCGCGGCAAGACGTCGATTGGCATTGAAGAGCCGGCCCTGTTCGCCGAGCCGGGACTGTTCATGGTGACACCGCAACAGACGCTCTATTACATGTCCGTGCAGACCATGCCGTTTGTCCGGCCTCACTTTTCGGAACTGCTGGGAGCGCTGGATTTTGCAATCGAGAAAGACTACCCGGCGCGAGGTGAATACACCGGGGAAGTCTAGCGTCAGGATCTGAGAAATTTGGGTCGATCAGCTCCGATAGATCCACTGCTCGGGTATCCGCACCGACACCTCTTCGCCGGCTTCGATCACGCCTGCCTTCTCCACCCACGCAACCAGCCCGCGCGCTCTCTTCGCAACCCTGGGAAATGCCCTGGAGCCAGCTAGTTCATCCGCCATTCGTGCGTGTTTGGCGATACTGGCCCCCGCGACACTACATGGAGCGTTTTGGCCATCTACTTTCAACGTCACACCGCCGCGAAAAAACAACAATGTGCGCGGTGGCAACATCGAAAGTCTCGGCACGCCGTCAATAACCAGGTTGGCGCCGATCCATTCCGGCCTTAGTTCCTGAATACCCATCCCCGCTGCGGTTGCAGCCATTTCATCGGTCGCGACGATGGAAATTTGCCGCTCGTTGCGCATCTCCGTGCCACGTGGATACCAAGGTTCGCGGCCGCCTGAACGTCGGGAAAAACCGGCGTGAAAATCTCCCGCTATTCCTTCAAGAGTCATTTCAAGCCGTTCACACTGCTTCGTTTCGAAAGTTCCGCCATCGGCCTTCAAAACCGCGGTGACGGTTGCAAGCAGTTTTTTGGCCGGAACGATTTCCGATTCGTCATCAATGGATTGGAAGGGCAGATTCATCCCGTTTCTCCGTCAAGCGGACAGGAACATACTCAATCCGTAACCATAGTCGAGTGAACAATTGAGAATGGCGTTCAAATTGTTCCGGCCAGTCGCCGGGCTGCAAACACCAGCGACTACACCATGGGTTCCAACTTCTTGCGAGTAATTCCGGATTACTCGCCAAAGACGCTGATGATGCGATCAATCTCCTTGCGTGCTGCGCTTGCGATCTTCGATTGTTTTTTCCGCACAGCAGCCTTCGTCTCTTCCAGATCACCGATGATGATGATGTTTTCATCATTCGACTTATTGGCCGGCTTGGTGTAATTGAAGCTGCCAAAAATGGCGATCTGGTCGTCGATGGTCATGAGCTTGTGGTGAACTTTTCCAAGCTTGCCGCGACCCCCGGCCACAGCAATCTTGATGCCCGCATCAATTAATGGCTTTTTGGCCGCCCATTTCTGGTTGGCCTGTCTGCGGTCGAGAACTCCGTTTACCGATATGCCGTTCCTGTGTGCCGCGATCAGCGCATCGTCGATTCCGGATGATTTGGCAAATGTGAAGGCGGCAAAGTCAATTCGCTCTTTCGCCTTCAGTATCTGTTTCATGATCTCCATTTCTGGGCCGTGGTCAGGCGCAAACAACGGTTTGACCCTGAGGCCGGATACATCAGCCTCCTTGGGTGCAACATCGTGACCAAGTGAAAATTTGCCGAACCGGCCTTCTCGAATTTCCTTGAACTCGTCCTTGTACGCATTGGCCACTTGCGCGTCGTTGATGACGACGACGTGGTTGAGATTTTTGGTGACACCGGTCGTCGTAAAGTTTGTCGAGCCGGTCAGTACACGGTTTCCCAGCACCATGAATTTCTGGTGGAATATGTTCGGATTGAAATCGACCTTGATGTCGGTGGTTGACCGCAGGATGGCTGAAAACAATTCACGGTTAATCTCGTGCTTGCCTCCCGCCTTGAGCGCATCCGCAAGTGACTCGGGACGTCTGGCGGCCAGCAGATAGCTCTGCTCAACGACCAGATCGATGATTGCGCCGCGTAACCGCGCTTCGATGATGGCTTCTGCAATTGCCGGATTGTCGATTTCCTGAACCGCAATCATCAGTTTCTGACGGTGACCCGCTCTGCCGATGAAATCTACAATCGGCTTCAGGAGAGAATCATCCCCACCCTGCTCCTGCGGTCCAAGATAAACTTCAATATCTCCAATTTGGATGGGCATGGCGAATTCTCCTCAATACAATTCTATATTTCAAAAATACAAATAGCATATATTTTGTACAATAAAATCGAAATATAGCATCAATTGAATTGAGAGAACGGCACAACCGCACCGAAGAGGTGGATTTGAAACTATTGGCCGGTTCTTAAAAGTGGTGCGGCTACATCATCCGAACGATGGCGCCACCGATCGAATATCCGGCACCATAAGCGCAGATGAGACCGTATTCCCCGGCCCTCATATCGCGGTGGTTTTTCTCCAGCGCAATGATCGCGCCTGCTGCCGCTGTATTTCCGAGCCGTTCCAGTACGGTTGGAGCTCTGTCTTCCGGTACATTGTCACCAAGCGACATTTTCAGGATCATGCCATTCATACGGGCATTGGCCTGGTGGAGCCAGAATCTGCGCACCCCGTCGGTTGAAAGGCCGTTGTCGCGAAGGAAATCGATAATAAACTTGCACCCCGCATGGGTAACTTCCTTGAAGACTTTGTTTCCGACCTGTTTGATCAGATTACCTTCGACATCGACATAAGAAACATCCTGTTGGGACGCTCGGTTCAAAAACCCGAAATTGGTTCGAATGTTGTTGGAGAACTTCGTCCAGTTGCGAGTGTCGACAATTTCGAATTTGCCGGGCCGGATTTCATTTTCCTCAAGCGCTTCGATCACCAGCGCCACCGAAGCATCGCCAAAGATGAAATGTGTCTGGCGGTCGCGGAAATTCAAATGACCGGTAATCAACTCAGGCGTCACGATCAAAACCTTGCGGTGAGCACCCGTGCGAACCAGATTGACGGCCACGTGAATTGCGCCGATCGCAGACGAACAGCCGAGATTCATATCAAAACCGGCGCCTGATGTGCCCAATTCCTTTTGCATTTCAATGGCGATGGCCGGATAGGGACGTTGAAGATGTGCCGCAGAACAAATGATCATGTCGATATCACCGGCTTCGACATCCGCATCGGCAAGTGCCTTTCGAGCCGCCCTTGCACCGAATTCGGCCATGACCGACAATTCGTCATCGTTTCGCGCGGGGATGTTTGGTGTCATGCGGGCGGGATCGAGAATGCCCTGTTTTTCATAAACGTGGCGGTTCTTGATGCCGGAGGCCTGAACAATAAATTCCGCACTGGATTTTTCAAGTGGCCTTTCGCCGCGTTTGCACCTGTCAATATTCTCCTGCTCGACCCAGGCATTGAAACTTTCGACCAGTTCCTCGTTTGAAATCGATGCTTCAGGTATCTCGACCCCGATACCGCTGATACACACACGCTTCATGGCACTGTTTCCAATCAATGGACGCGCGACAAAGGTGCCAGCGCCAGCTCTGAGAGCCATCTCAACCCGGTACTTCCGGTAAACCCAATTGGCTGATCCGTCAAATTCACCAGCACCGGCATGTGCAACTCCTAACGTTTCCGATCGACCTGTTTTTCAATCGGCGCAAATCCGGTCACCGGTTTGCCGGTTCGACCAGCAGGCTGGTCTGTCTTCCTCCTGCATATAAATCCCCGGCAAGACAACTCTACCGTGACCTTCATCAATAAAACCGAAAGCGAAACCGGGCGCATCAAGTATCAGCGTCAATGTCGGCTTGTCTGGCGCCGACATGGCAAAACTGCCGTTGAACTCAACCAGGATAATTTCACAGGGATACTGCCCCAATGCCTCTGTGCTGCAAGTACCCGGTCTCGTATCGGCGGGCAGAGTAAGCGTCATCAGCAACCATATGGAGACGACGGCGCACACTATGATCTGAGTGAATGCAACAGAGTTGGTGCCGGATGATCGCGCCATTACCAGGCACAAATCTTGGTGGATGTCTCCGGATTTGCCCAACACGCCGGGTCATCGCGCTGGCGAACGTACTGACCTGGCAGCGGCACGAATCTGTCGCTGAATTGTTCAAATCCAAAGGCGAAACCGGGTGAATCCACGATGAGTCTGACGGTCGATTTTCCTGCGGTGGATATTTCGAAACTTCCGTTTCCGTCAAGGCCTTTGAAGTTGCAGGCATAGTATCCATTGTCAGTCGTGAAACAGCGGGCAGACTTTGCGAAAGCCGGACTGACGGTCGCAATAAAAAACGGTTGCGCGACCAAGAATAGAACCAGCAAGGCATAATTGTAACGACCCATTTCAACAATCCTTGTTCGAAATCAACGCTTTCATAGTCCATCCAAATCAACTAAAGTGCAAATATCGGCGGGCGGTTTGGTCAACGACAAGGAGACCGGATTGATGTTCGCCCGTTTAAAGATCTTCGCCACGACAATTGCCGCCTCGACGATGGTTGTTCAACCTTTATTGGCGGCCGATTTTTCCTGTAACAACCTCGTCCCGACCGGTCAGAAAATGATCTGCGCCGGATTTGAGCCGAACTGGGCAATTGAACTCATTTGTCATGGCGAGACGATGGGATCCAATTTCATTGATGCGTTTTCTGGCGATTCGATCACCAACACGCCAGGGCAGGTTGTTTTCCAGTCCGAGAATCCCTGGATTTTCGAAACAGAGCACCCGGTCACTGGTTCCATTGCCTACACACCTGGAGGGTGTACCGACGAGGGTGACAACGTGCTCGATTTCACTTTCACGCCAACTGGTGCTCCCGGGTTGGTTGGCCCGTTTTTTCCATTCTGCTGCCGCATCGAATAGGGACCGGCGGATGGTGATTTTCCTGCCGGTTTGACAATCCCTTGAGAAAAATATGAACCTTTCACCCGGCTCAGGCGACAGACGGGTGAACTGTTTTGGCACAATCAGGGGAGAATGGCGGTCCCGACGATCATTTGTTGATCGTTGACATTGCCAAGGGTGACCGGGAGGCAATGCGCCGACTGTACGCCCGGCACAATGTCCGTGTTTACCGCTTCATCCTGCGATTCGTGTCGGACAGTGCAACCGCAGAGGATCTGACCAACGACGTCTTCATCGACGTCTGGCGGCAGGCGGATCGATTTGAAGGCCGGTCCCAGGTGTCCACTTGGATTCTTGGCATGGCCCGCTTCAAAGCGCTTTCCAACAGGCGGAAAGTGCGTGAAACGGTCGATCCGGACGACGCTCTTGGTGAGGTCGAAGACGAAGGAGATACGCCCGAAGTAACCGCTCAAAAAACCGACAAGGCTCTCGCGCTGAGAAAATGCATAGAAAAACTGTCGACGGAACACCGCGAAATCATCGATCTTGTCTACTATCATGACAAATCGATCAAGGAAGTGGCGGAAATCGTCGGCATACCGGAAAACACGGTCAAAACCCGAATGTTTCATGCTCGAAAGAACCTGTCACAAGCGATGAAACGGGCTGGAATTGATCGAGGCTGGCCATGACCAAGACACCTACCAGCAACCGGGAAGAATTTGCCCACCTTTTGCCGTGGTACGTCAACGGCACACTGGATGTTGCGACAACGGAAGCCATCGAGAAGGCGCTTGAAACTGACGTCGAACTACAGCGCAATTTGCAGCGCGCACTCGAAGATCAAGCCGCAACGATGGAAGCTGCTCAGCTGGACACGGTTCCCCAATCGATGAACGCGCGTTTTGATGCGCAGCTTGAGCATGTAATTGAAGCGGACACACGTCGAACGGCTGAAACTGTTTCGCAATCCGGTATTCTGGAACAGTTGGGTGCCTGGTTGCAGGAAACTTTGCTCGCCGGAAGCCGTCCTCGCCTGGCGTTGGCTGCCGCGGCGGCGGCAATCGTGATTCTCCTGCAAAGTGGTGCGATCGTATCGCTATTCGTGACCGGCAGTGGACAGGATACCCGGTTTGACCTCGCTTCGGACGGAGACGCTGGAACTGGGACCGACATTGTTTTTCTGGTACAATTGAAACCGCAGGCGGTTATTTTGGATTTGTCAGAATTCCTGGAAACCAATGGTGGAAAGATCATTGATGGACCGCTTGCCGGCGGCATGTACAAATTGGGATTCGTCTCGTCTGACAATGTTTCGGCGGATTTGGTACTGGCCAAGCTAAAACGACATGACAGTCTGTTCCAGTTGGTGCTGCCGGCCGATGGGCAAAAGTGACAGACACAAGACCGGAGAAAACCCAATGCGCCCGATCAATTCGAAAGCTTCTTGGTTTCTTGTCGCGCTCCTATCTGCCGTGATGGCCGTCTGGTTGGCTGGTCCGGCAGTCATCTCAACTGCCCAAGCCAGGGAAAGCGACTTACCTGTGCCGCAACCTGCGCCTAAAACAAACAAAAAACCAAAAGCGGAGAAAAAGCCTGAGGCAAAGAAACAGCCGGCCGAGAAAAAAACTACCACTAGAGAACGCAAAACACGAAAATCGACCGCTGAGAAGAACCGCCGTACATCGAGTAAAAGGCGAATTCCGCAAGAAGCATCAATTGACGGTCTTCCTCGCGATACCGAAGAATCCCGGTTTGTCACCGATCAGGTCATCGTCCGATTCCGTCTAAGCGCAGCCCAATCTGCCATGGATGATGTGGTCCGGCGCCTGAACCTGCGTCATGAATCCGGCCGCACCTTCCAACTCGCCGGTGCGACCATGCATCTCTACACAATAGTAGGAGGTGCTCCGGTTCGTCAGGTGATTACAGCGCTTCAAGCCGATGCAACCGTGGTGACAGCGCAGCCCAACTATATCTATACACTCGCTCAAACCACGTCATCGACCACCAACGACAGCCAGTATGCGATCACCCGATTGGGGATAACCGATGTTCACAAGATTACCCGCGGTGCAGGCGTTTCCGTCGCGGTCATCGATTCAGGCATAGATTTTTCGCATCCGGAATTGGCAGCCAACTCATCCGTTACGCTCGATGTGACCAGCGAGGAAAACCCGGTTCCGCACAAGCACGGAACCTCGATAGCCGGAATTATTGCTTCAGCCGGCACACTGACCGGTGTTGCGCCGGAAGCCCCCGTTATCGGTATCAGGGCATTTGATACAAGTAGCGGTGAGCCCTCAAGTTCGTCATGGCTGATCGCTACTGCGCTGGATATGGCGAACAAAAACGGCGCAGGCGTTGTCAACATGAGCTTTGCCGGTCCGCATGATCCTTTGATCGAGCGCAGCGTGGCCGGCGCTGCCAAGCGTGGCATTGTCACCGTTGCTGCAGCGGGCAACGCCGGGCCGGATGCTGCCCCGCTCTACCCGGCTGCCTACGAGGAAGTTATCGCCGTCACTGCTGTGGACAGCAAAGATGGGCTGTTTGCGGGCGCCAACACCGGAGACTATGTCGCGATTTCAGCTCCGGGTGTTGATATTCTCGCACCAGCTCCAAATGGTGGTTACGATATTTCGACCGGCACATCGATGGCCGCTGCCCACGTTTCCGGGATGATCGCGCTGTTGCTCAGCCGCAAACCCGATCTAACCCGCGCCAATGTGCTGCAGGTTCTTGGCGCATCGGCAACCGATTTGGGCGCACCCGGGGTCGATTCACAGTTCGGCCTGGGTATTCCGAAAGCCTCGTCTGCTTTGGATGCACTCGGGATCTGAATCGGCCTCGAAATAGATCAACCATGTGAGCTGTATTTCGCCAGAAACCATTCATTGAACCTTTTTCCCAACCGGAGCGACTGATCGACATGGACCATCGAGGTTCATGAATTCAGACGCATAAGGAGAGAGAAATGTTCAAAAAGACAATCGAAAATACAGCTGCGGCACTAATCGTTGGCGGTCTGGTCGCAACAACGATGGCAGCACCGGCATTGGCCCGTGATGGCGGGGGACCCCGGATAACCCAGATCGATATCCAGGAAGCCTGCCGCAAGGCAAACTGTGCCAACCGGAAGACCAAGAAAGAAACCCACGCTGCTACGGAAGATACGAGCCAGGGGCGGCCAAACCCTGGTTCTGGAAATCCACTACCCCAAGACACATCGCGATGATCAAGGAAAACCCCGCTCAAACCTAGCGGGGTTTTTCAACATTGAACTGCACAGTCGAAAACGTTTCGGAATTTCGCATTAATAATCAGATAGTTGCTACCAAAAACAAAAAAGTTTGAACCTTTCTCTCACCCAGCACGACTGATGAACATGGACCGGCAAGGTTCTGACACTCAGGCACCCATAAGGAGAGAAGCCATGTTGAACAAAATGACCAAATCAATCGCACTTGCTGTCGTCAGCGGCGGTATTCTTGCAGCGACCATTTCCACCCCTGCACTGGCGCGGGATGGTGGTGGACCTGAGTTTCGCCCGAACTGCCACACCGCGGGATGTCCGCATGTGAAAAAGAAAATCAAAAAGGTTCGCAAAGCACGCGTCAAAAAAGGCCGCAAGAAGAGCCGGCCGTGGGCACAATCCTATGACCGCAGAACCGGCCGCACGATCACATCAATCGGTAATGGCGATGGTTCGCGTACCGTTATCGGCGTAGGTGCGGGTTTCGGTCCGTTCGGTATCCAGATCTGGACATCGAACTAAGGTCCACGCAAATGTCGGACAAAAGCAAAACCCCGCTTCAAATGAGGCGGGGTTTTGACTTGCCTGTCATCTGGTCTCATTCTTTAAATAGATTGTCGAGCCTTTCCAGAAGATTGTCGATCGGACCGTGCTCGCCGCACAGCTCCCTCGGAAGCATTCCAACCGTTTTATTCATTTGCACCGGCGCATTGCCCGTCAACGCACCGTGAACCACGTGAAACCCGAGCGCTCGATAGACCTCGAACTGCTCTTCAGAGAAGAATTGATCACCGGTTGTCTCGTGCGGAAACGCACGGTTCACCCGCGCATAATCTCGGACATAATCATTTTCATCGCCGCTCAGCGACGATTTGACATAAAGCAGCAGGCCTCTGTTGCGCCATTGCGTGGGACTTCCTCCATCCAAGCCGGCTTCCTCGGGATATTCAATAATCCCGAGCGCACAATGCGGAAGTTCGGTATCGAGTTTTTCATCATCGGCCGACGGTGTTGTTTCTCCGGTTTTGCCACCCGGTTTCTTGCGGCCTTGTGCGTTGAGTCTGTCCCGCACAGTCCGGCTGGCTTTCTGGATTTCGTCAAACCTGATGTTGATGCGAATGCCCAGATCGATCCGTGCATAGCGCTGCACCTTGACCAGCGCCCCAAACGACATCTCCGGATCAGCCTCCGCGTCGACCACGACGACAAAACGGCAACGGCGCTTCAGCAGGCTGTAGAGCCCCAGATTTTCGATATGCCCGCCGTCCGACAGATAAACGAGCGGGCTTTTTTCATCGAGCGAGTTGCTAATTTCGCGCGCTAGATAGTCATAGGGCGTCTGCCTTAGCCACGGAACCGCGGAAAAGTATTTTCGCTGCCCTTCTCCGACATGCGGGATCGACAGATCTCTGGGATTTCGGAACCAATAGCCCAACCGCACATTGAGGACAGCCAGTGTTAGCGCCAGTGGTTTCATGGACAGGCTGCCCATGGCTGTCGATGCGGCAGCTGCGGAAACTGCCACCGCCGATGCCAGTGTGAATCCGGGATCGATTTTCGGCAGATCGCGGCTGTCGAGATATCCTGTTTCCTCGCTGCCGCAATGCAGTTTGGAAAATGTGAAGAAGCTTGCATTTCGGCCGCGTTTGTTGGCCGCTTTTGAACCCTGGATATTCAGTGCGGAATTGATCAGGTGAAACGGGGCGTTGCCTCCGCCGATTTGATGCAGATTGTAGTTTACGGGTCTAACGTCATCGTCATCGTCATCGGCGCCGTTTCCATTTGCGGCAACAATGAACGCGTCCGACAACCTGTCGCGGTACAGGTTGTGTGGGGAATTGGCGTTGGCGCGTAGGGCCAGAGACAAGCCAAGCAGACCAACTGCACTCAAAAAATAGGCGCTTGCAGGCGCATACGCTGCTCCGGCTCCACCAATTGCCCGGGAAACAAAGCTGGTAAGTGTCTGCATCCAGCCAGGCGAATGCCCGTACCCGCCGACTGAATCCGCCATGCCCCAATAGCTGAGGTACAAATAGATCAGCCACAATCCGAGCGGCAGCACCAAGCCAATCAGAAGGTAGACCACGCGCCGGGTATATTTGGCCAGTAATGCCATCGGTCCTGAAAAAGTGCCCGTACTGGCCTCACCGAGCCCCAGGAATCCTCTCAATGCCGCAACGAATGCTGCGACGGTACCCAGAACGGTGGCTGTTCCCTTGATCAGATTGACCGCGGTCTCAAACGTGAACCATGCATCGTCGGTTGTGCCTTCGCTAGCGCCGATGTGCCAAATTGCTGCGATCAGTCTTGGCTGCAACTCGACAGTGAAAACCGCCGCAAGAATGGCGATGAGGATCGCGATAATCCGGGTCCCTCTCCTGTAGTATTCTTTGATTTCATCGTGCCCCGGCCGCCCGGATTTCCACGAACGGACAATCGACCAAGCGATCATCGCAACCACCAAGACAATTAACATCCAGCGGGAAAGCAGGAAGTTGCCTTCGCCGATTGCAGTAAGCCAGGAGAAGAGGTCACCGGGCATTTTACTCAAGAACGCCGCATCAAGCTCGCTCGCCGTCGGCTTCATCCATAGTGTTGCCGCGGCTGCCAACAAAATAAGGCCTGCGATCAACGGCAGGTGGGCAAGAACGCCGCGCAGATAAGCCGCCAAATTTCGCAACTTTTCGGCAATACCGCCGCGTGGAAACAGATAGTTGGAATGATCGCGAATATGGCGAAGGATCAGTGGTTCGTCCGCTTTCAGCCGACTGGGGAATGGGAATCGATCACCGTCATTGGCCATCGCAGCGGATATACACCCTGCAGTATATCCGCCACCCGAAACCGACGACATGTAATCCATTCGGGAAAACAAAGTGGCATTTTGATTGTCGCTATCACCGGCCGACAAAGGAATGGCATCCAGTGCCTGTACACTTCCCAAACAAAATGCAGCCGAGCGTATGCCACCACCCGACAGCGACAGGCCTGCCAACGTGTCGCGGGTATTAGCTGAATTCGTTTGAGCGGAATCTTTATGTTTGGTGTGTGTTTTGCCCTTGCCGCCAGTTCGTCCGCTACCGGGCTCTCTCCGTTTCTCAATCGCGGTAAGTTCTGCCTCGAAAGCATCCTCAAACTCGACAATCCTCGGGATTTCCCCATCGGCTTCCGGTTTGGTCTCTTCTTCCACATTATCGGCGGCTTTCATCGACTACTCCGCAGCAGGTAATATATTCCAAATATGTCACAGTTATTGATAATACTGAAGTGGACGGGATAAGTAAATTTTCTAATTTCTGGAAATATTCAACCGACGTTTGCAAATAAAATCCATCACGCGAAATCGAACCGCCCATACAATTCCGGAGGGAGCGTGGCTTTTGCAGGTATAATAATCGCATTGCGCTCTTACGGTTCATTCGCCGCGTATCCGTTGTCAGGTTCAATGGTTTCCAATGCTTCTTCGATCGCAACAACGGCGTTTGCGTTCGATTCATCGGCACGATCGATTGGCAATGGGCTCCATTCGCTGCTGCTTTCACTACCGGCAGCAGGGCTTTGGTTCCCACTTGAATGTTGGTCTATTGATGCGACCGCTTTGAGCGTCCAGCCCAAACCACAACGTTTCGCCTTGTAGAATGGTGAATTGGAGAACCTATCGGCAACTTCATCGACAACCCTCTATCGAGCAGGCTCCAAAACAATAGGACGGTATGCGTCTGGGACTCCAAGGATTGCCCCAAGCTCAACTAATTGATCAATTACTTGATTTAGCGGGACAGGATTCTGCAAAAAAGAGTGGCAATCTCGTTCTCTCTCAATTCCGAAATTTCTTCGAACGAGAAGCATTCCTGCTTGTTGTCGCGGATCCGCATCAATATTGCGGCCGCATAGACAAACTCTTGCCGTCAATATCGCTCATCACGCGGGACTTTGTGGCTCGACAGCTCGCTTGACGAAGAACCCAAGTTTGACACCGAAAATCTACCTTCTCAACCGTTTATACGTCACCCGTTTCGGGTTGACGCTCTCCGGTCCGAGGCGGCGGATTTTGTCGGCCTCGTATTCCTCGAAGTTGCCCTCGAACCACTCCACGTGGCTGTCGCCCTCAAAGGCCAGGATGTGGGTGGCAAGACGGTCCAGAAACATGCGGTCGTGGCTGATGATCACCGCGCAACCGGCGAAATTCTCAAGTGCGTCTTCCAACGCACCAAGTGTTTCGGTATCGAGATCGTTGGTCGGCTCGTCGAGCAGAATGACGTTGCCGCCCTCCTTCAATAGCTTGGCCATGTGCACACGGTTGCGCTGGCCGCCTGAAAGCGTCCCCACCTTCTGCTGCTGGTCGCCGCCCTTAAAGTTGAAAGACGAACAATAGGCGCGCGAATTGACCTCGTGCTTGCCAAGCTTGATGATGTCGTTGCCGCCGGAAATCTCCTCCCAAACGGTCTTGCTGCCATCAAGCGCATCGCGCGACTGGTCGACATAACCGAGCTTGACGCTTTCACCGATACGGATTTCACCACCGTCAGGCTGCTCCTGGCCGGTAATCATGCGGAACAGTGTCGTCTTGCCGGCGCCATTTGGCCCGATGACACCGACAATGCCGCCGGGCGGGAGTTTGAAAGACAAGTCATCGATCAGCAGCTTGTCGCCATAGCCCTTGGAGAGCCCTTCAGCGTCGATAACGTTGTTGCCGAGCCGTTCGCCTGCGGGAATGACAATCTGCGCATCACCCGGGCGGCGGTCGTTGGCGGCCTTGACCAATTCATCATAGGCCTTGATGCGCGCTTTTGACTTTGCCTGGCGCGCTCGCGGTGAAGCAGCGATCCACTCGCTTTCACGCGCCATCGTCCGCTGGCGTGCTGCTTCTTCGCGGCCCTCCTGCGCCATGCGTTTGGCCTTTTTCTCCAGGTAAACCGTGTAATTGCCCTCGTATGGAATACCCCTGCCCCGGTCGAGCTCGAGTATCCAGCCGGTGACATTGTCGAGAAAGTACCGGTCGTGAGTGACCATCAACACAGCGCCTGGATATTCACGCAGATGTTTCTCCAGCCATTGGATGGTCTCGGCGTCGAGATGGTTGGTCGGCTCATCAAGCAGCAGCAGGTCAGGCTGTGAGAGCAGCAGCTTGCAAAGCGCGACGCGCCGGCGCTCACCGCCTGACAGTTTGGATACATCCGCATCACCTGGCGGACAGCGCAGCGCCTCCATAGCCATTTCGACCTGGCTATCCAGATCCCAAAGGTTTTGCGCATCAATGATATCCTGCAGCTTAGCGCCCTCTTCCGCCGTTTCGTCTGAATAGTTCATCATCAGCTCGTTGTAGCGGTCGAGAATTGCCTGCTTTTCGGCAACGCCTTCCATGACATTGCCAGTCACATCCTTGCTCTCATCAAGCTCGGGTTCCTGCGGCAGATATCCGCAAGTCGCCCCCTCGGCGAGCCACGCTTCCCCGGTAAACTCCTTGTCCAACCCGGCCATCACGCGCAGGACCGTGGACTTACCCGCCCCATTTGGTCCCAAAATGCCGATCTTGGCATCCGGGTAGAATGAGAGATGAATGTTTTCGAGAATCTTTTTCGATCCATAGGACTTGTTCAGTCCGGACATGTGATAGATGAACTGGCGTGCCACGCGCGCTTCCCCATGCATTTCGATGAAATGGAAAAATCTGGCGCCCATGTAGGCGAAATTGACGCTCGGGGCAATCGCTTCAGCGCAATGCGGCGCGGTTGATCCTGAAAAGCCTGAATGCCGTATCCTGCGACGGTTCCACGGGTTCCAGCCCGGCAACCGTTTCACCTTCTATCAGGGCCGCGAACAGCGGGGTCGAATCGATGTCGTCAACTCCAAGATTCCGTGCGCAAACGGCCAGGTAGTCATAAGCCGAAAGGGCGCGGTTTCGCTCAGCGGCATCGGTTTCGGTATAGGCGGTCAATAGGCGGGAAATTGCAGGGGCCGCCCGATGCAGCGGTACAGCGCCAATGCGATGCCGCGGGAATTCCTCGGCCACCCGATAGGACATTGCGTAACTCGCCAGCACATTCCCGCCATCGACCCGTCCGAGTAAGGATATATCCTGTCCCTTGCAGTCATCGACCAGCATCTGGTCAAATACGGACAACGGTTTTTCTTCCGCCCGGCTGACCATGAACACCGATCCGATCAGCGTGACCGGCACCAGCGCTGCCGCAACCAGCCAGATTTGAGCCGCCCGCTCTCCCTTTCCCCCCGCCGGAAACGCTCTTTGCCGCAAGTCAAGCGCCGCTGGAACAAACAACGGAACAAAGACCGCCATGAAACGAACAGAGCGGAACAGAAAGAAAAACAGCGCCAGCGATGCAACGGCGACCGCAAAAACAATGAGAGGACGTGTGTCACCCAGGCGTGCCCGATCGATTGCAAACACCCCGCCGGCAATCACGACAAAACTGTAGATGCCGCAAAGCGCGGCTACCGCAATCGAACCCTCGGTGAACACAGCAGTCAGCGGCTTTTCTTGCCGGATCCGGTCGAACCAGAGCTCTCTCGCGATGCCCTGAACGTTACCATAGGGATCTCCGGCACATTCAGGAAACATCCAGACGACCACCGCCACCGCGGCGAGTGCTGGAAGCGCCAAGCTGAGCAGACGGGCGGTCAACCCACTGCTTCCCTGACGGAAAGGAGGCAGCGGCCAAAGCAGCGGTACGAGTGCGAGAATTGTTCCAGAAGAGACAATCGCCAGCACCCACGGTGCACCGATGGCATCACAACTGCCGGCAAACAGGCCATTCGAACCCAGCGACAGATATCCGGCAGGGATCGCAGCAAGGGCAAAACCCGCGCCCGTTGCCGTCAGCTGGTCAATGTGCCTGCCGGGGTTGAACGTTGCGGCAAGGGCGAGAATGCCCAGCCCGGCAGCGATGTAGGGCAGGCACTCAAGGCCGATGGCAATCGACACGGCGGCGGCAATTCCGCTCATCCAGCCGCCAATTCGAGTTCCCGCCGCCAAGCCGGCTGTCATTGCCATCATCAACAAGAGTTGGAAATTGTGATGATCGATGCGACCTGGCGAAAATTCAAGAACCGCAAGCGCCATCAAAAGCGCCATGACCAGTAGCTCTCCCAACTGCAATTGCCTGCCGGCAATCCGCCGCGCTGCATAGATCGCCAATGCCATGAAAAACAGGAGCATGAATGGCGGCCAGATCAGATGGGCGATTGCCAGCGCGCTGGATTGGGTAACGAAGATTTCCGACAAGGAGGCAATCGCGAAATAGGGAAAATCGACCAGGCGGGAATAATGGGACTGGTAGGTCTCCGGTAATGCAACGAAACCGAGTTCGAGATCAAAAAATGCCCGGCTCTGCAGGAGATCCCGCACCTGAAGCGCCCGCATGCGATCATCGAGATCACCGTAGTAGAGTTGGCCATCCCATGCGTCGATAATCACGATCAGGAGCCCGGCCAGGATAAAGAACAGCCAGGCCCACGAAGTGGGAGATGCACTTTCGCTAGCTTTTCCCGTCCGATCACTCATCCGGCGACGCGTCCTCACAACTGCTATCTTGATCGCAGCAGTGAGTTAGCAGATCAGTCTTATGGCGCCGTTAATCCCGAAGCCACATATTCACCACAAAAAGAAAAACGGGCCGCTCAAGCGACCCGCCATATGCTCATATAAGCCGCTGTGTTGTTCAGCTTCCCAGCGATTTCCAGTTGGAGTCAGCCTTGCTGATATATCCCGGAATGTCTTTTTCCCAGGTCTTTTGAATCTGATGCGTGATGTTGAGATAGAGCTGTCCGTCGACGATCTTGAATGCCGTCGGATCAATCTTGACTTTCACACCCTGAGCAACCCCATACGCGCAGAAACCGCCATAGGCCGGAACATATTTCGCAGGGTTCGCTTTAAACGCTTTTTGATTGTCAGCGCTTGAGAACCAGTAGATGGCACCATCATGGGTCGCCACGTGAACACCGGAGCCTTTGACCGGTTTGTTTTCGGTAAAATAGGCTACGGGGTCATAGCCTTGGATGGCCACGCCGCTGGAATTGAGGTTGAGCGCTCCGGCGAACGCCTGGGTGGCCAGCAGGGCCGAAACAAACAGTGCCGCAATCATCGCGGCCGCATTTCTTACATTTCTCGTCACGGCAAATCTCCTGTGTTTGAACGCGGACATATGCTGCAGATATAATAGACTATCCTGAATTTCGATTCACAGTTCTGTTGAAGAACCTGACAATCTTGTGACCCCGAAGTCATTCCAATTGATGTGACGCTGCTTTCAGTTTCGTTCAGGTTGAGGGCGCAACTTTCAATCCAATCGGAGTATCTTCATGAATTCGAAATCCAAGAAAGCTTTGGCGCTGATGGTGGTTGGCGGCGGACTGGCGGCTGCGATGCCGGCTACGGTCAACAGCGCATTTGCAAGCTGCGGCGCGACCAAAGTGTCAAGCTGTGGTGCATGCGCCGGCGCCAAATGTGGTGCATGCGGCGCTGCCAAGTGTGGCGCATGTGCGGCTGCCAAGTGCAATCCGTGTGCACCGAAATGTGGCGCCTGTGGTGCTGCAAAGTCTGATTGACGTCGGTCCGGTTACTTAATTTGCTGCGCCGGGGCTTGCCCCGGCGTTTGCTTGTTTCCAATATTCACCAACATTGATGATATGGAAATTTGATATGCCGTCTGGTGAGCACCGCGATCCCGAGATTGATTTCTCCATTTTGACAGATGCCGAACTTCAGCGGTTGCAGGCCGCGGCCGACGAGATGATCGGCGTATTGGAAGAAGCCGCCGCCGAAGGCAAACACATTCTTATCGACATACTCAACGCCACCGAAGGCACGCCGTTCACCGAATGGCAGCACTATCCGCCCGGTGATGTTCGTGACAAGGAGAACGGCGCCCTTTGGTTTTATCATGCGCATGCGGAGGATGATGGCGACCGTCCCTGGGACGAACACGGCCATTTTCACACCTTCGTTTTCACCGAACACGTCTCGCAAGCGGTCGAGTCGCTCGCGCTTCCTGCCGAACCCGATATCGAAAAAGGCGGCCTATGCCATCTCGTTGCACTTTCTTTTGACAAGGCCGGCACCCCCATACGTGTTTTCACGACCAATCGATGGGTCGCCGATGAATGGATGTATCCGGCTGAGACAGTGATCGAACTGCTCGACAAATTCGTGATTGAGACTGAGAAATATCCCCTCACGACGCGCTGGCTCATGGCGGCGCTGCAACTGTTCCGGCCCCAAATCGAATGGAGCCTGCGCGAAAGAGATCGTGAACTGAAACGGATTCGGATTGAAAACCCCACGAACTTCTCTGAGAATCAGGACTTTGAAGTCTTATCTTCGTTTCCGTTTGATCTGGCCCGGCAAATCGAAGCGGTGGAAGAAGCGCTGGGTAAATCCTGATTGATGTTTGCTCAAACGGCAATCGCACATCCGTTACCAAGCAGCCCGGCAATGTGATCCCGGTCAATCCGGATTGGTGATACCGTGATCATTCGCCGATCACAGGAGACACTGATGTCCAAGTCCAAGCGTGCCCTTGCCCTGATGCTCGTGGCCGGCGGTCTCGCCGCAGCCGCGCCGGGTATTCATCTTGCACATGCAGAATGTAATGCCGAACGCGCGACACCGACCTGCAGTGCCAAGTCGAAATCGGACAAGTGCGGAGCAGACAAGGAGTAAGATAGCTGCAACACAGTGCCAGATCTAAACGTCTATCGATGTGGCATTGCCGGCTGCACACTTTCGAAAACCGGCACCAGTCAGGAAATCACGCGGTCTTCTGCTCCTGAACGCCCAATTCCTTCATCATCGCGTCACGCATGACAAATTTTTGCGGTTTGCCGGTGACGGTCATCGGCAATTCGTCCCTGAAGCGGAAATGAGCGGGAACCTTGAAGTGGGCAATTTTGTTGCGGCAGAATTCCCTGATTTCTTCCAGATTGGCTTCGATGTCGGGCTTTTTAACGATCCAGGCGCAGGCAATTTCGCCATAGTGGGCGTCGGGCACGCCGAACACCTGCACCTGCGACACCGCCGGATGGGTGTACAAAAATTCTTCAATTTCACGGGGATAGATATTTTCGCCGCCGCGGCAGATCATGTCTTTCACACGCCCGGTAATGTTGCAGTATCCCTCTTCATCGATCGTGGCGAGGTCGCCGGTGTGCATCCAGCCCTCAGCGTCGATGCTCGACGCCGTCTGTTCCGGATCCTCCCAGTAGCATTTCATTACCGAGTAACCGCGGGTCAACAGTTCGCCCTGTGCACCAACGGGAGCTTTTTCGCCATTCTCATCAACAATCTTGACTTCCACATGAGGATGAATCCGACCGACAGACGAAACACGTTTTTCGAGCGGGTCATCGACGTTGCTCTGAAACGAGACCGGGCTCGTTTCGGTCATGCCATAGGCGATGGTCACCTGGTGCATATTCATTTTCGATTGGACCTGCTTCATCACCTCAATGGGACATGGCGCGCCCGCCATGATGCCTGTTCGCAGTGCGGAAGTGTCGTAGGTATCGAAATCGGCAAGATCGAGCTCTGCAACAAACATTGTCGGCACGCCGTAAAGCGCGGTACATTTTTCGTCGGAAACAGCCTGCATAGTCGCTTGCGGCTCAAAGCCTTCCCCCGGCACCACCATAGTCGCCCCTTTGGTCACGCATCCAAGCGTTCCCATCACCATGCCGAAGCAATGATAAAACGGAACCGGAATGCACAGCCGGTCCTGGTCAGTAAATTCCATCGCCGCCGTTACGAAATTTGCGTTATTGACGATGTTCCTGTGCGTGAGACAGGCGCCCTTCGGTAATCCCGTCGTTCCGCTGGTGAACTGGATGTTGATCGGATCATTGCAATCGAGCGATGCTGAGATTTCATTCAATTCGCTTGCGGATACCGTATCTCCCATTGCCAAAACATCATCAAAGGCGACCATTCCGGCCGGTATGTCGTCTCCCATGCAGATGACATTCTTGAGCGAAGGCAGCTTTTCCAATGAAAGGCTGCCTGGTTCGGCGTTGTCCAACTCCGGCGCAAGTTCGCCAAGCATGCCGACATAGTTGGATGTCTTGAAACGCGGAGCAGTGATCAGTGCCTTGCAGCCTACCTTGTTGAGCGCGTACTCCAGTTCAAAAGTCCTGTAAGCCGGGTTGATATTGACCAGGATCGCGCCAATTCGCGCAGTGGCAAATTGCGCCAAAAGCCATTCACTGCGATTGGGAACCCAAACACCAATCCTGTCACCCTTCTCCATGCCGAGCGAGTGAAGCCCCCCGGCAAGCCTGTCTACTTCCCGGGCGAACTCTTTATAACTCCAACGAATGTCCTGTTGAGAGAAGATGGCGGCTTCATTGTCGGGATATTGCGAAACCGTCTGCATCAAAAGAGCCGGAATCGTCAACTCGATCAATGGCTGATCAGTGGGTCCGTGCACGTGGGAACTGCCGTTAATCGGCGCCCGGCCAGTCGCAACTTTTGTTGATTGGGTGGCTTTGTCTGTCATGAAAACTCCCCCTGAAAGTCCGCACAACCGCATCTCCTGCTTCCGCTGAACGGTCGACCCGTTTATTGAACGCAGAATCCAGACAAGAAAGCAACTTCCCGGTCATTTGCAGAGCCAGAAGCCAATCGAACCAAGCGGTGCGGTCCCGTGGCATGTATGAAGTGGGAACAGACCGCTGCTCGAACAGCATCAATGATCCTTGCTCGTCGCTCCAGAAGGATTCCCTCAGCGTAGGTCACTTGACCGAAGAAAAAATGAAGGGTCATCTGGCCCAATGACAATCTTTGAATTCACGCAGGAAATCCTGGTTTCACCGAGTGGCGCGGCGCTGAATCTTTTTTCCTCCAACGCCGGACCGGATGCGATTGGTGTTGTCCAGATCAATCACGGACTTGCAGAACACGCGGTCAGATATAAACGGTTTGCCAGGTTTTTGCAACCGCACGGATACCATGTTTATGCCCACGACCATCGTGGACATGGTGCCTCGAGTGCGCCTGACGCACCTCCAAAGGTCTTCGCAGCCAGCGGCGGCGCAGACAAGGTGTTGGAGGATGTGGCAGCGGTTCACAATCTGATCGCGGACCGGCATGGCGGTTTGCCGGTAATTTGCTTCGGTCATTCGATGGGCGGTCTCGTTGCAATGAACTTTGCATTCGGTAATTCCGAACGATTGGCGGGGCTTTGCTGCTGGAACGCAAATTTCTCGGCCGGTCTGCTCGGGCGCATTGCCCAACTTGTCCTCGCATGGGAACGTTTCCGTCTTGGCTCAGATGTCCCGTCGAGGATCCTTCCCAAACTTACTTTTCAGGCATGGGCCAAGCAGTTTCCGGACAGAAAGACTGATTTCGACTGGCTGTCACGCGACGAAGATGAAGTGGCAAAATATATTGCCGACCCGCTCAGCGGCTGGGATGCCTCCGTCTCGATGTGGCAGGACGTGTTTGATCTGATTTTTCGCGGCGCCGATGACGCCAACGTCTCGCAGTTGCGGCGCGATTTACCAGTCAACCTCGTTGGCGGCGAGCGCGATCCGGCGACCGATGGTGGATCGGCGGTGCTCAATCTTTATCAGCGAATGCAGAAGATGGGATTCTCTGACCTGACTTTTGAGATCTATCGGGAAACACGCCACGAAAGCCTGAATGAGATCAACCGTGATGACATCATGTCCGACTTTTTGGCCTGGGCCGGTGACTGCGTGGCAGCGCGCCGCTAATGTGGAGGCTGTTGCTGCCGTGGACAGAGTTTTGGGAGGAGTTTGAAATGAGCTTCAAATCGACGATTCTTGCGTTTGCGCTGGTCTCGGGGTTTGTCTTGCCGGCAACCCAGCCATCTGAAGCAGCCAAGATCTGCAGGGCTTCGATGACCAGCAACACATCAACACCGTCTCCTACCAGGGCATTGGCACGAGCGTCGGCGGTGACAAAATGGGCCGCGAAGGTTACGTCACGGCACAACCTGTCCTGGGCGAACTGGGACAACGCAAATGCCAAGAATTACAATTGCTGGCGAAAAACCACGGTTCTGGGAACCAATTCATGGCGGTGTCGCGCCAGCGCCAGGCCTTGTAAATTCAACTGAATAATCCGCAGGTGACCGAAGCATAACACTCTGCTACCACGACCTCCGATAATTCGGAGGCCGATTCATGCTCGCAGAGATTTTGACCATTGAAGCGCTGACAACATTTCTGGTTCTCACTGCGCTGGAAACTGTTCTTGGCTTTGACAATCTTCTCTATATCTCGCTGGAAGCCCAACGGGTGGCGCCTGAGCGTCAGGCTTGGGTACGACGGTGGGGCATCATTCTGGCGCTCGTACTTCGTATCGTACTGCTATTCGTCGTCCTCCAACTGATCCAATCGTTTCAAAATCCGCTATTTTCAGTCAACTTACCTCCCTTCGTCGAAGGTGAGGTCAGCGGTCATGCATTGATCGTTCTCGCAGGCGGCGTATTCCTGATGTACACGGCGATCAAGGAAATCTTCCACATGATGAATCTGGAAGAACACGAACATGGAGCAGCCGAACGCGGCATGAAAAGCACCACCTCCGCACTGTTCTGGATCGTGTTGATGAATTTGGTTTTTTCATTCGATACAGTGCTTTCCGCCGTGGCCCTGACGGACATCTTCATGGTCATGGCCGCTGCGATCGTCGTATCGGGAATATTGATGGTCGTGATGGCCGACACCGTCGCCAATTTCCTGAAGAAGAACCGCATGTACGAGGTCCTCGGTCTTTTTGTATTGTTGTTGGTTGGTGTCATGTTGATGTCGGACGGCGGCCATATCGCGCATCTGGCTTTCTTCGGCTACGACATTCAACCGATGGCCAAATCCACGTTCTACTTCGTCCTGGTCACCATGGTTCTGATTGAAATCGTGCAATCGCGGTATCAGCGCAAACTCATGCAGGAGAAACAAGAGATGGCTGAGGAAGCGCGCCAACATGGCTGATGCACCGTTGAAAGGCGTTCGGGTCATAGAATTGGCCCGCGTGCTGGCCGGTCCCTGGGCCGGTCAACTATTGGCTGATTTGGGTGCTGATGTCATCAAGGTGGAAAATCCGGAAGGCGGCGACGACACCAGAAAATGGGGACCTCCATTTGTCCAAAGCCATGATGGTGAAAACCTGTCTGCCGCTTATTACCACTCAACAAACCGCGGTAAGCGCTCGATCACGGTTGACCTGAAAACCGATGATGGTCAGCAGACTTTGCACGACCTGGCGAACGGTGCGGATGTTTTCATTGAAAATTTTAAACTCGGCGGACTGAAAAAATATGGCCTCGACTATGAAGCCATCTCAAGGGTCAATCCGAAAATCGTCTACTGCTCCATTACCGGTTTTGGCCAAACCGGGCCCTACGCATCACGGCCTGGCTATGATTTCATCATCCAGGCCATGGCCGGCATGATGTCGATCACCGGCGAACCAGGCCGCGAACCGCAAAAAGCCGGTGTCGCCATATCAGACATCTTCACCGGTCTTTATTCGGTTATCGCAATACAGGCGGCGCTGTTGCATGTGCGCGCCGGCGGAAACGGCCAATATATCGATATGGCTCTGTTCGATACGCAGGCTGGCATACTCGGCAACCAGAACCTCAACTACCTCATCTCCGGTGAGGCGCCGGTGCAGATGGGCAATGCGCACATGAATATCGCGCCTTACGAGGTTTTCCCGGTATCCGACGGTCACCTGATCATTGCGGTCGGCAACAACGGGCAGTTCCAGCGCATGTGCACCGTGTTGGGAATCGATGCACTGGCAACCGAACCCCGCTTCGAGACCAATGAAGCGCGTGTGGTCAATCGCAACGAGCTTCGTCCTCTGATCATGGATGCGACAAAGGGCTGGAAGCGCGATGAACTGTTGGCGCGTCTTGAGCAAGCCAATGTTCCCGGCGGTCCTATCAATTCCATCGCCGACATGTTCGCCGATCCGCAGGCGATTGCTCGCGGCCTGCGGATGGATCTCGACGATGGCCACGGCAATACAATTCCCAATGTGCGTTCGCCGATATTGTTGCCGGAAACGCCGCTAAATTATCACCGCCCATCGCCACGTCTGGGCGAACATACGGACGAGATATTGGCGGAACTGGAAAAGTCACGGAAATGAAAAACGGCGGACAACTGATCGTCGATTGCCTGGAGGCGAACGGAACCGATCGTATCTATTGCGTACCCGGCGAGAGCTACCTTGCCGTGCTCGACGCCCTGCATGATTCGCCAATCCGCACCATTGTTTGCCGCCAGGAGGGTGGTGCGGCGATGATGGCTGATGCCCACGGTAAACTGACCGGGGAACCAGGTGTTTGCTTTGTCACGCGTGGACCGGGCGCTACCAATGCGTCGGCAGGGCTTCATATTTCGCGGCAGGATTCTACACCAGTGATCCTGTTCATCGGCCAGGTGGCGCTGGAGGCACGCGAACGCGAGGCCTTTCAGGAAGTGGAATATCGGCGGGCCTTTACCGAGTTCGCCAAATGGGTGGTCGAAATCGACGATCCGGTGCGCATTCCGGAACTTGTCACCCGTGCTTACTCGGTCGCCACATCAGGACGGCCTGGCCCGGTGGTCATCGTGCTGCCTGAAGACATGCTGCTGCGCGAAACGGCAGAAGCGCCGACGCCAGAGCGATACACGCGGGTAACTGCACAGCTGGGAGTTCGCGAGATTGAGACCGTGTCCGATACGCTCAGGGACGCCAAACGGCCGTTTGTTATTGCTGCCGGCTCAGGCTGGACCGAGCAAGGTGCTAGTGATCTGCGCGTGTTATCGGAAAACTGGCATCTGCCGGTTGGCTGTTCTTTCCGCCGTCAAATGTTGTTCGATCACCTTCACCCAAATTATGCCGGCGATGTCGGAATCGGGCTCAATCCCAAACTTGCCGACTACATTAGGAAGTCTGATGCGGTAATCCTGCTTGGTGGCCGCCTGTCAGAGATGCAGTCGTCTGACTATTCGCTGTTAAATGTCCCCTATCCCGACCAGAAATTGATCCATGTGCACGCCGACCCGGATGAGTTGGGCAGGGTTTATCGCCCGGATGTCGCTATCAACGCCAATCCTGGGGCTTTTGCCACTGCCATGGCGGTGACAGGACCTGAGTCTGTACCCGGCTGGGCAAACGAGACGTCGCGACTGCACGATGATTATCTGGAATGGTCAACACCGCCGGAAACCGGCCCGGGTAATGTACAGATGGGGCCAATCATGGCTTGGCTGGAAACGGTTCTGCCTGATGATGCAATCATGACCAATGGCGCAGGCAATTTTTCGACCTGGCTGCACCGGTTTCACCGGTTCCGGAAATTCCAAACCCAGGCCGCGCCCACCTCCGGCTCCATGGGCTACGGCACACCGGCTGCCGTCGCGGCCAAGGATTTGTTTCCGGAACGGTTGGCTGTCGCCTTTGCCGGCGACGGCTGTTTCCTGATGAATGGCCAGGAGTTTGCCACGGCGGTCCAGTACAATTTGCCGATCATGGTCATCGTCATCAATAATGGCATTTACGGCACCATCCGTATGCACCAGGAACGCGAATATCCGGGCCGTGTTTCTGCTACGGATCTGACCAATCCCGATTTTGCAGCACTTGCCCGCGCCTATGGTGGACACGGCGAGACGGTCGAGAAAACGGAAGAATTCGCCCCGGCATTCGAACGCGCGCGTGACAGCGGCAAGCCCTCGATCATCGAGATCAAGCTTGATCCGGAAGCCATCACGCCAACGAAGACGTTGAGTGAAATTCGGGATAATCGTTGAAACGACACTGACTACCCACGTCCATGTCTGTCAAACGGTCAACGACAAATTGATTTTGCTATTCGTCTGGATATATCTCGTTTACCTCGTATTCATTATGAGCAATATGCTCGTCGTAACCTTTGTTCAGCAACACAACTGAAAACCTTTTGAACAAACCAAAAAAGTCGTTGTTTGACATTTTGGTGTTTATCGTTCGCAACGGTGGGCGTTTCTGGTCATTGAGATATTCATCGAGTGTTCCATGTTTGCTTAAATCCACAACCGTTAGCGAAACAGAGAGCTCATCGGCAGGACCACCGTGGTTCTCCCCGCTCCAAATTTCGATTGCGAATGGTAATTCGTTTTCTTTGACATACCCCTTGTCTGTAAAGAGGGAGAAAATATCTTCATTGTCCCCGCGATCAGCGGCGGCCGTTCCTACATAATCGTTGTATTGGACCGAAGCTCTAAACCGTTTCAAAATCTTGTTTCCATCTAAATATTGTTGGCATCCCCATCAATATTAGCATTTTGCAATATTGACTGGATTAATATTTAAACAAAAAAAGCCTAAATTGACAAACAATAAAAGCAACAAAGTAGATTCGATTCACTCAAGCAGCGTCGAAATCCAGCACCAGCTTCTCTGAAGTTGGCCGTGTCTGGCACGCGAGCGTGAATCCGGCCTCAATCTCCCAGGGCTGCAATGAGTAGTTGACCGCCATCTCGCCGGAGCCCTCGACAATGCGGCAGCGGCAGGTGCAGCACATGCCTCCGGCGCACGAAAACGGCAGATCAAGCCCTGCGTCCTGGCCGGCTGAAAGCACTGTTTTTTCCGGATCGGAAATTTTGAAATCGCGTCGCATCCCGTCCAGCATGACCTCGACGGTCACTCCTTTCTCGGCAACTTCGCGTGCCTCTTTCGATGGACCCTTCGGAGGCACCATCTCACCGTCAATTGTGAAACGTTCATAGCGAATTTGCTTGCCCGGTACGCCCATGCCCATCACCGCGGCAGACACGGAATCAATCATTTCTCCCGGCCCGCAAATGAAGGTCAGGTCGGCACCTTTTGGATCGATCAGTCCCTTTTCTGTCAGAGCGATAATTCGCTCTCCGTCAATCCGGCCTTGCAGTAAGTCGATATCCTGTGTCTCCCGCGACAGGACATGGACCAGCGCGAACCGCCCCATGTGCCGGTCCTTCAGATCATCCAACTCCTCGCGAAACATGATCGTCTCGGTTGATTTGTTCCCATAAACAAGTGTGATCTGTGAGCCCTGCTCACTGTTGAGCACCGTCTTGGCAATCGAAAGCATTGGTGTGATGCCAGAGCCGGCTGCGATCAACAGATAGTGGTGATCGCTGCCCAGTTCCGGCGTGAACCGGCCCTCCGGCGGCATTACCCTGATCTTGTCACCTATGGCCAGTCCGTCATTGACGAAACTGGAAAATGCGCCGTCTTCAACTTTCTTGACACCGACCTTCAGCACTTCATCACCCGGCGCTGAACAGATGGAATAGGACCGCCGAATGTCTTCACCGCCTATTGTCGCGGCAAGCGTCAGATACTGGCCCGGCTGATACTGAAAATCGTCCTTCAACTCGGGAGGTACGTCCAGCGATACAGCAACAGATTCCGGTGTCTGCCGGTCAATACCCGTGACGGTCAAGTCGTGAAATCGGCTCATGCTACTGCCTCAGATGCATTTGAAATAGTCGAACGGCTCGGCGCAGGTCTTGCATCGATAGTGCGCTTTGCACGGTGTTGAACCGAACTCGGATACACGTTCAGTCTCGTCTGATCCGCATTTCGGACAGGCTACCTGTGTCTCGCCGAACAGCGCACGTACTGAATTGGAAGCCTTCTGCGGCGGTGCGATGCCGTAGGCGCGCAGTTTTTCACGGCCCTCTTCGCTTATCCAGTCGGTTGTCCAGGCCGGCGACATGACCCGCTCGATCCGGGCTTCAAAACCGGCATCACGCAGCGCTGCTTCGATCGCCAGTTCAATTGCCACCGTTGCCGGACAACCCGAATAGGTCGGTGTCACGCGAGCCACGGCCACACCCTCTTCCATCCTGACGTCGCGCAGAATGCCCAGATCGGCAACGGTCACGCAGGGTACCTCCGGATCGGGCACCGAGGCGGCAGCTGCATAAGCGGCCGAGGCATCATCTTTTTTTGTTGCGGCTGCGATCACCACTGGGTTCCCGGATAGGTGCGTTGCATGTGTTGCAAGTCAGCCAGAAGATAACCCATCGCTTCGCCGTGCACGCCGGCTCGTCCGCCGCGCTGCTTCAACTCGATCTCTGGCATCTCCAACCCTGCTTCCGCGAAAATCGGGCCAACGACCTGCTGCCAATCTGCGGAAAGCGCCGCCGGATCAGGCAAAATTCCCGCTTGTGCCAATTTCTCGGATATTGCATCACCTTCAAACATTTCACCGAGGTAAGGCTCCAACGCCTCGACCGCAGCGGCCATTCGGGCAGCGCTCTCTTCAGTGCCATCACCCAACCGGATAACCCACTCGCCGGCATGACGGATGTGATAGGCAACTTCCTTGATTGCCTTGGCAGCGATGGCGGCAAGTGTCTCGTCCGGTGAGTTCATCACCGATTTCCAGTAGGGTTCCATGAATGCGGCGAACCACAAATGCTTCAGCATGGTATGGGCGAAGTCGCCGTTGGGACGCTCGACCAGCAGGCAGTTTACGTAGTCGCGTTCCCGCCGCATATAAGCCAAATCGTCTTCCGTCCGTCCCTTGCCTTCAATCTCGCCTGCATATTGGTAGAGCGAGCGGGCCTGGCCGATCAGATCCAGCGCCATGTTAGGCATAGCGAGATCTTCCTCAAGCATCGGCGCATGGCCGCACCATTCCGAAATCCGGTGACCCAGCACAAGATGATCGTCCGCTAACCGCAGAACCGCCGTAAACAGGTCTTGTTTGTCGACCTCGGCCATCACATGTGCCCCACTTCGTCAGGGATTTCGTAGAATGTTGGGTGTCGGTAGATTTTCGACGCTGTCGGCTCGAAATTCTCATCTTTGCGGTCAGGATCCGATGCTGTGATCGCACTAGAAGGAACGACCCAGATTGATGTGCCTTCTCCGCGTCTCGTGTAAACGTCGCGCGCGGCCTGCAGCGCCATCACTTCGTCGCTCGCATGGACCGAACCGCAGTGCTTGTGCGCCAGCCCGTTCCTGGGACGAATAAATACTTCCCAAAGAGGCGTCTCGTTATCGCTCATTATCATTACTCCTATCCATTGCCGCGCTGCGAACCCAGGCCAGGCCCGTTTGGTTCGGGATTCAGGTCTTGTCCAAAGGCGATCAGGTGGCCATCCGGATCGCGAACATCAAAGTCGATACATCCGTATGGCGCTTCTTCCGGTTTCCGATTGATCGCAATTCCGGCAGCGCAGAATTCTTCGTACAGTTCCTTCGCGTCGTCGATATAGACATACGCGGCCCAATGCGTGTTGTTTGGCATCGTCGCTGCACGAAGGAGTTGCAGTCCGATGGTCACATCGCCCCGTTGGACGATCGCAAAGTTTGGCTCGCCTTCCAAATCCCAAACACCGCCGGTGGCGAAACCGAGTCGATTGTAGAATTCGGTAGACCTTGCGACCTTGGCCACCTGGAGGATCGGCATTGTGCGTCGAGTCGCCATCGAACACTATTCCGCTGCAACCTTGGCCGCTTCCATGCGGGCCTTTCGTTTTTCTGCATGGGCGAGTGCAGCTTCGCGTACCCAGGCACCGTCTTCCCACGCCTTCTTCCTGGCGGCGAGGCGCTCGCGGTTCATGGGCCCATTGCCCTTGACCACACGCCAGAACTCATCCCAGTCGATTTCGCCGAAATCGTAGGAGCCACGCTCCTCATTCCATTTCAGGTCAGGATCAGGAAATTCCAGCCCGATGAACTGGCCCTGTGGCACAGTGGCATCGACGAATTTCTGGCGCAGTTCGTCATTGGAAAACCGTTTGATCTTCCATTTCATCGACTGGTCGCCATGAACACTGTCTGTGTCATGCGGACCGAACATCATCAGCGATGGCCACCACCAGCGGTTAAGCGCATCCTGCGCCATTTCCTTCTGCTCGTCGGTTCCGCGCATCAGGGTCATCATGATCTCGTAGCCCTGACGCTGGTGGAAACTCTCTTCCTTGCAGACACGGATCATGGCGCGGGCGTAGGGACCGTATGAGCAGCGGCAAAGCGGAATCTGGTTCATGATCGCCGCACCGTCTACCAGCCAGCCAATCGCACCGATATCAGCCCAGGTCAGCGTCGGGTAATTGAAGATCGAAGAGTATTTGGCCTTCCCCTCCAGAAGCTCCTCGGTCATCTGGTCCCTGGAAATTCCAAGCGTTTCGGCGGCAGAATACAAATAAAGCCCGTGGCCGCCTTCGTCTTGCACTTTCGCCAGCAGAGCCGCTTTGCGTTTCAGGCTCGGCGCCCGCGTGATCCAGTTGCCCTCGGGCAACATGCCAACGATCTCCGAATGCGCATGCTGGCCGATCTGCCGAACCAATGTACGGCGGTAACCTTCGGGCATCTCATCGTTGGGTTCGATTTTTTCTTCGGCATCTATGCGCGTCTGAAAACCGGTGAGGAATTCCTCGTCCTCTTCGGTATCGGTTTTAGCGCCGATAAGGCCTTGGCTATACACGGTTTTTCCTCCACCATAGGGTCGCGCAGAATGTCAGCGTGTTTATATGTAACAAAAATTGCCACATTTTGCAAATGTTTGTAACATATTTTGGAGGGAAATTTGCCGGAATTATCGATCGCAGACGCCAAGTCTTTGATGGCCAAGATATTTGCGCCCTGGATCAAGGAGCTCGAACTCGAACCCGTATCTTTCGACCAAAAGGGCGGCTCTTTCACCCTGCCCGACAATGCTGCTCTTGTTCATGTCGGCGGCGTGGTATGCGGCCAGGCCATTGCCTCGGCTGCCGACACTGCCATCGTCGTTGTTCTCGCTGCCATGAACGGTCGGCTTCGCATGTGCACGACGGTCGATTTCACCACGCACTTCATACGCCCTATCCCGCCAGGTGCCGTCGACATCCGTGTTGACGTTCTTTCAAACGGCAAGCGAATGGCCTATCTGCGTGTCGAATTTCGTGCCGAGGGATCAGAGAAGCTGGCGGCTACGGTTACAAGCACTTTTGCTTATCTGGAGGATTGAACTCAAGGTTCGAGCGAGATTGGCGGCTGAATTCCAAACCGCTCGGCAAAATGCGCCGGATCGCGAAGCGGTGGAAGACCAGCATCGTCGAGCCAACTCTCGCTCGTTGCCGCTAGTTTGGTGTAGATCGAGCGTACCAGTACCCTCGCCTTCTCTCCAGGCCAATCGTCCGGCAGAAGTTCTGCAGGAAGTCCGGGATCGTGAAGCACGGCACGGCGCCAATCATGAATCAACAACGTGCGTGCAGCCATGGCATCAAGAGGTTGGAGCCTGTCACCATTCACCAATGAACGCCCCAGTCGTGCAAAACGTTCGGCAAGAACGTCATAAGCAGCCGCGATATCCGCAAGCTGCCAGAATTGATCAGATTTTCGCGGAACCGCAGGCGCCTGCGACGTCACGACCAGCATGCCTTCCAAATCATCCGGCAAGGGTGGCTGGGCGTTCGTTTCCGCCCTCACCCAAGTATTGCCACCAGCACAAACAAACCCGGAGGCATTCAATGCAACCTCCCGTTTGTCCTGTGAAGTGCTTGGCAGTGCAACCGCAATCGTCCAACGGCCATCCCATTCAGGTGGTCCGGCGGCGTAGATCCGCCGGGTTGCTTCATCAAATGCGTGCCGTCCGGAAGCAGCCAGCGCATAGATCGAATTACGGCCCGATTTTTCCCGCTCCACCCAGCCGTCAGCTGCAAGCCGCGACATTGCAGTACGCACCGCCCCGTTTCCCACACCCAGGCGGGTCATCACCGCCTGTAGCACCGACAACCCGGCCTTGCCGCCACGCGGGACAATGGCGTCGCCAAACAACGTGATCACCAGCGACCATACTCGCAAGCGCCCACGGGTATGCAATTCCGCGACAAGCGCATCAAGCGCGGTTTCGGCCTGGTTTTTGTCGGCTGTCATGAACTTGCCATGCCATGGATTTGCAAATACTGGCAAGCCGTATAGAAGTATCAGCAGACGGCGCGGGACGCACCCAGAGGCCGGCCCACCTGAAAATCAGGTTCCTTCCATGACCGAGACGACCAATGCGACCGATCTGCCGGAGGCGGCAGAAGGCGCGCATCTGGCGATGCAAAATGACATGACCTACGGCGACTTCCTGCAGCTCGACAAGCTGCTGGACGCCCAGATGACAATCTCTGGCCATCACGACGAGTTGCTGTTCATCATCCAGCACCAGACGACGGAGCTTTGGCTTAAACTCGCCATTCATGAACTGACGGCAGCGCGAGATCACCTGCTGGCAGATGAACTGGCACCGGCAGAAAAAATGATGGCCCGTGTTGCCCGCATATTCACCCAGATAAACCAGGCCTGGGAAGTGCTCGCGACAATGACCCCTTCGGAATATCTCGAATTCCGACCATCGCTTGGAAAGTCATCCGGCTTCCAGTCCTTCCAGTACCGGGCACTCGAATTCCTGATGGGCAATAAATCGGCAGCGATGATGGAGCCTCACCGCCACAAGAATCAGATTTTCAACTGGCTGATGCAAATTCTTGAAAGTCCAAGCATTTATGATGCTGCCCAAGGTATTCTCGTCCGCCGCGGCCTTGCCATAGACGCCGAACATCTGAACCGCGACAAGACGCAGAAATACCAGGCCAATGCCTCCGTCGAAGCCGCCTGGGCGGCAGTCTACCGCGACCGCGAACAATATTGGGACCTCTACCATCTGGCCGAAAAACTGGTCGACTTCGAGCATGCATTTCGGCTCTGGCGCTTCTCGCACATGACCACGGTCAGCCGCATCATCGGCTACCGGCGCGGAACGGGTGGAACGTCGGGTGTGAACTACCTTGAAGCCATGCTGAAAGTGCGACTGTTTCCTGAGCTATGGGATGTCAGGACCAGCTTGTAACCAACGTCAAACGGCTGCCAGGACGGCTGGTGCAAACTTGTTGTGTTAGGACCTTTGAGCGCGGCCTCGCTCATACCGGTTGAGCCAGTTCATCGCCAGTTCTGTCGATATCCGGCCATCCTCAAGCTGCACCAGAAGCTCACGCACATGTTGGATGGTCTTGACGCGCTCGCCAGCATTGTGCGCCTCGATGCGCATCTGTCTTGCGCTGAAATCCACCTGACCAAATTCTGACTTTATGTCTACTCTCGGCATAGGCATGGCAGTATCCGTTTCAGTTTGGAAACTGCACAAATTCTGCCGAAAACATGGTTAATGATCGATTAATTAAAACCGATGCGCAATCAGGGCGCTTGATCCCTGGCTGCACAACTGAGACAGGCCCGGCTACAGGCCCCTTACACCGTTTACAAGAATATTGGTGGCCATTTTGGCATAGTCACTGCGCGATACCGGTCCGCCTTCCCGGAACCACATGTAGAACCAGTTGAGCATGCCAAACAGGCTCATCGTTACCGGTTTCAGCAGCGGTTTGTCTTCGAAAGCCGCTGGGTTGATAGCACGCACAGCCTCGGAAAACCGCGACACAAGCTGACGTTCGAGTCCCTTCAGGTGATCCTGCTGCTCGACGGGTAAAAGGGCGAGCGCACCCAGTTGAACCTTGTGTTTGGCGTCAGCATCACGATACGCCTCGAGCAGACCGGTGACCAAGGCCTCAAGCCGCGCCTGAGGTTCAGCCTGCTTGTCATCCGCTTTTTCCACCGCGTCGAGCAAATCCGAAAGGTGGTTTTCGATGATGTCGAACAGTAGTGCTTCTTTGGAAGCATAGTAATGATAGATAAGCGCTTTAGATACACCGCACTCAGCTGCCAGCTGTGCCATGGACGTGCGGTCATATCCACCATCAGCAAAGATGCGCGCCGCGGTTTCCATGATTGCGACACGCTTGTCATCGTGATCCTTGGCGCGGGTGCGGGGCACGTTTATTCCTTCGGGCGTTTGTCGACGATCCGCACCGCCTTGCCCTGGCTGCGCGCCACACCTTCCGGCTCGGCGACATTGATCTTCGCGGTAATGCCGATCACACTCTTGATGTGATGCGCAAGCGAGCCGGCGGAGCCCTGCCGGCTCTGTTCGTCGGCGTGTGTCGTCGTCGCTTCCACAAACACCGTCATTTCGTCCATCCGGCCCGTACGGGTCAACTCGATCTGGAAATGCGGCGACAGTCCTTCAACCTTGAGAATCTGCTCTTCGATCTGGGTCGGAAACACATTGACACCGCGAAGGATGATCATGTCGTCAGACCTGCCGGTGATTTTTTCCATTCTCCGCATTGTACGTGCGGTACCTGGCAACAATCTGGTCAGGTCCCGTGTGCGGTAGCGGATAATCGGAAATGCCTCCTTGGTCAGCGAAGTGAACACCAGCTCACCTTTCTCGCCGTCCCCGACGACTTCACCCGTCTCCGGATTGATGATCTCCGGATAGAAATGGTCCTCCCAGACGTGCAATCCGTCCTTGGTTTCCACGCACTCATTGGCCACGCCCGGCCCCATTACTTCCGACAGGCCGTAGATGTCGACCGCATGCATGTCGAATGCCTGCTCGATTTCCTCGCGCATTGCATTGGTCCAGGGCTCGGCGCCAAAAATCCCGACCTTGAGCGGGCTCTTTCGCGGGTCCAGTCCCGCCATGCGGTAGTGGTCGAGGATCGATAGCATGTATGATGGTGTCACCATGATCGTCGACGCACCGAAATCTTCGATCAGCGTGACTTGCCTTTCCGTCATGCCGCCGGATACCGGCACAACGGTGCAACCTAGCTTCTCAGCGCCGTAATGTGCGCCGAGACCGCCAGTAAACAAGCCGTAGCCATAGGCGACATGAACCACGTCGCCGGGCCGTGTGCCTGACGCCCGCATTGACCGCGCCGCGACCGTCGCCCACGTATCGATGTCCTTTTTTGTGTATCCGACCACGGTCGGCTTTCCCGTCGTACCGGAGGAAGCGTGAATGCGCATGACCTGTTCGCGCGGAACGGCAAACATCCCGAATGGATAGTTGTCGCGAAGATCGGTCTTCACCGTGAATGGGAATTTCGACAAATCGGACAGTTGCTTGCAATCCTCCGGATGCACTCCGGCTTCATCGAAACTGGATTTGTAAAATGGCACATTATTGTAGGCGTGCTTCAATGACCATTTGAGGCGCTCCAACTGCAGTGCGGAAATCTCGTCTCGCGATGCGATCTCAATTGGTTCAAGCGTATCGCGTGGCGGTGTCAGGTCTTCCATCATCATCTCCCTCGGTACGCCGCTAACCATTCGGCGCAATGGTTTTATCCCTCGTCAAAGTTCGTGCCCTTGACGGTCCGCGACAGGCCGCGAAAAGCCGCGACCAGCGCGCCATCTTCCCGCCGAACCTCGATATCGTAAATCCCGGATCGGCCTTGCTTGGACACTTCTCTCGCTTTAGCCGTCAACCTGTCGCCAAGCCTTCCAGGCTCGACAAAAGTGATCGTGACCTGCTGCGCGACAGTGTTCTGATTGTAGCTGTTGCAGGCAAAGGCAAATGTCGAGTCCGCCAGTGTGAAAATGAAGCCACCGTGACAAATGTCGTGCCCATTTGTGTGGTGCTCTTTAATGGTCATGGACATAACAGCACGGCCGGGTCCAACCTCATCCAGCGAAGCGCCAAGCCACTTTGACGCGCGATCGCGCGCCCACATTGCCTCGGCGCTTTTTTTCGCGACTTCCTGCGGTGTCATCAATCTTGTTCCCGCGCGCATAAATCTGAGATTCAAGACTTGCATAAACCGACCGGTCGGTCAATAATACTTTCAAACGCGCTGCGGCAAGGGTGAAACAGATCATGGCCGATCCGGCACTGGCCGAAAATTTCGATCTCAACGACCTTCCCGACGGGTTTGTCGCCGATCCCTTCCCTGTCTACCGTTCACTGCTTGAACACGCCCCTGTCAAACATTTCACCGACGGTTCTGTCATGTTGTCGCGGTGGGATGATCTCGACCGCGTCTACCGCGATACGACAATCTTTTCCTCTGACAAGAAAGTCGAGTTCTGGCCCAAATACGGCGATACGCCGCTGTATGAGCACCACACTACCAGCCTCGTTTTCAGTGATCCGCCATTGCATACAAGGGTCAGAAAAATAATGGTCGGAGCGCTCAATCCGCGAGCGTTGCAGGCGATGGAACCAGGATTGATAGCGTTGGTCGATAACCTGATTGAAGCGCTCGGCGAACATGATGAGGCTGATCTGATCGAGAATTTTGCCTCGGCGATTCCGATCGAAGTCATTGGCAATCTGTTTGCCATTCCGCGTGAGGATCGCGGCCCGCTCAGGGACTGGTCGTTGGCTATCCTCGGCGCGCTCGAACCGGTACTGACCAAGGAGCAGGAAGACTGGGGCAACCAATCGGTGGTCGATTTCAAGGCTTACCTGAAGGATTTGGCCGATGATCGGCGCAAGAACCCCGGCGATCCGGCAACAGACGTGTTAACCCGGTTGATAGAAGGAGTCGGCGGCGAAAAACTGACCGAGACCGAACTGTTGCAAAATTGCATATTCATTCTCAATGCCGGTCACGAGACGACAACAAATCTCATCGGTAACGCCTTGGCGAGCCTGCATGAATGGCCCGATCAACGCCAACGCCTGATCGACGATCCCGGCCTGATCAATACCGCAGTCGATGAGTTTTTGAGATTTGAAAGCCCCAACCAGCTCGGCAACCGCATGACGACGGCCGATTGCGAATTCCATGGCGAAACGATTGTCTCCGGAACACGCGTCCACCTTTGTATCGGAGCCGCCAATCGGGATCCGCGTCAGTTCGACAATCCGGACCAGCTCGATATCGCCCGCAAACCAAACAAGCACCATGCATTCGCAGGAGGCCCGCATCTCTGCGTTGGCTTTTCGCTCGCCCGCATGGAGGGCCGCATTGCCATATCCAAGTTTCTGCAGCGTTTCCCAAAATTCGAACTGTCGGGAACCGCTATCCGCAATGGCCGGGTCCGCTTTCGAGGCTATGCTTCACTTCCGGCCAAGCTGGGCTGATTGACAGGAGATCCAGATGTCGTTGTTGCAAGTAAACAGTTTTGCCGCAGGCCAGTGGGTTCCGCCAGGAAACAGCAAGGCAATGCTGAAGAGTGCTGCGACCGGTGCGGATTTCGCCGAAATCGGCGGCGCATCACTCGATTTTGCCGCAATGGCCGAACACGCCCGCGCTGTCGGCGGGCCTGCACTTCGTGCCATGACATTTCACGATCGCGCATTCGCGCTGAAAGCGCTGGCCCAATATCTGAACGAACGCCGTGATCCGCTTTACGAGCTTTCCTACGATACCGGCACGACGAAATCGGACGCCATGATCGACATCGACGGCGGCATCGGAACGCTGTTTGTCTATTCCTCGAAAGGCCGCCGCGAACTGCCCGGCGATACAATCATGATTGACGGGACAAGAGAGCAACTGTCGCGATCCGGCAACTTTCTTGGCCAGCATGTTCTGACATCGTTGCAGGGTGTCGCTGTTCACATCAACGCCTTCAACTTCCCGGTTTGGGGCATGTTGGAGAAACTGGCCCCGACGCTGCTTGCAGGCGTTCCAGCGATAGTGAAGCCGGCATCAGCCACTGCCTGGTTAACCGAGGCCGCATTTCGCATGATCATCGAGTCGGAGATCCTGCCTGAGGGATCAGTACAATTGATATCCGGTTCAACAGGCGATTTGCTCGACCAGCTCGGTTCGCAGGATGTGGTCTCGTTCACCGGCTCGGCGGCAACCGCTCGAATCCTGCGCGGAAATTCCAATCTGCTCGACAACGCAGTTCGTTTTGTCGCAGAGCAGGATTCACTTAACGCCACCATTCTCGGCCCTGACGCTGGTCCGGGAACGCCGGAGTTTGACAGCGCAGTCCGCGAAATCCATCGCGAGATGACCGCCAAGGCTGGGCAGAAGTGCACCGCAATCCGGCGTATCCTGGTACCCGGGCAGCACCGGGATGCGCTCATTGACGCGGTATCGGATAAGCTTGGCGGCACCAAAGTGGGCGATCCTCGTGACGAGACAACGCGTATGGGTGCGCTTGCCAGCATCGCTCAATGCAAGGACGTTCTCGAAAAAGCCGGTATCATTGGTTCAGAAGCGCGACAGGTATTTGGCACCACAGTTCCGACAGTTTCCAACGGTGGAGCATTTTTGTCACCGATACTGTTTTGCTGTGACGATCCGGACAGCTCTGAAAAAGTCCATGATACCGAAGCTTTCGGACCGGTTTCAACGGTGATGGGATATCGCGATCTGGATCATGCACTGGCGTTGGCCAACCGCGGTGGCGGATCGCTGGTGACGTCGGTTTTCACTCACGATCCGGCGGTTGCGCGCCGGGCGGTTGAGGTTTCCGGCGCCTGGCATGGCCGGCTCTATTTCGCCAACCGTGACACCGGGAAAGAAGCTACGGGACACGGTTCGCCGCTGCCTCACATGGTTCACGGCGGTCCTGGGCGCGCCGGCGGCGGCGAGGAAATGGGCGGTATCCGTGGCGTGACGCACTACATGCAGCGTACCGCCGTTCAGGGTAGCCCCGATATCGTTGCCGAAATTACAAAAAGTTATCTGCCCGGTTCAAAGACGCTGGACAAGCCTCAACACCCGTTCCGAATGCGATTTACGGAGCTTGAAATCGGGCATTCCATCGAGACCGAAGCGCGAACTGTGACGATGGATGATATCGAGCATTTCGCCAACTTCACTGGCGATACGTTCTACGCCCATATGGATGAGGAAGCCGCCGCTGCCAACCCGTTCTTCCCGGGCCGCGTTGCTCACGGCTATCTGATCCTGAGCTTCGCTGCCGGATTGTTCGTCGATCCCGATCCGGGGCCCGTGCTCGCCAATTACGGGCTCGACAGCCTGCGTTTTCAAAAACCTGTATCAGCTGGCGACACGCTGAAGGTTCGCCTGACCGCCATGCACAAGACCAAGCGCAACGAAGAATATGGCGAAGTGCGATGGCACGTCACCGTCCGCAATCAGGACAATGAGCAAGTCGCTGAATACGAACTGTTGACGATGAACGCTATGTAGTTGCCCGCAGCCGGGCTTTAGCTCCGGACTGCCACCATAAGGTGCCGGCCAGGCTGACAGTGCATATTCCAAGCAGCGAGATGCCGAAGCCGGTAATGCTTGCTCCGGTGAAGACAACAAGAGCGGCAGCGATCAGCGAGCCGCCAATCTGACTCACCACACCAAACACGGAAGCTGCATATCCGGCAATGTCGCCATGCGGATCAAGCACCAGTGCAGCGCCGTTGGAATAGACAACCAGATAGCTGGTTGCAAACAAGACCATCAGCGCAGTCAGGGAATAGACATTCATCAAATCCAGCATTGCACCGGCTAGCAGCGCAAGCGAGGTAAGCAGCAGCACGATCCCGGCCATGATCATCGCCTTGATAATTCCGTATCTGCGGATGAGGCGGCGATTGCCGATTTGCCCGACGATGATCCCAAGTCCATGGATGGCGAAAAATACTGAAAAAGCAAAACCATCGACTTGAAACTGGACGTCATAAATTACCGGAAGGCTGGTGATGATAAGATAAATTGCCGAACTGGTGATTGCCGACGTGACAAGGAAATGACGCGATTGCGGATTGTCGAACATTTGTTTCGCCCGCCGCTTCATCGTCGTCAGTTTCGTCGCATCCGCAGCTTTCACGTTGAGAGTTTCCGGCATTCTGACCAAGATCATGATCATGAGAGCGCCATAAGCGGCCAATGCGCCAAACACCACCCTCCAATCCCAAAACTCGGTAATGATACCGCCCGCAAGTGGCGCGACAATCGGACCTGCCGCGAAGATTGCCGTCGCCAACGCCAACCCGCGTGCGAGTTCCTCGCCAGTATAGAGATCACGAACAATCGCCCGCGAGGAGACAATGGCTGCTGCACCGCCAAATCCTTGTAAGGCCCTGGCTGAAAGCAGCAGTTCGATACTTTCTGCAAACGCTGCGATCAGGCAGCCGGCCAAAAACATCGCCAACCCGCCTGCAAGCGCCGGTTTGCGTCCAAATCGGTCCGATATTCCGCCCCACACGACCTGCCCCATACCGGCGGCAATGAGGAAGGCGGGAATGGTCCATTGAACCAGTGTTTTGCTTGTCAAGAGATCCGTTTCCATTTGCGGAAATGCGGGCAGCGTAACGTCCGTGCCGAAAGCGGCAGCCGACATCAGCAGCCCGCAATAGATAACGATCGTCCGCGGCTGCATCAGAACTACTCGATCCCGACGAATGATATCGACTGAAACAACTGCTCCGCCGTACGAATGGAGGCTCCCGTTGCGACCATCATTTGTGGAAGCACCATCCATTCTAGCGTCCATGCAGAACCGGAACGTTCGTTTTCATGCACCAGGGACAAGTGCATTCCCGTCAGCAAAATCGCATTGAAGCGCGCAATCGCCACCAGTGTCTCGGCGGCGACCGGATTGACCTTGTGCGGCATCGCCGATGAGCCGCCCCCTTTTGACAATTCGATCTCGTCCATCTCCTGCTGGGCAAACAGCACAATATCCGCGCCGGTCTTCCCCAGGCTGCCGGTAATAAGCGATAGCCAGTTGGCGAGATCGGCCAGTCCGTCACGCTCTGTGTGTCGAGCTTGCACGCTTGGTGCCAATCCAAGCTGCCTGGCCATTCTTTCAATCACCGCTGATCCTTTATCACCCAGCTTGCTCAAATCGCCGACAGGACCACCAAGATGAAGTACTCCGACCCGTTCGCGTATCGCGGACATACGTTCGCGATGGCGCACCAGGGGATCGCGCCAACTGGCAATTTTTCGAGATACGGTAACGGGCAACGCCGCCTGCATTCGCGTGTGCGCCATCACGGTCTTGCCACCATCCCGACTGTCAAGCGCATCAAGCTCCGCTATAACCCGCTCCAGCCCATCATTCACCCTGTCGATAACTTTGAGCGACCGAATTGCCAGGGACGTGTCGATCACATCCTGGCTGGTGGCGCCGTAATGCAGCGCTTCAGCACTTTGGTCATCCAGATGGGCGCGGACCTGTTTCAACATTGCCGGAACAACAACGCCATCACGCGCCGTCTCATCGCGAAGGGCTGCGTAGTCGGGCTCAAGATCACTTACCGAAGCCCTTATTCGCTCTGCGCATCCTGCGGCGATCAATCCTTCCGCTTCCTCGGCTTCTGCCAGCACTGCCTCGAATTCAAGCATCGCACCGATGTCGACCTCGGCAGACATCAATTCCGAAATCTGGTCATCTCCCAGCAGGCCGGAAAGAAAAGAATGATCAAAAACGCTCATTAAATATCGAAAAACACCGTCTCTCGCTCACCCTGTAAATGGATGTCGAACCTGTAGGTGTTTCCGTCGCGCGGCGCAATAAGTGTTGGTACGCGAACTTTGTGCTCAATACGTGCAAGGACCGGGTCTTCGGCATTCGCTGCTTCCTCGTCGCCGAAGTACATTCTCGTGTGCAATCCGATGTTGATTCCGCGTGCCACGATCCAGAAAGTGATATGCGGTGCCTGCATGCGCCCGTCACGGAATGGCACCCTGCCCGGCTTGATCGTGTCAAACCAGTACTCACCAGTCTCCAGGTTCGATGGGGATCGGCCGAAACCGGAAAATGCGGGATCCGCCTGGCCTCGGGTTTCCGCCGGAGAATTGTAAAGTCCGGCAGCATCTGCCTGCCAAATCTCCAGCAACACATCTCTCAACGGCGTGCCCGATCCGTCGATTACCTGGCCGGTGATGGA
The DNA here is from genome assembly GCA_040830725.1 of Rhizobiaceae bacterium. Lineage (GTDB taxonomy): Bacteria > Pseudomonadota > Alphaproteobacteria > Rhizobiales > Rhizobiaceae > JAWKWH01. The sequence continues at coordinate 56,939 of JBFOMG010000005.1, forward strand.
AATTCGCTCGCCCTTGGTGGCTTCCGTAACCATTTTCGATCCGAGATCTTCCGGAAATACCCCGGGAATCTCGCAAAAGTTGGGAACTGCGCCGATATGCACATAGGGACCCGCGGTTTGCGACGGCGTTTCTTTCAGTCTTCCGAGGCTCTGAACCATCTCAATTGCCCTCCAGCCGGTTTTCAAACATGGTCGACCGGCGGCCCCGTAGCACGATATCGAACTTATAGGCTCGCGCATCCATCGGAATAGTCGCTTCCATATCGAGCGCCGCCACCAGCGTCTCTATTGCGGCCTTGTCGGGAATGGTTCTCACAATCGGACACCGCGGGATCATGGGATCACCCTCGAAGTACATCTGCGTAATCAGGCGTTGCGCAAATCCGTGCCCGAACAAGGAAAAGTGGATGTGCGAAGGACGCCAGTCGTTCACTCCATTCATCCAGGGATAGGGTCCGGGTTTGACAGTTCGAAATGCATAACTGCCGTCGTCACCGGTGATCGTTCGACCACATCCACCAAAATTGGGATCGAGCGGTGCAATATAACCTTCGTTTTTGTGGCGGTAGCGGCCACCGGCATTGGCTTTACAAAATTCACCCCATGAGACAGGAACAGCCGTGCCGCGTTCGTCCAGCACACGGACGTAGACAACGATGCGTTCGCCGATAGCGCTTTCGCCTGGCTTGGCAAAATTGTGGATCAGAGCGTCGTCGAGCGGGCCGAGGATGTCGTGTCCGAACACTGGACCGGTGATTTCGCTCAAAGTGGTGTCGAGAGAAATCAGCGCCTTTTGCGGCGATCTGAGAACCGATGTCTTGTACCACGGCGTGTACGCAGGCGGTTGCCAGTTGCGGTCCCGTTGAAAGAACGATCCTGTCTCGGGCGGCATATTGCTCACATCAATCTCCTTCGGCACCATTCATTTCGGCAAGGGTCGCCTTGGCTATCTTCAGCGCATGGTTGGCTGCCGGAACGCCGGCGTAGATCGCGACGTGCAGCAGGGCTTCTCGAATATCTTCGGCGCTGGCGCCCGTATTGGCGGTCGCGCGTATGTGCATGGCCAGTTCGTCGTGATGACCAAGTGCCGCCAGCAGCGCAATCGTCAGCATCGAACGCTCACGCTTGCTTATGTCCGGCCGCGACCACACATGCCCCCAAGCCGCATCGGTGATCATTTCCTGAAACGGCTCGTCAAATGCGGTCGCCGCCGCTTTTGCTCGGTCGACATGCGCATCCCCCAGCACACTTCGCCGGGTTTTATCACCGTGAGCGCGCAATTTGTTCTCTTCTTCGCTCATCTGTCTCTCAATAAGGCAATCCAACATAATTTTCCGCCAGTGCCGCCGACGCTGTCCGTGAACTGGCAAGGTATTCGAACTCGGCCTGCTGCATCTTGCGGCCGAATGAATCTGTCTCCGGAAACCGGTGCATCATGTTGGTCATCCACCACGAGAACCGTTCGGCTTTCCAGACCCTTGCAAGCGCGCGTGAGGAATAGGCGTCAATGCCGGCGTCATAATTGTCGAGAAAATGATCGCGCAATCCTTCAAAGAGATAGTGAATGTCGCTCGATGCAAGATTCAATCCCTTTGCACCTGTCGGAGGCACGATGTGAGCCGCGTCCCCAGCAAGGAACAATCGGCCGAAGCGAAGCGGCTCGGCAACGAAAGACCGAAGCGGCGCAATCGATTTTTCAATGGATGGACCTGTGATGAGACTTTCCGCCAGATCGGAAGGCAAACGCCGGCGCAATTCATCCCAAAACCGGTCGTCCGGCCAATCCTCAACCTTGTCCTCGAGCGGACACTGCACATAGTAGCGGCTGCGTGTTTTTGACCGCATCGAACAAAGGGCAAAACCGCGTTCATGGCTTGTGTAGACGAGTTCGTCGTCAACCGGCGGTGTGTCGCAAAGCAACCCCATCCACCCGAACGGATAGATCCTTTCAAATTCGCGAAGGGCAGAAGCGGGGACGGACTGTCGTGAAACTCCGTGATATCCGTCGCAACCGGCTATGAAATCGCAATCGATGCGATGGTTTGTACCATCCTTACGGTAGGTGATGAACGGTTTATCGGATTCGAACTCGTTGGGCGATACGTCTTCGGCGTTATAGATGGTGGCGAAACCTGCCGCCTCTCGCGCGTCCATCAAGTCCCGCGTCAATTCGGTCTGGCCATAGACAATGACATGCTTGCCTCCGGTAAGACCCTTGAAATCGATCCGGTGCCGGTGTCCGTCAAATCCCATTCCGACACCGTCATGCGGCAGACCTTCCTTTCGCATGCGTTCGCCGGCGCCAGCCGCGTCAAGCATCGCAGCCATGCCTTCTTCCAGGACACCCGCCCGAATGCGGCCGAGGATATAGTCGCGGTCGACACGGTCGAGAATGACGTTGTCGATCCCGGCACGGCCAAGCAATTGGCCGAGCAGAAGGCCTGATGGACCCGAGCCAATGATCGCTACCTGTGTGCGAATGACTTCCACTCCCATGCGTAATTATTGGTTGAAACCAATTGTCTCCCACGCCTCCGTTCAAACAATGGACATTTTGAGCATTTTTGTGGATTATTTGAGCATGCCTGCTGCCGACAGTCCTGTTCAATCTGAAGCCCCCGACTTTCAGCTGTATCAGCAGGACGTCTCGGGGCCAGAAAACTTTTCAATTCACTGTGAACCGCTCTATGTGCGCAGCAGCAAGCACCGCTGGGAAATTGGTCATCATCGTCACGACAGCTACTTTCAGCTTTTCGTTATAACCGATGGTGCAGGTGAGATATTTTTCGATGGCGAATATCACCAGTTTGAAGCGCCGGCAGCACTGTTCATTCCAGCGGGCGTGGTGCACGGTTTCCGTTTCTTCGCAGGCAGCGATGGGCGGGTTGTGACAGCGCTCACCGAGCTCTTGCAACAAACTTGCGGTCCAGACCCGAGCTTTTCAGGTTTTTTCTGTGCGGTCCGGATAGTATCGCTTCGCGCAACCGATGGGGCGACCTTGGAATTGTCCGCGCAGATCGACCAATTGGAAGCCGAATTGGTCAGCGATAAATCAGGAAGCAATACCTGTGCTTCGGCTTTACTGCTGATCGCGCTGGTCAGCCTCACGCGCGCCCAGTACCCGAAATTGCTTCCTGCCAATGAAATGGCGAGTGATCGCGACATGCAGCGCTTGCAAGCGCTGGATGTCATGATTGCGCGCAATTATCGCCAACGTGAAAGCGTATTGTCGTATGCTGAGCAGTTTGGAATTTCTGCACATCAACTCAATCGAATAGCCCTTAAACATACCGGTAAGACCGTTCACCAGATGGTCGACGCACGTGTAATAGCCGAGGCCAAGCGCCTGCTTGCCACAACACCTGCCTCGGTCCGTGAGGTTGCCGAACATGTCGGCTTTTCAGATCATTCTTACTTCAACCGGTTTTTCACCAAACATGCAGGAAGGCCACCGGGACGTTGGCGCAGCAATCAGGGACGTGGCAGCGCAACTGAGTACTCGTCGGGCGACTAATCCGCCGGCGCCCGACCCACCGCGCTGGCGAGCTCAATCTCTTCAGCTAACCAATCCGCAAATATTTGCAGTCTCGGATCGATTCGTTCTCGAGCGGGGAAGGTCAGGTGCATTGCACGTTCGCTACCGAGTGCCGTTGAATTCAATTGCACCAATCGTCCCATCACCAGATCCTCGGCAACGATCATCGTGCTTATCAGCGCAACGCAAAGACCGGAATACGCCAGATCAACGACACGGGTTCCGATATCATAGACCAGGATTTCACCTGGATCTCCACTGTGGCCGGCCGCAGACAACCATTTTTGCCAATCAATTTCCTGGCCTTTCATGCAACCTTTGGGTAGTCTGGCAATCTCCTCAGCATTGAGAGGCAGATCACGGTCCCCAACCAGTGTAGGCGATGCAACAGGGATCAATCGCGTCCAATGCAGGCGGATTGCTGACAATCCGTCCCATTTCCCGTCGCCGTAGCGAATTGCCGCGTCATAGGGCGAGTTTTGCAAATTGACCAGTTTTGCTTCCGGGCTCGGCGAGATAGTCAACTCTGGATGGGACGCATGAAACTTCGCAAGCCTGGGCATCAATATGCGGTCGGAGAAATAGGGCGGAACGGAAATTCGAAGCTCGCCAGTTAGTGATTCACCGGACAGTGCTTGCGTCGCAAGTTCGATCTGGTCGAACAGTTCGGACAACCGTTCACCAAGCCGCGCCGCCGCATCAGTTGCTTCAATCTGGCGGGTTCGCCGACGAAAAAGCCGCACTCCAAAATGCTCTTCCAACGCTTTGATTTGGTGACTGACGGCAGCATGAGTGACGTGCAACTCCTCGGCGGCATCCTTAAAACTCAGATGCCGGGCCGCTGCTTCAAATGCGCGGAGTTGGTTCAGATTAGGAAGTTTTCGAGGCATGTCATGCGTAAGTTTTTCTAACGCATTATTTGAAATATGATCGTTTGTGTCAAATCTACGTGCGCGTCAATCTGTTTGCCAACGGCCGTAATCACACCAATGAAACGGAAACAGGCAAATGAAACCGCATCATCAAAACACGCCCATTCACAGTGAGCTGAACATTGAACTATTGAGACTTGGCAGCCCTGCGGCCGACACCGGAAAGCCAGAGTATCGAGCTAAATTGCGCCCGGCCGTGGCAGTCAGATGCTACATCTGCGAGATCGCCGCACGCCGGCTCCTGGCGGCAGCGCATTGGTTCGAAGTTCGCTCGCAAGCACAACCGGTTCAGCTTTCCGCGTGAGGGCGCAACCTCATTTCGAGCAAACGATAACGCTTGAATGACAGGAAAAAGGGCGGTCAATCGACCGCCCTCCTTTGAAAATAAACTCGAAAAAACTCTAGTTCAGCGCCTTGTCAGTAATCGCGTGTGTCCAGGCACCTTCCGGCTCCTTGGTGATCACCGGATCAGAACCGCCCGACAGCAGTGATTTGACCGTACGGTCGAAGTCTGCCGGATCGAGCGAGCCATTGGAACCAGCGGTCAGCTTGGCAATTTCGCCCATCATCCGCTTTTGGTGTTTCTCCGTCTGTGCACCGGTCTCGTCATATTCAAGCACGATCTCGGCCGCCTTGTCAGGATTCTCCTCGGCCCACTTCCAACCCTTCATCGAGGCGGAAATGAAGCGAACCATCTTGTCATTGAATGCGTCATCACCAAGATTGGATTCGAGCACATAAAGCCCGTCTTCCAATGTTGCCACGCCCTGGTCTTCGTATTTGAACGTCACCAGATCGTCAGCCGACACACCAGCGTCAATCACCTGCCAGTACTCGTTATACGTCATGGTCGATATGCAGGACGCTTGTTTTTGAAGCAGCGGATCGACATTGAAGCCCTGTTTCAAAACTTCCACGCCATCATCTCCACCCTCGGTCGGAATGCCCAGCTGGCTCATCCACGAAAGGAACGGGAACTCGTTGCCAAAGAACCAGACGCCCAGCGTATGGCCGGGGAAATCGGCTGGTGCCTTGATTCCCGATTCCTTCAAACACGTCAGCATCATGCCGGACGATTTGAACGGTTGGGCGATGTTGACGAGCGCCAAGCCTTTCTCGCGGGCGGCGAGCGCTGCCGGCATCCACTCAACGATCACATCAGCGCCACCGCCGGCAATCACCTGCGTAGGCGCAATGTCGGGTCCACCAGGTTTGATCGTGACGTTGAGGTCGGCCTCTTCGTAAAAGCCGTTCTCCAATGCCACGTAGTAACCGGCAAATTGCGCCTGTGTGACCCATTTGAGCTGCAGGGTCACATCATCAGCTGCCTGAGCCGCCGTCGCCATGATCAAAGCCGCGGCTGATGTGGCCAGTAGTTTGAGGTTCTTCATTTGTAGTTCACTCCTTTGTTGAAATTCAATTTTTCCGGCCCGACCGCTGAGAAGGGTGCCAAAACGTCACTCCCCTTTCGATAAGCGTTACAGCGCCATAAAGCGCCGTGCCGGACAAGGCCGCCACGGCGATTTCTGCCCACACCATGTCGATGCCCAAACGCCCGACTTCGGTGGAAATTCGAAATCCCATTCCGCGGGTTGGTGATCCAAAATACTCAGCCACGATGGCGCCTATAAGCGCCAGTGTCGCTGCGATCTTCAACCCGTTGAAAATGAAGGGCATCGCAGCGGGAAGCCTGAGTTTTGCAAGTGTCTGCCAGTAATTCGCGCTGTAGGTCAACATGAGGTCGCGCTGCATTCGGTCGGTGTCCTGCAGCCCGGCAAGCGTGTTCACCAGAATTGGGAAGAACACCATGACCGTCACCACAGCGGCCTTCGAGTGCCAGTCAAAGCCGAACCACATCACCATGATCGGCGCAACGCCGACAATCGGCAGCGCGGCAACGAAATTGGCAACAGGCAACAGTCCGCGGCGCAGGAATTCGAACCGGTCAATCGCAATCGCTGTTACTACACCGGCTGAGGTCCCGATCCACAAGCCGTTCAGCGCCCCGCGCACCACCGTCTGCAGCCAGTCTACCAGAAGGATGTCGCCCGAGCCTTTGATGGCAGCCCAGATCGCACTCGGTGCTGGCAAAATGGCGATCGGTATTGAAAACGTACTGACGATGACTTCCCAAATCGCTATCACCGCCACGCCAAAGGCAAAGGGCAGCAAGAATCTGGCGGCACGATTGTCAGTCATGCTGCTCCTCCGCCCATGGCGCGAGCAGCGGCTTTTTCAATGCCGGTAACCACCCAGATCAGCATTGCCGCGAGAATCGCGGCTGCAAACAATGCCGACCACATGATCATCGGATTGCCGAACTGCGAACCGATCAACATGCGGGCACCCAGACCGGCGATTGCACCTGTGGGCAGTTCGCCGACAATTGCGCCTACCAGGCTGGCGGCAACTGCAATTTTCAGGGAAGCAAAGAAATAGGGTAACGACGCCGGCATACGCAGCTTCCAGAAAACCTGCGATTTTGACGCCCCATAGGTGCGCAACAAATCAAGCTGCATGGCATCCGGACTGGTCAACCCCTTGACCATCGATACCAGAACCGGGAAGAAACTCAGATAGGCCGCGATGATTGCCTTTGGCACCATGAGGCTGTCTGCGCCCATGGCGTTGGTCAACACCACGATCATCGGCGCCAACGCCACCACCGGAATGGTCTGTGAAATGATTGCCCACGGCATCAGTGTCAGATTGGCAGCGCGGTTGAGCACAATGATCACAGCAAGCCCAATCCCGACAACTATGCCGAGAGCGAAACCCCAAAAGGTCGCCTGCAGAGTGATAAAACCGTGATAGACGAGACTGCGTTTCGAAGTGATCTTCTTGTCGAAGACGCCGTCATAAAGCTCCGAAGCAACCTGGTGCGGTGCAGGTAGCACAGGCCTGTCCTGATTCATCGTGCCGGCGAGCTGCTCGGAAAAGCCGGGCGTTTCGCCGGCGCGAGCTGCCTGATCCATCACCCAGGCCCGGTTCATCCCGAAGGACGCGACATACCAGATGACCACGATGGCGAACACCACCGTCAAGACAGGTCCGATATTGCTGTCTCGAAGACGGATCATGAAGTCTCGCTACTCCTCATGCCCGGCCCTCAAGCCTTCGCGGACGCGGTGAGCAATCTCGAGAAACTCGGTGGTGTCGCGGATATCAAGCGGGCGCTCGCGCGGCAGCGTACTGTCGATGATATCGGTAATGCGTCCCGGTCTCGGCGACATGACAACGATTCTGGTCGACAGGTAGACTGCTTCCGGAATCGAATGGGTGACGAACCCAATCGTCTTTTCAGTCCGCGCCCACAGCGCCAGCAGCTGCTCATTCAGATGGTCGCGCACGATCTCGTCAAGCGCACCGAACGGCTCATCCATCAGCAAAATATCGGCATCGAAACTGAGCGCTCTTGCAATCGAAGCCCGCTGTTGCATGCCGCCCGACAATTGCCACGGATATTTTTTTCCAAACCCGGCGAGATCCACCAGCTCGAGCACGCGCTCGATACGTTGTGATTGATCCGCCTTCGACACGCCCATGATCTCCAGCGGCAGCGCAATATTGCGTTCAATCGTCCGCCACGGATAAAGCCCGGCCGCCTGGAATACGTAGCCATAAGCGCGTGCCTTGCGGGCCTGCTCTGGCGTCATGCCGTTGACTGAGACCGATCCCGCCGTCGGCTGCTCCAGATCGGCAATCACCCGCAGGAACGTCGTCTTGCCGCAGCCCGACGGGCCGATGAAGGAGACGAATTCACCCTTGCCGATTTCCAGATCGACATCCTTCAGCGCATGCACCGGCCCGTCATTGGTTTCAAACGTCAATGACAAGTTTTGTGCAGAAATAACGGTATCGGTCACGGTGTTACCCGGTGCTAACACGTTGATTTGCCCCTGAAATTTAGATCAGACACCACTCGCTGGAATGCCGGTACGCTCAACCTTTCGCGGAGCAACCAGCTCTTTCCAGGTCGACAGCGCCTTGTTGACCGCCTGAAACGGCTCGCGGGCAACGAACTCACCATGTCCCGGTTTGGTGTCGAGCTTGCCGTCATTGACCACAAGATCGCCACGCGACAACACGAAGCGCGGCAGGCCCTGCACCTTCTTGCCTTCAAAGACGTTGTAGTCGATCGCCGACTGCTGTTTGTTGGCACGGATCGTCTTTTTCTTTTCCGGATCCCAGACTACGATATCGGCATCCGCGCCCTCAACGATCGCACCCTTTTTCGGGTACATGTTGAGAATCTTGGCGATATTGGTTGAAGTGACCGCAACGAACTCATTCATCGTCAAACGCCCGGTGCTGACACCATTGGTCCACAGCATCGGCATCCGGTCCTCCAGACCGCCAGTGCCGTTCGGGATCTTGGTGAAATCGCCGACCCCGTAGCGCTTCTGTTCGGTCGTGAACGCGCAATGGTCGGTCGCAACCACCTGCAACGAACCGGCCTGCAGACCGGCCCACAGCGAATCCTGGTGCAGCTTGTTGCGGAAGGGAGGGCTCATCACGCGGCGGGCGGCATGATCCCAATCCTTGTTGGCGTATTCGCTCTCATCAAGCGTCAGGTGCTGGATCAGCGGTTCGCCATAGACCCGCATGCCTTTCTGCCGTGCCCGGCGGATCGCTTCGTGCGCCTGCTCGCAGGAAGTGTGTACGACGTAGAGCGGCACACCCGCCATGTCGGCAATCATGATGGCGCGGTTGGTGGCTTCACCCTCCACTTCGGGTGGGCGCGAAAAAGCATGTGCTTCCGGACCATTATTGCCCTCAGACATCAATTTTTCCTGGAGGGAAGCGACGACATCACCGTTTTCGGCATGGACAAGAGGCAACGCGCCGAGTTCTGCGCAGCGCTGGAACGATGCATACAGCTCGTCGTCATTGACCATCAAAGCGCCTTTGTACGCCATAAAGTGCTTGAACGAGGTGATGCCGCGCGAAACCACTTCGGGCATCTCGTTGAACACCTGCTCGCCCCACCAGGTAATCGCCATGTGAAAGGAGTAATCGCAATTGGCCCGCGTCGACTTGTTGTCCCACATCTGGATCGCTTCCAACAGTGATTGGCCGGGCGACGGCAGGCAGAAATCGACCACCATCGTTGTGCCGCCGGAGACAGCTGCGCGCGTGCCGCTTTCGAAATCGTCGGACGAGTAGGTGCCCATGAAGGGCATTTCCAGGTGGGTATGCGGATCGATGCCGCCGGGCATCACATAGCAGCCGGTAGCATCCAGCTCATGATCGGCATGCAGGTCCGGCCCGATGCCGATGATCTGGTCGTGCTTGACCAGCACATCCGCCTTCCATGTCCGGTCGGCGGTGACGATGGTTCCGTTCTTGATGACTTTGGACATGTATTCCTCCCGGTTCGGTTTGTTATGGGCTGAAACGACCCACCCAATTCAATCCACAATCTCCGCCGTCTCGACAACCGCGTGAAACAGCACGTCTGCGCCGGCGCGGGCCCACTCGGGGAAAATCTCTTCCGCTTCATTGTGCGACAGCCCGTCAACACAGGGGCACATGACCATCGCGGTCGGCGCGACGCGATTGATCCAGCAAGCGTCATGTCCGGCTCCCGAGATGATATTGCGGTGCGAGTAACCGAGCCGCTCTGCCGCATTCCTGATCGCGGCTACGCAATCATGATCGAACTCCACTGGATCAAATCCGCCGACCTTTTCGAACTCGACCTCAAGGCCCATCTCATCACAAATTTTCTGCGCACCTTCTTTCAGGCGGTTTTCCATGTCCTGAATGACTTCAAGCTGCGGCGAACGGAAATCGATGGTGAAGACCACCTTTCCAGGGATGACATTGCGTGAGTTCGGATGAACATCAATATGACCTGCGGCACCAACTGCATCGGGTTTGTGCGACCAGGCAATCTCGTCGACCAGTTCCAGAATGCGCGCCATTCCGAGACCGGCATTCTTGCGCATCGGCATCGGTGTCGATCCGGTATGCGCGTCCTTGCCCGTCACTGTGACTTGCGTCCAGGAAAGCCCCTGCCCGTGCGTGACGACACCGATATCCTTTTCTTCCGCTTCAAGAATGGGGCCTTGTTCAATGTGCAACTCGAAGAACGCATGCATCTTGCGGTCGCCGACTTCCTCCTCGCCACGCCAGCCGATACGCTGTAATTCATCGCCGAACTTCTTGCCTTCCGCATCTTCGCGGCCATAGGCCCAGTCCTGCGTGTGCATTCCGGCAAAAACACCGGATGCCAGCATGGCCGGTGCGTAGCGAGTGCCTTCCTCGTTGGTCCAGTTGGTGACGACGATCGGGTGCTTCGTCTTGATGTCGAGATCGTTCAGAGTCCGCACAATTTCGAGCCCCGCCAGTACACCCAGTACACCGTCATACTTGCCGCCCGTTGGCTGGGTATCGAGGTGTGAACCGACATAGACAGGCAGCGCATCCGGGTCGGCGCCCTCGCGGCGCATAAACATGTTTCCCATCTGGTCGAGGCCCATCGTGCAACCAGCGTCCTCGCACCATTTCTGAAACAGTGCGCGCCCCTCGCCGTCCTCGTCCGTCACGGTCTGGCGGTTGTTGCCGCCAGCCACGCCCGGTCCGATCTTCGCCATTTCCATGAGCGAATCCCACAAACGGTCTGAATTGATTCGAAGATTTTCTCCCGGCGCGGCCATCGGTGTCCTCCCCTGGTGGCGCAGGTTTCATCTGTCGGTCAACTGGTTCTCTCTTGCCTCGGAACACTTCTTGACCGTATGGTCAGGATAAAGCATCATATTCTGACCGTTTGGTCAAGATGTTTTTGGGAGGAGCCCTGGCGTGGGAAAACCGCTAAAGCTTTCCGGCAAAGCCGCCATACGCGAGGAAAACGAGCGTAACATATTACGCGCCGCAGAACTGGTCTTCGCTGAAGCGGGATTCGGCGGTGCAACCATGCAACTGATCGCCGACATGGCGGGCCTGCCAAAAGCCAATCTGCACTATTACTTCCCCACCAAGGAAGCGCTTTACCGTCGCGTGGTCGACAACATTTTTCAGATCTGGCTTGATGCTGCGGCCGTGTTTGATGACGCCGAAGGACCTGTTGAGGGTATTGGCGCCTATATTGACGCCAAAATGGATCTAAGCCGCAGCCACCCGGCCGGCTCAAAAGTCTGGGCTGCCGAAGTCATGCACGGCGCGCCCGTGATCCAGGACTACCTTGAAACAACGTTGCGCGAATGGACGGAGGGTCGCGCTCATGTCATCCGCCGCTGGATCGCCGAAGGCAAAATGAAACCGGTCGATCCCCACCATCTGCTCTACATGGTCTGGGCGACCACCCAGCATTATGCTGACTTCCGTCACCAGATCGTCACGCTCAATTCCGGTCAGGCCTTTACGGACGAGCAATGGGAAGCTGCGAAACGGACCGTCAAATCGATCATTCTCGACGGGATTGGCGCGAGCAGCACCTCACTCAGCCAAAAGCCGGAACCGAAGATCACTCCACTTCGTTGAGTACCGTGCGTACGCAATCGACCAATTCGTCGATCTGGCCCTTCTCAACGATCAACGGTGGTGACAATGCAATGATGTCACCAGTGGTGCGGATCAGGCAGCCCCGTTCGAATGCCTTCACGAATGCTGAAAACGCCCGTTTTGTGGGTGCTCCTGCAATCGGCTCCAGCTCGATTGCGCCGACAAGGCCGATATTGCGAACATCAATCACATTTGGCTCGCCCTTCAGCGAATGCAATGCGTCCTCCCAATAGGGCGCAAGTTCGGCACCGCGGGTCAGCAAGCCCTCTTCCTTGTAGGTATCCAGCGTACCAAGCGCTGCAGCACAAGCCATCGGGTTGCCGGAATAGGTGTACCCGTGGAAGAACTCGATCATGTGTTCGGGACCGGTCATGAAGGCATCGTGAATCTCCTTCTTGACGAATACTGCACCGATCGGGATCACACCGTTTGATACCCCTTTTGCCGTTGTGATGATGTCAGGCGTGACACCAAAATAGTCAGCGCCAAACGGCGTGCCGAGGCGACCGTATCCGGTGATTACCTCGTCAAAGATCAAAAGAATGCCGTGCTTGTCACAAATCTCGCGCAGACGCTTCAAATAGCCTTTCGGCGGAACCAGGACTCCCGTAGACCCCGCGACGGGCTCGACGATGACGGCGGCGACCGTCGATGCATCATGCAAGCCGACAATACGTTCCAGTTCGTCAGCAAGTTCGGCACCATGCTCCGGTTCGCAGCGTGTGAACGCATTCTTGTCCAGCAAATGCGTGTGTGGAAGGTGGTCGACGCCAGAAAGCAGCGTTCCAAACATCTTTCGGTTCGGCACAATGCCGCCGACGGAAATACCACCGAAATTGACGCCGTGATAACCGCGCTCTCGCCCGATCAGCCGGAAGCGTGATCCCTCGCCTTTGGCACGATGATATGCGAGCGCCATCTTCAACGCGGTTTCGACGGATTCTGAACCGGAATTGGTGAAGAATACATGCTCCATGCCATCGGGTGCGATGTCGATCAGGCGGTTGGCCAACTCAAATACCGCCGGATGTCCCATCTGGAACGCAGGAGCATAGTCGAGTTGCTCCGCCTGGCGCTGGATCGCTTCAGTAATCAGCGGTCGGCCATGCCCGGCGTTGACGCACCAAAGACCCGCCGTGCCATCAAGCACCTGGCGGCCGTCGGTAGTCGTGTAGTGCATATCCTTGGCGCCGACAAACATCCGCGGCGCCTTCTTGAACTGCCGGTTCGCGGTAAACGGCATCCAGAATGCATTCAAATCGTTGGGCGTAATATCTAGACGGCTGGACACAAGATGATCCTCCCCAAAAATGCGCAAAGACTATCCGTTAAGGGTTTTGTCCAAGCGGTGCAACATGCGCCACGAAAAAATTGACCATTTGGAAAAATATGAACTTTATGGCATGACTCCACCGATGGGGTGGCAGGGAAGCAATGGCAGTCGTTCAAACAAAACCAAAAACACGTATTCAGGCCGAAAAAAGCGAGCGTATTCTTGACGCTGCGCTGGAAATATTTTCCGAAAACGGCTTTCGAGGCTCGACCATCGATCAGATTGCCTCCGCAGCAGGCATGTCGAAACCAAACCTGCTCTACTATTTCAAAAGCAAGGAGGAAATTCACCAGACTCTCATCGACCGGCTGCTGAAGACCTGGCTCGCGCCGCTGGAGCAGATCGACGAAAACGGCGATCCGATGACCGAAATCACAGGATACATCCGCCGCAAGATCGAAATGTCCAAGGATCTGCCGCGCGAGAGCCGCTTGTTTGCGAACGAAATGTTGCATGGTGCACCACGCACACTGGCCAAGCTGGAAGGTGAATTAAAGGAGCTCGTTGACCGCAAGGCCGAGGTGATAAAACGTTGGATTCAGGATGGAAAAATCTCCGAGTGCGATCCATGGCACCTGATATTCTCAATCTGGGCAACGACACAGCACTATGCCGATTTTGACGTGCAGGTGCGAGCGGTTCTGGGGCCTGATCGCAGTGGAGAAAGCCGGTTTCAAGATGCAGCAAGGTTTCTTGAAACCTTTTATCTGCGCGGTTTGAAACCTTGATCAGGATTGACGCGAACAGGCCATAGTTGACATAGTTGTCCCGTCGCGGTGCCCGGAAATGACAACCGCAGCAATGTCAGTCAACTTGTATGATGCAGTTCGCTGCAACAAGCACAGTCCAAAATCGAAATACCAACGTCATGTCTGAAACGACCCTGAAGATATTGATTAGCGTGCCATTGCTGATTGCAGGTCTGGCGCTGGTTTACTTTTTCATGCCCGGCAACTCAGCCGGCTCATCCATGCTGCATCCAGACAATCCGGCTATCGTTTCCAAGGGAGAAGCGCTCTACGCCGCCGAATGCGCCAGCTGCCATGGCGCCAACGGGCAGGGGCAGCCAGACTGGGATACAAAGAGCACAGCTGAAAATCCGCTCGCACCACCACATGATGGAACAGGCCACACTTGGCAACACCCGGACAGGGCACTGTTTGAATTGACCAAATACGGCACATCCGATGTCGCCTGCCGGACATTGAACGCCGATGCGATGCCGGAGTTCGACGAGCATCTGAGTGATGAGGATGTGATCGCGGTTCTCTCCTACATCAAGTCGAAATGGCCGAGGAACATTCGCGAACAGCATGACAAGGTGAATGCATTGCATGCATCATGACCGCTGCCGGTGAACTGCCGGGCGGGTTTACAACAGCCAGGTCCTACTTCGGCCAGTGCTCCACGCTCATTGCCTTCATGCGTTCCACGGAATCGGCAATCATCTCCTCAAGCGCTCCGAGATCAAGCCCGCCTAACCGGCCAAGATAAAGGCAGGAGACACTGTGCTTGTGTTTTCCGAGCCGTTTGAGTTGGGAAGCGTATTTCTTGAATCCCGGCATGATATAGACAGTCATCGCGGCCTTGCGCGGTGAGAATCCGGTCAGCAGGAATTCCCCTTCTCTTCCGGTTGCGTATCTGTAGTGATAGCGCCCAAAACCGACGATGCTCGGACCCCACATCTGCGGTTCATACCCGGTTACACGGCCAAACAAGTCGAGCAAAAGCAGCGCATCCTCGCGTCTGCCCTTGTGTTCGACCGCCTCGACAAAAGCGCGCGGATCGACGTCAGTGGGGACGGTTTTGTTATCCGACATTCTGAAACGATACTGCACCCATTACAAAAGACAACGGGCGGCGCGGAAAACCTTCACACGCCACCCGATGCAGGAGGAACCTTGGGTCCGTAACTATTCCGCAGCCACTTTGACCGGGTTGTTGGGATGCGTCGTCCAATTGGCGTAGTCGGCCTCAACTGTCTTGCCGGTCCGCTCGTCGATTTCACCAGGTTGAAGGCGTTCCATGGTGATGCATCCTTCAACTGGACACACTTCAACGCACAGATTACAGGCGACGCATTCCGCATCATTGACCTCAAACACCCGGTCAGGCTTCATCCAGATTGCCTGATGTGATGTGTCTTCGCACGCGATGTAGCACCGCCCGCATTTGATGCAGGCTTCCTGATTGATACGAGCCTTGGTGATGTAGTTGAGATTCAGATACTGCCAGTCGGTGACGTTTGGCGTTGCTCGGCCGATAACATCATCAAGCGTCGCATGACCTTTTTCATCCATCCAGTTTTTAAGTCCCTCGATCATTTCCTCGACGATCTTGAACCCATAGGTCATCGCAGCCGTACAAACCTGAACATTGCCGGCTCCGAGCGCCAGGAATTCGGCCGCATCACGCCAGGTCGTCACACCTCCGATGCCTGAAATCGGCAAACCCACGGTTTCCGGATCGCGCGCAATTTCTGCCACCATGTTAAGCGCAATCGGCTTGACCGCAGGTCCGCAATAACCGCCATGGCTACCCTTGCCGTCAATCGACGGTTCAGGAGAAAACGTATCCAAATTGACCGACGTGATCGAAGACACCGTGTTAATCAGCGACACTGCATCCGCCCCGCCGGCTTTCGCGGCGCGCGCAGGATACCGGATATCGGTGATATTCGGTGTGAGCTTGACGATCACCGGCATGCGCGTGTTCTGCTTGCACCAGCGCGCCACCATCTCGATATATTCCGGCACCTGGCCCACAGCCGAACCCATGCCCCGCTCGCTCATGCCATGCGGACACCCGAAGTTCAGTTCGATACCGTCGCAACCCGTATCCTCTACGCGCGGCAGGATTTTTTTCCATGCCCCTTCCTCGCAGGGCACCATGATCGACGCGATCACAGCCCGGTCCGGCCAATCGCGTTTGACCTGCTTGATCTCCCGAAGATTGACCTCCAAATCGCGATCGGTGATGAGTTCGATATTGTTGAGACCCAGCAGACGCCGGTCGCCGCCCCAGATCGCGCCATACCGTGGCCCGTTGACATTGACGATCGGCGGTCCGGCTTCTCCAAGCGTCTTCCATACAACACCGCCCCAACCGGCCTTAAAGGCACGGACGACATTGTACTCCTTGTCGGTGGGCGGGGCGGATGCCAGCCAGAACGGATTGGGTGACTTGATCCCGATAAAATCGTTTCGAATGTCAGCCATCATGCTCCTCCGTCGGAAAGATATCGGTGAATGCTCTCAGCGGCGTCACGCCCTTGCGAGACAGCAGTCACGGTCAGGTCATCGCCCTGATCGGTGCAGTCGCCCCCGGCCCAGACATTTGGAAGCGAGGTTTTGCCTTCTGCATCAGTCTTGATGCGGCCTCCATTGAGTTCAGGTCCCGCCGCAGCGCCATTCAGGTGCGAACTCTCAAGCGTTTGGCCGATTGCCTTGAACACCTGATCGGCAGCGATGATAATCTCTTCTCCGTCGCGATCGAATTTCATGCCGGCGACTTTGCCGTCCTCAACTACCGTCGCCTTTGGCGTCAGGTGGGTACGTAAAGTCACTCCGCGCGTTTGAGCCAGTTCCTGTTCCCATTCAGACGCCTTCATGCGTGATTGCGGCCCCCGATAAGCAATTGTCACTTCATCGGCGCCAAGCGCTTTCGCTTGTGCCGCCGCGTCAACAGCCGTCATCCCGCCGCCGATCACCACAACCCTGCGGCCGACAGGAACAGACCCAAGGTCGGTTGCCTGACGCAGCCCAGCAATCCATTCAACGGCATCTTCGCTGCCTTCAGCTTCAGCGTCCGCATCGCCAAGCGCATTCACGCCGGCCAGTCCACAGGCCAGAAAAACCGCATCAAACCCGCTTTCGAGCTCGGCCAGCGAAACATCACGTTCCAAGGCCTTGCCGTGTTCGATTTCGATCCCGCCGATGGCGGTGACATAGTCGACTTCGGCTTGTGCAAAACCATCCACCGTCTTGTAAGCGGCAATACCGAACTCGTTGAGACCGCCGGATTTTTCTCGTGCTTCATAAACAGTCACGTCATGGCCATGCATCGACAGCCGGTGAGCGCATGCCAGACCGGCCGGGCCCGCACCAACGACCGCGACAGTTTTGCCACTCGAAGCGGCTCTTTCATAAAACTGCTTTCCGGCAGCCATCGCTGCATCGGTCGCATAGCGCTGTAACTGCCCAATCTTGACCGGTTTGCCTTCCGCGGTCTCGCGGACGCAGACCTGCTCGCACAATGTTTCGGTAGGGCAAACGCGCGCGCACATGCCGCCTAAAATATTCTGGTCAAATATCGTTTTGGCCGACCCGATCGGATTGCCGGTCGATATCTGCCGGATGAACATCGGAATATCGATCGAAGTCGGGCACGCCGTCACGCATGGTGCATCATGGCAAAAATAGCAGCGGTCAGCTTCCACAGCCGCTTCGTGCGCATCCAATGGTGGATGCAAATCGGAAAAATTGTCCTGATATTCCGCAGCAGACAAACGTCCTGCAGAAATGCCGTTTGCATAGCGGCTATCGGCCATTCTTCTCCTCCCGAATGCCATTTTGGTTGTCCCACTATACCATTGGAAATTTTTTTATCAATTGGTCAAATTTATTTGTTTGCCGTCGCGGCATACACTCTCCGGGTCGTTTTCCTGGCGGTGCAATGGCGATGTTGGAAGCTACCTCTCAGGCTTGTTGACTGCCGAAGGCCTTTGCGGTTCGTTGGGCAACAGCTCCAATTTTTGATCAAATCCGAAATCAGGGAAATTCACCATGAAAGAAGCTCGTAGCTTTTACATTGACGGAGAATGGGTCGAGCCATCCAGTCAAAATGATCTAGAGGTCATCGATCCTTCTAACGAAGAACCGTTTGCAGTGATTTCTCTGGGATCCAAAGCCGATACCGATGCAGCGGTCGCTGCCGCCCGCCGGGCGTTTGACGGCTGGAGCCAAACATCGAAGGAGGAACGCCTCGGCTACATCAGAAAAATCGCTGACATTTACGAGCGGCGCAACGATAAGATGGGCGCCGCCATATCTCAGGAGATGGGCGCACCGGTCGACTTGGCAAAATCGGCACAGGCCGGCGCGGGCGCCTGGCATATCCGCAATTTCATCCGGGCATTCGACAAGTTAGAGTTCGAACGGCCGTTGGGGCCGCATGCGCCCAACGATTTGATCCGGCTTGAGCCGATCGGTGTCTGCGGCCTGATCACACCTTGGAACTGGCCGATGAACCAGGTCACGCTAAAGGTCATCCCGGCGCTGGCTGCAGGCTGCACAATGGTGCTGAAGCCCTCGGAAATCGCACCGATGTCATCAATTCTGTTTACCGAAATTGTGGACGAGGCAGGCCTTCCGGCTGGCGTCTACAACCTGGTAAATGGTGACGGCGCAGGCGTCGGCACACATCTATCAGGCCATCCCGATGTCGACATGATTTCATTTACAGGCTCCACCCGCGCCGGAACCGCGATCTCCAAGAACGCAGCAGACACGATCAAGAGGGTGAGCCTCGAACTCGGCGGCAAGGGCGCAAATATCATTTTTGCCGATGCAGACGACAAGGCGGTCAAGCGCGGCGCACGCCATTGTTTTGAAAACTCCGGCCAGTCCTGCAACGCGCCAACCCGAATGCTGGTGCACCGCTCCAGATATGACGATGCTGTCGATATTGCTGCGGAGACGGCAAACACGACCGCAGTGGATATCGCCTCAAAAGAAGGCCGCCATATCGGACCGGTCGTATCCGAGCTTCAGTTCAACAAGATCCAGGACCTGATTGATCAGGGTATCAAGGAAGGCGCGCGCCTTGTTGCCGGCGGGCTTGGCCGGCCCGAAGGGCTCAATCGAGGCTATTTCGTTCGCCCGACCGTGTTCGCCGATGTCAACAACGACATGACGATTGCACGACAGGAAATATTCGGTCCCGTCTTGTCGATAATTCCGTTTGACGAGGAAGAAGAAGCTATCTCGATCGCCAATGATACGGTTTACGGTCTGACAAACTACGTCCAGAGCCAGGATTCGGAACGTTCCAACCGGGTAGCACGCCGCTTGCGTTCCGGCATGGTTGAGATGAACGGAAAGTCCCGCGGAGCCGGTTCACCATTCGGCGGATACAAGCAATCCGGCAACGGTCGCGAAGGCGGCGTGTGGGGCATTGAAGATTTTCTCGAGGTCAAATCGATCAGCGGCTGGACTCCGGAAGTTGCAGAAGCCGCAGAGTAGGACGCTGTCCGTCAGCTAGCGTTGGCGGTCGGCACATATAGCTGCGAGTAGGCGATCCGGACCGCTTCGGTCGCCTCTTCGCTGCGCTTGCCGATGTGGTCGCGCAATTCCGCAACCGCCTTCTCGGCATCCCGGGCCTTCAAGGCCTCGGTTATCCGCACATGCGCAGCAGGGGTAATGCCGCGCCGCTCACCCATGTCTATCCAGCGCACGTAGCGAATCTTGGCGCTGACATTTGCAAGCAGTTGCTCCAATTCACGGTTTCCCGACATCTTTACGATTCGAAGGTGAAATGCCTCGTCTAGTTCGACCAGTTCCCGCGGTGTCGAGGAACTGGAATAGGCAGGTTCGGTTTTTTTTAGGAACGCCAGTACAGATTCGATTTCTTCGTCGCTGGCGCGTTCCACAGCCAGCCGCAGCGCCTCGCACTCTATCGCCTGCCGCGCTTCGTAGAGCGCCAAAATCTGTGCCGGATCGAGCGAACGGCAAAAAAATCCGCGGCCGTTCTGGAACGTCAAAAAACCTTCTGCCACCAACCGGTTCAGAGCCTCGCGCAATGGTGTCCTGCTGGTTCCAAGGTCGTTTGCAAGATCACCCTCATTGATCCGCTCGCCAGGTTTGAACTCGAAATTCGTCGCCATTGCACGAACCTGATCGTAAATTTTATCAACACTGCTTTTGTTTGTCGTCATGCTGCGCTGGCCACTTTCGATAACGCCCAAGCCACGCCTGGATTGCGAGGCCCGTCCTCAATTTCATGAACTGCACTATGGACCGAATTGTTTCAATTGACCATGCATGCTGAATTGTATACAGCTTTGCGTACAATAATTTTACCATCAATCAAATACAAAGAATCGCGGGAAGTCATGCAGGAAAGCAATCGAACCAATCAAATGACCGGCGCCGAAGCGATGGTGCGGATGCTGCAAGCCCACGGCGTGAAACACATTTTCGGTCTCTGCGGTGACACCACACTACCATTCTACGATGCGCTTTATCGCCTTGACCATGATATCGACCATATCCTGACGCGCGACGAGCGCTGTGCCGCCTACATGGCAGACGGGTACGCAAGGGTTACCGGCAAGGTCGGGGTTTGCGAAGGTCCATCCGGTGGCGGAGCGACCTACATTCTGCCGGGTCTGGTCGAAGCCGACGAATCCTCGATTCCCATTCTGGCCATCACATCCGACGTCGGCACCAGATCGCGCGGTCACTACCCCCTGACCGAACTGGATCAGGAAGGCCTGATGCGGCCACTGACCAAATTCAATACCGTGATCCAGCACTCCGATGCCGTCCCCGACACGGTAAGGACCGCATTTCGAAAAATGACAACCGGACGGCCCGGCTCGGCACATCTGGGATTTCCCATCGATGTCCAGCGCGGACCGGCCGATCCCGAACAAATCTGGGCTGATGCCAATCACACAATCTGGCCGGCATACCCCGCAGGCGCCGATCCTGAAGCCATCAGTGCATCACTGGACGCGATCCTGTCGGCAAAGTTCCCGGTCATCATTGTCGGCGGCGGGGTCGTGTTGGCACGCGGAGAGCGGGAGTTTGCTACATTTGTGGAAGCACTCGATATTGCGGTCGCAACGACGATTTCTGGCCAGGGCACGATGGCCGAGACGCATCCGAATTGTGTCGGTGTTGTGGGCTCCAATGGCGGCGTGCCCGCAACACGCGAGCTGGTTCAGCAGGCAGACCTCGTTGTGTTCATCGGCTGCCGGGCGGGCTCGGTAACCACCGAACTTTGGCGCTACCCGGCCAAGGGCACTCGCATCGTCCATATCGATAGCGATCCTGAAGTCATTTCCGCCTCATACGAAACCGAGGTCGCTGTCGTATCCGATGCGCGTTTGGCAATGGCCGCGCTCAACGCTGAGTTGGCAAGAAGAGGTGCCGTTTCAGGCTTCGGCGGCGCCGACGCAGTCACCAGGGCCAAAGAGAAAAAATGGAAGGCATTCAATTCCCTGGCCACAAGCACTGACAGGCCCATCAAGCCGGAAAGGACCATTGCTGCTTTGCGCTCAGTGCTTGATGACGACGCAATCATTGTCGGCGATCCGGGAACGCCCTGCCCCTATCTTTCAGCATTCTATGAAATCCGCACAACAGGCCGGACACTGTTTTCCAACCGGGCTCACGGAGCACTCGGATACTCGCTCTCAGCCGCCATGGGCGCACAGATGGGCGCGCAAGGTAAAAAAGTCGTCGCCCTGATGGGCGACGGCAGCTTCGGTTTTACCTGCGGAGAGCTGGAAACCGCGGTCCGGAGAAAGATGCCAATTACGTTCATCGTGTTTTCCAATGCCGTCTATGGTTGGATCAAGGCCGGGCAGCGTTCCGCATTTGACGAGCGTTACTTCTCAGTCGATTTCAACAGGACGGATCACGCAGCGGTTGCCTCGGCCTTCGGTGTAAAATCATGGAAGGTCGAAAATCCGGAAGCGCTCCAATCTGTACTGAAGCAAGCCATTGAGCACGATGGCCCGACATTGGTTGACATTATCAGCCAACCGTTGAACGAAGCTGCCGCGCCGGTTAGTGAATGGATTGCCTAGAGCGTATCTTGTTCAAATGGGAGCGGATTGATGGCAGGGATTTTTCGTTTTGGCAAGGAGAAGACCGCAGCGCGATGTGAACATCGTGCGAGGATTTCGACGCAGCCAGGGCGGAAAAGACTGCCAAGCAAGGTAATCATCAAACCGTTGAATTTCATTAACGATCCGCAATCGTTTCAACTTGGTTCTTTGCGCTCCGGACAGCGTTGCGAAACCCTAACGGTGCTCGCACCGCGTCGGCTTCCGCGCCTTGCCAGATCACAAATTACCGGCGTTCAAACGATTCCATTTGAGCAAGACACGCTCTAATTTCGGAGACCGGCCAATGGGCGATCATAAAATTGAACTCATCCGTGTTCACTCGGTGTCCATCCCTGCCAAGGCGGTCCATTCGCACGGCAGCGGCGATGTCGCCGCAATCAACGCCGTTCTGCTCGAAATTGTCACTGATACGGGGATCACCGGCTGGGGTGAAGCGTCCCCCTGGCCCGTTTTCACCGGAACCGCTGAAGCCAATGCCGCGGCGCTGGATCATTATCTGCGTCCTTACCTGATCGGTGCCGACCCGATTCAGGTCGAAGTTCACCTGGCAATGGCGAGCCGGATACTCGTGGGCCATAACGAGGCCAAGGCCGCGCTGGAAACCGCGCTGCTCGATATCACCGGGCAAATCACCGGCCTGCCGATTGCTGAAGTGGTCGGTGGACGTCATCGCAGCGTCATCCCGATGAGCTTTTCCATCGCCAATCCGGATTTCGATGCCGACCTGGAAGATATCGCCGCAATGTGGGCAGATGGCGTGCGATTGTTCAAAATAAAGACCGGCTTCGGCGAACACGCGTTCGATGTCTTGCGGCTAGAAAAGCTGCGCACACTTTATGGCGATGAAATTGACATTCGCATCGACTATAATCAGGGGCTTCCCGCCTATGACGCGATCCGCCGCATTCGCGATCTTGAGCCCTTTCGGCCCACATTCGTCGAACAACCGGTGAAAATGAACGAACGCGCTGCATTGGCTGAAATTTCGCAAGCTGTGGATGTTCCCATCATGGCGGATGAAAGCGTGTTTGATCCGCGCCAGGCATTGGAAGGTGCGCACACGCGTATCGCCGATATTTATTCGTTGAAGATCATGAAGTCAGGCGGTATCCGCCGGGCCCTCGAGGTGGCGGCCATCGCCCGTGCCGCCGGAATTGAGATCTATGGCGGGTGCATGTTCGAGACCGGAATTGCACATGCCGCAGGATCCCACCTGATGGCCGCGGTGCCCGATCTGAAGCTCGGCTGCGAATTTTACATGGCAACCTACTACGCCGAGGAAGATATTCTGGCCGAACCGTTCCCCGTTCGCGCAGGACATGTGCACGTTCCGGCAAGGCCGGGGCTTGGTGTCAGGCCGGATCCTGAAAAACTGGCCCGCTATATCATCGCGACCCGCCCATAGCAGCATTCCTGGCTGAAAGAATGCGCCCTTTCCAAAACTTCAATTCCCACATATATTGCTTTTAGCAACATTTATATTGAAAAAAGCAATTATTGCGCTGCACATGCCCATTGAAGATCAAGTCTCAGCTGTCCGGCAATTCAACCGTTTCCACACACGGCTTATCGGCGCGCTGAACAGCCACCTGCCATCAACACACTTTTCTCTGCCCCAGGCGCGCATCCTCTACGAACTTGCGCACGCAACTGACATTTCCGCTGCCGATCTGAGTGATGCGCTCCAGGTTGATCCCGGATATCTGAGCCGCCAGATTGCCAAACTGGAATCGGAAGGGCTGGTGGAACGAAAACCTGATGGCAAGAATGCCAAACGGCTTGTCCTGTCGCTCTCGCCTTACGGCCGCACCGAATTCAACGGATTACAGGCAGTTACCGCCAAAGGCGTCGCCTCGTTGTTGACACCCTTGAGCGAGCCTGAAAGGCGGCAATTGGTCGGCTCGATGCAACGCATTCAGAGACTCCTGGACCAAAGCAGGGAAGATAAAAGCTACCTTATCCGCAATCCGGAGCCGGGCGATATGGGGTGGATAACGCATCGTCACGGGGTTTTATACTCGCAGGAATATGGCTTTGACTGGACCTTTGAAGCGCTTGTCGGCCGCATCCTGGCAGACTTTGTCGATAACTTCGATCCAAGGCGAGAGCGGTGTTGGATTGCCGAACGCGATGGCGAGATTGTTGGCTCCATATTTGCTGTCTGTGAGGATGATGAGACCGCCAAACTGCGCCTGTTGTACGTGGAACCGAGCGCCCGCGGCCTTGGCATCGGTGCACGGCTGGTAGAAGAGTGTATCCGCTTCACCCGCAAATGTGGCTACAAGCGACTCGTGCTGTGGACAAACGACGTTCTTGTTTCCGCCCGCAAAATCTACCTGGCGGCTGGATTTAAACTCGTAGCCGAAGAACCGCATCACAGTTTCGGCACGGATCTGGTCGGCCAAAACTGGGAGCTGGATCTTGATGAAGTCTAAGGCTCGCCGTCACCTATTTCCTGCCTGCGCCTGGCAACATAATCATCAAGTGCCTGGCGAATTGCCACATCAGGTTTCGGCTCCTCATATTCCTCCAATGCTTTCTTCCAGAGCTGCGTTGCTCTTTGGGTAGCGTCGAGACCGCCGGACTCCTGCCAGCTTTCGAAGTTCTGCCAGTTGGACAAAAGCGGCTGATAAAACGCATTCTCGTAGCGTTCCAACGTATGTGCTTCTCCGAAAAAATGCCCGCCCGTTGGCACACCGGCCAATGCGTCCAGTGCCAGTTCACCTTCATTGACTTCAATCGGCGTCAGAAATTCCAGCATGTGCTGGATCATTTCGACATCCAGTATGAACTTCTCATATGATGCGGTGAGCCCGCCTTCTTGCCAACCCGCACCGTGATAAACGAGATTACCGTGACCCAGCACCGCACCCCAAAGCGCCATCATGGTCTCATAGGCGCCTTGGGCGTCGGCGGCATTTGAAGCCGAGCCAGGTGTGGTGCGGTAGGGGAGATTGTACCGCCGCGCCAATTGCCCGCTGGCGATATTGGCTTTGGTATTTTCCGGCGTTCCGAAAGCCGGCGCACCCGACCGCATGTCGACATTGGAAGTGAATGCGCCATACATGACCGGCGCACCAGGATTGACCAGTTGCGTCAGCGTAATACCGAACAGCGCTTCGGCATTTTGCTGCGCCAGGGCGCCAGCCAAAGTGACCGGGCTCATCGCCCCCATCAGTGTGAATGGGGTGACAATCGTCGTCTGGCCGTATTCAGCCATCGTCATCATCCCGTCCGCCATCGCTTCGTCAAACCGGCGCGGACTGTTGACCGAAATGACCGTTGCGACGCCCGGATCGCGCGACAGTTCATCCAACGATACGCCCCGCGAAAGCGCCATCACGTTGATGCCGTCAAGCGCCCTTCCCCGTCCAATTGCCGAAACATTGAAGCACTTGTCGCTCAACGTGGCATTGGCGAGATAGGTATCCAGATGGCGCGAGTTGGCGGGCAATTCGATTGGCGCGCAAACCTGGTTACCTAGCATGTGAATGGCGTTGAAATGCTGTGCCAGCCGCGTGAAGTCGCAGTAGTCCTGGTGATTGCCGGCCCGCCGGCCACGTTCGAAATCGTGAACATTTGGCGGTCCTGCAACCAGCGTGAAGTTGATGTGGTTGCCGCCAAGCGTAATCCGGTTGGCTTCGTTTCGGGGCGTCAACGTATGGCTTGCCGGCGCTGTTTCCAGCGCTTCTTCCACCATCCCCCGGTCGATCCGGACCGTCATCGTCTCACGATCGATTTTCGCACCGGCCTTTGCAAAAAGGTCGCAAGCGCTCGCGCTCATCATCTCAATGCCGAGATTCTCCAGAATATGCATCGAAGCTTCGTGAATCGCCTCGATCTGCTCATCTGACAACAGCGCCATCGGCGCCCAGGGAGACGCAACATTGCGGCGCGGCAGTTGCGGAATTGCATCGCTTGCCTTGGATGCTTCGCGTCCCCCGCTGCGCCGGCCCCCGCGCCTTCTGCGTTCACTCATTTATGGGAATCCAGCATTATATGACGTGATATTCCGCTGGGAAATCCGGGTATTCCTGCGGGTTTCGAAGAGGCGGCGCGAATGAAACTTTCGCTATTGGTTAGCTGGGCATCGCCCGCCACAATTTTCTCCCGATATCGGACCGTCTCATCCGAACGATCAGTTCCGCGAAACATATTTCCAATTGTTTCAAATGATTGCTGTAGGAATTGCGACCTGCCTCAACGGTGCGCCATCGAAAAAGTTTCGGCAGCGCGGTTTGTCCGCGCTGCCGTTCATTTTCAAGGTTCGGTTGGCTATTTGCCTTTCGCCAGCGACTTGGCCTGGCTGACCCAGTCCTCGCGCTGAATGCGACCCTTGAAATTCAGATGACCGTCAACCCAGTCGCACTCGGCTTTCTTCCATGAAGCGACCTGCGCATAGGTATAGATGCCAAGACCGTGAAGGATGCCTTCAATCTTTGGCCCGACGCCGGAAATCTTTTTCAGGTCGTCGGGTTTCTCAGGTTTCTCAATGGCCTTTGGCCGACCGTTGTCGGATGTCGATTTTGTCGCAGCAGCGGTAACTGAAGCCTTGGATTTACCCTTGCCACGGGATGTAGTGTCGACCGCGCCCTTGCGCTTGGCCAGTTCTGCCTTTGAAGGGCGTTTTGCCGCCTTGCCGGCATTGGGGTCAACAAATCCGACAGCCGCATCACCGACACGAACCTTTTCGGATTTTGCGGTTGCGCTTTTGGCCTTTGCAGCTGTCTTCGACGATGCACGTTTGGTGGTGCCTTTGGCGCCTCCTGTTGCCGCGGATTTTTTTGCCCTGCCGGTCGTCGATTTGGCCTTGGCTGGTGCCTTGCGTTCAGCCTTCTTTGGCGTCGCATCAAAACTGATGACCGGCTCCATCTCGGCGAGAATTGAATCGGCCAAGTGACACTTGACTTGGTGACCGCCCTTCATGTGGCGAACCGGCGGCACTTCAGTCTCGCACAAGCGATGGGGCACCTGATCCTTGAAACGGCAGCGCGTCTGGAACGGGCAGCCCGACGGCGGATTCATTGCCGACGGAATATCACCCTCAAGCACAATGTGTTTCTTCTGCACGCTCGTGTCGGCTATCGGGATCGCCGACAACAAAGCCTCGGTATAAGGATGATACGGAGGTGAGAATATCTGGTCTGTGGTACCCTGCTCCACAATATGACCGAGATACATGACCACGACACGGTCGGCGATGTATCGAACCACCGACAAGTCATGACTGATGAACAGCATTGTCGTTTTGGCTTCGCGCTGGATGTCCATCAAAAGCTCGGTCACCGCCGCCTGAACCGACACATCAAGCGCCGAGACAGGCTCGTCAGCGACAACCACTTTCGGCCGGCCGGCAAAGCAGCGAGCAACACCAATGCGCTGCTTTTGGCCGCCGGAGAGCTGTCGCGGCATCCGATTTTCAAACGCCCGTGGCAGCTTCACCATATCGAGCAGTTCAAGCATGGTCTGCCGGCGTTCGCCCGGCGTGTTGCCGATCTTGAACATCTCCAGCGTACGCACGATCTGCGACCCGACCGTCTGGCTCGGATTTAGCGTGTCAAACGGGTTCTGAAACACCATCTGGATCGCTGAAATCGTATCGGTATCCCGGTGCTCGATATCGACGGATTCAATGTTGCGATTGCCCAAAGAAATGGTGCCCGCTGTTGCTGTCTCCAATCCGAGCAGCATCTTCGCCAGCGTGGATTTACCGCAACCCGATTCACCAACGATGGCTACGGTCTCAGATTCCCGCGCATCAAAACTGATGGTTTCATTGGCTTTGACGGTACGGGTTTCACCGCCCCCGAACATCTGGTTCGCGGCGACACTGTAGTACTTCTTCACGCTGTCCATGCGCAGCACGACATCGCCCGGTTCGACCGGCTCGTTGGTTCGCACACCTTCTGGCAACGCATCCCAATCAAGTTCTTCAAACCGCTCACACCGGCTGGTGTGATTGGTATGTCCCTTGACGCTGTGCATCGGGATTTCTCTTTCGTTGCAAACACCATCGACAAAGTGATGACAGCGCGGGCCGAAATTACATCCCTTCGGCCGCTCATGCGGCAACGGCAACTGTCCGGGGATGGCAATTAGCGGACGCGAATTCTTGTCCGCTCCCGGCAATGGAATCGAGCGGAACAGCCCCTGCGTGTAGGGGTGCCGCATCCGGTCGAAAACATCGTCAACGGAACCAGCCTCAACGGCCTCACCCGAATACATGACGGTGATGCGGTCACATGTCTCAAGGATCAGACCCAGATTATGCGAGATGAACAGCATGGATGTGCCGAACTTTTTGCCAAGGTCCTTCACCAGTTCGACAATTCCGGCCTCAACCGTCACATCGAGCGCAGTGGTCGGCTCGTCCAGCAACAAGAGTGCCGGCTTCGACAACAACGCCATCGCGATGACGACGCGCTGCTGCTGACCGCCCGACAATTGGTGCGGATAGGAATCCATCATCCGCTCCGGATCGGGAAGCCGGACGGCCTCAAGCATGTCGCGCGAGCGCTGGTAGGCTTCCTCCTTCGTCACTCCTTCATGGATGATCGGCACTTCCATCAGCTGTTTGGAGATTTTCATCGCCGGATTGAGGCTTGCCATCGGCTCCTGATAGATCATCGCGATCTGCGAACCGCGAAGATCACGCAGCTCGGCCTCCGACATCTCACCCATGTCGCGGCCCTTGAACTTGATCGTACCGCCGACAATTTTGCCCCGGTTGCCCATGTCGCGCATGATCCCTAGTGCGACAGTGGACTTGCCGCAGCCGGATTCTCCCACAATACCCATGGCTTCGCCGGGCATGACCTTGCAGGAAAAATCCATCACCGCAGGTATCTCGCCAGCTCGCACAAAGAACGAGATGGAGAGGTTTTCGATTTCGAGAATTGGTGTCTCTGCCATTTATCTATCCTCCCCGTCAGTCTTTGAGTGATTCTTCGCGCAGACCATCTGCGAGGAGATTTAGACCGAGCACCAGGCTCATCAGGGCCAGCGCCGGCGGAATGGCCGGATGCGGATAGATCGACAGCAATTTGCGGCCCTCGTTAATGGTCGAACCCCAGTCGGCACTTTCGGGGCTCAATCCGAGCCCAAAGAAACCAAGCGTTCCGAGCAGGATTGTTGTGTAGCCAATGCGCAGGCAGAAATCGACGATCAGCGGACCGCGTGCATTGGGTAATATTTCCCAAAGCATGATGTACCAGGGCCCCTCACCGCGGGTCTGCGCGGCAGCCACATAGTCGCGTGTTTTGATGTCCATCACCAGACCCCGAACGATACGGAACACTGTCGGTGAGTTCACAAAAACAACAGCGACGAATATGTTCAAAATGTTCGGATCCATACGGATAAGCCCGATCGGATCAGCATTGAACGCAACACCAAGATAAAACCAGGCACCCACAATGAGCGTCACGATGATCAGCGTGTTCCGCTTCGATGGCTGGGTGTAGAACTTGGACTGGAACAGCACCAGCAGGAATATGATCGGAAACAGGAACAGGATCGCTGCAAGCACATTCGGAATGGAACTGCGCCACGAGAAATCGCCGAACCGCAGCAATTCATAACCGGTATTTCGAATTTCCGGGGTCACCAGCAGGTAGAACAGCAGGATAACCGGGAAAGCCAAAACCAGATTGGCCACAAAACTCAGGAATGTATCCAGTCTGCCGGTAAAGAATCCGGCCGGAAGGCCCAGCGTAATTCCGACCATGAATGCAAACAGCGTAGCCAAAGGAGCAATCACGAATACGACTTGGCTTCCCTTGACCACGCGGCTGAATACGTCGCGAGCCAGATTGTCACCGCCGAACAGGTAATACATGCCTTCCATCTCGGGAACGGGCGTGCCGGGCACCTTGTTCTTCATGCCGGATATCTGGGAAATTTCATCAAACGGCGCGATCGCGTCGGCAAATACGGCGGTCAAAAACCAGAACAGCACGATGCCGAATCCGATTATTCCCGGCGTGGACCCATAAAGTTTTCCATACAGTCCGAGATTGGCCCGGAACATGTAGGAAAGGCCAAATACCACGATCATGCCGAGCCAAACCGGCCAAAACAGCACGATTATCTGACCCGTAATTCCAAAAATGCCAAGTGGTTCCATCAGATCAGCCTCCCCTTAACCGACGCGGATACGTGGATTGAGAAACGCATAGCCGATATCCGACAACAGTTGCGTCACTAGCACCACGATCACTGCTACAATCGAACAGCTGAGCAGCAGCTCAATGTCGTTGTTGGAGGCCGCCTGAACTAGGGTCCAGCCAAAGCCCTTGTAGTTGAACAATGTCTCGACGATCACGACACCGGTCAGCAGCCACGGAAACTGCAGCATGATGACGGTGAACGGTGCGATCAGCGCATTGCGCAATGCATGTTTCAACACAACCGCGCCAAACGTCATCCCCTTGAGACGGGCAGTACGAATATATTGCGCAGTCATCACTTCGGCCATTGATGCCCGTGTCATGCGCGCAATGTAGCCCATGCCGTATAGCGCCATCGTCAACACCGGAAGCGTGAAGTTGGCGAATGTCATGTCATCCATCGCCGACGTGGCTGAGCCCTTGAACCACTTCAGGCCGACGACCGAACTTGCAAATATGACAATGAGTATGACACCCGACACATATTCAGGTGTAGCCGTCGTCGCGATCGAGAACGTCGACAGTGACCGGTCTGTTTTGGACCCCTCCCGCATTCCCGCCAGAACTCCGATGACCAGCGCCATCGGCACCATGACGATCATCACCCAGAACATCAGCTTTCCGGTAAGCAGCAGGCGTTTTCCGACAACATCCCCGACATCGGTCTTGAACACCGTCGAATAACCGTACTCCCATTGCAGCACGCCGCAATAGTTCGGCATGTCTTCGGGCTCCATGCCCGGACGCAGACAACGGCCAGAAACCGTGCCGTCTTCGTCGACGCGTTTCCAGCCCGGCACAATTCCCAGCCATTCGCCGTATCGAATTACGAGATTACTGGTATATCCGTTGCGATCGAGCCAGGAAGCTACCTGCTCGTCTGTCATACGCATATTGCCTTGCGTCTTCGCCAGCTTCTCCAGATTAGGATAAAGATTGGCCAGGAAGAACACGACGAATGTCAGGCAAAGTGCGGTCAGGACCATAACCCATAACCGTTTCAGGATAAACGCGCCCATTGTCGCCCATCTTTCTTTCTGTTGCGGCGCGGTAGTGTCCCGGTCTCCTCCTCAGGCGGGACACGAAGCCGGCCTGTTCCCTCAGGATAAAAATCAGGGGCCGCAATGCGGCCCCTGTTACCGAATTTAGCTAGGCTTTCAGGCCAAGTTTGTGCGGATAGATCTCATAGGTCGGGTGCATGTCACCATTCGCCACCTTGTCATTGAAGTGGCGATAGAGTGACCGCCAGTATGGCTGGATGATCACACCTTCTTCCTGCATGATTTCCTGCAGGCGTTTGCACTTCTCGCGGCGCTTGTCCGCGTCGGCAATGGCGAGCGCTTCGGTCAAGGTGTCGTCAAACTCCTTGTTGTTGAATGCGCACTCGTTCCAGGCTTCACCGCCGCGATAAGCCAGCGCCAGAACCTGAACGCCAAGCGGGCGCATGTTCCAGTTCGTTGACGAGAACGGATATTTCGCCCAATCGTTCCAGAAGGTCGAGCCCGGCAGAATGGTGCGTTTGACCTTGATTCCGGCCTTGCGCAGCTGATCGGCCACCGCGTCGGTGGTGTTTTTCCGCCAATCATCGTCGATTGACTGTAGCTCGTGCTCAAAGTCGGCCATGCCGGCTTCCGTCATCAGCGCCAAGGCACCTTCCGGATCAACCTTTTGTGCCGGCAGTTCGGCGTATTCCGGATGGATCGGGCAAACGTGGTGATTTTCAGCCAGCGTTCCTCGGCCGGAATAACCAAGCTCAAGGCAGACACTGTTGTCGACTGCCATTGCCAGCGCGCGGCGCACCCGGGCGTCAGCATACGGCTTCGTGCCGCCAACTTCAGCTTCCTGGTTGGTGCGGATGACGATCGTTGCAGCTGTGACCACTTCCGACTTGATCCATCCGATGCCATCGAGGACGTCGACAAAATCGCCGACGGTTTCGTAGAGCATATCGACTTCTTCAGCCTCAACCGCAGCCACCCAGGCCGATGGGTCCGTGCCAAAATCGATATACTCGACACGGTCGAGATAGGCACCGTTGCCAGCATCCCACCATTCATGGTTTTCGTTGCGGACCAGAACGGCTTTAACACCAACTTCCAGGGTTTCCGGAAGGTAGGGTCCGGTACCGATCGGGTTTTCGAGCATTGCATCGCCATTGTGAGACGAATGCACGATCGCGCCAGGATAATCGGCCATGCCCGGAATGATGGAGATATCTGGGTTCGGAAGATGCAGTTTCACCGTGTGGCTGTCGACCACTTCGATCGCGCCCTCTCTTGCCTTTTTCGTGTCAGGATCGATCAGGGTCGCCATGCGGCCAGCCATCGAGTTGCCCTCGACCTCCTGATCGCACCACATCGTGATGTTGCGGGCAACGTCATCGGCGGTGAAATCATCGCCATTGTTCCACTTGACACCTTTGCGGACGTTCAGCGTGTATTCAGTGGCGTCATCATTGATTTCCCAGCTTTCGACCAAGCGGCCTTCGAAGGTACCGTCGCTGTTGTATTGCACCAGATATTCAAGCCAGCCGCGTGCGAAATTGGCAATCTGGCTCCAGTCATAGGTGCGAGGGTCTTTCAATCCACGGACTTCGGTTTGAACACGCAACGTACCGCCCTGTTGAACACCGTGAGAAGCTGCTTTCGCTTCAGGCGCCGTCAGGCCGATCATGCTGTAGGCCATTGCTGTGGATGCACCAAAGGCGCTCGCCAGCGCAAGGAATTCGCGGCGATCGAATTTGCCGGCTTTCACGCCTTCCGCCATTTCCTCAATGGCGGCAGGTACGCGGTCACCGTTGCTTTTATAGGTTGTCATTTCTCACTCCCGATTATTGTTGGTTTGACCTAGCATTTCGCACTTGTGCGCTTTTGTCAAAAACAAGGCAGACTTGACGTACCAAAGGTAAACGTGCCGCCCGATTACGTCGTACGATAACCAAAATGCGACATGCAAACAGGTCGCATGGAGTCTCACCTTCATCGTTTGTTCAAATCTGACCAAGCTACCTTCAGTTGAATTGAAGTCAGCCGTCCTTTCAAACAACGCGGGCCTAAGAGGTCGCCGATAGATATTGGCATGTTCATCGCCAAAATCATTTGGCACCGTGGCATCAAATCTCGCTCATGCTGGCCCTATCAATGATGCCCAATGCTGGCAGACTAACGCAACGGAACAAGGTCTGGCCGGAGTGTTTCCGGCGCTTTTGGTTTTTCTCTCAGATTCAGGATCGTGCGCGATGAATATTCTTGCCCAGCCGCTCGAGCAGTTCTCGACCAATTCTCTGGAACAGCACTGGATGCCGTTCTCCCAGAACCGTGATTTCAAAAAATCGCCGCGCATGGTGGTCAAAAGCGAAGGCGTTTATCTGTGGGACCAAAATGGCGGCAAGATCATTGACGGATCGTCAGGCCTGTTCAATGTCGCTGCCGGCCATGGACGCCGTGAAATCGCTGAGGCCGTCCACGCTCAGATGTTGCAAAACGACTATTCTGCCCCTTTCCAGATGGGACATCCGGGATCGTTTGCTTTGGCATCGAAACTTTCACGTCATCTGCCTGACCCGTTCAACCACGTCTTTTTTGTCAATTCCGGTTCGGAAGCAATTGATACCGCTTTGAAAATGGTAATGGCATATCACCGCGCGCGTGGTGAGGCGCAACGCATCCGTTTTGTCAGCCGCGAGCGGGCATATCACGGCGTCAACATAGGCGGCATTTCGCTTTCAGGCATGGTCAAGAACCGGGAGAGCTTCCCTGTCGTCATGCCGAATATTGTCATGATGCGCCACACCTGGGACAGCGAGAACGCCTTCAAGCGCGGCCAGCCTGAAAACGGCGCCGAACTGGCCAACGACCTGCAACGGCATTGCGAGACCTATGGCGGATCCACCATCGCTGCCGTCTTTGTCGAGCCGGTTGCTGGTTCCACCGGCACGCTGGTGCCACCGAAAGGCTATCTGGAGCGGCTGCGCGAAATCTGCGATCAGCACGGCATCCTGCTGGTCTTTGATGAAGTGATCACCGGATTCGGCCGCCTGGGCAAGGCTTTCGCCAGCCATGTCTTCAACGTCACGCCCGACATCATCACCATGGCCAAGGCACTTACAAACGGCTCAATTCCGATGGGCGCGGTTGCGGCGAAGGACGAAATTTACGAAACGATCACCAATGCTTCGCCGGAAGCTGCAATCGAGTTCTTTCACGGCTACACCTATTCAGCCCATCCCGCCGCCTGCGCAGCAGGACTGGCCACATTGAAGATTTACGAAGATGAGGGCCTTTACGATCGCGCTGCTTCGCTCTCCGACTATTTCCTCGATGCTATCTGGTCGTTGAAAGATATTCCGGTCGTCCGGGATTTACGCGGCTACGGCATGATGGCCGGCATCGAAGTTTGGCCTGAGGAAAGCAAACCCGGCATTCGCGGCAACGCGCTGCAAAAGCAGATGTTCTGGAACGGCTGCCATGTAAAATGGACCGGTGACACTGCCATTGTTGCGCCCCCGCTGGTCTCTGAAAAGAGCCACATCGATGAAATCATCGATGCGTTCAGGAAGACACTGAACGGCATTGCCGTTTAGGTGAAAGTGCCGGGCTCAATTGCCCGGCATCACGATCAAATGGTCCGGTGAAATTCGGGAACGAATGTCTGATCGTCCATCGGCGGGCGGGTATAGCCGCGTTGCGGAGGACGCTCATCGAGTTCGATCGGTTCCGGCGTCAAATCCTTGTAGGGG
Organism: Rhizobiaceae bacterium; assembly: GCA_040830725.1. GTDB lineage: Bacteria > Pseudomonadota > Alphaproteobacteria > Rhizobiales > Rhizobiaceae > JAWKWH01. Next base: position 92,008 of record JBFOMG010000005.1, read on the forward strand.
ATCAGGGAAAGCAGATGCTCGATGCAATTCAGCCGTGCGTGCTTTTTGACGTCGGAAGCAACCACATACCAAGGAGCCTGCTTGATATCCGTGTGAGCAAACATTTCATCCTTGGCCTTTGAATACTCGACCCAGCGCTTTCTGCTTTCCAGGTCCATCGGGCTCAATTTCCATCGCTTGGTCGGATCGGTCAGCCGTTTTTGAAAGCGGCGCTCCTGCTCTTCATCGCTTACCGAAAACCAGTATTTGATCAACTGGATACCGGAACGAACCAGCATCCGCTCAAATTCCGGACAACTTCGCAGAAACTCGCGGTATTCCTCATCCGAGCAAAAACCCATGACCCGTTCCACACCCGCCCGGTTGTACCAGGAACGGTCAAAGATGATGATCTCGCCGGCCGACGGCAGATGGGCGACATATCGCTGGAAATACCATTGGGTTTTCTCCCGCTCGGTCGGCGCCGGCAGCGCCACAACCTGGCAAATTCGCGGGTTGAGAGCTTCTGTGATGCGTTTGATTGTACCGCCCTTGCCAGCGGCATCGCGCCCTTCGAATATGATCGCGACGCGGTGACCCGTATGCTTTACCCACTCCTGCAGCTTGACCAGTTCAATCTGCTGCCGTGTGAGAGTTTTTTCGTAATCGGCATTCGAGATCTTTTTCGATTTCGGGTTTTTCAGGTCACCGGAGTTGCCCGAATTTGCGTGCGCCCCATGTTTTGCCATTTTTTCTACCTCCGCCGGTTGTGCGGTACCACTGACTGCGCTCCATATCGCCTTTCAAAAAAACTAGCCCAAAACAATCAAGTTGGCGAACCCTTTTGCCCTGGCCGCGTGTCTACACAGACAAAGACATGCGAAACAGGAGCAGAAATGATGAGCACCATCCATAAAAAAGCATTGGTTATCGGAAGCAGCAAGGGTGTTGGCCGGGCCTTGGCAATCGGATTGGCGAACGCCGGTGTCGAAACCGTCGCCGTTGCCCGCAACGAGGCTGGACTGAACGCTTTGAAAGCGAAAGCCCCGTCAGTCAAAACCATCGCTAGCGACGCCGCAGCCGATGGCGCATCCTCAAAACTGCTGGACGAAGTTCAGCCGGACCTGTTGATCTTGGCAGGTGGAAACCAGCCCGCAATGAAGCCGCTCAGCCAACAGAGCTGGAATGAGTTCAGCGCCACCTGGAATGCCGACACCAAGATCGCTTTCGAATTTACACGCGCGGCGTTGAACGGAGCCATGCCCGATGGTGGGACGGTTGTCAGTTTTGCCAGTGGCGCGGCAATCGGCGGCTCGCCCCTTTCGGGCGGCTATGCAGGTGCCAAGCGAATGCAGCATTATGTGTCCAATTATGCCAATTGGGAGGCCGGAAGGCGCGGGCTGGATTTGACCTTCATCACCATCTATCCCAAGCAGCTCGTCACAGGAACCGAGATCGCCAAAGACGCATCATCTGCTTATGCCGACGCAGCATCGATCAGCGCCGAGAAATTCATGAGCCAGTGGGAAAAGCCGCTAACCGTGGACGTGATAGCCTCAAGCGTGATCGAACTTCTTGCCGATTCCGGACAGAAATCACAAACCTACGGGATCAGCGGTGCTGGATTGGAGGTCATGGCCTGACATGTCAGAACAGGTTCAAATTGACCGTGCGATGTCGGAGTTCGAAACGGCTATTGCCCAGCTCCGGCCGGAACTGCATCGCTACCTGGCACGTATGGCCGGTTCGGTTATCGATGGTGAAGACCTGGTTCAGGAAACATTGCTCAAGGCATCGCGAGCCATCTCAGGCGGGATAGGTGTCACCAATCTGCGGTCCTGGCTATTTTCAATCGCACACAACACCGCAATGAATTTTTTCAGATCGCAAAAAAGCGAACAAGCCATGAAACACCAGGCAGCGCTTCAGATGCCGCCGCTCGACCAACTGCCGCGCCACAATTCTACGGCCGGCAACCTTCGCCCGCTGATGGCCTTGCCGCCAAAACAACGCAGCACGGTAATCCTGCGAGACGTACTCGGTTACTCGGCTTCCGACGTAGCCGGCCTTACCGGTATGTCGGTCGATGCGGTCAAGTCGGCGCTGCACCGCGGACGGGCGGGCCTGCAAGCGCAACATGCAGGTGCTGCGCCGGCATCGCAGTCAGAACTGTCCGACACCGCACGCGAACAACTGAAACGCTACGCGGAGCGCTTCAACGCTCATGATTTCGATGCAGTTCGAGACATGCTCGCCGAGGAAGTTCACCTTGAGCTAGTGTCGGTGGAAGAGCGCCGCGGAGAGGCGGTCGGCCTTTACTTCACCAACTATTCCAAGCGGGACGATTGGCTGATGGCACCGGGAGTGATCGAAGGCCGGCCCGGCATTCTGGCATTCGACCGCAACGACGCTGCCGGTCCGCCCAGCTATTTCATCCTGCTGGAATTCCGGGATGGTGAATTGCTGGATATTCGGGATTTCCGTTACGCGCGCTACGTGATGGACGGCGCGGAGTGGACAAGGATATGACACGAGGTCAACCGGATTGGATCGATGAAACACGCTGACCGGAAAGGCGCCGCACTGCGGCAGCGAGCAGCGCCCTGGAATACAGTTTGTGAAAGCCAAGCAGTGCGGAAAAGACAACGCCGAGGTTTGCGTCTCCGCCCTTTTTCGGCACCACCGCCGAACCGAAATAGAGCCGGGTGCCAACTTCATTGGACCTGACCATGAACCAGGAGCGGGTTCGCCCCGCCATGTCGCACATCAGCAGTTGATTGGACGTGCGGCTTTCAACGGTCCAGGCAGCGAACCGATCGGTCTTGCCCTCTGAGACATCACGTGCGTCCTGGTCGGTCGAAGGGCGCGAAACCGCATGTTTGAGGATGAAGCGCTCGAGTTTGAACAGCCAGGTCGTGTAAAAGGCGGCCACGAATTTGCCAAGATCGATCTCTCCCGGCGCATCAGTTGAGTAGCAATCGGTGTAGCTGCCGTCTGATCGTTCATAGACGCCGAGCAAAGCGCTGTCGGGCAGGTCCTGTTTGGTGACACCGAACATATCAAGATCTGGGCCTGACCCTAGTCAAACACGATTGCCGGTCCCCTGGTTCCCTCCTGCTCCGCCTCAATGCGCGCCCAGACATTGTCGGCAATGGTCCGGTAGATCTGCGCTTCCTCACCTTCCGGGTCGGAGGCGACGACGGGGGTTCCGGCGTCGGATTTCTCCCGGATGGCCATCTGCAGCGGTACCTCGCCCAAAAACGGTACGCCGATCTTTTCAGCCTCGGCTCGCGCGCCACCATGGCCGAATATGTCATGGCGTCCGCCACAGTCCGGACAGCGGAAGTAGCTCATATTCTCGATAACGCCGAGCAGCGGCACATCGACCTTGCGGAACATGTTCAACCCCTTGCGCGCGTCAATCAGCGCCAGGTCCTGCGGTGTCGAGACGATGACCGCACCCGCCAGCGGCACTTGCTGCGCCATGGTCAGTTGGGCGTCGCCTGTGCCGGGCGGCATATCGACCACCAGCACGTCGAGTTCGCCCCACTCCACTTCGCGCAGCATTTGCGTCAGCGCCGAGATGACCATCGGGCCACGCCAGATCATCGGCGTGTCCTCCTCGACCAGAAAGCCCATTGACATGACCTTCAGGCCATAGCCCTCCATCGGCGCCAGCACCCGGCCCGAAATCGCCTTCGGCCGTCCGGATATGCCTAAAAGCCGCGGCATGGACGGGCCGTAAATATCTGCGTCGAGAATGCCGACCTTCAGGCCGTTTGCCTGCAGACCAAGCGCCAGATTGACCGACGTTGTCGACTTGCCGACACCGCCCTTGCCCGAGGCCACCGCGATGATGGCGCCGACGCCTGGCACACCGGGCTTTTCCGGGGCGGGCTGCGGCCGCTGCGTGGGGGCAGGTCCGGCTTGCGGCGGCGCGGCGGCCGCGCCGTTGCCCGAACCGGCCTTTTTCTCCGCCGTCAGCGCCACCATGGCGCCTTTCACGCCGTCGATGTTCTTGACCGCCTGCTCGACCGCAGCGCGCAACGGTTCCAGCGCCTTCGCCTTCTCGGCCGGAACCGTGAGAGAAAAGAACACTTTCTCGTCAGCGATGAATATGTCCGACACCAGCCCGGCCGAAACGACGTCGCCGGCGCCGTCCGGTCCGTGGATATGTTTAAGCGTTTCGAGCACCTGCTCCTTGGTGACAGTCATGACCCATCCGTCTCTTTGTTTTGACGATCAGATAGGCCATCAGGGCCGCGCCGCCAAGGGAGCAGAACGAAGTAACCTTTTTACCACGTCAATTGGCGGCCTATTGATAGCTGACGACCTCGAATTCGATGCCGTCGCCATCGTCGAAATAAAACCGCGTGCCGGGCTCATAATCGGCATGCGAGTGGGGTGTGAATCCTTCCGCCTTCACCCGCGCTTCCGCCGCCTTCAAATCATCGACAACAACGCCGATGTGATTGAGACCGCCGGCCGTGTGATAGTTCTTGCCATTGGCGCCCGCCGTATCGCCTGCATTGGTGTAGATCGCCAGATAGTCGTCGTCAGAGCCGACATGGATGGTGTAGCCGGCATTCTTGGCTTCGCCTTCCCAGCGAATGTGCCAACCGAACAAACGGCACAGCATCTCGGCTGTTTTCTTCGGGTCCGAGACCGTGAAGTTGACGTGTTCCAGTTTGCCGGTCTGCATGTCTGTTTCCTTTCATATCCTGGTTCGGCTGCCGCCATTGGCGACATGATTTGCAAAGCCTACCCCCTCAAGTTAACTTGAGGTCAAGAGAAAAATTCCCTGTGAATCAACTTGACAGGCAGTCCATGCAAACAACTGTAAATATTGGAGAAATATCTTCAAGAACCGGCCTCGCCGTTTCAGCGATCCGCTATTATGAAGAACAGGGCCTGGTAAAACCGGAGCGAAACGCCGGCGGCCAGCGGCGCTTTTTGCGCTCCGATATCCGCCGCCTCTCCTTTGTCATGGCAGCCCAGCGCTTCGGTTTCACCATCGCCGAAATTCGCCAGCAATTGCAAAAGCTCCCCGAGGGCCGGGCGCCGACCAAGAAGGACTGGTCAAAGATCAGCCGGTCGTTTCGCGGCAAGCTGGATGATCGCATTGAGGCTCTGACAAAGCTGCGCGACAATCTCGACAGTTGCATCGGCTGCGGGTGTCTGTCTCTTCAGCGCTGCAAGTTGGTCAATCCCGATGACGAGGCTGCAAAGGACGGCCCGGGCCCGCAATTTGTGACGGGGAATTTAGCGGAATAAGCTCAAGAGCCAGCGTGTTTTTGTCGCCGCTAACTATCACGTACACAGTTTAAAGCATCCAGCCGCTCGGCGTTCTTACCGTGCTCTCTTTGCGCCGTTTCAATTTGATACCGCAAATTGGCCACATCTGCCTTGGCCGCGGCAAGCGCCATCTCCCTCTCGTCAATGCGCCCCTGCAGAACCGAAACCCGTACTCCCAGCGACAGGTCAACGGCCCCGGCTGAAATTACCTTTCCGGCAGCACCAAGCGCACCCGCCGCCGCCTCCATGGCTTGCAGCCGCCGCAGATCGGTGCGCATGCCTGAAAGTTCCCGCCTTATTTCAACCGAGCGATCATGCATACGCTGGCGCTTGTCACCAAATCGTTTGATATCCTCGAGAAAACGCCTGTCAGCTTGCCGCAATATCCTGCATTGAGCCGGATCCCTTTCAACCTTGTTCAATATTATCTTCCTTTGCATAACAAAAGAAAGATGATATTCTTGTTTTCGGCAATGGGGACAAGATTATCCGAAATATATTAGCGAACTCTAATAGTAGTTTAAAGAAATTGCTGATTTTCAGTGCCGTGCTTATATTGGCAAGCAGGTTATCCACGGTGGAAGCAGCCGAGTGGTCATTTGAAGAACACCCAATCCCGCATATCAGCGAATTTACAAAGGCGGAAACCGATTATTTGCAGAAAGCGAGCGATGAAACAAATGGCCGCATTCCGTGTGCCGTCTCTATAGAGGCAAGATTCCAAATCTATCTGAAACGCTATCCCGCCTATGCGGAAACCGGGACATTCCAAACCCTGTTCGCCAACTGGAAACGTCACCAGGTCTACGGCAGTGATAGCTATCACGCCTGCATCGTTCACACGCCGTGGATGAAGCTGATGGACCTTGCCACCTTCGGCGATCCGGTCAATTTTCGCTATTGCGGCAGACTGATCAATCCTGTTGTCACAAAGACCGATATAGCGGTGCTCGAAATTTTGCGCGAGGCAGCGCTCTATGCCAATTCCGGCAATCCGTTCGCGGTCGGAATTTTTCTCGAATTGGACGAGGATTATGATTTCGTCGATCTCAATCCCGATGTCGAATACTATTTTCGCAAGCTGGTCCGCTTCACCGACGAAACAACACCAGCGCTTTACGACGTATCCCATCTGAAACCGCTTTTGACGCCTGAACGCATCGCCTTCCTCGACAGGGCCGTACAAACCAGCGATCTCGAAGCCGTCATTGCAACGACACCGCCGTGCCGGTTGCGGTAGGGCACTACCGGTCACGCCGCAATTCGGGCGTCAGGATTCAAAGCCCGCAAGCGCGACCGCGCGTCCGAGCTTGTGCGAGGCGCATGCGCGAGCTACCCCGCGCCAGCGGGACTGGCGTGAGCTTGAAAAGATGGGAAGACGGGCGATCGGAGGAACGCGGGGTCTTCTGGGTATGTTTTATTTCAAGCGATCTTCCGATCACCCGTCCGGCCGCTGTCCGGTCCTGTCGGCTGGTCTTACCGGCCCGTGGTCTTTCCAAGAAACCACGGGCGGGCCCGGCTTTTCCGGAACTACGGGGAGGATCGGATTTTCACCGTCCGGCTTCTACCCGTAGCCTCCAGCCTGCCGCCCGGCCCTCGTCATGCCTTCCACAACCGTAGTGGACGGGGGAGGTTGCCGCCGCCCCCGCCGAACCCCGGTTCATGACCCGGCTTCCCGTGAGAGCGATGGGAAGGATGATAAGCGAGGGTCTGGCAGCGTGGATAAGATTTTTGAGAATTTCTGCTTTGCGAACAAAACAGCAGATGTGATCCGTTTGGACGATTAATCTGCGACGCGCTTATGGAAGATGGTGCTGGGAGACCCGATAAGGATTTCTTTCAACATGGGCATTTCTTGCTCAAGCGGAATCAAATGAGCGACAAATGCTTCAATGATTTCAATTGGATAAAGTTGTTGTTGCGGTTCAAAAGCTTCACAAGCGTAACGCGGATCAGCAGTCAAAAGGCGCGCCATGTTAGGTGGTCGGCTTTTTTGCCCATGGAGCGGCTCCGTCGACACCCTTTTCCCTTTTGCCGAACACCTTCCTGACTGCTACCGGTTTCTTTTCGGTCTCCCGTTTCCTCAAATCGCGACTGCTGCGTATTTGATCCTTTGCCATTCCGGTTCATTCCTCTCAATCGCGAAAAAATCCAGCGCTTGCCTTCCTGGATGGACTTTCAACAAGCAGGTCTTCTGTCGTAACCCGCTCGTGGCGCTCAGCATCGCAGCGGATGCGATATTGCAGCGAACCGTTCATTGCCGGCATTGTTCCAGTGACGCGATAGGTTTTGTCGGATCCTTTAACCGGAAGAATGCTATTTTTCAGGCACACCAGTTGACCAATCGCAAATCGGTGTGAAGGCGTCATTATCGGGCTCCAATTCTTGGTTAGATGGGTAGCGCTCTACATTTCTGTTTGTTCACCAGGTGATACTGGACAACACAACAACTGCGAACATTCCCAATGCGCCGCCTACCACAACAAAAAGCAGCCACATCGCCGCTTGGTTCTTTACTGAGCGCAAAGGGTTCATATCGGGTGTCCGTTGAAGTTGTTGGCGGCGACTGAGTGTTTGCGCCAACCGAGCGACAAAAAAAGGCCGGGTTCTTCCCGACCTTTTCCGCTCATCGTTGGTTCCAGTGCCAGTACATCCGTGGTCACCGGTCCCGCGATGAAAACTAAAGCAACTTGAGCTGGTCGGCTGAAGTTTTTCCTGACCTGGAGTCTTGCGTCACCTCAAACTCCACCTTTTGTCCTTCAGCGATGCTGGGGATTCCAGCGCGTTCAACCGCAGAAATGTGCACAAAAACGTCGTTACCGCCCCCTTCGACTTCAATAAAGCCAAAACCTTTGGTGGCGTTAAACCATTTTACGGTTCCTGTAGTCATGACGAATCCTTTCACTTGGTCATGAAATGCACTCGTCCCGGCCGGTTGCCGGGCGATGCGCGCAATCGAAGTGAAACGGAAAATCGTCGGAGACGTTAAAACGCCGGGAAAATAATCGGCAAACAAATCGATACCGTCTAAGTGGGCCTTCACCGTCGCAAAGTCAAGGAGTGGTCCAGATCATGACACACTGGCCACGGAGTTTCTGGCTACATCCAATGAGAAGATTTTGATTTCGTCGGCGCCTAAGCCGATCAAAACTCGAACTGCAGCTGGCTCAAACCAACGCCATGCAAACCGAATGGATGGACAGAACACCCTATACTGCGTCAGGAAAACAAAGTCCGTTCTGGGCTCGAAGAGAAAGCTCAAGTGCTGTTCGCGAGTCCCAAAATGCGCTATTGCGCATAATCATGCATGATTTTCTGACAGTCCGCGAACTGGCCGACTTGCTGCGCATCAAGGAGCGCAAGCTTTATGAGCTGGCTTCCGGCGGCACGATCCCGGTCACCAAGGTCACCGGCAAGCTGTTGTTTCCGCGCGACGCGATCTTCGCCTGGCTGAAACAGAATACGGAATTCGGCGATGTTTCACCCAACCACGCGGAGCGGCCGCTGGTCGTGGCCGGCAGTCACGATCCGCTGCTCGAATGGGCGCTGCGCGAATGCGGCTGCGGCCTTGCCACCTGGTTTGACGGCTCGGCCGACGGGCTGTCGAAAATGAAGTCGGGCCAGGCGCTGGCTGCCGGCATTCACTTTCATCACCCGGCAGGCGATGGAAATGTCGAGCGCCTGCGCTCCGAATGGCCTGAGGCGCCGGTGGTGCTGGTCGAATGGGCGAAGCGGACCCAGGGCCTGGTGGTCGCCGAGGGATCACCGATAACCGGCCTGTCCGGTCTTGCCGGAAAGGTGGTGGTGCAACGTCAATTCGGCGCCGGCAGCCAGTCGCTGTTCGAGGCGTTGCTGGAAAAAGCCGGGCTGTCGGTCAACGACCTTTCCCCTGTGTCCGAAACCGCTCGTTCGGAGACCGATGTCGCGCAGGCGGTCGCTTCAGGCCGCGTTGAAGCAGGCTTCGGCATCGAAACGGTTGCCCGGCAATATGGCCTGGGCTTCGTTGCCCTGGCCGAAGAACGCTTCGATCTTCTCGTCACCCGGCGGGACTATTTTTCTGAAGCATTTCAGCAGCTTGTAGCCACAACCAGAATCAACAGTTTCGCCGGACGCGCCGCCGAATTCGGCGGTTACGCTATTCGCGAAACCGGCACGATACGCTATAACGGCCCGTGAGGTTCAAAACCCGGATTACTCCGCAGCTTCTGCCTCCGGCTCAAGCTTGTCTTGTGTACGCAATTCGAAATCGCTGGCATCATGGCGTTCGCGCAACTGCGATGAGGGTTCACCCCAGGCCCGGTTGACCATTCTGCCGCGCTTGGCGGCAGGCCGTTCGGTAATCTGATCCGTCCAGCGATTGACGTGTTTGTAACTGGTCACATCCAGAAACTCGGCGGCATCATAGACCTTGCCGGCAACCAGCGCGCCGTACCAGGGCCAGATCGCCATGTCGGCAATCGTGTAGTCGCTTCCTGCTATATACTCGCTTTCCGCCAGGCGCCGGTCCAGCACATCCAATTGCCGCTTGACCTCCATGGCAAACCGGTTGATCGGATATTCCATCTTGCTCGGTGCATAGGCATAGAAGTGACCGAAACCGCCACCGAGATAAGGTGCGGAACCCATCTGCCAGAACAGCCATGAAAGGCACTCGGCGCGCCTGGCCGGATCGGTTGGAACAAATGCGCCAAATTTTTCTGCCAGGTAAAGCAGGATCGCACCGGATTCGAAAACCCGAACCGGCTCGCTTCCGCTGCGGTCGACCAAGGCCGGAATCTTTGAGTTCGGATTGGCGTCGACAAATCCGCTCGAAAATTGCTCGCCTTCGCTGATCTGGATCAGCCAGGCATCATATTCAGCGCCCTTGTGGCCCGCCGCCAGCAGTTCTTCGAACATGAGGGTCACTTTGACGCCGTTGGGTGTGGCCAGCGAATAAAGCTGAAACGGGTGCTCACCAACCGGCAATTCCTTGTCATGGGTCGGGCCGGCTATCGGCCGGTTGATTTTGGCAAACTGCCCGCCACTTTCCTGATCCCAGGTCCAGACCTTCGGCGGTGTGTATTCGTTATCTTCAGACATTCTGTCCCGTCCAATCCGTTGCAATTGTCGCGCCGATGTAGGACGCCACGGCGCCAGATTCAATCGGCGCAATCCAAAGTCCTGCGTCATCATGATCAATTCGGCGCGATCAGACCTGATTTGCGCCAAGCAAACCCGACGAACCAGCTATCCGATGAACCTGGCGACCTGTTCGATCAACAGGTCGTTGTGCTCGCGCAGCGAAAGCGAGAAACGGAAGAACTTCTCCAACCCGGCCTCGCGTGTCCGGTTTACCAGGATGCCGGCTTCATCAAACAGGTGCTCGACAAGAGCTTCCGTTTTTTCCGGATCTGCTTTGCCCGGCAATTTGGCCAGCAGGAAATTAGCCCGGCTCGGCAGCGTTTCGACACCCAGGCTGCTAAGTTCACCGGCGACCCGATCCCGCTCGGAGACGATTTCCGCAACATTGCGTTCAACGGCTTCGCTGTCTTTCAAAGCGGCAAGTGCCGCCGCCTGGGCCAGCGCGTTGACCGTTCCCATCCCGCGTCCGGCATAGAGCGCCGGCATCATCCACTCCGGCGCATGACACCAGCCTGCGCGCAGCCCGGCCAGTCCGTAGGCTTTCGAAAAGGTCCGCGTGGTGATGACGTTGTCGCGGTCCGCCATCAAGGCCTGCACACGATCGCAATATCCTGGCCCGGCAAATTCCCCGTAGGCCAAATCAATCACCAGAACCACCGATGGCGACAGCCTGTCGGCAAGACGATCAAGTTCAGCCTCATCGACCATCGTCCCCGTCGGGTTGTTCGGATTGGCCAGAAACACAATTTTGGTGCGGACAGTCACCGCAGCCAATATTGCGTCCACATCGGTGGTGTAATCTCTCTCCGCAGCGCGGACCAGCGTTGCGCCCACCCGGTTGGCGACAATCGGAAACTGGATGTAGCCATATTGCGGAATGAGGATTTCATCGCCCGGCCGGGCAAACACCCGGCCGATGACGTCAAGCAATTCCTCTGAACCGTTGCCGCAGATGATGCGTTCCGGATCAAGCCCGTTTTGTTCGCCGAGCGCCTGCCGCAACTCGCGGCAGCTGGGTTCTCCGTACCGATTGGCATTCGCAGCCGCGTCAGCGATGGCATTCTCCACTTTTGTTGAAGGCCCGAACGGCATTTCGTTGAAACTCAGATTGATGACCGGCAGACCCTTTGGCTGCGGCCGCGAAATTCGTGCCCGAACGGGTAGCGCCTCGATCACCGGTGCCGGCCGCAGCGCCTCTTTTGCCGTCAATTGTTCAGCCGCCATTGATTTCCATTTCCCAAACCCGTTCAATCGGGGTGACTGCCCGAAACTCATAATGTTGGTGAAGACTATGGACCCGATCCGCATCTGCTACCAGAGCTATGTCGACTACGAAAATGGTAAAACCTATTGGGACATGCTCAGGCCCCATCTGGCTGATGTTGCCGACGAAGGCACGTCGGTTGATGTCTGGGGCATCACGCCATTTGATTCATACGCCCATGCACTGGTGGAATTCCGCTGCGCCCGCGAGATGATCTGCAACGCGGTCCGCGCCGAGCGCGAGGGCTACGACGCTTTCATCGTCGGCCACTTCCAGGATGCCGGCCTGTATGAGGCCCGTGCAGCGGTCGACATTCCGGTGATTGCTCTGGGCGAAGCCAGCATGCTCTATTCCTGCCAGCTCGGTCAGCGCATTGGCATTGTGACCATCAACCCGCGCTTCATACCCTGGTTTCATCACCAGATCGGCAAATACGGCTTGAAGGAACGGGTCACCGGTGTCCACGCCATGACATTCGAGCCTGGGCAAATTCTCTCAGCTTACGATTCAGAAACAAAGGCGAAAGAGGTAAAGGCGCTGTTTGAAGAGCAGGCGAAACCGCTGATCGCGGACGGTGTCGATGTGCTGATCCCCGGCGGCGGCATTCCGATGCTGCTGTTCTCAAAGTTCCACAATCACCAAATTGCCGGCGCACCCGTCGTCAACGGCATTCCCGTCGCCGTGAAGATGGCAGAGATGGCCGTCAAGCTCAGACGGTCGACAGGGCTGCATGTCAGCCGGGTGTCGGATTTCATCCAACCGCCGGAACACATTATCGAGGAGTTCCTGACTAATCCGAAGGGGCTATGACAGGAGTTTCACCGCATCGCTGCAATGGATGATGTCGGCCACGGTTGCCAGATCGGCAATTGCAGCCTCGTGCACCTTGTCTGAGAAAGCCGCGCAACCATCCGAAAGGACGATCGGGTGATATTCGCGCACATGTGCGGCGCGAACCGTCGAGGCGACGCCTCCATTGGTAACGATGCCGCAAAACATCACGGTTTCGATTGCATTCTTGCGCAACACCCATTCCAGACGGGTCATGTGAAAAGCGGAATAGGCGACTTTTTCAACCGCAAAATGCGCCGGTTGAAGCTCATCGACCAACTGCTGGCCCCAGCTTCCAGGCGCGAAATCTCCCTTGTCCAGAAATGGCCTGAGCTTTTTCAGATGTTCCGCAATCATCGGTTCGCCGTCGCGGCCGGGAACCAGCGTAAACTGGGTTGAAATGATGATGCCGCCCGCCTGCCGGACAGCATCCGCAACAGGCTTTACTCTTGCCGGAAGTGCGGCGATTGCCGGAGCGCTTTGGCTCGCGCGGCCATAGGCGCCTTCCGGGTGCAGAAAATCGTTCTGCAAATCGACAATGACAAGCGCCAGCTGCTTCGGGTTGCCCAGATCAGTCATCGCCAAATTCCTGTCTCGTCATGATCAGATTCCCATATTCATCCACGACGCCCTTCAAACCGGGGTCGATGAAAATCGTTGTGTCAGGCTGCTCCAGCAGCGCAGGCCCTTCTATCGTTGCGTTCTTTGGCAATTTGAGCCGCTCATAGACATGGGCGGTGTGCTGCTCTCCGCCATGCCAGATGTTGCGGGTCCCGACGATGCACTCCTCGACCGTCGTTTCGCTTGGCGGTTTGAAGCCTGACAGATCCAGTTCCGGCCGCCTTCCGATCGCCGCCACCCGCACATTGACGACCCGAACCGGCAGGCCTTCCAGCAACCGGCCATAAGCTGCCTTGTAGGCCTGCTCAAACCGCGACTGCAGAAACACCTCCGTCAGCGCTTCCACATCGCCGCCAGCATCGGCGACAATGGTGTGGGTTTGCCCGAGATAGAGCATGTCGAACTCGAACTGCCGCTCGACCGCTGTTAGCGTCGTCCTGGTCTGCTGCAGTCTGGTCTCCAGTTCTTCCGCAATCGCTGACATCTGGCCGCGCAATTGACCGATATCCAGATCCGCAAGCATCGAGTTGACCGTCTGCACCCGGTCCAGGCGGACATCTGCTACAACGCAGCCGATGGCAGACGTCACGCCCGGAAAGCGCGGCACGATTGCTGCTCCCAGACCGATCTCCTGCATCAGCGCACCGGTATGAAGCGAACCGCCGCCGCCGAAAGGCATGGCGGCAAAACGCTTGGGATCATGTCCCCGTTCAATCGAGATCAGACGAATGGCGCCGGCCATCTTGGCGTTTGCAACCCGGATAATCGCTTCTGCAGCCTCCATGGTTGCAAGCCCCAGCGGCGCGCCGACTTCGCTGTCGATTGCCGCCTTGGCCGCCTCAACATCAAGCCGGTCCAGCTTGCCGCCAATTGGCCGGTCGGGATTGATACGGCCCAGGACAAGATTGGCATCGGTGACCGTCGGCCGGTCGTTGCCGAGACCATAGGCAACCGGACCCGGATTGGCGCCGGCACTTTCCGGTCCCACCTCGAGCAATCCACCCTCGTCAACCCGGGCAATCGAACCGCCACCTGCCCCGATCGTCGATATCTCGATCATCGGCGTGCGGATCACCATGCCGAAGTCGATTTGGGTCTGGGCGGCAAGTGAATGGCTGCCATCGGCAACAAGCGAAACGTCGAACGAGGTGCCGCCCATGTCGCAGGTTATGATGTTATCAAATCCGGCCGCACCGGCAATGCGCGAAGCAGCGATGACACCGGCAGCCGGTCCTGACAGCGCCGTTCGCACCGGAAAGCTCTTGGCCGTTTCAACACCCATCAGACCGCCATTGGACTGGACGATCATGACATCGGCCGGACTGTTTTCGTCAGCCAAAGCGTTTTCCAGCCGCTGCAGATAATTTCCCAGGACCGGCTGCAGATAGGCGTTGAGGGTTGCGGTTGAGCAGCGCTCGAACTCTCGTATTTCCGGCAGGATTTGTGTCGCCGCTGTTATGTGATCGTTGGGCCAGATGGATTGGACGGCATCCAGGGCAAGCGTCTCGTTTTCCGCATTGGCATAACCATTGATGAAGAAGATGCAGACGGCGTTGCAACCCTCCTGCAGGAGCTGCCGCGCTGCAATTTCCACCTGGGCCAGATCGACCGGTGTGTGAATTGTGCCATCAGCAAGTGTCCGCTCGTCCACCTCCAGGCGCAGATTGCGCGGCACAACCGGCTCAAACATGCCCCACAGGCCCCAGGTCGTCGGCCGGTCGCGGCGGCGCATTTCCAGCACATCGCGAAATCCGCGCGTGGTGATGATTCCGGTTTTGGCTCCCTTGCGTTCTAGCAAAGCATTGGTGCCCGTTGTCGTTCCGTGGACCACGGTTTTGACGGCGCTGAAATCCTGTGCACCCTCGGCAATACCTTCGATAAAACCGCGCGACTGGTTATCCAGCGTGGAAGGCACTTTGGCGACATTCAGTTCGCCGGTCTCTTCGTTGAGCACAAACACATCGGTGAATGTGCCACCGACATCGACACCGACGATGAGATTGCTGCGGCTCATTGGGAACGCTCCGAGACGTAACCAAGGGCAATGTCGCGCTGTCGTGCTTCATCCGGGCGCTTCTCCGGTTCGCCGTAGCCTCCACCTCCCGGCGTTTCAAGCCGCACGCTCTGGCCGCGTTCGAGCTTGATGCCGACCATCTTCGATGCCATTGGCGGATGTGCCGGACCGTCCGGACCGGGAAAGGTGAAGCGCGTCATCGCGCCGGCCTGTCCTTCGACAACACCTGAGGGCGCGAATTTTCCGCGCTCGCCGAACAGAAACACATCGGCTGATTGCTCCAGCAATTCAATCTCGTAGATCGCGCCGAGACCGCCACGATGCATGCCGTCACCGCCTGAATCGGGCCTGAGCGCCCACTGCCTGAACATCACCGGATAAGCGGCTTCCAGAATTTCCAGCGGCGGGATCGTGGCGGTCGAAATAGGTGCGTTTCCGTGGTTCAACCCGTCCCCCAACGGGTGGCCGCCGTGGCCACCGCCAAAAAATGAAAACAGCACCCAGCGCTGACCGTTGGCGCGGTGGCCGGCCATGGAAAGCGCGTTGATCGTCCCGTAGGCGCAGCCGTTCGACCGCTCCGGCGCGATTTGCGCCACTGCTTGAAACACGACATCGATCAGGCGCAGGATCGTCTCGGTATAACCGCCGACAGGTTTGGGCGCAGTTGCCGACAGCAGAGAGTTCTCGTCAATGACGAATGAGACCGGCTCCAATACGCCGGCATTGGCCGGCACATCGCCAAACAAATGCTTCAAGGCCACGTAACAGGCGGCAATGGTGGTTGAGCGCGAAATATTGACCGGTCCCCGGCAGGCCGGTGCTGAGCGGCTGAAATCCATGACCATGGTTTCGCCGTCGATTTTCAGATCGAGCGCAATTTTCAGCGGCTCGTCGACAATGCCGTCATTGTCGAGGAAATCTTCCGCAAAGATGGTTCCGTCTGGCAGGCTGCTGATATGTGCCCGCATCAGTTTCGAGGCACGCTCCTTCAATAGCGCCATCGCTTCAAGAACGGTCCCGTCGCCAAACTCATCCAGTAATTCGTTCAACCGCTTCGTTCCCAGGTCGAGCGCGTTGATCTGGCCGTTGAGGTCGCCATACAGCGATCCCGGCAACCGCGAATTGGCGGACAGGATATCGACAATGTCTTGTCTGTAGCGTCCCGCTTCGAACAGTTTCACCGGCGGGATCAGCATCCCTTCCTGAAAGCTCTCGGTGGCAACCGGATTATAATTGCCGGGAACATTGCCGCCTACATCGTGCCAATGGCCGACCGAGGCCAGGTAACAGAAAACCTCACCGTTCCGGTAAAGCGGCTTGACCAGCCGGAAGTCTGAAAGATGACTGCCGCCATCATAGGGATCGTTGAATATGTAGACGTCGCCGTCCGTCAGATCGCCATCCTTGGCAGCCTTGTCGATCACCGCCTTGACTGCAAAGGCCATGATACCGACGAAGATCGGCAGGCCGGATTTTCCCTGCACCAGGGTATCGCCGTTGGCGGCGTCATAAAGACCGTGCGAAGCGTCATGCGCCTCGGCGATGATGGGATTGAACGCCGAGCGAAACAGCGTCGCGTCCATCTCGTCGACGATCTGCTCGAGGCGTCCTTTCAAAATGGCAAGCGTGACCGGATCGAGCATCAGCTATTCTCTCCGGAATCATATTTGGCGGCGGTCTTCATCATCTCTGGCGTTCCGATTATTTGGTTCAACTCGGCAAAATCTGACATCCGGTCGAGGAACGGCTCGGTTGTGCCATTCTCGATCAGGCTTTCGAAATAGGCCTGCGCGGTTTTGGACAACGCCCGCACCAATCCACCGGGAAAGATGACAATGGAGTAGCCTAGCTTTTCCAGTTCGGCCGCGGAAAGCAGCTCTGTTTTTCCGCCCTCGACCATATTGGCCAGCAGCGGCGCGCGACCGGCAAAGCGTTCATTGATTGTTGCCATCGCCGCACGATCTTTCGGCGCCTCAATGAACAGAACATCGGCGCCGGCCTCCAGATAGGCGTCTGCACGCTCAAGCGCCGCTTCAAGGCCCTCGACTGCAATGGCATCGGTTCTGGCGATGATCAGCGTATCGGTGCTGTCTCGTGCGTCTATTGCGGCATTGACCTTGCCGGTCATCTCCCCGGTCGAAATCAGTTGCTTGCCGTCGAGATGACCGCATCGCTTTGGCAGCGCCTGGTCTTCGAGTTGGATCGCCCCTGCACCCGCCCGCTCGAATATGCGGACACAACGCTGAACGTTCAACGCATTGCCATAGCCGTTGTCCGCATCGACGATGACCGGCAGACCAACCCGGTCGGTAATCTGCGCCAGCGTGTCGGCTACTTCGGTCATGGCAACCAGACCTAGATCCGGCCGGCCAAACCTGGTGTAGGCGATGCTGGCGCCTGACAGGTAGACCGCCTCCGCCCCGGCCTGGTCTGCAAGCAATGCCGACAGCCCGTCATAGACCCCCGGAGCGAGGAGGATCCCGTCCTCAGCCAATCTTTTCCGTAAGCCGTTTGTCATCGGCTCGCCCCTCCAGAAAAACGTTTTTCAAGGTGGGGCACCAGCCCGCCGTCATTGACGATCTGCATCAGGAAATCCGGAAAAGGTTCGCAATTCAGAACCACTCCGTCGTCCAGTTCGAGCTTGCCGGAAACGGCATCCATTGTGGCGGCGCTTCCGTCCTTTGCCGAAGTAGTTTCGGCGCATTCGAGGACCGGCAATCCGAGATTGACCGCGTTGCGGTAGAAAATGCCCGCAAATGATTGCGCGATCACCGCGGCAATTCCCAAATGACGCAAAGCCTCAACCGCCTGTTCGCGCGACGAGCCCATGCCGAAATTTGCTCCGGCCACGATGATGTCGCCCCGGCTGACTTGCGCGGCAAACTCGGGCCTGACCGTTTCCAGGCAGTGAGAGGCCAGAACGTCAATCGGCGCGCTCATGTAGCGGCCGGGCGCCAGTGCGTCGGTGTCGATGTTGTCGCCAAACTTCCAGACGCGAGCCGGATCGCCCATCACGCTCCTCCAGCCACTTCGCGCGGATCACAAATGTGACCGGCAATTGCGGATGCCGCGACGGTATAGGGAGAAGCAAGAAACACCTCTGAGGAGGCTGCACCCATCCGGCCGCGGAAGTTGCGGGCCGTTGTCGAGATGCAGCGGATGTTTTCGCCCAGCCGGTTGTTTCCGTAACCGGCGCAGATACCGCACGCATTGGGCAATATGATTGCGCCGGCTTCCTCAAAAACCGCCATTGTACCCTCTTCCGCGGCGATTTGCTGATCCCGTTTTGATGCCGGGGCAACCATCAGCGATACGGAGGATGCCGTTTGCTGGCCGCGCAGCATGGAAGCGGCCATGCGCAGGTCATCAAGTTTTGCGCCGGTGCAGGCGCCGATATAGGCCACGTCGATTTTCTCGCCCGTTTGCTCGCCGACGGGCGAGGCATTGGCGGGAGAATGCGGTGCAGCAACCTGAGGGGCCAACTCTGATGCGTTAAAATGGTGATGTGCAATGACCGGCGCATCATCGTCACTTCGCCAGTTCGAAAAATCGGCCGGCTGTACCCCACGTGCACTGAGCCAGCTTGCGGTAACCTCATCGGGTGCGATCAGCCCGGTCTGTCCGCCCAACTCGGCCGTCATGTTGGCCATCGTCATTCGTTCCTGCATGGATAGTGCAGAAACAGCCGATCCCGTGTACTCGACAGCCTGATATCCGCCGCCATCCATGCCGAGTTCACCGATTGCACGCAGCATCATGTCTTTGGCGGAAAGCTGCGGACCCAGCCAGCCGGTCCATTCAATAAGGATTGTTTCAGGCACTTTGATCCAAATTTCGCCGGTCGCCAGGACGCCTGCCATCTCGGTTGCGCCGATGCCGAACATGTAGGCTCCAAATGCGCCGCCCGTCGGCGAGTGGCTGTCTCCGCCGACGACAAACATGCCCGGCTGGAGATGCCCCTGCTCGGGAAGCACCACATGGCAAATGCCCATCTCGTCGTGGAATGCCGAGATGTTTTGCGCGGCGACCCATTCGCGGGTGAGGCGCTGAATGGCGCGCGTGTCGTCGGTATCTGCCGGCAAGAAGTGATCGGTGATAACGGCGACCTTGTCCTTGTCCCAGACATTGCGCCCGAGCCGCTCGAGAATTGGCTTGACCCGGCGCGGCCCGCCGGAATCGTGAATCATTGCCAGATCAACCTTCGCAACGACGATTTCGCCTGCGTCTACAGCGTCGCGGCCACTGGCCTTGGCGATGATCTTCTGTGCCAGGGTTTGCGCCATCATCCGTCTATCTTGCAAGGCTCGGAAGCCACGTGGCTATTTCCGGCCAGATGATCAGCAGTCCGACCAGAAGGATCGCGCAGCCCATGAAAGGAATGGCGGATACGTAGATGTCGCGCATCGACGTATCGGGCGCCGACACTCCCTTCATCACAAACAATAGCAACCCGAATGGCGGTGTCGTGAAACTGATCTCCAGCGCCAGCAGCACAATGACGCCGAACCAGATCAGGTCGAAGCCAAGCGTTTGCGCCAGCGGGAAAAAGATCGGCACGGTCAACAGCATCATCGACAACTGGTCCATGAACATTCCCAGGATGAGCAGGATGCCGAACATGACCAGCAGCATGACGATCGGCGCCAGTTCGAAGCTTGTGGCCCAGCCGATCAGCCCGGCGCTTGCGCCCGAGAACGCCAGTAATGCCGAAAAAGTGGCCGAACCGAAAATGATCAGCAGCGCCATGACGGTGACTTTGAGTGCGCCGGTGACGGACTTGACGAAGCTTTCCCAGGTCAGTTTGCCGTAGATCGCAGCCAGCAACAGCACGCCAACACAGCCGAACGCCGCCGATTCAGAAGGTGTCGACCAGCCGTTGAGGATCAACAAGATGACGCCGATGACGATGGATACCATTGGAAGGATATCGAAGAGAAGAAGCTTGCCACGCTCCAGCCAGCTGATTGAATCAACCTCGTAGCCGGGTGCGGCCTCCGGATCGATCAGGGCCATGATCAGGATCAGGATGGCGTAGAAACATGCCAGCATCAGCCCCGGCACCACGCCGGCGATCAACAATTTGCCAACGTCGAGATTGGCCAGCGTCGCCAGCAGCACGGCAAGGGCCGATGGCGGCACCAGCATTGCAAGGCCGCCTGTGCCGAGGATCGGCCCGATCGCCATGTGTTTCTTGTAGCCGCGCTTCTGCATCTCCGGCACCATCAGCGACCCAAGCAGCGCCGTTGATCCCATCGACGAACCGGACAGCGTCGCAAAAGCGGTACCGCCTGCGACCGTCACAAATGACAGGCGCGCCGGGATGCGGCCCATCAACTTGTCCACCGCGGTGAACATTCGGGTTGCCAGTCCGGTAAAGAAGAAGATCTCTCCCATCAGAAGGAACATCGGCACCGGCATGAGATTGAATGTGGTGACGGTAGGCAGCGCATTGGCCGACAATTGGCCGATCCCGCGGGTCATGCGCATGAATATGTCGCCGCTGCCTCCCATGAAGTAGGTCGCGCCAATCATGTTCGCGGCGAGAAATGCCAGCGCCACCGGCACGCCGATGAACATGAAGAACAACACCATGCTCAAAAGGAAAAGGAGCGCGATATACCAGTCCATCAGCCGCGCTCCTGCAGGACCATTTTCAGGTCAGCCTTCATGTACGCCGGCCTCGCCCGTGTGTAGCGTATCGCGGCCAAACACGAAGCGCATGAACTGAATACCCATCAACAGGAAGCAGATCGGCATCGACCCGAGTAACAGCCATTTCGGCATGTCGATGGAGCGCATGTCGGCATCACCGAACCGGTAGGATTTGAGTGTCGCCTGCAGCGTGTACCAGACCAGCACGGCACAGATGATCACGCAGAGCAGCGAGACCAGGCGCGAAAACTTCGGAGCCAGTCGGCGCGGCAGCGCCGCAGTGAACATCTCGATGAAGACATGGCCTTTCAGCCGCACCAGCCATGGCGATCCAGCCATGACGATATAAAGCAGGCCATATTCCGTGAACGTGAAAATGTGCGACGAGCCAGAGAATCCGAACGAACGGGCTGTCGCCTGAAACACGATGGCGAGCATGATCACCACGAGATAGACACCGGCGAATATCGCCAATCCATCACACAGCCGGTCAACCCACCGCATAGTCTCTTCCCCCATCAATCTAACGGGCCGGTTGCCCGGCCCGTCCGAATTTTCAATCGATTGCTGTCAAACCTACTCGTTGTAATAGAGCTTGCGCAGCATGCCGTAGCTCTCGGTATCGCCAGCCTCGTCGAGGCGGCCCTTCATACGAGCCCAGGCAGCATCATCGGCGAGAGAAAGATACTTCTCCGCGCCGGCATCCGACATCTGCACAAACTCCATGCCGCGTTTTTGAAGCTCCGCAGCATCGGCTTCGCGATCTACCTGACGTGCATCGTAGGATTTCTGCTCCCATTCGATAACCACGTCCTGGATGAGTTTCTGCGATTCAGCCGACAGGCCGTTCCAGGAATCCAGATTCATGATGATGCCGAGATCGGTGTTATAAAAGGCCGGGTCAACGCGATATTTCAGGAACTTGTCCCATTTCAGATCCATGATGCCGATTGATGTCCATGCAGCCGAGTCGACAACACCTTTTTCAAGAGCCGCATAGACTTCAGTCGCGGGCATTGATGAAGTCGTTGCGTTCAATGCCTCGAAAAACGCGTGATAAATCGGATTATCGCGCAGTTTGACGCCCGTCAGGTCAATCACGCCGTCTTCACCCATCTTGAACGGCTTGACATTGTAGATGTGGAATTTCACGCCACCGTCGATCCAGCCGAGATGTTTGACATTCATCCGCTTTTGGTGCGCCTGGTCCATGAAGGCCGCGCCACCATTTGCCCTTGCTTCCATCGGCGTAACGCGCGCCGCGACCATGGCGTCGATTTCAGGAACCGACTTGCCGTAAAACGACCCCGGGGTATGCACCATGTCGACAACGCCATCGCGTACAGCTTGCGGCTGCTGGAACATGCCGATCGCTTCCGGTCCGCCGCGAACCGTTATCTCGATGACGCCTTCGCCACGCTTGTTGATATCGTCAACCATCGCCAGAAAGGTCTTGGTGTAGACCAGAAATGGCGGAAATGCGTGCACCGCGGTGATCTTGTCGACGGCATAGGCGGCGGATGTCGACATCAGCGCTGCTGCGAATGCGCCAAGACCAATGGATTTCGAAACAATTCCGATTGTTTTTTTCACTACGATTCCTCCCACGTGTGAGCTCAGTCTGGTTTTTGTTTTCAAGTCAAGCGGAATGCCTGACCGTATCATGTTTTCGTGCCCTTTGTTTCCAAAGGCCGGGGGCCGGTTTGAAGTTAGCAGCACTATACAAAGCTGTCATCATTAATTTGCAAATGCATATTTTGAAGTTTAAAGCATATTCTGGCTGGGAGGGGAGCACATTCGTATGCCGGCTGTGACGAGGCCGATTGCGAACAGGAGTGAAAGCCAAATGGAAATAGCTGTTCTTGGAGGGGGAAACGGATCGCACGCGGCAGCGGTGGATCTCAGTTCGCTTGGTCACAGGGTTCGGTTCTGGCGCCGGGACACCGGTGCGATCGCTGACTTGCGTCAGGACGGCAACCGTTTGGTGATGAAGGATTTCTCCGGTCTGCGTGAGGTTGATATCGACGTTGTCACGGATGATATTTCAGAAGCGATTTCCGGCGCGGAACTGATCGTCTGTCCAACGCCGGCTACGGCTCAGGAAAGCATCGCACAAGCGCTTGCACCCCATCTGGCAGATGGCCAGGTTGTCTTTCTGCCGCCCGGCACATTTGGCTCCTACATCATGGCCAAGGTTGTGAATGACGCAGGAAACACGGCGGATGTCGCATGGGCGGAAACCGGCACCCTGCCCTATCTTGCGCGCAAGCACGGTCCAAGAGAAATAGCAATCACCATCCGGGCCACCCGATTGCCCACCGGCGTGTTTCCGCTGCGAGCTAAGGAACACGCACTCGCCGTTATCGGAAAAGCCTATCCGGCAGTCGAAGATACGGGCGATGGACTGTCAGGTGCGTTGATGAATGCAGGTCCGATCATCCACCCGCCATTGATCACCATGAATGCCGGCCCGATCGAGCACTTCGAACACTGGGACATTCACAATGAAGGCACGCAGCCATCAATACGCCGGGTAACCGACCGCCTGGATGACGAGCGCATCGCGGTGCGCGAAACGCTCGGCTATGGCGCGCCGCATTTTCCACTGGCCGACCACTACGACGATCAGCGTGAAGAATGGATGTACGGAAATTCGAGCCACGAAAAACTTACCGATTCCGGCGACTGGCGCGAACATCTGGTCCTGACCGAGCACCGGTATATGCGTGAAGACGTGGCGACAGGCCTGGCCTTCCTTGTCTCGGTCGCTGACTGGGCAGGCGTCCCGGCGCCCACTGCTACCGGACTGTTGGCGATTGGATCAGCGATCTGCAGCGATGATTTTCGCGCCAGCGGCCGCACACTCGAAAACCTTGGCCTGGCGGACCTGACCAAAGAACAGATGACAACCTTGCTCGCCAACGGTCTGAACTGATGGCTGGCGAGGTAATTGCGGCGGCAGGCGCCGGCAGGATGGGACGCGGCATTGCCATCACATTCGCAATCGCCGGTCACAAGGTTCTTTTGGTCGATCTGAAAAACCGCCCCGAGGCCGGGTTCGAGGACTTGCAAGCCGGTGCACAAACCGAAATCCGCTCAACCCTGACCATGCTATCCGGGATTGGCCTGTTTGAAGACGACCAGGTTCCGCGCATCATGGATCGCATCGAAATCCACGGAGTCTCAACCGCGGAATCCGCGATCGGCTCGTCGGATGTAATTTTCGAGGGCGTGCCGGAAACGCTGGAGGCCAAGCGCGAGGCATTCGCTGACATAGGACGGTACGCCGATCCGGAGGCGATAGTCGCTTCAACCACATCAACCATCCTGTCCAACGATCTTGCGCCAATGGTGTCGAACCCGGAGCGGTTTCTGAACGCACACTGGCTTAATCCGGCTTTCCTTGTCCCGTTGGTGGAACTGTCCCCCGCTGACGAGACATCATCTGATACGACCGGCAAATTGAAAGCGCTGCTGGAATCGATCGGTAAAATCCCGGTGGTCTGCGCGGCCAGTCCGGGTTTCATCGTCCCCCGCATTCAGGCGCTGGCCATGAACGAAGCAGCCCGCATGGTCGAAGAAGGCGTGGCTTCAGTCGACGATATCGACAAGGCGACAAAATACGGATTCGGTTTCCGTTTTGCGATCCTCGGCATGCTCGAATTCATTGACTGGGGTGGTGGAGACATTCTCTACCACGCGAGCAATTACATGCACCGGGCAACCGGTTCCGACCGGTTCAAGTCGCCTGAGATTGTAGGAAAGAATATGGCCGAGGGCAGGATCGGGCTTTCGGCAGGCAAAGGGTTTCTGGACTACGGCTCGATGGATGTCGATGCGTATCGACGCGAACGCCTCGAACAATTCGTCTCCATGCTGAAGCACCTGAACGTCGGTCCGAAAATCGGCTGATTTGAGCCCGGAGCCAGTTCAGACGATGCGCTGATATTTACAAATCATCCAATTCGATGCAGTTGGTATTCCGGATACCAATAGCACGAAAATGAAACCAAGAAATCGCCACATCAAGATTGCCGAACGGGTTTCGACCCGATTGAAACTGAAGCAGTTGCGCTTGCTGGTCGCCATCGGTGAGCGAAGCAGCATCCTGCGTGCCGCAGAACAGTTGAACCTGTCGCAGCCGGCGGCGACAAAACTCCTCAAGGACCTCGAACTTGATTTTGGCGTCCAACTGTTTGAGCGCACCAATCGCGGTGTCATCCCCACCGAAGCCGGTTCGGCACTGGTTCACCACGGCAAATTGATACTGGCGCAGATTTCCCAGGCGGCTCAGGAGCTTGACGACCTCAACGAGGGACTTGGCGGCCGCGTCACCGTTGGGACCCTGCTGACCGCATCTGCAAAACTGTTGCCGATGACCATCGCCCGCATCCACGCCTCCCGGCCAAATGTGTCAATCGTCGTGCGCGACGGCACCAATGACTTTTTGATGCCGCTGCTTCAGACAGGCGATCTCGACATGGTTGTCGGCCGGTTGCCGGAATACAGGCACCGCGAATTGTTTGTTCAGGAAGAATTGTACCGCGAGCAGGTCGCGATCGTCTGCCGGCACGGTCATCCGCTGGCGCAAGCCGGGGCGGTTGATTTTCAGATCCTTGCCGAGCAGGACTGGATCCTGCCGCCAACACCGACCACATTGCGCCGGCAGGTGGAGAAGGAGTTTGTCGACAGGGGATTTCAGCCACCGTCAAACGCCGTCGAGTGCGTGTCCTATCTGGCGATCCGCAATCTGTTGACCGAAACCGACATGCTGGCAATTCTGCCTGTTCATGTCATCGAGCCGGAGATCGATCGGGGTGCGCTGGCTGTTGTGGTGTGCGACCTGAATATTTCAAGTGGTCCGGTCGGCGTGTCCTATCGCAGTGATGAGGCGCTTTCGCCAGCAGCACGCGAGTTCCTGTCAGAACTCCGGCACGTATCCGCGCACATGGAAGACTGACCAGCAGGAGCCAACTCCTATATCGAAACGGCTTTAACGCGCTCCCGCAATTCGGCGACCACGCTCATTGCCGCCAGTGCCGAAGATCTTGGATTTGTAGCCAGAGCCTTTCCGGAAATGCGGATTTGCATTTCACCGAATTCACCGCTGGCGCGCACCTCGTGGATGTTGCCTGCAGCACCCGGATCCGCAATCAGCTCGACGCCGGTTTGGTCGAGACCGGGCCCCGCCAGGGCAACCGTCGCCGCAACATTGGCGTTCTTCGGATACTTCAATGCCGCTTCACGCGCCGTTCCCGAAAAATGCGTAAACGGTTCGGACAATCCATCGAGATTGCACATTTCCTCGGCCGCCGATCCCTTCCACCCCGTTGGCGGTTTGCGGCCGACATAAGTCACGCTGTCCAACTTGCCTGCATTGGCCGCTCTGAGAACATCGACACCGCCGATCGCACCTGACAGCAATTTCAGTCTGGCGCCACCGCTGCGCGCCGCATCTTCGAGCCGCAAAGCGAGATCTGCATCCGCCAACGCCCCGGTAGAAATCGTCACGACATCAATACCGGCAGAAAGCGCCGCCGCGCCGTGTTGGGCGAGGCCGCCATGGCCCGCGCAATCAACGGCCACATCAGGCTTGGGCGAAATCTGATCGATTTCGGTGACAACCGCCACGCCTTTACCGGCAAATTTACGGGCACGTTCGAGACTTTCGGTCCGGCAGATCAATGCGGCAAATTCAATGGCCGGATCTTTCGCGATGGCCTCGACCACATAGGCTGCGATCGCACCCTGCCCGATAATCGCGATCTTCATTGCCATACCCTTTCGACTCTCGGGCGCATCATGAAACTGATCACCTCGCAATACACCAGTGTTCCCTGTGATGCCGGCATCCGGTTTGTGCACATCAATTCTGCACCGATCGATCTTCGGTCGCTACAAACCCACTTCATACAGTCAAGGCGCTAAACCGGCTTGGCAAAGTCAGATCTTCGTCGCGATAATACCCAGATCCGGAAGCGCCGGATCATCTGAGAAATGGCGATCAATGCGAAAACCGAGCGCTTCGGTAAATCTCAGAAAATCATTGACGTCATCGGTCATGTTGTAATGGCCCATATCCGGCTCGGGACCGTGGTTCATTTCCGACCAGAAGATCAGGCGGCAACCGGGCGCCGCGTAGCGGGCAATATTGGACATGATGAATGGCCATTTGGGCGAATGGTCGATGCAATTGCGCACATAGATTGCGCCATCAACCGCACCCTCCAGTTCCGCAACCGGTTTTGCAGCGTCAATTGACAGCAATCGAGCATTCTCGAATACGTTGAAGCCGAATTTCTCTTGCTGATACTCGACAATCTTCTCGCCCACGGGCTCGATGATTGTTGGTGGTTTGGCCGCATCGAAGCCGAAAATTACCGGCCCGCAACTGGGGCCGATTTCGAGATTGTTTCGCGCTCTTGCATGGTCAACCAACGCTGCTATTTCTTCATCACTCCCCTCCGGGAAAAAATGAACTCTCAGCGCCTGCTCGAATATTGGTTCGCCTGATTTGTAGGATTCGAGATACGCGGCAAAGTGAGCGCTTTCCATGAACAGCCGCGAATGCTTGAACTCATAGATCTGGGAATTTTCCCAGACCTTCGGGCCTTGTTTTGCCGCCTTCACAATCCTCGAAAAAACCGACAATTCACCGCGCCTCGTATTCAGCGGAAATTCAGAAGACTACTCGGGCACGCTGGTCTGCAACGCCAGCGCATGCAGCGCACCACCCATATTGCCCTTCAGTGCGTCATAGACCATCTGATGTTGCTGGACCCGGCTCTTGCCGCGGAAGCTTTCCGCTACCACTTCGGCCGCATAGTGATCGCCATCGCCGGCAAGATCACGGATCGTCACCGTTGCGTCGGGTATCGCATCCTTGATCATCTTTTCGATATCGTGGGCGTTCATCGGCATGGTTCAATCCTCCCAATTGGGCGTCTATTGTTCGCCCATGAAGCGCGGGAACCACGATTCGTGCGCCGCCTTCAGATCTTTGACTGATATGGCACGGGCGTTACCGAGTTTCAATTGATCGCCGCCCGTTGATCCAATCTCGACGACGGAAACACCTGATGACGCAGCGCGGCTTCGAATGGTTTCCAGGTTTTGCCCGTCCGCGGTCACGCAATAGCGTCCCTGATCCTCACCGAAGAATGATGCCTGCGAATATTCACCTTCAGCTTCATTGATAACCGCACCCCGCCCTCCGGCAATCGCCATCTCGGCCAGAGCCACAGCCAACCCGCCGGTGGAACAATCATGCACGGCGGTGACGAGATCATCACTGATCAGACCCCGCACAAAATCCCCTGTCCGGCGCTCGTGGGCCAGATCGACAGGCGGTGGCGCGCCATCGTGGCGCCCGTGAATTTCGCGAAGCAGCGCCGACGCGCCGACCTCGGTTCCCCATGCTTCCGGCGCTCCGATGAGAAAGACATGCTCACCATCGCCGGCAAACCCGGTCCTGGCCATCGCCTTCCAGTCGTCGATGAGGCCAACACCGGCGATCGTCGGCGTCGGCAAAATCGCCTCGCCATTGGTCTCGTTATAGAGCGAGACATTGCCGGAAACGATCGGAAAATCGAGAACACTGCAGGCCTCGCCAATTCCCTGAATGGCCCGGACAAACTGGCCCATGATTTCCGGTCTCTCCGGATTACCGAAGTTGAGATTATCCGTTGCCGCCAATGGCTTGGCGCCAGATGCCGTGATGTTGCGCCAACATTCCGCCACGGCCTGCTTGCCCCCCTCAAACGGATCCGCTTCAACGTATCTGGGTGTCACGTCCGATGAGAACGCAAGCGCCTTGGTCGCGTGCCCGTCAACCCGGATCACACCGGCATCGCCGCCGGGAATTTGCAGTGAATTGCCCTGGATCAGCGTGTCATATTGTTCCCAGACCCAGCGGCGGCTCGAACCGTTGGCCGATCCAAGCAATCTTAGAAGTGCGTCGGCAATATCGATGTCGGGTAGCACTGCCTCATCGATCTTCGCCTGCGGCTCCGGTTCGATCCACGGGCGTTCATATTCCGGCGCTTCGTCGCCAAGATCCTTGATCGGCAGGTTGGCAACTTCCTCTCCCTGATGCAGCACACGGAAACGCAGATCGTCCGTTGTCTTGCCGACAATGGCGAAGTCCAATCCCCACTTGATGAAGATTGCTTCGGCCTCTGCCTCCTGTTCAGGGCGAAGCACCATCAACATGCGCTCCTGGCTTTCCGACAACATCATCTCGTACGCGCTCATGCGCTCTTCGCGCACCGGCACGAGGTCGAGATTGAGTTCAACGCCCAAATCGCCCTTGGCTCCCATCTCGACAGCCGAGCAAGTCAGCCCCGCCGCCCCCATGTCCTGAATGGCAATCACTGCACCCGACGCCATGAGTTCAAGGCTGGCCTCCAGCAGGCATTTTTCGGTAAACGGATCACCGACCTGAACGGTTGGCCTTTTCTCGTCGATATCCGCATCGAATTCCGCCGATGCCATGGTCGCCCCGCCGACACCATCGCGGCCGGTTTTTGCTCCAAGATAAACGACCGGCAGTCCGACACCTTCAGCCTTGGAATAGAAGATGGCATCGGTCTTGGCCAATCCGGCGGCAAATGCGTTGACCAGGCAATTGCCGTTGTAGCGGGCGTCAAATTCCACCTCGCCGCCCACGGTTGGCACGCCGAATGCGTTGCCGTAGCCGCCGATGCCGGCCACCACACCACCAACCAGGTGCCGCGTCTTGGGATGATCCGGTTCGCCGAACCGCAACGCATTCATCGCCGCCACCGGCCGGGCGCCCATGGTGAAAACATCGCGCAGAATACCGCCAACTCCGGTCGCCGCACCCTGATACGGTTCGATGTAGGACGGGTGGTTGTGGCTCTCCATCTTGAAGACCACACAATCTCCGTCTCCGATATCGACCACACCTGCATTCTCGCCCGGCCCCTGAATTACCTGGGCGCCGGATGTCGGCAGTGTTTTCAGCCATTTTTTCGACGATTTGTACGAGCAATGCTCGTTCCACATTGCCGAAAATATTCCCAGTTCGGTGAATGTCGGCTCTCGCTCGATCAGTTCAAGAATGCGCTGATACTCGTCGGGCTTCAGCCCATGCGCATCAATCAGTTCGGGCGTTATCGGAATATCGTTGGGAATGTGCATCGAATCGCGGGATTTTCGGCGTCAGAATGCCTGTCTCTTAGAGGAACGGGCTGAAGCTTGCGAGTGCCAATGAACGTAATTCACCGTCGATTCTCTTCCGGCAGGAAAAGAATTCGCTTCCCAACGCCGATCGCACCTCGCTAATGTGTTTGCTCAGACAAAACACGGAGACGACAACATGGTAAAAACCGTCAAGGACATGCTCGAAGAAGCCAACGCGGCGGTGCCGAAAGTCTCTCTTGAGGAAGCTCAAGCGCTTCTGACCAACGAAAATGCGTTGATGCTCGATGTCCGCGACGGACCGGAGGTCGAGAAATCCGGCAAGGCCACCGGTGCCCACCATGTATCGCGCGGCATGATCGAGTTCCGCGCTGATGAAAATACCCCGTTTCACGATCCCCAATTGCGCAAGGACCGGCCAATCGTACTTTACTGCGCGTCCGGCGGCCGTGCAGCGCTGGCCGGCAAGGTCCTGAAGGACATGGGCTATCAGCGGGTATATAACGTTGGCGGGTTCAAGGACTGGGCAGAGGCTGGTGGACCGGTTGATGAACCTTTGGATCCCGGAATGTAGCGGCGCACAGTTTCCCGGCAAACCAACCCTTTCAGGGATTTGCATTGGGAAAAAACAACTGCTCGCCATTGACCTTGTATGCGGCAATCGCCGACTGCCCCTGAGGTGAAAGCATCCAGTCGACAAACCGTTGGCCTGAATTGGCTTTGACATTCGGGCAGTTTTGCTTCGAAACCGGCATAATCCCGTATTGGTTGAAAAGCCTGTCATCGCCTTCGACCACAATTTTCAGGTTTTTCTTGTTCCCGAAGGTTAGCCAGGTTGCCCGGTCGGTCATCGTGTAGGCGCCCATTCCGGCAGCGATATTCAAGGTCGCACCCATCCCGGAACCTGTCTCCCTGTACCAATCACCGCTCGCAGGTTCCGGATCAAGAGCAGCTGATGACCATAACTGCATCTCTTTCTTGTGCGTACCTGAATCATCACCACGCGACACAAAAGGTCCACGTGCAGCAAACAATTTGCCAAGCGCCTCGATGATGTCTGAAGAACCGGCGACCCCTGCGGGGTCATCATCCGGTCCGACGATGACGAAATCATTGTACATGAGGTCATGGCGCGGCCCGCCAAAACCACCTGCAACAAACTTCTCCTCTGCGGCCTTCGCATGCACCAGCAAAACATCGCCATCGCAGTTCTGTGCATTCTTGATTGCCTGACCCGTGCCGACCGCAACCACCCTGATCTCTACCCCGGTCTCCTCAAGCACCTTGGGTGCAAGGTACTCGTAAAGACCCGAATTCTGCGTCGAGGTGGTTGATTGCACAATGATGAATTCACTCTCAGCAGAAGTTGCAACACCCGCCGTCAGTATTAGAAAAATCGTAATTTTAAGCAATATTTTCATGGTCTTACCAGCATCTTCGGAATCGATCGTTCAAGTCACTATTTCGCCTCTGACGAATGCAGCAGCGGCTTCGCTTTGCTGTTTTTCGAAAAATGCGGCTGCATTGCCGCGTTCGACGATCTGGCCCCTGTTCATGAAAATGATTTCATCGGCAAGGCGTCGCGCTTGCGCCAGATCATGCGTGACAAGGACAACAGCCACACGCCTTTCACGGGCCGCTATGATCATCTTTTCAATGGCCAGTGTAGAGGCCGGATCGAGGTTGGCGACCGGCTCGTCAAGAAGCACGATCTCGGGCTCTATTGCGAGTGCCCGCGCCAGCGCCAGACGCTGTTTCTCGCCGCCGGACAGCAGCCGGGCGGGGGTCTCGGCGATCCCGGACAATCCGGCATTGTCCAGTGCATCACTGGCGGCCTTCCGCGCTGTGGCATTGTCAAAGCCGGCCGCTTTCAACGCATAGGTAACGTTGGCCAATGCCGATCTGCGAAGCAGCACCGGCGCCTGCAGGACCAAAGACAGACGCCGGTATCCGGACCGCGAAGGTCCGCGCCCGCTCCAGGTGACCGAACCCCGATCCGCAGAGATGACGCCGGCCAGCAATTTGAGCAACAATGATTTGCCGGCACCATTGGGTCCGACAACAGCAATCAACCCTTGATTGTCGAGCGAAATATCCGGAACGCTGAGCAATGTGCGTCCAGCGCGCCTGATGATCAGGCCTTGGCCCGCAATCGGCAGCACATGCTGATCTGTTTCGCGAGCATCTGCGGATGGCCTCATCACCGGACTATCCAAATCCCGTCCGGGCGGCTGTATTCCTCACGGAAAGCACCAGGGTATTGACGGTAACCGCCAGCAGCACGAGCACAATTCCAAGAGCCAGGGCGAGAGAAAGATTTCCCCGCGAAGTCTCCAGAGCGATGGTTGTGGTCATCACACGTGTCACATGATTGATATTGCCGCCAACGATGATAACCGCGCCAACCTCCGCAATTGCCCGGCCAAAACCGGCCAGCAGCGCGGTCAAAAGCCCAAATCGCGCTTCCCAAAGCAATGTCGCGATCATTTGCCTTTGCGACAAGCCAAACAGGGTGAACTGCTCGGCATATTCGCCGTACAGGTCCTCAATGGTTTGCCGCGTCAACGCAGCAATGATTGGCAGAACCAGCAGCGCCTGGGCGATGATCATTGCCGTTGGCGTGTAGAGCAATTGCAGGGGACCAAGCGCACCGGCACCGGACAGCAACAGATAAACCACCAGACCAACGACGACAGGCGGCAATCCCATCAGCGCCGAAATCAGCACGACCAACACGCCCCGGCCCGGGAAACGCAGCACCGCGATCAGAGCGCCCAGCGGCAAACCCACCAACGCCGCCACCGTCACCGCCGCCAAACTGACATAAAGCGATAGTCCGACAATCTCGACCAGATCC